>NZ_CP118963.1:2400000-3000000 GCF_029024105.1 Acinetobacter lwoffii | reverse complement strand
GTTCAAATTCCTGAAACAGTTTGATGCGCTGTTCTTCGGCAATGCCCGGGCCAGTATCCCAGACGCCAATACGGATATGATTCGGTCTGCTGCTCGAACGTAATACACCGACCACCACTTTACCTCTGGCAGTATAACGCAACGCATTGCTGACAAAGTTCTGGATAATGCGGCGAATCCATTGTGGATCGGTATCAATCCAGAACTGTGCATCATGCACACTGAACTTGATACCACGCTGTGCAGCGATGGATTTGAACTGGAGTTCCAGATCGCTGAGCAGGTCATGCAGCGGATAAGCCTGACGTTTCGGCTGAATGGTGCCGCCTTCCAGTCGGGCAATATCCAGCAGGGCAGACAACATGCTTTCTGCACCATGCAAAGCACGATCCAGTTGTTGTAAGGTCTTGCGGTCTTCATCATTCTGCACACTTTGTTCGAGTGCGGTACTGAACAGGCGCGCGGCATGCATTGGCTGCAACAGGTCATGACTGGCGGCTGCAATGAAGCGGCTTTTTGACATATTGGCCTTATCGGCCTGTTCACGCGCCAGTTGCTGCTCGGACAATGCATCGGCCAGCTGCTGGGTACGGTCCTGAACGCGGGCTTCAAGCACGGCTTCATTTTCACGGAAGGCAGTAATATCGGCGAAAGTGGTAACGAACCCGCCGCCTTCGATCGGATTGCCGCGCATCTGAATGACGCGGCCATCTTTACGAATCCGTTCAAATTCATGGGCACTGCCGACCTGCATCCAGTGAATCCGTTTCCGTACATGTTCTTCAACCGAGCCCGGGCCACATTCACCACGTTCAGCGTTATAACGGATCAGGTCTGCGATTGGACAACCGACATAGACAATATCGGTCGGATAATCGAACAGTTTCAGATATTGATTGTTCCAGGCTACCAGGCACATATTTTCATCAACTACGCTGACCCCTTGGGTCATGTGATCAATCATGGTCATGATCAGGTTCTGATTAAAGCGTTGCCATTGCGAGGCCTGATCGAGAATATTGGCGACCTGACCCAATGCCAAACCATTATTAACCATAGCTGTGGTCAACAGGGTACGTGCCGAGGCTGCCCCGATAGTCCCCGCCAGATACTGTTCGGTGAAACGCCACCACATGCCATTGGCACTGCTGTTTTCATTCAGCTCAACACTGTTTTGGGTGCAGAACTGCTGGAAAGCGCGTGTGGTTGGGCCTTCGCCGGTAATGCGTTTAGCCAGGGTAATCAGATCACCGACTTTTAAACGGGCGACATCCTGATGCGAATAGCTGACCTCGTTAGAAGGACTCTGCGAGGGTAGTGGCTTGGTTTCATAATAGAAGAAACTTTCGGCTTGAATCTGTTCGGCAATACTCGGACGGAAAATACGGGAAATCCAGATATACAGCAGGGTATTTAAGCCCAGTGCCCAAACTACGCCATGCGTCAGTGGATCAAAAGACTCAAAACCGATCAGGGCTTCCGGTCTTAACCAGTTCCAGCCAAAAGGCCCTTGATTCAGCAAGCTTTGGCTAAAGCTGCTATAGGCTTCTGGCAGGCTTCGCAAAATGGTTGGAAACAGCAGGGTATAAGCCCACAAGGCAAAACCGGTCAGGAGTCCAGCATAGACACCCTGTTTACTACCGCCACGCCAGTACAGGCCACCGATCAGGGCAGGGGCGAATTGTGCCACCGCACTAAATGCCAACAGACCAAAAACCGACAACTGGTCAATATCATTAAAGAAATTGAAGAACAGGAAGCCCATCAACATCACGCCCAGAATACAGACCCGGCGGGTAAATTTCAGCACCAGCGGCAAGCGTTTGTCATGCCGGGAAATCAGCTTTAAGCGCCACAACGCCGGCATGATCAGGTCATTACTGAGCATGATTGACAGTGCCACGGAAGACACCAGCAGCATCCCGGTAGAGGCAGAGAAACCACCCAAGAAGGCTAATAAAGTGAGCCAGTCCTGATTATAGCTGAGTGGCAAAGAGAGTACCGCCACATCCGGAATGGCCAGGTATTGTGGTGCAGCATGTAGCGCCCAGCTGGCAATGGGAATAATCGCCAGGGTAGTCAGAATCAAATAGACCGCAAACCAGCGCCGCGCACCGCGGATATGTTTTTCATCGCGCAGCTCAACCACCGCTACATGGAACTGGCGCGGCAGGCAGATAATGGCCAGTGCCGCCAGCAAGGTCTGAATCCAGAAACTTTGTGGTACGCCAAACAGTTGCACATCATGAAAAGTGGTACTGATATCGCTACTGATCTGTGCCAGATTTTCTGGTGCTTCAAACATAAAGAAACAGGCAACTGCCAACAGGGCAAAAAGTTTAACAAAAGACTCAAATGCCACGGCCAGCATCAACCCGCCATGCTGTTCAGTATTGGCAATCTGCCGGGTACCAAACATCATCGCCAGTATCGCCAGAACCCCAGTCAGAAACAGCACGCCATTGGTCGTGCCGGTTACACCTGCGGAAGGTTCCAGGATGACGGCGGCACTTAAGGCAATCGCACGTAACTGCAAGGCCAGATAAGGCACAATCGCTACCACCGCCAGAATGGTTACCAGCGAGGCGAGGGGACCACTTTTACCATAGCGTGCTGCGACAAAGTCAGCGATCGAAGAAATGGCATGATGCTGTCTCACCCGTCCCAGACGGCGCCAGATGTCATAGCCGACAGCAACAAAGAGTAGCGGACCCAGATAGATCGGCAGGAAAATAATCCCTTCACGTACCGCAGCACCCGTGGCGCCGTAAAAGGTCCAGGAGGAGCAGTACACTCCTAAAGTTAAACTAAACAATAGCATACGCCCACGGGTACTCAGCCGGCTGGCATGTTTTTCCCCGTAGAAAGCGCAGATAAAGAGTAATGCGATATAGAGGGCGAGTACCCCTATGATGAGCCAACTGTTCATATAGCCTGATGTGTACTGAGCATGCCGCTATGATAACGCATCGTGAACGCTACAGTTTAAATTGATCATTTTTTAACGACCAAAGTCTAAATTACAAGCACCTACGATTATTGTTAACTTGCAACAGTGATAATTCGAATTAAAAAATAGGCAGCCCAAGGTTGGGCTACAGGAGTAGTAATTATGGATGAGGTACAAGTAGATCGTATTCTACAAAATCCAAAATTCAAGGAAATGGTCCGCAAGAAAAGTATGCTCAGCTGGACGTTGACCGGCATTATGCTATTTGTCTATGTGGGTTTCATGTTGCTGGTTGGTTACAACAAAGAATTTCTATTGTCTTCAATTTCAGGTGGTGTGACTACGTGGGGTATTCCACTCGGTCTGGGTATCATTGTCCTGTCGTTTATCTTGTGTGGTGTGTATTCCTACATTGCCAATAACAAACTTGATCAATTGACTGAAGAAGCAATCCGTGAAGTCGAAGCGATTGCTCATGAAAAAGGACACCACTAAGATGAAATGGAATTCTCTTATTGCTCTTGCTGCAACTGCAATGGCCTCAGGTATGGCTTTCGCTGGTCCTGATCTGGGTGCAGCAGAACAGCAGGCGACCAACTGGCACGCGATTATCATGTTTGTGATTTTCGTCGGTGCAACACTGTTCATTACCAAATGGGCAGCGAAACAAACCACCAGCACCACAGATTTCTATACGGCCGGTGGCGGTATTTCTGGTTTCCAGAATGGCCTGGCGATTGCCGGTGACTATATGTCAGCAGCATCATTCCTGGGTATTTCCGCGATGGTGTTCCTGTCAGGCTTTGATGGCTTGCTGTATTCACTGGGCTTTATGGTCGGTTGGCCGATCGTATTGTTCCTGGTGGCAGAACGTCTGCGTAACTTGGGTAAATACAACCTGTCAGACGTAGTGTCTTTCCGTCTACAGGAAAAACCGGTACGTACCTTAGCTGCTTTAAGTTCACTGGTTGTGGTCGCGTTCTATCTGATTGCACAGATGGTGGGTGCAGGTCAGCTGATCAAACTTCTATTCGGTCTGAACTATAACATTGCAGTCGTGATCGTTGGCTTGTTGATGATGGCCTACGTGATGTTCGGCGGTATGTTGGCAACCACTTGGGTACAGATCATCAAGGCGGTGATGTTGCTGTCTGGTGCAACCTTTATGGCATTCATGGTTATGAAAGGTGTGGGCTTCAGCTTTACCAACATGTTTGAACAGGCGATTGGTGTCTACTCAAAAGTACATGACTTGAGCCTGACAGATGCGACCAAAATCATGGGTCCGGGTAGTCTGGCATCTAATCCGATTGATGCGATTTCTTTAGGTCTGGCATTGATGTTTGGTACCGCAGGTCTGCCACATATCCTGATGCGTTTCTTCACGGTAAAAGATGCCAAAGAAGCGCGTAAATCAGTCGTAGTTGCTACAGGTTTTATTGGTTATTTCTACCTATTAACCTTCATCATTGGTTTTGGTGCGATTCTATATGTATCGAACAACCCGCAATTCCTTGATGTTGCGAAAATGGCTGTGACTGGCAAGCTGGAGCTGGTGGGTGGTAATAACATGGCGGCGGTGCACCTGTCTGATGCAGTGGGCGGCGACCTGTTCATGGGCTTCATTTCTGCAGTTGCATTTGCCACGATTCTTGCGGTCGTTGCTGGTTTGACCCTGTCAGGTGCTTCAGCAATTTCGCATGACTTGTATGCCAACGTTTTGAAGAAAGGCCAAACCACGCCTGAATCTGAACTACGTATGTCTAAAATCGCGACTTTAGGTCTTGCGATCTTCGCAATGATTCTCGGGATTCTGTTCGAGAAACAAAACGTAGCCTTCATGGTCGGCCTGGCATTCTCGGTTGCGGCATGTGCCAACTTCCCGGTACTGGTATTGTCTATGTTCTGGAAAGGCTTGACGACACGTGGTGCAGTTATTGGTGGTGTTGCCGGTCTGGTAACCGCAGTAACCTTGATTGTGCTGTCTAAAGCAGTATGGGTCGATACTTTGGGTATTTCTGATACGCCAGTGAACCCGTTCAATGGTCCTGCAATCTTCGCGATGCCATTGTCATTCTTGTGCTGCTGGTTGTTCTCTGTGACGGATAATTCGGCACAGGCTCAGGCAGAACGCAAAGCCTTTGATGCCCAGTTTGTACGTTCACAAACCGGTATTGGTATCTCAGGCGCATCGGATCACTAAGATCTGCGCTACGCTAAGAAAGCCCCGTCAGGGGCTTTTTTTATGGAGATATAATCAAGCTTTCTCTTTAGCATAAGCGCCGTATTGAATTGAGATGGCTGCATTTGTGCAGCGTTATTTCAGTAATTTTCATACAAATCGCATATCTGCAAGCGGATTTAAGCATGCTATGTTAAAAGCTGCTAACAATAACAATGTGTTCCCTACATGACGATAGTAACAAGAAGAGCAACAAGAAGGGCATTATGAAGCAATCTCTGCAACAGTTCTGGAACAGCTTTACCCATTTGCCTTCGGCATGGCTGTTGTGCCTGCAATTGCTGATCCTGATCTTGTCGGTATTGAGTTATGAAAGCGTGTCTTATCGGGCGGGAACCTGGGTGCTGGGTGTTCTGGTTTTGCTGGTGATTGCCAGAGTCATTCGCCAGACTCCAATGTTTACCATTTTAGGACTTAGCTTTGTCGCCGGTGCGATTTTCTTTTCCTCTCTGATTGTGCTGGGACTGCGTTATACCTGGATCCATGTCACCGCCAACCTGTTTGAAGCTGGTGCTTATTTCAGTGCAGCCTATGGCCTGCTGCGTTATATGTTTCATGACCGTTATCTGACCAAGGATGAACTGTTTGCCGCTGGGGCGGTATTTACCTTGCTGGCCTGGGGCTTTGCCTTTCTTTACAGTACTTGCCAGCTCTTGGTGCCATACAGCTTTTCAGATCCCGATCTGCAAGCCTATCAACCCTGGCTGGATCTGATTTTTCTTAGTTTCAGTGTGCAATCTGCAACAGGACTGTCTGATATCATGCCGGTCAGTCCGGTCGCACGGATGCTAGCCATTATCCAGATGTTTGTCGGGGTGATGTATCTGGCGCTGATTGTATCCCGCTTAATTGCCTTGCAATATATCGCACGTCTACCGCATAAAAAGAACGTGAAAAATAGAGAAAACCCGCCTGGGCAATGAGACTCATCCTTTTATTGTATTTGTTACAGTAACTTAACGGCTTTATTTTGTGTCACATCCTAAAATAGCAGGAGATCTAGCTCCCATAGACTGAATCTGTCTGATCATTTTGACCTTACCAATAATTATTTGACGCTGTTTGTCGATCCAATTTTTAAAAAATGGAGGATGTATGCCTTCCACAAAACCATCCTGTTTTGCCAATATCAATCCAAATGTTTTTATCAGTACTGTCGCCATTATTGCGATATTTTTAGCGTTGGTCGTATTTGCACCCGATGCTTTTTCAGTTTTTACCCAGCAACTGAACCAGTGGATTACCACGTCCTTTAGCTGGTTCTATGTATTGTCGGTGGCGATATTTATCATCCTTCTGGCTTATATTGCCCTGTCGGATATGGGCAAAATCAAACTGGGGCCCGAGCATAGTCAACCGAAATATAGCAGTGCCTCCTGGTTTGCGATGTTATTCACCGCAGGCATGGGGATTGGCCTGATGTTCTTTGGTGTGGCCGAACCGGTGATGCATTATGTTACGCCACCTGCCGGTGAACCGGAAACTGTACTGGCTGCACAACAATCTATGCGGGTCACCTTTTTCCACTGGGGCTTACATGCCTGGGCCATTTATACGCTGGTTGGCCTATCGCTAGCTTATTTTGCTTACCGGCATCAATTGCCTTTAAAAATTCGTTCGGCCTTATATCCGCTGATTGGTCAAAAGATCTATGGTCCGATTGGAGATGGCGTAGATACCTTTGCCACTATTGGTACGGTATTTGGTGTGGCCACCACACTGGGTTTTGGGGTCACACAGATCAATTCAGGCTTGAATTACCTGTTTGGTGTTGAACAGGCACCTAGCACTCAGGTGATTCTGATCATTGTCGTGAGTACCATGGCAGCGACTTCCGTATTTTTTGGATTAGATAAAGGAATTAAACGTTTATCTGAACTAAATTTGGTGCTTGCACTGCTGTTGCTGATCTTTGTCTTTGTGGCAGGTCCGAGTATTTATCTGTTACAGACGACTATTCAGAATGCCGGCCAGTATGTCTCTAATCTGTTTAGCATGACCTTTAATCTGTATGCCTATCAGCCAAGTGGCTGGATTGGCGGCTGGACCATCATGTACTGGGCCTGGTGGATTTCCTGGTCGCCATTTGTTGGGATGTTTATTGCCCGGGTCTCGGAAGGGCGCAGTATTCGTGAATTTATCGTGGGTGTATTGCTGATTCCGACTGGATTTACCCTGATCTGGATGGGCTTTATGGGCAATGCCGCACTGTACAGCATTATGCATGAAGCCAATACTGGCTTATTAGAGGCAGTTCAGCGTGATTCATCAGTGGCCCTATTTGAGTTTCTGAACAATCTGCCTTTCAGCTCAGTGACCAGCATCATTGCAACTTTACTGGTCATGCTGTTCTTTGTGACTTCTGCCGATTCAGGGGCATTGGTGACTGATTATCTGACAGCGAAAAGTGATAATTCACCGACTTGGCAGCGTCTGTTCTGGACCGTACTCATGGCTTTATTAGCCATCATCCTTTTGCTGGCCGGTGGCTTAGAGGCCTTGCAATCGGCCACGATTATGAGCGCTTTGCCATTTACATTTATTATGCTGCTGATGTGTTGGGGATTAATCAAAGCCCTACATCTGGATGTCACCAAAATGCATGCACTGCAAGCCGCACGGATTACCCCGCGTGCGATCCAGAATCCACGCAGCTGGCAACAGCGCTTAGGCCTGATCATGCATTATCCGCATACTCAGGAAGAGGTGCAGCAGTATATTCACAATACGGTGAATAACGCATTTCTCAGCTTTCAAAGTGAATTGAAACGGCGCCGATTACATGTAGCGATTAGCCCGCTAGAAGACGGTATACAGCTCCGTGTTGATCATCAGGATGAAATTAATTTTATCTATCAGGTCAATGCCACTCAGACTTTAAGTCCAAGCTTTATGGCTGAACTGGAGAATGCGGGAGTAGATTCCTATCAGGCAGAAGTCTTTTTAAGAGAAGGTGGGCAGGGTTATGATGTGATGGAATGGACGCAAGAAGATCTATTGCAGGATATCATTGATCAATATGAACGTCATTTGCACTTTTTAAGTCTGGTACGTACGCCTGAGTAAACAGAGTCATAAAACAATAAAAAAGGACGCAATATGCGTCCTTTTTTGATTCAGAATCTAATCAGAAATTAGAAACGGAATTTGGCATTTACGCCGATCGTTTGAGTATCACGAACTTGAGCAGTTTGCGCAAGATTTGCTTCGTAGTTAGCATTTACATAAGATGCGCCAACTGCAACAGCAGGAGTAATGAAGTAGTTTACGTTCGCGCCCCAAGCTTTGTCTGGAGAACCAGCAAAGCTAGATTCCATATAAGAAGCACCAACGCTTAACTGTGGGTTAAGGAAAAGAGTTGTACCTAAGTTGTAGGCAGTATCTTCACCATAAACTAAACCGCTTTCAAAACCAATTGACATGTTAGTACCGTCGATTGCACCAACGTATTTAGTACGTGCAGTGATCGCATCTGTCTTATCAGCAATTGTTGCAGATTCAAGAGCAGCTTTAGCAACGCCGTTAGACACAATATTGAATGCATCTAAAGAAGCTTGGTCAGCAACGCTGGTATAACCAACAGCAACTAAGAAGTTAGGAGCAACTAAAGCACCAAGTTCTAATGCATAACGGTCGCCTTGATCGTCAGTTGCGTTAGCAGTTTTGCTATCAGCAATGGTATGGCTATAAGAAGCGCTTGCATAAACAGGCACAACTGAAGTTGGAACGTAAGCTTCACCTTTTACGCCGTAAGTATGATTTACAGTACGTGAACGTCCAGCTTCTTCTTGACCGTTTTCGCCATAGCTATACGCTAGAGCAACATTAGAAGCTTGGTTCAGGAAAGCAGCTTCAGCTAAAGGACCTTTAGAAGCGTCTACATCTTTGAAGTAGTAAGTACCTTGAACAGCGCCAGTGAAGTCTTTGTCATTTGCAGTGTTGTCGATGTACTCTGACTGACCTTGAACTTCGAATTGATATGCTTGAGCACCGGTCATCGCTAATAATACAGCAGTGGCTAAACCTAGTTTTTTCATGATATTTACCATTTTGTTACAAAAGATGTACAACATAAAACGTATTGTATTGTAACAATTTATTAAGTCAATCCAATTCGAAATCGCTATTTTTTTAAGCTAAATCATTGTATTAATTTTGTGTAAAATTCAAGTATTAGGCTCCGAAGCTATTTTATATAAAAACTCTTGTATAACAAAAATCTAGACTTTAAATATAGAATCGGGACTAAAGATTAAGGAGAAATTATGTTGTTATTTTAATCAATTAATACGATTAATTATAATATATTTATCTATTAAAACAATTAATAATAGGTGAGTTAATTCATAAATGTGTCAAGAAGTGCAAAATGTCTGGCGCATCAGGTCTTTGATTGGATTGCTTGATCTTAGAGCATCATCAGCTTGGGCTTTAGAGTGGATGTCTGTTTTTTGAGCTAAATGGGCATGATTTATAATCTTGACTGAAGCAATCGACTTTACATTTTTAGGGGAATTTTACATAATATGAAAATCAAGTTAGAGTTCACACTTTCATAGTGATTTAGCCTGGTTCTCCACAATTTTTTGTTTTATCGCCCAGCTTTCCCCAAGGTTGGGCTTTTTTTTTGTTCCGCATTTTTTATTTCAGATCATCCTGTTTCTAAAAAAACCTTCAACTCAAAACAAGAGGAGGAGAAGAAATATTATAATAATTTTAAGCACCAAAATAGTGCATACTTAAAGGTGAAAATATCGACCTAAAATTTAATAGCTAAAAAAAACCCCGATTTTCATAGAAAATCGGGGTTTTTTCGCCAAAATTTGCGGGTAAACTAAAATATCTGCTGAGGAATAATTTAACTCGCCCTAATGCGGTGCATTATGCACCCAATTGTTGCATGTGTAAATAGTGCGGAAAGCAAGTTTTGATATTTTTTTTAATGCTTAAAAGTCCTGTATTTGTGTTGTATTTTTTGTAGGATAAAACCCATAAAACTTTAGCCTGAATTTAAAAAGTAGCGCTTTTAAAAATTAAAATCAAAAAAATATAGAAAAAACATTAACTAAGTTGAATTACCTACTTTAAGAGTATTTCATTTTATTTGTATAATAATCAATCTATTTAGCTTTGCTTGTCATATTGGGGCGTAATACAACAGCATGAATACCTTACGCTCTGAGTGGATCAGTAAACGTTTGTACTGGTCGATGTCGATTATTATTTTATGTTTACTTTGTATCTGTATTCCCTTAATTGTGAGTAGCAGTCAAAGTTATTTAAAATCCAGACAAACCTATCAACAATTGAATGCATTGCAGCAGGTCGCTGACCTGGCAAATAAGATTTCGCGTGAGCGTGCGCCTGCCAATAAGGCCATGTCCAGTTCGGTGCAGGAATTTGCCCAGCATCAGCAAGAGTTAATCAGCTACCGTCAACAGGTGGATCGGCAGCTCTCCCAGACGGCTGATGTCTTGACGGAGGTCGGTTTTAACAACCTGAGTCAGCAACTTTCACAGCTTGAGAATAGTTTGAAAAAAGGGCGTGCACAGGTTGATGCTTATACCCAGATGCCGCGTCAGCTGCGCAGTGCTCAGGAACTTGATCAGGCGATTCTGGCGATGTTTGCTGCCTGGGAAAGTTGCCGTGAACTTTTGCGTGACGTGGCGGTGGCTTCAGATAGCTCATCGACCCCTCTGAATAACTATATTAGCCAGATTCTATTTTTATCAGATTTACGTGATCAGGCCGGTCGTGTGGCCTCGTCTATCATGGCACATGTGACTTTTGAAGCTCCGCTTCCCACTGAAAATATTACCCGCTCTTTACAGACCCAACATCAGGTGCGTTATTTGTGGGCCTTGATTGATACCATTCAACCTGTTCAAGATAAGACTGAGGAATTCATCCGTTTACATCGGCGGGTAGAAACCGAGTTTATTCAGCAAGGCTTACCGATTGTGAGTGAGCTGATCAGTGACAGTCTGGAGCAACGTGACTACCGTTTGAGCGGAACAGAGCTGACTGAAGCGATCGTAGATAAATTTGCGACTGTGGTAGACCTGCAAACTTATCTGCTGCAATACAGCAGAGATGCCGCTATTCAGGAAATGAACAGCAATATGCAGCGTTTGATCTGGAGCGTGTTGGTATCGTTGATTTCATTACTGACCGCGATTTCCACCATGATCTTTGCACGCAAACAAGTATTTTTGCCACTTATTCAGGCACGCCGCATGTTGTTGAGTTTGTCTAAAAACTCGGGTCGTCAGAAAATTGATATGCGGCTGCGTGAAGTGAATCATTCTGATTCCTTATTCGCTGCCATTCAGAAATTGCAACAAATGTTGCAAGAACGCGATGCGCTAGAATTCCGTTTAAAAAATATTGCTCATTCCGATTCTTTGACCGGGCTGGCCAACCGTTTTGCGTTGGAAGAATATATCCGCTTTATGGAAAATCAGCCGGGTCAATTGAGCCAGACCTGTTTGATGATTATTGATATTGATCATTTTAAACAGGTGAATGATCAATATGGGCATATTGTGGGTGATCAGGTGATTCAACTGGTGGCCGAGCGTTTAAAGGCCAATGTTCGGGCGACGGATTTGCTGGTGCGCTATGGCGGCGATGAATTTCTGGTACTGATTGAAAATATCCAGATGCAACAGGCACTGATCGTTGCAGATAAAATTCGGGCTGAAGTGGTTGAGCGCTATATTCTGACTGCGCTAGGAGATCAGATCCAGATTTCGGTCAGTATCGGGGTGGCGATTGGGGCTGTTTCCTGGATGACTTTGTTGTCAAATGCCGATGATGCTTTGTTTAAAGCCAAAGCGAAGGGACGGAATGTGGTGGCTGAGGTTTAGTCTAAAAGATTCCTTCTCTACTTTTGAACTGCACAAAAGTAGCAAAATGCATTTGTTCGACTGATGCTAAGTCCCTTTAGCACAGTCGAACGGGCGACATCCATGTCGCCAGTCATGTGATCTAATTTGGATGATCTCTGGTTTTGTCGATCAGATAGTTAATAAAATTTGTGCAGGCAACAAGCATAAATTTTGCATCGATATAAGAAAGATTTGATTCGTCTAACATTGCATGGCGAATACCATCTGCATCGGATGTATAACCATATAAAGATTTAATACTGGCTTTTAATGCAGGATGTATTGGATATTGTTTTTCAATTTGACCAATTGCATCACCTAAAGTTACTTTGTCCTTCTTTAATATTTTTTGACACATACCTTCTAATGCCGAAACAGATTCTTTAATCGAATTTCGATAGTCAGGCTTTTGACGATCTGACATCAGTTTTAAAGCTTGATTTAAATGTTGTTGAACACCTAAATATTGATTTGTATTTTCTAAAGCAGTTTCGATGGATTGAATTTCTTGTTCGGAAGTTATTGGAATGATTTCGTCATTTATAATTCGGTAAGCACTATTTTCACGCTCTAGCATATTGTTGATATTAGTTATAAATGAATCTTTATTACTTACTCTTTGATAGGGGTAGTGCTCAATTGTTTCTTCAATCAAGCTATAAATTTCGTGCCATGCACAATTAAAAAAGTAATCTCTAATTATTTTTAAAGAATCAGATGTCCATTGAGGGATGGTATCTGTAGGGTTTTTAAAAAGATTAAGCCAATAAGATTCTACTAACGAGTATATATTTGAATTACGGGTAAAAGAGCTTTGATTATGTCCATGTTCAATCCGATTCCAAATATAGCTATGAAAAACACTCCACAAACCATTTTTTAAAGCATCATCTATACTTTCTTTTTGAATAATGTCACGTACGGGCTTATAACCATATCTTTCAGAAAATCGCATTTTGTTCCCCCTCAAACAAATTTAAGAATAGATTTATTTTTTTAATCCACCCTAACCCTCCTTTGCGAAAGGAGGGAATGCCTCCTCTTTATCAAAGAGGAGGCTAGGAGGAGATTTTTATTTCAACAACGGCTTCAAGAATTTACCCGTATGTGAAGCTTTGACTTTCGCGACCTGTTCAGGCGTACCTTCTGCGACAATCATACCGCCACCAGAACCACCTTCAGGGCCTAAGTCCACCACCCAGTCGGCGGTTTTAATCACGTCCAGATTATGTTCAATCACCACGATGGTATTACCCTTGTCACGCAGCTGATGCAGAATATCCAGCAGTTTGGCAATATCATGGAAATGCAGACCTGTGGTCGGTTCATCCAGAATATACAGGGTTTGACCAGTATCGCGTTTGGCCAGCTCACGCGCCAGTTTGACCCGCTGCGCTTCACCACCAGAAAGAGTGGTCGCAGACTGACCCAGACGAATATAACCCAGACCCACCTGATGCAATGTTTCTAGACGGCGGTGAATCACCGGAATGGCATCAAAGAAATGCATCGCATCTTCAACAGTCATCTGCAAGACATCGGAAATATTCTTGCCCTTATAGTTCACTTCCAACGTTTCACGGTTATAGCGTTTGCCATGACAGGCATCACATGGCACATACATATCCGGCAGGAAGTGCATCGCCACCTTGATCATGCCGTCACCTTCACAGGCTTCACAGCGGCCACCTTTCACGTTAAACGAGAAACGACCGGCAGCATAACCGCGTGCCTTGGCTTCTTGCGTCTGTGAAAACAGTTCACGAATCGGGGTAAATAGGCCGGTATAAGTCGCCGGATTGGAACGCGGGGTACGTCCAATCGGGCTCTGGTCAATATCCACCACTTTGTCGAGGAACTGTAAACCATCAATCGATTCAAACCTTTCCGAAGTTAAAGTGGTGGCACCATTGAGCTGGGTCGCCGCCAAAGGTAACAAAGTCCGGTTAATCAAGGTCGATTTACCTGAACCGGACACCCCGGTAACACAGGTCATAATACCTAAAGGAATGGTCAGATCGACTTTTTTCAGGTTATGCCCGGATGCTCCCATCAGCTTGATCTGTTCTTTAGGCTTAGGCGGTTGAATCCGTTTTTTCGGCACTTCAATTTTTAATTTTCCGGATAAATATTTTCCGGTCAGCGAGTCCGGATTGGCCAGAATTTCATCATACGTTCCTTCGGCAATCACATGCCCACCATGCACACCGGCACCCGGACCGATATCAATAATATGATCGGCGGCACGAATCGCATCTTCATCATGCTCGACCACCAAGACGGTATTGCCCAGATCACGCAGACGGATCAGGGTCTGTAACAGACGGTCGTTATCACGTTGATGCAAACCAATTGATGGTTCATCCAGGACATACATGACGCCCATCAAACCGGCACCAATCTGTGAGGCCAGACGAATTCGCTGCGCTTCACCACCAGACAGAGTTTCAGCTGAACGTGACAGACTCAGATAATTCAGGCCGACCGAAACCAGAAAGTGCAGACGTTCACGGATTTCCTTGAAAATCTTGTCGGCGATTTCACCCCGTGCACCTTCCAAATGAATACCTTGATAATAGCTTTCAGCATCGCCAATCGACATGCGGGTAATGTCAGCAATGGTCTTGTCCAGAATTTTCACATTACGCGAAATTTCATTCAGACGTGAACCATCACAGGCATCACAGGCAGCATTGGATAAATACTGCGCCAGATCATCACGTACATAATTACTTTCAGTTTCACGATAACGGCGTTCCAGATGCGGCAAAATTCCTTCAAAGGGAATGACCCGATTATGACGTCGGCCACGTTCATCGATATAACTCAGATCAATTTTTTCTTTGCCAGTGCCATACAGAAATTTCTTCTTGGTATCGGCATCCAGTTCATTCCACGGAGTTTCCAGAGAAAAACCAAAATGCTCGGCGACTTTCTGGATCATGCTGTAATAGTAAGGACGCTGACGGTCCCAGCCACGAATAGCGCCTTGGCTAACGCTGACCTCAGGATTGGGAATCAGCTTATCGGCACTGAAATGGCTACGGGTTCCCAAACCATCACAGACCGGACAAGCGCCAAAGGGATTGTTGAACGAAAATAAACGCGGTTCCAGTTCAGCCACAGCGCGGTCACATTGCGGGCAGGAATGCTTGGCAGAAAACACGCGATCGTTATGCTCGCCCTTCATCCAGGACAAAATGGCGATATCGCCACCAAGACGCAGCGCGGTTTCAAAACTTTCTGCAATACGGTTGCCCAGATCATCACGTACTTTAAAGCGGTCAACTACGACTTCAATGGTATGTTTTTTCTTTTTGTCCAGTTCTGGTGGTGGATCAATTTCCATGATCTCGCCATCCACACGGGCACGGACGAAACCCTGGCTTTGTAGCTGTTCAAACAGTGCCGTATATTCGCCCTTACGTTCGCGCACGACTGGTGCTAACAATAACAGTGCAGTGCCTTCTTCCAGTGCTTTAACGGCATCGACCATTTCAGTGACCGTTTGTGCCACCATCGGCAAGTCATGTTCAGGACAGAACGGTGTACCGACACGCGCATACAGTAGACGTAAATAGTCATAAATTTCGGTAATGGTTCCTACGGTAGAGCGTGGGTTATGACTGGTCGATTTCTGCTCGATGGCGATGGCTGGACTCAAGCCCTCAATCGAATCGACTTCCGGCTTTTCCATCTGGGAGAGGAACTGACGGGCATATGCAGACAGCGATTCCACATAACGGCGCTGACCTTCGGCATATAAGGTGTCAAAGGCAAGTGAGGACTTACCTGAACCAGACAGTCCCGTAATCACCACAAACTTGTCGCGTGGTATATCAAGGTTCACATTTTTCAGGTTATGGGTACGTGCGCCTCGAATACGGATGTGGCTTTGGCTCATGCAAGGATCCTAGAATATTCATCAAAAACCCTTATATGATACCGGATGAAAAATGTTCAAGTGCAAATAAAAGTATTTTAAACGTCAAGTTATGTCGGTGATTGGTCAATTCATCACAAAATTAAGAAACACAACAGCAGATCATTTAAATATTCACAATCATCATGTACAAGGTAAATACTTAACAAGCCGCTGCATAACGGCGTTCAAAGATAGACTCAATCTCTTCAAAACAGCGGTCACGTAGCACATCATGATGCAGACGTGCATAAAAATTGACTTCATTTTCCAGAATGTGCAGAAAGTCCTCATAGTCTTTTCGGAAAAAATCCAGGTCGAGCAAATCGTTACGGCGTGCCTGATGACAGCGATACTTTTCAATAAATTTCAGCAGATGTTTCTGGATATGCGTGTTGGTATGGTAAATCAGATAAGTGGCTGCCGAACCACAATCTAGACAGCCTTGTTCCAGATAGATTTCTTCATTGTTGAACCAGCAACATTGCAGGGTAAAAAATGCCCGAATAGCTTCGGTGCCTAAAGTGTCCATATTGTCTGCCTCTTTCCGGGATTGAATTTATTAATTGATAATTATTCTCAATTATTGTGCGGCAATTTTGGGCTTATAGCTAGGTCTAGCGTAGTGGCCCGTTCTATCCTTGTTTTTTTCAGACTAAGCCGTTTTTATGATCGGTTTATGACAGTAGAAATTTTTTTAAACGGCTATAACCAAAAAGCCCTGTCTTAAACAGTAATGCCAGTCAGTTAAGCAAAAAAAGTTAAAATGCTGTAAAAAGAGCGTATGTAAATACGCTCTTTTTTTATGAATTTATCTCAGAATCTAGATTTAACATTAAAACAAACCCTACCTTCACTTTCACAATTCAGTGAATTGATTGATTTAAACTGGATTGAAGATTGCTTAGACCAAACAGGTAAAGCATCAATTCGAAAAAGAAAACTGCCTGCTGAACATGTTGTTTGGCTGGTAATCGGACTTGCTCTATTTCGAAATCAACCGATTTGGTATGTGGTTCAACAATTGCAACTTGTTTTCGGTACGGCAGAATACTGTGTACCGAGTGCATCCGTACAAGCAAGACAACGCTTAGGCTTAGAACCCATGAGTGCTTTATTTTCGACATTAAGTCAGGCATGGTTTAAAGACTCACAACAACAATATAGCAACTTTCACGGTCTATGCGTTTGTGCTGTAGATGGTGTGGTTTGGTCTATGCCTCATACAGAAGAAAACTTTAAGCACTTTGGTTCATCCAAAGGCAAAACAGCAGCTGCACCTTACCCACAAGTTAGAGCGACTTGCCTGGTGAATACCAATACCCATGAAATGATTGATGCCCAAATGGGTAGTATGGATCAAGGTGAATTAACCTTAGCCAGTCAATTAAAAGCACCAGTTCGCAGTATTACCCTATT
Organism: Acinetobacter lwoffii; assembly: GCF_029024105.1. Taxonomy (NCBI): domain Bacteria; kingdom Pseudomonadati; phylum Pseudomonadota; class Gammaproteobacteria; order Moraxellales; family Moraxellaceae; genus Acinetobacter; species Acinetobacter lwoffii. The sequence goes on along the minus strand of NZ_CP118963.1, from coordinate 2,982,577 downwards.
TGATCGTGCTTACTTCTCTGCTGATTTTTTAGTGAGCTGGCAATCTCAGGCAGAAGAGAGTCATTGGTTGATGCGAGCAAAGGACAACCTGCGTTATGAAGTGATTCATCATAATGCGGCCCATGACTTTCAGATCAAAATGCCTGTTTCAGCAAGAGCAAAAAAGATAAATCCGTCATTGGGTGACTATTGGGAAGCACGTTTAATTGAAGTTGAATATGCAGGAAAAATAAGACGTTACATTACATCATTAACAGATTCTAAAGTTTATCCATTCAAAGACCTTGCAATGCTTTATATCCAGCGTTGGGAAATAGAAATGTGTTATCGGGAAATTAAAAGTGATTTACAGGATGCAAGGATTTTAAGAAGCAAACAACCTGATTTGGTCTATCAAGAATTGTGGGGGGTATTTATTGCATATAATATCTTAAGAAGACAGATGAGGTTTATCGCTGAACATGCAAAGGTGAGTCCTTTAAGGATCAGTTTCCATATTGCATCTATGAGTATTATCAATATCTTAAGGCACACACCTTTAGAATCAGCAGGAAACCTACCCAAACATTTAGCGCAATTATTTGAACAATCTAAAATATTTGTATTACCTGAAAAAAGGCAAAGGCAATGTCCGCGAGTAGTGAAAATTAAAGCACAAAAATATCCAAGAAAATGCCAGTCAATTTCTTAACTGACTGGCATTACTGTCTTAAACAGGGCTTTTTTTATTCGTCCGTCTTATTCATCCAGACCAGGCCACTGGCGTTGCTCAAAGGCACTATGCCAGAATAACCATTCCAGACGGGCAGCATGCGTATAAGCTGCATGCATTTTTTCCAGTGTATCTGCATCGACACGCGCCGCAACACGGTCAACGGTCGCAATCACATTCCGTACCGCAGTGTGGAATTCCTCTCCTGAATAGGTATCTACCCAGGCTTGATACGGATTATTCGGCGCAGAGTTGTCGACAATATCTTTACCAACTTCGGCATAAATCCAGAAACAAGGCAGCAACGAGGCCAGTACCACCGGGTAGCTTTCTGACCAGGCGGTCGAAGTCAGATAAGAGGTATAGTGATGACACGCCAGAGTCAGCGGGGTATTTTCAAACTGCTCTTTGCTAATGCCGAAATCCTGCATAAAGCCATCATGCAGGCTACGTTCCACCACAATCGCAATTTTGGCTGCCTCGGCAAACTGAATTACATCGTCCGCTTCAAAAGCTTTGGCGGCACACACGGCCAGTGCACGGCCATAGGCCAGTAAATAATGCGCATCCTGAATCACATAATGACTAAAGGCTTCACGGCTTAAAGTACCTTGCGCCAGTTGCTGATTAAAGGGCAGGGCCAGGGTCTTCTGATAAAGTCCGAGATTACGTTGCCATACCTCTTGTGAAAAACTCATGCTGAAAATCCTTCGCAGTTCAAGTTAAACCATGCGGCACTATAGCAAAGATCGGGCTGTTTAAAAGATCGGCAAATTTTAAAAACAGAAAATAAGATAAAACAGCTCAGGAAGTGCTTTGGTTTATGCGCTAAAAGTTTCATAATTAGCTTAACTTTTCCTATTCGTATTGCTGCTCTCTCGCAGCCATACATTTATTTAATTTATCCAAGGTCGTTGTGTATGTTGAAACATTTTGGTTTCTCGATTGCATTTTCGATCGTGTGTCTTGGTTTGTCTGCATATTGGGGTTATACCCATGGTCCTGACGCAGGCCTGCAAACCATGCTCACAGCGCTGACCATTACCGCTATTCTGGCGATTATGGAAGTGTCGTTGTCTTTTGATAACGCGGTTGTCAATGCCTCAGTCCTACGGGGTTGGGATCATTTCTGGAAAATGCTGTTCCTGACAGTCGGTATTCTTATTGCAGTCTTCGGGATGCGTTTGATCTTCCCGGTGGTTATTGTTGCAGTGACTGCAGATCTGGGCTTTATGGAAGTGGTACGTCTGGCCTTGAATGATCCGAAAGAATATTCAGCACGTTTAATGGCACATCATCCTGAAATTGCTGCTTTTGGTGGTGCTTTCCTGTTGATGGTATTCCTGAACTTCTTCCTGGATGAAGAAAAAGACACGCACTGGTTTAGACGCGTAGAACGCCGTCTGTCCAATTTGGCCAATGTGCCGGCAATGTCGGTGTTTATTGCACTGGTGGCTTTGTTAATCATGGCAGCCAATGTCGATGAAGCCAAGCGTCTGGCAGTGACTATGGCGGGGATCTGGGGCATCGTGATTTATATCGGGGTGCAGGTTCTGAGCCATATGCTCGGTGGTGAACCGGAAGTCGATGAAGAAGGTAATGCCATTCGTCATGATGAAAATGGCGTACCGACCGGTGTAGTGAAAGCCGGTATTGGTGGTTTCCTCTATCTAGAAGTCCTGGATGCCTCTTTCAGTTTTGATGGCGTGATCGGTGCCTTTGCGATTACCTCAGACGTGGTCATCATCATGCTGGGTCTGGCAATTGGTGCGATCTTTGTCCGTTCAATGACGATTTATCTGGTTGAGCAGGGCACATTGGATGCCTATATCTACCTGGAACATGGTGCGCATTATGCCATCGGTGCACTGGCTTTCATTATGATTGCCAGCGGAACCGGTCTGCATGTACCAGAAGTGGTGACCGGTCTGATCGGTGTGGCTTTTATTGTCTGGGCAGTATTCGCCTCGATTCAGTACAAGAAACGTCAGGCGGCTTTAGACAAATAAAGCGCTGTCCCTGAATGAAAAGCGTAGCTCCGGCTGCGCTTTTTTGTTTTTAGATCGGCATCATCTTTATTTCAAATAAAATTCATATCTTATTAATGAGCTGAATGTCCTATAATCTGGGCTCCAGATTAATTAACCCAATCGCCATAATTTATGATGAATGCTTTAGAACGTCGTTCAACCTTTGCCCTGAGCAGTATTTTTGCACTGCGCATGCTGGGGTTGTTTATGATTATCCCGGTATTTTCTGTGGCAGGGCAGGCATATCAATATGCGACGCCTGCACTGATCGGTTTGGCGGTCGGGGTCTATGGTCTGACCCAGGCACTGTTACAGATTCCATTCAGCCTGATTGCGGACCGTTATAGCCGTAAGCCACTGGTGGTTTTAGGGCTGCTACTATTTGCGCTGGGCGGTGCAATTGCGGCCATGTCGGACACCATTTATGGCGTGATTATCGGCCGTGCGATTGCTGGTGGTGGTGCGGTATCTGCTGTGGTGATGGCACTGCTGGCAGATGTCACCCGTGAAGAAAACCGCATGAAAGCCATGGCAATGATGGGCATGAGTATCGGCCTGTCTTTTGTGGTGGCTTTTAGTTTGGGGCCTTGGCTAACGGGTCTGGTGGGCATCTCTGGGTTGTTCTGGGTCACCACGGTGATGGGCCTGGCGGCGATTGCCATGCTGTTGATGGTGCCGAAAGTCACGCGGCATCATAAAAACTTTCAGCAGGGCTATCTGGCACAGTTGAAACAGGTAATCAAAATCGGGGATCTGAATCGTCTGCATGTGTCGGTCTTTACCCTGCATTTATTGCTCACCGCCATGTTTATCTATGTGCCTTCACAGCTGATCGAATTTGCTGATCTGCCACTGTCCAGTCATGGCTGGGTATATTTGCCGCTGTTGGTACTGAGCCTGTTTTTTGCTTTTCCGAGTATTATCCTGGCAGAAAAATACCACAAAATGCGGGCGATTTTTCTGGTGGCCATTACTGGCATTATTCTGGGTCTAATGGTGATGGCATTTGGTTTTGAATCCAAATATGTCTTGCTGATTGGTTTAGGGTTGTTCTTCATTGCCTTTAATGTGATGGAAGCCCTGTTGCCGTCTTGGTTGTCGAAAGCGGCACCGATCCAGTCCAAAGCGACGGCAATGGGCGTAAATGCCAGCAGCCAGTTTTTAGGGGCTTTCTTTGGCGGTATGATTGGCGGACAATTGCTGCTGCTAAACAATACCTCGATGGGCTGGACTATCCTGACAGGAATCGCGATCATCTGGCTGCTGATGAGTTTTGGCCTGGCTCAGCCACGCTATCTGTCATCGCTGGTACTGCGATTGCCGGAAAGCAGACAAACTGACGAATGGACTTCTCAGCTTTTGGCGATTCGTGGTATTGAAGAGGTCGTGGTGATGTCTGAACAGCAAGTTGCCTATGTAAAAGTCGATAAACAGCAGATTGATGATGCTTCGCGACAACAATTAACGCACTTGTTGGGTAAAGAGGTAGCCATTTAAGCATAACTCTTATAAAGTAAAATACAGAAATATATAGGAAGTAAACGGCAAATGCGTGGTGTAAATAAAGTTATTTTAGTGGGTACTTTGGGTAAAGATCCGGAAACCAAAACTTTTGCAAATGGTGGCTCTCTCACTCAATTTTCGATCGCAACCAGCGATTCGTGGACAGATAAAAGTACCGGTGAACGTAAAGAACAAACGGAATGGCACCGTATCGTGTTGCATAACCGTTTAGGTGAAATTGCGCAGCAATATCTTCGTAAAGGCTCAAAAGTATATATTGAAGGTTCATTACGTACCCGTCAGTGGACTGACCAGAATGGTCAGGAACGCTATACGACGGAAATTCGTGGTGAGCAAATGCAGATGCTAGACTCTAGCCGTCCTCAAAATGATCAGGGCGAGAGCAGCTTTAACCAGCCACGCTTTAATAACAATAATCAGGCGAACAACAACCAGGGCGGTTATGGTAATAACCCGCAATCGGGTTATGGTTCAGCACCACAGCAAGGCGGTTTTAACAACAACCAGGGCGGCGGTTATGGCAATAATAACCCGAGTGGTTTTGCGCCGAAATCTGCACCTGCTCCAACAGCAGCGCCTGCAGTAGATCTAGATGATGACTTACCTTTTTAATTTATTAGAACGGTAAATCATCATTAAAACCCACCTGAATACGGTGGGTTTTTTATGTCTTGAATATTTGTATTGAGTTTGCATAAAGCCCGACTTATTAAAAGAATCATAAATCTTAAAACATCAGGTTGCTTTTGATCGGAACAACTCTGCATCGAGAAAATAAATAAGATGAACAATACTCATAGAAATTTATGATCTAAAAAAGCGATCATTTTTATAAAAACTTGCGGTTTTACCTATTTCGAAATTTTTCGTATTCTAGCTTCACAAGATAAGCAATCCCAGAAATAAGCCAGAGGAAATATCTCATGAGTTTAATCAATACTGAAATCCAACCATTCAATGCAACTGCTTACCACAATGGTCAGTTCATTGAAGTTTCTGAGCAAGACCTGAAAGGTAAATGGTCAGTGGTGTTTTTCTATCCTGCAGATTTTACCTTTGTTTGTCCAACTGAATTAGGCGATCTTGCTGATCAGTATGCTGAATTCCAGAAAATGGGTGTAGAAATCTATGGCGTGTCTACCGATACTCATTTCACTCATAAAGCTTGGCATGATACCTCTGACGTGATTGGTAAAATCCAGTATCCATTGATTGGTGATCCAACCTGGACTTTGTCTAAAAACTTCGAAGTACTGATTGAAGCTGAGGGTTTGGCAGATCGTGGTACTTTCGTGATTGATCCAGAAGGTAAAATCCAGATCATTGAAATCAACGCGGGTGGTATTGGCCGTGATGCACAAGAGCTTCTGCGTAAAGTGAAAGCTGCACAATATGTACATGCGCACCCAGGTGAAGTTTGTCCGGCAAAATGGAAAGAAGGTGAAGCAACACTTGCTCCATCAATCGACCTGGTGGGTAAAATCTAATTCAAACCTAGTTCTTTGAAGCAAAAAATCCAGCACAAGTTGCTGGATTTTTTATTTTTTTAGTTTAGAGATTTATGAATTCTAGACAAAAACATCATGCCATTTGATTTCTATTTGAGAACAAAATGAGAATTGAGGAATTGCACTCTATGCTTTTTAAGCGGCTTATGAGAGGCAATCAAGTAAGCGCAATACCCTGCTGCATGATTGACTAGGCATGAAAACAAAGAAGCCTCTGCTTTCGCAGAGGCTTTTATTTTATAAGGCGCTGTAGTTTCTTGTCGTTTTAAACAATTTTCGCATAAACGCATCTGAATGGAACCGGATGAATTTATGGTTTTCTTATACTGCGAATCATAGGTATTTAAAAAGTATTTGTCAACCAAGGATTATAAAAATGGTTAATTAAATTATTTGTTTTTAAAGCGAATTTTCAAGTTTTTAGATAAAAATATGAATAAAATCTTAGATTTGATGGAATTTTAACTAAGGCAGAAAAATGAATAAAAAGCAGGTGAAATTGAACAAAAAGGCCTTTACGAAAAACATATATTCTGGAAGATTTTAATAACCTGTTTGATTGGCGCATGGTACATAATTTCTGTAGTTTTTCAATGACGGATGATCAGTTTGGATATCGCAGTAATTGGTAGTGGCATGGCCGGACTGGCTACAGCCAGAATTCTCCAGGACGCAGGGCATCACATCACGATTTTTGAAGCACTTCCAGGTCGCGGCATGGACAGTCATAGCCTTGAATTTGAAGGGGGCCTGATTGACGCACCTTTACGTGTGATGAACCCCTATCTGTGGAAAAACACCCTGAGTCTAGCCACACATCTGGGCATTAAAACTTATCCGGTGCGGACCTATATGGCCTGCAGCTGGTTATTTGAAGATAAAACTGAAACCTGGCTGACCACATCGCGTAGCCGAATTGGCAATATCCCGATCATCAATAACCGGAAAGGCCTGCAACAATATGGCTGGCGTCTGGTCAAAGGCCTGTTGCAGTTAAAAGTTGCATTGACCAAATTCTTTAAATCGAAAAATCAGGACATCAGCCTGGCAGAATTTATCAATCGTAACGAGATTGAAGAAGTGTTCTGGCACGGTGCGGTGATGCCGGTGCTATATACCATCTGTACCTGCAATCCGAAAACCATTGGTGAATGGCCAGCTAAACCGTTGTTAATTTTTCTGCGTCAATTAACCGATGGCGATGCGTTACTGCGTCTGCAAGGCGGTACACCAGCGTTGGTCGATAAGCTGATTGAAGGCATTCAGATTGAAGACGGTTCAGCAATTACACTGGTACAAGAGCAGGGCGATCAGGTCAAAGTTGAAAATGCGGCCGGTTATTCAAAACTGTTTGACCGGGTGATTGTCGCGACACCGACCACCAAAATTGAGGAGTTCCTGGATCCGGTACAATTCGCCAGTGAAATTGAATTATTGAAGAAATTCAAATTCGAACAAGGCGAACTGGTGATTCATACCGATGCCAGCGTAATGCCGCCAAAACGTAAAGACTGGGCCGTACTCAGCTATATGATGGACCGTAAATTTACTCGTCAGCAATTTACCGTGTGGCTTAACTCGATTGAACCTTCTTTGGTTGGCAAGTCGGCCGTGTTTCAGACCTGGCGTCCGGTAACCGAGATTGATCCGAAGAAAGTGATCAAATCGGTAATGCTGACACGTGCAGTCGTCGATGCTAATACGGTGGCACTGAATAAGGAATTGCAGCAACGTCATCTGGATGCCAACCGTAAGGTCTTCTTCTGCGGTTCATGGTCATGTGACGGTTTGCCGATTCTGGAATCGGCAGTGACCTCAGCGATGAAGATTGCAGAAATCTTTGGTGCGCCTTTACCATTTCAGGGTTTAAAACCTGTGGTTGAGGTTGCTCCGCAACTGGGTTATTAATCCATGCAATGGCTTCAGGCACTGCGTCAGCATCTTCCCCAGCACAAGTATGCAATTGATGCCGCTGTGTTGGGCGATCACGCGCAATTGCCCTGGAGCAATTTAGGGTATTGGCAAGCCGGTCAGCAGGATTATGCGGCTGCCTGTCGTATGCTGGCCGATCACCTTGCGCAAACTGTAAATTTAAATTCAAAAGATAAATTGCTGGATTTGGGCTGCGGTCAGGGCGCCAGTTTGCTGTACTGGCAACAAGACTATCAGGTGCAATATCTGGCTGGTGTCGAGCTACAGGCTGCCTGCGTGGCGAATATTCAGCAATATTTACCAGAACTGAATGCCATTTATCAGGCGTCATTTTTGCGTTTAAAAGAATTGCCATTTTCCCAGCGTTTTGATGTGGTGCTATGCCTGGATGCAGCTTATCACAGTCCTGTGCCTGTATTCTTAGAGCAGGTCCGCAGTATTTTAAATTCAAATGCGCGGATTGGTTTTCATCATCTAGTTTTGTCCGAGCGCTGGGAAAATTTAAATGCCTTGCAACGGCGTAAATATCAGTTTTTATTGAAATCTGCCGATGTGAATTTAAAAGATTTAATGACAGTGGGGGCACTATATGCCTGTCTGGATCGCTTTGAATTTAAAAATATTCAGATTCAGGATCTGTCCGAGCCGGTATTTTCCGGCTTCGCTGATTACGTGCAAAAAACTTTGAATTCAAAAGCATCAAATGATCAGGTTCAAGGCTCAAAACTGGATCATTTTAAAATTCAGATGACAGCGAAACTATGCCGAAAATTATATCAGGAAGGGATCATGAGATATGTGCAAGTGACGGCACAATCGAAGCACTAGAAAGTGTAAGAAGACTCAGCTGAAAATACCAAAACCCAGAAACATCAAAGCCTCACTAAAAAGCGAGGCTAAGATATGGTGCCGGCACACGGATTCGAACTGTGGACCTACTGATTACAAGTCAGTTGCTCTACCAACTGAGCTATGCCGGCATGGTGGAGTGCATTTTACAGATTTTTTTTGGCCACGCAAGCCAAAAAATAACCGTTCAATCAGTTTCGGCAGGATTTGTTTATTTTGACCAGATGGATGAAAAGTTCTGTTTTTGACTATGTGCAAAGAAATGGCCCATATGTGAAGATATGGGCGAGGGTGAAAGCACAGGAATGGTTATGGATATGAGTCGGTTATACGGTTTATCTGTTTTTCAGGATGCGATCTAATTCTTGTGCACATTCCTCTAAAGTAAAGGCCATATCAAACTGCATTTGAGGTTTGAGTTCTTGAGCGAGGCTTCTCCACTGTTCGATGAGTCTCAAGGCTTTTTGAATTTTATGTTTATTGATGTCCTTGGCAATGGTTGGGGTATAACCGCCACGTTTTGCATTTTTAATCTGTTTGGCATAGTTTGCGCTGTTATTCATGTTCACTCTCCGAATAGCAGTGTATCTATTTTTAACTTCAAATTTGAATGGCTCGGTTTACTTGGTTATTTCTTTCTATCCTGTGGTTTTTATTCTCCTTTTAGTTAATTTATAAGCAACATAACATAGCTTTGATGACAATAAAATTAAGCTATTTCTGTGCCAGTTTTTTGTTTGAACACATAAATAAAAACCTGAAATGAATGGCGTACAGAAACTACACAATTCATCAGTTTTTTGGTTGATGAAAAATGAAGATTTTTAAAAATAGAATTGAGCGTAAGTGTTGTGTTGCAAAAGATTTTTATGAACGAGGACTGGTATTAATTCAATGCCTTTGCCTAAGGCGATAGATAATAATATTTTAAGATCTAAGCAGATAATTTTTTTTACTGATGGGATGATGGATAAAATTAAATATAAAAAAACCCGAATCATGTGATTCGGGTTTTTAAATTCTGGCGGTGAGAGAGGGATTCGAACCCTCGAAACGCTATAAACGTTTACACACTTTCCAGGCGTGCTCCTTCAGCCACTCGGACACCTCACCATAGGCCGAGGATAATAGCGAAAAAAACCAGCTGTGCCAAGCTGAAACAATTGATTTGCGGAAAAACTTTTAATGCGGTGCTATGATTCGCAAAAATGCTTGTTAAAAACGAAGACAATATATGCAAAGCACTGCACAAAAGGCGGCTCTCCCGGTGATTACACTGGCTGCGCTTGGGGTCGTTTTCGGAGATATTGGTACCAGTCCGCTCTATGCACTGCGCCAATGTTTCCTCACCGCACATCTTGCCATTAGCGAAGCTTCTGTACTCGGCATCCTGTCCCTGATTTTCTGGTGCATGATGCTTACCATCAGCTTTAAATACGTCATGGTGATCATGCGTGCCGATAACAACGGCGAAGGTGGGATCATGTCACTACTGGCATTAAACCTGCGTACCACACGAATCTCTGATCAAAAGAAAATATTCCTGATTGCTTTGGGCTTTGTTGGTGCCTCACTATTTTTCGGTGACGGGATTATTACCCCAGCAATCTCCGTGCTATCAGCCATTGAAGGCCTGAGTATTGCCACGCCCATTTTCAATCAGTGGTTGGTGCCTTTATCGATAGGGATTCTGGCCGGACTGTTTATGGTACAGCGACACGGCACAGCCACGATGGGCAAATTTTTTGGGCCTTTAACCATGCTCTGGTTTTTGTCCATTGGCGGTTTTGGTTTGTGGAGCATTATCCAGACCCCATTTGTACTCTGGATGGTGAATCCCTACTGGGCCTATCATTTTGTAGTTGACCAGCCTTATGTGGCTTTTCTGACCATGGGGGCGGTGATTCTGACCATGACTGGGGGTGAAGCGATTTATGCCGATATGGGGCATTTTGGCCGTCTGCCGATTCGTCTGGCCTGGTTCATTATTGTCTTGCCCTGTTTATTATTGAATTATGCCGGGCAAGGCGCCTTGTTACTGCGTAGTCCTGAAGCACTGGCGAATCCTTTCTATATGCTGCTGCCAGACTGGGCTTTGTTCCCGATGATTGGACTGGCGACTGCGGCGGCGGTGATTGCCTCACAGGCGGTCATTACTGGCGTATTTTCTATGGTCAATCAGGCCATTCAATTGCGTTATTTGCCGCGCCTGTCAGTCAAGCATACCTCTGCATTGGAGCGTGGTCAGATTTATCTGCCTTTCATTAACTGGATGCTGTTTATCTCGGTGCTGATCCTGATTTTACTGTTTGAAAATAGTGCCAATCTGGCCAGTGCTTATGGTGTTGCGGTGACCATGACCATGCTCTGCGGCACCATTCTGATCTCGATTCTGGCTTATGGATTCTGGCGTTGGCCGGTCTGGAAAGTAGCTTTATTTGCTGTGCCATTCCTGGCACTGGATTTAGTCTTTGTGGCTTCAACGTCCTTGAAAATTACTTCGGGTGGCTGGGTGCCAATTCTGATTGGTGCGGTACTATTTACGATTCTCATGACCTGGAAAGACGGGCGTGCGTTGGTGCTGAATCGTCTGGAACAGGATGCCTTGCCGATTGATCTGTTTATTAAAAGTATTTCGATGGGCGAAGGTACCAAATTTGTGCCAGGCGATGCCATTTTCCTGACAGGCACACCAAATATTGTTCCGCATGCCATGCTGCATAATATTAAACACAATAAGGTCTTGCATGAACGCAATATCATGCTGACGGTGATTACCCGGGATATTCCTTTTGTCGACAGACAGGAGCGGATTGAACTGGAAAAACTGAGTGAGCACTTTTACCGGGTGTTTATCTATTATGGTTTTAAGGATCAGCCGAATATTCCGGAAGCTTTACAACAGGCCTATGAGCAATGGAATTTTGAATATGACCTGATGCAGATCAGTTTCTTTATTTCACGTGAACGGATTATGCATACTGTGGGTGAGGGCATGGCACCGTGGCGGGAAAAGCTGTTTATTTCTATGCAGCGCAATACCAGTCCGGTCAGTGATTTCTATCAAATTCCACCCAACCGTGTGGTCGAGCTGGGCACCCAGATTCAGATGTAAATAAAATAAAAAGCATAAAAAAAACCAGAGGCACACTCTGGTTTTTTTATGAGAGAAACAATAAATAAATGAGTTTCAGATTATTGTTCGAGTTCTACCGCAGCCGGCACTTCAGGTGCAGCATTCAAAGGTTCTTCCATCAGTACTGGCTCTGCATCAGATTGAGCTGCAATTTCAGTTTGTTCATTGCTCACATCTGCTTCAGTCACAGCCGCTTGTTGCTGTGCTTCAGGCATCGGTTGTTCTGAAGCAATAGCTGCTTGCTGTTGCTCTTCAGACATTGCTGGTACAGCTGCTTGTTGTTCTTCCAGTGTTGGTTGTTGTTGAGGCGTCGTCATAGACGTGCTGGCTTCTACTTCTGATTCAGTGGCTGGTTCAACCAGATTGGCCGGCACCTCTGCTTCATTCATACCTGGTTCTGTGACAGGTGGTTGAGGAGAAACAGTACCTGAATTTGGTGCCTGAGTCATTGCTGGATCATTGGGCATTGGTGCCTGTGTGTTTGGCATGGCTGGTTGCGGTGCTGCTGCACGCGGATCGACCAGACGAATCTGACCAGAGTTCACCAAGCTTTCTAAAGAGGCTTCCTGACCATTCACCTTGGTACTAATTTTAGCTTTAGACAAGCTTTCAAGTGTTTCACCTGGTTGAACCGGTGGCTCAGCAAATGCAGCTACGCTGATCACACTTGTGAATAATCCTAAACCTAATGCTTTAGAGAGTTTGGAATTCATGATTGACACCATTGCTAATAATTGTACGAATTGAGATAGGCCGTTAGCTTTACACACTCAATCTACTGAGCCAAACAAAGCTACGCAAACACCGAGAAACCTCATTTAAAAAGAAATAAAATTAGACAGTTTGTTACAACTGCCCGGGATTTTGGATACTTATTGTTTATTTAGTAAACGAATGGTAGAGCCAAGATATACTTCACTTATACAGCTTGTTAAGCTCGGTCAAAATCTGTATTGATCTAAAAAGTACGTGTAAGAATGGCCAAGAAGCAGCGTAAACCCAAGAACTCTTTTTTTCAGTTTTTAAATGATAATAGTATTAAAGTCATTCTGGGCGTGGTGGCTTCGAGCAGCTTCGCCATCGCTTTTGGTCAGGAAAAAATCAGTCAGTGGGTGTCACTATCCTCTTCCAGTGATTCTGCCTGTCTGAACCAGTTTTATCGTGATGTACCGCCATATTTGATGAAAGACAGCCTGAAAAAAGACAGCTATTCGCTGTGTTTTAATGGCTTTAATGTCGGTTATTCCGGGGTATCTAAAACGCCACTTTGGGTTGCAGAAGCCTTAACGCCAGCACGCTTAAGCCAGAAAATTCCCCGTGAAGATAATTTTCATGAAGAAGATCGGGTCAGTGCGAAGCATCGTGCCACATTGGCGGATTATCGTGGTTCAGGTTATGACCGCGGTCATATGGCGCCGAATGCGGATATGCCTAACAAGGCTGCGCAGTCTGACAGTTTTTCATTGGCCAATATGGTGCCGCAAGCGCCCAAGAATAATCAGCAAGTCTGGCGTGAGCTGGAAGAAGCCACTCGTGCCATTGTGACCAAGCAGAAACAGGATGTTTATGTGGTAACCGGGCCGGTCTTTGCCGGGAAGAAGCTGAAAACCATTGGCAATGGCGTGATTGTGCCAACCGCGGTCTATAAGGCGGTTTATATGCCGAAAACCGGTGCTATTGGTGCTTACTATGCACCGAATGACAATTCACTGAAAGTGCGTATTGTCAGTGTCTGCTATCTGGAAGAACAGCTTGGAATTAACCTGTTCCCGCAGCTTACCGAAGAACAGAAACGCAATACCTATAAGCTGCCACTGACTGGAAATGCCGTAAAAGCCAACCAGAAAATTGAATACTCTAATTGGGATGCAGAAAGCCAGTGTGCCGAAGAGGTTTCTGAAGAAAACCTGCAGGCATTACAACGCGAGTTTAAGTCTTCTGGTTCAGGCAGCTCGACCTCCTCAGCGACTGGTGGCGCGATAGACAACGCGACACAAGATGCCATCGTAAAACAGCTGATTGATGCCTTGTTGCAATATATTTTGCAGCTGTTGAAATAAGCTTGCTGAAAAAACCAGGATTCGGGTAGCATCGACATCAGACGTTCATGGAAAAATAACAAAGACAGGTGAAGAGGATATGTTTAAAGCATTTGAAAATGGCAGTGAATCCCATGCCATTCATGATCTGACTTTGGAAAATGATCTAGACTGCGTCAGCCTGTATGGCAACTTGCAAATCACCAAGGATCAGCAGGGACTGAAAGTGGCCAAAGCCTTGCAGGCTTTTCTGAATGATGTGGTACAACAACTAGAAAACACGCCGGACTTGCCAGAAAAAATTCAGCGTGATGATCTGGATGAAATTGAAAATCCATTTTTATAAGCATTTTTAAGCGCGATGATCTGCATGCTCCATGTGAAACATGCAGAAAAATGGTATTTAGAAATCCTGACTTTTTAGAAGGCTTTTATTGAAAAGCTTAATTTCTCTGCTCCCGTAATATCTCCAAACACCAGCCAGAATGTGCCGAGCAATTCGCCAAGATATTTATCAATTTTTTAAGTCCTTATTTTTATATTTATCATCAGGTGATAGGGGACAGGGATTAAAATCGTCAACCCTGCTTGAAGCCCGTATATCAAACGAACATGCTGGTAGTTTAAGCAGCTGGCATATTCTGTTGGCGCCACTGCTGCGGTGTCAGCTGGGTCCATTGCTTAAAGGCACGCTGAAACGCACTTTGTTCGGAATAACCGAGTAACATGGCGGTTTCCTGCAAACTCAAGTGCGGATCTTTCAGATATTGCATAGCCAGCATGCAGCGAATCTCCTGCATACATTGCTGATAAGTTTTGCCCTGTTTTTGTAAATGGCGTTGTAACTGACGCACGGAAAAATTCATCTGCTCGGCAATATGTTTGATCTGGAACAGGTTTTTTTGCAGGCCAATTAGAATCGCCTGTTGCAGCTGCTGATCTACCAGAGTGGAGTACGGGAATTTTTCTAATAATGCTTTGGCCTGTTGCATCAGCAGTTTTTGCAAGGTCTGGTCGCCCTGTTTCAGTGGTCTGGACAGTTCACTGACATGCATCAATACCTGATTTCTGGCTTGAGAAAAGCGGACTTTACATCCGAAATACTGCTCATAGAGTGCAATATTTTTAGGTATTGCATGCTGGAAATGCACTTCATATAACTGAACACCGTGCGGGTTCTTAACATTGGCTTTTACGAATTCCGTCATTAGCGCAATCGCGATTTCATCGGTCAATTGGGTATTTAGATGAAACGGAACTTCAACCCAGCCAATCGACACATAATCACCTTCCCACTGCAGCTGAAGTGGGCCGCCATCATAAATCAGACGATGATAATCATGATAGCGCATAAAGGCTTCACCCAAGGTCTCACTTGAGAGCGCCAGATAGCCAATAATACCGAGGTGTTTAGCTTCAACCAGTTGGGCGATTTCCAGACCTAAAGCCGGTCGTTGCAGCTGTTGATCAAGTGTTGTTAACAGATCACGCCACAAGGCGAAATCAAAGCGTTCCAGATTTTGAATGGCCAATAATTTCTCAGGGACTTCAAGCTGTTTCAACTGATAATAGTCCAAAAGTAAATGTCCTAAACCACCGTATACTGAACCTACGTAGTTTTTTAGAACCAGCATTTTTAATTCTTTTATTTTGTCGTATTTTGTCAATCATATTGAATATTTTGGTCAATATCTAGTTTTTTATTTAGCCTATATTAAAAATAGACCAAGAGGTAAAAGATCATGTGGAAAGGTTTTCTGGCAGGACTTGTCGTCGCAAATGGATTTGAATGGTTTGCGCATAAATATGTATTGCATGGTGTTCATCGTCCGGGAAAAAGCCGTTATAGTCCGGTACCCGAGAGTATGCGCTCACACTGGGAGCATCACCGGATTGTGCGAAAAACGGAATTTTCCGATTTCGGCTATGTAGAAGGACTGGACAACTGGCGTACCCGCAATGAAATTGCATCACTGGCAGTGGTCGCGACCGTTTTTGGACTCAGTTTTTATCCATTCTCCAAAGGCATGTCACTGGCTGCCTTATATAGTACAGGCAACTATTATTATTTACATCGCCGGGCTCATCTGGAACCGGAATGGGCCAAAAAGAAATTGCCCTGGCATTATGATCATCATATGAATAGTAATCAGGATGCCAACTGGTGCGTCACCAAGCCCTGGTTTGACTATCTGCTGGGAACCCGGGTGATTTCCTCGGCAGATTTGCAGGAACAGAATCCTTTAGGTCTGAGCTTGCCCGCACCGATCTCGAAAAAACTGAACCGTTGGGCAGAGCAATATTTTCCGGTTAAATCGGCCGATGCTTCCTCTAAAATGAGGAAAAATACTGCAAAAAATACGGTAATGAAGCAGTTAAATACGCAGGTTATGGAGTAAAGCAGGGCTTTGTCGTGATTTGTCAATAAAATACGATTGTATTGTCAATATTGTCCTGTGAATTTCACTTATATTTGCTCCTGTCGGTGAGCAGAGCCTCATACTGATAATGTTTCTGGGTGTAATGAGTTATTTTGAATACCAAGTGCTGTAGTCTTATCTTGGTTTTATAAGGAGTCGAAAGACTCCTTTTTTTTGTCCCGTATTTGCTGTGTTATTTTATTTAAGGCATAAAAAAAGAGTGTTTATAAAAACACTCTTTAATTAAATCATCATCTAAAACGGCTTAGAGGCGCATTTCAATGCCTTGGGCTGCCATATAGGCTTTCGCTTCCGGAATGGTGTGCTGGCCAAAATGGAAAATTGAAGCTGCCAGTACTGCATCAGCACCACCATGGATAATGCCGTCCGCCAAATGCTGTAAATTACCCACACCACCAGAAGCAATCGTCGGTACCGTGACGCGGTCATTGATGGCACGCATCAGGGCAATGTCGTAACCGGCTTTGGTGCCATCGGCATCCATCGAAGTAATCAGTAATTCACCTGCGCCGAAGTCAGCCATTTTCACAGCCCATTCAATCGCATCAATCCCGGTTTCTTTACGGCCACCGTGGGTGAAAATTTCCCATTTGTGGTCGCCAGTTTTTTTGGCATCAATTGCAACAACGATACACTGTGCGCCAAAGCGTTGAGACGCTTCCTGCACAAACTCGGGATTATAAATCGCAGCCGAGTTGATGCTGACTTTGTCTGCACCGGCATTGAGTAATAGACGGATATCTTCGACTTTACGTACACCGCCACCGACAGTCAGGGGTACAAAAACCGATTCGGCCATGCGTTCTACTGTACGATAAGTGGTATCGCGTCCATGATGTGTAGCGGTAATATCAAGGAAAGTAATTTCATCGGCACCTTGTTCATTATAACGGCGCGCCACTTCGACCGGGTCACCCGCATCACGAATATCAAGGAACTGGACACCCTTGACCACGCGGCCGTTATCCACGTCCAGACAAGGAATAATACGTTTAGCTAGCATAAATTTTTCCAATTATTACAGCCGATTATGAAACTCACCCACGCAAGCGCTACACCTTGGCAGATGGAAACGGTATTCTAGCAAAATTATGTAAGTTTTTTCGCAGGTTTTCTATGTCGGTTTATACCACTTTGACTTTAAAGGAAGTTCAGGATTTTGCGGCGCCTTATGGTTTAAAGGTGATTGATCTGATTCCCATTCAAGGCGGTATTCAAAATACCAACTACTTTTTAGTCTGCGAAGACCAGCAATATGTGCTGACCGTATTTGAAGATATGGATGAACAGGCAGCAGGTGAGCTGGTTCCTGTTTTAGAACATCTGGGTCACGCCGGGTTGGCCGTTCCAGTGCCTTTATCCCATTCAGGCAAAGCCATTCACAGTATTAAAGATAAACCGGCACAGATTGCACCACGCCTGATGGGTGAACATCCGATGCCATCTACCGTCGCGCAGGTTGAAGCGATTGCAGTGGCTCAGGCGAAAATGCATGTGGCACTCAAAGACTTTAAATTAGAACGTAATTTTGTGCGTGATCATGCCTATTGGCTGGCCGTTTCTCAAGAGATTAAACCAAGTTTAAGTCCGGCAGATAAAGTCTTGCTCGGTAAATTATTAGGTTTATATGAGGCGTTGACGGCGGTATATCCGGATCGTCCACGTGGTTTCATTCATTCGGATCTGTTCCGGGATAATACCTTATTTGATGGCGATCAGCTGAATGGCATTCTGGATTTTTATGAGCTGAATAAAGATGAGTGGTTGTTTGATATCGCCATTACGTTAAATGACTTCTGTACCGAATATCCTGACGTAATCTTAAACGAAGAAAAAGCGATTGCCTTTTTAAATGCCTATGAAACGATTCGTTCTTTAACCAGTGATGAACGCGCTTGTCTGGAATTGTATCTGGCTATGGCAGCAGGACGGTTCTGGATGATGCGTCTGCAGGTGGCTCAGCGTAATGCAGCATTAGGCCGTACCGGCGAAGATATTTTGCAAAAAAATCCGGATGAAATGCGTAATATGCTGATTGAACGCTTAAAATTCGTCACCGCTTAAACAATCAAATCAACAGGGATAGGGAATATGCGCGATCAGGGACGCTTAGTGGAATGGTTTGATGACCAAGGCTATGGTTTTATCCAGCCCAGTGATCCGGCCAAAGATCGCGTATTTCTGCATATCAAGGACTTTGCCAAGCCTGGGCCACGTCCAATCGTGGGCTGTGCGCTGGATTATCTGGTCATTCTGGATGAACGCGGCCGTTATCGTGCGCAGCAGGTGATGTACCTGAAAGCAGTACAAGCCAAAAGTCTGCAAGCAAAATTCAAACCCTCCAAGCCACAGCAGACACAGAAATTACAGCCGATGCAGATTGCCTGTGTGGCCTATATTCTTTTACTGGTGGCTTTGACCTTGGGTGGTTTACTGAGTGGACTGGTGTTGTTGCTGGTCAGCCTGATGAATGCGCTCAGCTACTGGCTTTATGCCCAAGACAAAGAAGCAGCCCAGTTGGGCAACCGTCGTATTCCGGAAAATACTCTGCATCTGGTGGCTTTCTTGGGCGGCTGGCCAGCAGCATGGCTGGCACAGCAGAAATTACGGCATAAAACACAAAAACAACCTTTCCGGCAGATATATTTTTGTACCATAGTCTTTAACATCATTTTGATTATATGGCTAATTTCCCCATTGAATAGTTTAAATATCTAGGGGGAAGTACTAGGAGGGGACGTGAACTATTCCATTGATAAAGATTCAAACCGCACACTGACTTTTGCACTGTACATTTTATATATTGTGGCCATTTTTAGTGCTGGCCTGCTGGCTCTTGTGGCGTTGATCATTAACTATGTGAAACGGCACGATGTGCGCGGTTCCATCTTTGAAAGCCATTTTACCTGGCAGATCCGCAGTTTCTGGTGGTATCTGTTCTGGAATATCGTCGCCTTTATTCCATTTTTCTTTTTGTTCTTTACCGGTGAAGATCCTAACCTGTTTGCAGGGGTCGCATTTGGTGCATCCGCGTTCTGTTTAGTGGTGGTGGTTTTGGCCTGGATCTGGATTGTGTATCGGGCGATTCGCGGCATCATGCGCTTAAATGACAATAGACCGATGTATAGCAAATAATTTTAGCCGTATTTCCCTAGAGAAAAAAATCCCTCTTTTTCAGGGGGATTTAGCGGAATTAAGAAAGATCTTGCTTTAATTCTTCTGTTGGTTGTTTTCTTAAAAACTTCGGTT
Source organism: Acinetobacter lwoffii (assembly GCF_029024105.1). Lineage (NCBI taxonomy): Bacteria > Pseudomonadati > Pseudomonadota > Gammaproteobacteria > Moraxellales > Moraxellaceae > Acinetobacter > Acinetobacter lwoffii. The sequence continues at coordinate 2,963,157 of NZ_CP118963.1, read as the reverse complement.
TCCATTCACTGGCAATCACGCCCAGTACCACCAGCAATCCGCCTAATAAAGCCAGTGACGGTAAACGTTCTCCGGCCAGACGGCCAAACAGGGCTGCCCATACCGGTTCGCCGGCATAGATAATCGCTGCCTGTGATGGGTCGACCATGCGCTGCGCCCAGTTCATCACCAGTTGAATCAAGGCACTGGCAATGCCCAAACCGACTAAAATTCCTGCCAGATGCCAGTGGAATTCAGGTAGCTGAGATTCACCTAAAACAGGTGCGATCATAAAGCAGAACAGGGACGCAAAAATCAGTTGCAGCACGGTGACCCGGCGTACATTCACCTGCTCGGCAAAATGGCTGATAAAAATAATCTCCAGTGCAATCGCAATCGAACCGAGCAAAGTCAGGGTTTGCCCGAAACTGAGCTGAATCGCAGCAAAGCCATTTCCTGTCAAAAACACCAGACCGATAAAGGCAAACAGTGCTCCGATCCAGGTCATGACATGCGGTTTTTTACGGAACATTAACCAGAGCAGGACTGGAACCAGTGGAACATACAAGGCGGTTAAAAAAGCCGATTCGCTGCTGCTGATGGTCTGCAAGCCCACAGTTTGAGTGCCGTAGCCAATGGCGATCATGATGCCAATCACCGCGCCAGCGAACACTTCTTTCAGGTTCATGCCTTTTAGCGACTTCAGTGAAATCAGGGTGACAGCAAGCGCTGCCGCAGCAAAGCGCAGGCCGACAAACATAATCGGACTGCTAAAATTTAGCCCGTATTGCACAGTAATAAAACTGCCGCCCCAGATAATGGTGATCAGGATCAGGGCGAGTTGCGGTGCTTTTACCATCCAGCCGGAGTGATTTTTGGAAATAAGTGTAGACATGCCAGGAGATCAGAAAATTAAAAAAATAAAAAAGAGGTCCGAAGACCTCTTTTACAGCAGACTTAATTATAGCGCCTGTTGCTCATCTAGCAACAACTGTGCTTCACGCAAGCTTAATGTACCTTCGTAAATCGCACGGCCGGTAATTGCACCTAAAATACCCGGTTGGTCTTTCAGGTTACGCACGTCATCCAGATTGGTCACGCCGCCTGAAGCAATCACAGGCAAACCTGAGTATTGCGCCAGATTCACGGTTTGCTCAATATTCACACCCTGCATCATGCCATCACGCGCGATATCCGTGTAGACAATGCTTGACACGCCAGCATCGGCAAAACGTTTCGCCAGGTCAGTAGCCTTGACATCAGTCACATTGGCCCAGCCATCTGTTGCTACCATGCCATTCATGGCATCAATCCCAACAATAATATGACCAGCAAATTTTCGACATGCTTCTTCAACAAATTCAGGATCCTGAACTGCTTTGGTGCCAATGATCACAAAAGAAACACCGGCTTGCAGATAATGCTCAATGGTTTCCAGAGAACGGATACCACCACCAATCTGGATCGGCAAATCAGGTTGAGATCGGACAATGGCTTCAACCACTGGCTTATGGATTGGTGTACCTGCGAAAGCACCGTTTAAATCTACTAAATGTAAGCGGCGAGCGCCTTCATTTACCCAATGCTGTGCTGTTGCGACCGGATCGTCTGAAAATACGGTATCGTCTTCCATACGACCTTGCTTTAAACGGACACATTTGCCATCTTTCAGGTCAATTGCAGGGATGATCAGCATGCTTTCGCTCCTTGCTTAATCTTTAGAATGAATTTGAGTGTATTCATCTTAGCAAATAAAGTCGAAATTTCTAACTCTTAAACGGTATGAATAAAGAAAACCTGTCCATAGATAGGTAGCAGTGAGGTAATTTATTTTGCTCGTTTTAATGATTTTAATGATCCGTCTCTTGAATGGAGATCAGATTTTCCATAACGGATCGTGTACTGAGCTGGTCGATAACCGAAGCTGTAAGACCTGTTAAAGTCACAGCTCTCTCATCGAACGCGTTCATCACAGCTTTCATGCGTACATCAAGTTGCCAGTACCAGCAGGCCATGCAAGCACTTAAGCCGTCGATGAAGGACGGATTCTTAATTTCAGTGAAGTATTGGGAATCTCTTTGGGTAAGAGACCCCGCCGCAACAATTCTTCAAATACCAGCACGGGCGCATAGGCATCTGCTGCTGCATAATCAATTTGTGCCGGGCTGAGCTTCTTGCTGGCCCAGTTCGAGGTACTAATCCGTTTGGATTTAGGAAAATTTACTTGAAATAGCAAAGCCATGGCATTTTTTAATCCGATCGGATTGTTTAAACCAAAAGCTTTAAAACATTTGGACAGTTCAATCACACTATTCAGTTCAATGCCTTTTTTACGGAACAGGTGCGCATCATTTTTCAGGCCAAAACCGGCCTTGATCTGCTCGCGACTGGCAAAGATCGGTTTAAGAAAATCCCAGATCGAATCATTCATTTGAAATAAATAGGCTTTATCTAAAGTGGCCAGCTGAATCAGATGTGGCCCGGTAGAAACCTCACCAACTTTAAAGGTCGGTTTGGATTCAGAATCGAAACCCAGGACTGCATGGCTTTTTAGCTCCTGTGCAAGGGCATGACACTGTTCCAGACGATTAATCACCTGAATCTGTTGCATCGGAAGATTTTTAAATACAGGAAAGGTCTGAATTTGTTCCTTGCTTGGTAAAGTATCCAGCAGCTGTTGCATAAGCTTCAATCATGAAATGAATGCGTTCAGCTTAATCACTTTTCCTGTTCTAGGCAAAAATAAAGCCCATGAAGAATGGGCTTTATGCAGAATTTAAATAGGTTTAATCAGTGTGATAGCTACTCTGTTCGATCTGCGCCTGTTGAGCACGTTCAACATAATTCTGATAAGCAGGGACAGCAAAGGCGGCCAAAATAACCGCGAGTACCAGATACAGCACCACCAAAAGCGTTTCCCAGCCACGTGTCGTGCGTGGAGGGCCATATTCATTACTTTCGTTGTGACTGGGTGCCAATAACAGGTAAAGTGTAAAGACAAGGTTTACGACCGGCACAAAAATCAGTAAAGAAAGCCAGCCATTATGATTACGGTCATGTAAACGACGAATTAAAAAAATCACGCTAAAATAAATCGCAACGCCGTAGATCAAAACCAACAGCACCATTAAAGGCATGGACATTTTACCATCTAAAGTCTCTGGACTCATTCCAGGTAAAATGAAAGCAGCAATGATCCCGATGATCATAAAGCAAAAACCCAGCAGCATATTCCATGCGATATACGAACGTCGCCCAAAACGTCCTGATGCATTCCACCCCGAATCCTGAATTGTATTACTCATTATTTTTCCTTTGTTTTCATTAGATTTTTTATAAGTAAGTCTATGATAAAGGGATTTTTTATAAATGAAAAGTGTAAAAAATAATCAACAAAAAAGCCCGCAATTTGCGAGCTTTTTAGGCGAAAGGAAAATCAGATTTTCCAATCCACAAAGTTTTTCAATAACTGTAAACCGGCGGTATGGCTCTTTTCCGGATGGAACTGGGTCGCAAACAGGTTTTCCTTATGAATCGCTGTGCAGAACTCAATTCCATAGGTACAAGTAGCTGCCACCAATTCTGAATCTTGTGGTTCTACATAGTAACTGTGCACAAAGTAGAAACGCGCGTCCTGTTCGATATTGTTCCACATCGGATGATCAGGCTCGACCTGATGCACCTGGTTCCAGCCCATATGCGGCACTTTTAAGCCCGCCATTTCTGGGAAATGCTTAACCGCACCTTCGAAAATACCCAGTGCATCGGTACCACCATTCTCTTCAGAATGCTGCATCAAGGCTTGCATGCCGACACAAATGGCCAATACCGGTTTGTTAAATACGGCATTGCGTACCACTTCATCAATCCCGGCTTCGTGCATGCCTTGCATACAGTCACGCATCGCGCCTACGCCCGGAAAAACAATCTTGTCTGCTTGTGCAATCAGTTTTGGATCATTGGTCACATCAACCGTGGCACCGACATGTTCTAATGCTTTTGCCGCAGAGTGCAAATTTCCCATGCCATAATCAAGAAGGGCAATACGGGTCATTACAGTGTACCTTTGGTTGAAGCTACCGTATTGGCAGCACGTGGATCTACTTCACAGGCCATACGCAGCGCACGCGCAAATGCTTTAAATACGCTTTCGATCTGGTGATGGCTGTTTTTGCCTTTCAGGTTGTCGATATGCACCGTCATCAAGGAATGGTTTACAAAGCCCTGGAAAAACTCAGAGAATAAATCCACATCAAAACGGCCGATCATGGCACGGGTAAATGGAATATCCATAAACAGACCCGGACGACCAGACAGATCCACCACGACACGGCTTAAAGACTCATCGAGTGGCGCATAGAAATGACCATAGCGTTTCAGGCCTTTTTTATCGCCTAATGCCTGTGCAAATGCCTGACCCAGCGTAATACCGCAGTCTTCCACAGTATGATGGTCGTCAATTTCCAGGTCGCCATCACAATAAATATCAATATCAAACAGGCCATGACGCTTGATTTGATCAATCATATGATCTAAAAAGGGAATACCCGTGTTTAAGGTGCCTTGACCAGTACCGTCGAGATTCAAACGAACTCGAATTTTGGTTTCGTTGGTATTTCTTACCACTTCACTGATACGATCTGTCATAGACACGTTCCTCAAATACGTCAAAATGATTGATGTAGAAAATATTTTCGCCGTGACGAAGTCACCGCATATTAGATTGCTCAGGAGGGTTTATCAATGCCTATCACCGTACATGCTTATACTTCTTTAGAAAATGACGAAGTGCGCAGCCAGCTTGAGCGACTGTATGACACGAGCCCGGAATTTAGCGACGGGGCAGATGCCATGGAACAACTAGAGCAAAACCTTGCACAGTATACCTCAGTTTATAGCGCAGAATTTAATAGCAAAATTATTGGGGCAATCTGGTGCACTGGACAGGGCGAAAGCCGGATTCTGGAAAATATCGTGGTACATCCGGCCAACCGTGGTCGTGGCGTGGCAGAAAGGCTGGTCAGCGAAGTCTGCCGCATGGAAGAAGAAAAAGGTGTAAAAAACTTCGTGCCAGGCTGTGGGGCCATTCATCGTTGTCTGGCCAATCTGGAAAAAATCTGAAGATAGAGCAATATCAAGCAGCCGTTAGGCTGCTTTTTTATGTAAATAAGCGCTTAAATCTGTTTTATTGCTGAGGTCTTTGGTAAACACTGTTCGATTTATGACTCAAATTGACGCGAGTTGATGGAAAAGTAAACATTTGACGAAAATTATTCTCTCTGCTCTTGACGATTTACAGCTGAAACTGTTTAATACGCGACATCGGCGTGATAGCTCAGTAGGTAGAGCAACGGATTGAAAATCCGTGTGTCCCCAGTTCGATCCTGGGTCTCGCCACCATATTTTAAAACGATTTCAAAGTTTTCAATCCCTGATCCCATCAGGGATTTTTTTTAGGCCAAAAATCAGTCACTCAAATATTTTTTTCATAATTTTGATTGACTAATGAGGCCAGATACGGCTTAATACACCGCATCGGCGTGATAGCTCAGTAGGTAGAGCAACGGATTGAAAATCCGTGTGTCCCCAGTTCGATCCTGGGTCTCGCCACCATATTCAAAAAATCCTCAAACTTGGTTTGGGGATTTTTTTTGCCTACACCAAAGCCAGATCAGCACTCTTTTCTATTTTTCAGTTGTTTCAACTTGTTCTTTTTCTAGGTTTCCTGCCTTTTTATGCATCATTGACCGTTTATCAAACTTAACAATAGGCACTGGCATTATTTGTAAGATTTAGCTTTGACGCTTTCCCTTTTCCAAACGAGGGTAAAAATGATGAATCTCCTAACACCAATTAAACTCGGCTTTCTTACGGCCTGTACTGCTTTTAGCCTACCGATATTAAGCCATGCTGCGCCTGCTGCTGATTCCGTCGTCTTGCCGACCCTGACCGTCATGGCGGAACCGGAACTGCGCGCCGTGACTGAAAAAATGTTGCCTTATCAGGAGCAGAACAGCCAGCGTAAGGCCCTGCAAATGCGCCTGATGAAAATTGAACGTGAAATTCAGGCCTATAGCGTGGATGGTGACGTAGTGGCGAATATTGATGTGATGCGTGCACCTGCCGACCCTGATCTGGATAGTCTGCCTGTGGTGTTCCGTGAATATGTATTGGCCATCGCACAGGGCTTGCAGTCTTCAGACCCAAGAAATGGGGTGTATGTATTGCTGCAACCTTTTGGAATTAACCACGATGCCACCAATGTGAATATTGTTCGGGAACAATTCGATCCGAACCGGCTGAATCTGAGCCTGCCGTTTAATTCCCCATAATGTGCGCCTGTCGATCTAGATAACTTTGTTTAACGAGCTTGTCAAAGCTAACATGCAATGAGATCGACAAAATAGTGTTCTGGGAAAGGGTAGCTTTGTGAGAGGAGCAATTTCTGTCTAAGCTAGACGTATTATTGGAAAAATCAAATGCCTTGAATTGTGTTTAAAAAATAAGCATAGTGGATGTAAATCAACAAGATCTGACTGACAGAGCTGGAGCGTATACATGTCGCGTGTTTTTATGATTGTAGCCGCTGTGACACTGGCAATTTTTATTGGGCTGTTTTATCAGAATTCGGTCCAGCAAAAACATCAGGCCGAGCTGCTCGAATATGAAACTGTGCTTGAAGAAAAAACCGAGAGTATTGCGCAGCAGGCACAGGACTGGTCTAAACCAATTCAGATTGAACTTGAGGATGACCGTCTGGATGGTGACTATGCCATCATGGCTGAATTTATGTTGGGGCAATTGCGCGACAGTGCCGAGGAACGAAATCAGTATCTACGCGACTTAAAAGCCGCCAACTGGCAGAATTTTCTGAATATCGACCGCTTGGCCAAGGATCAGGCACAAGGCTATAAAGAAACTGAAGCGATGCTCAAGCAAGTGCATCAAATTGTGAATAGCTATCAGCAGAAAATCCAGCAGCGTGATGCCGAGCTGATCGACAAGGCGCAGCAACTGGATATTAAAAACCGTTATCGCCAGCAACTAAGCCTGACCCTGAAAGACAGTCAGCAAAATAGTAATGCACATGTCATTTTTGAAATTGAAAAACAGACTCTGGCCAAGGCTGATGCCTTATTTGCAGTACTGAAAAAGCATAAATGGCAAAAGAAAAATAACACCTTTATGTTCTATGATGATAAAGCCGTGCAAGAGTTTAATGCGCTGTATAAAGAAATGCTGTTCCTCAATAAGCAGATGGAACGAGTTGCGAGCGCTAACCAGAAAGCGGTTGAAAACAAGTTGTAGCCTGATTTAGATGACAGGATTGCCATAGGACTGTCATCTGCTGTTCAAACTCACTTGCTAAATTGAAAGGGTCGCACAGATCACGACATAACATTTAAGCAGGTGAGTCATGCAAACAATTCAGGTTTTTGCTGATATTCAGCAGGTGTACGGTGAGTTTGTCGCAAATAAAACATGTCCAAAATTACAAAGGATGAATAACGGGGACAAGAACCGGTTGTTCTTGAATCAATATTTCACGCTGATCGAGGACTGGCACTATACCGAACAGATTGTGATTCAGTTCAATCAGCAGTATTTCAGTCTGGATCTGGGGAGCGCACCGGATTTTATGGATCAGGATAAATATATCAACTGGCTAAAGTCGGAACTGCTGCATTAATCGAATCGTCATATTCCTCGTTGATAGATAACCGAGCTGTCTCAAGAGAGGCAGCTTTTTTATTTTGATAGAAAACTGGTATTGATCTTGCTGTTGCATCGGCACAGCGCGAACAGGTGCTGATTCCAATTCCGATTTGAACAGGCTATGCTGAATTAATTACCGCTGCCAAAAGAATAACAGGCGGAGCATGGATGATATGGAGGGCAAAAATTATGCAACAGTTGATATGTTATAAGGAACTTCCAGTCTGGAACCAGCAGAGTATTCCTCAGGGCTTTAAGAATCAGCACAATACCAAAGCCGGCACCTGGGCGAAACTGACAGTATTAAAAGGTGAGCTGCATTTTGCCATGCTGGAAGAATCTGGCGCAGTGCAATCCGAGCATGTGTTTACACCAGAGCAGCAGCCGCCATTTATTGAGCCTGAGGCCTGGCACAAAATTGTTTCTGCCAGTGAAGATGTTGAATGTCAGCTACGTTTTTACTGCCGGCCTGAGGATTACTTCATCAAGAAATATCAGTTAAATCCTACCCATTCTGAAGTGCTGGCAGCGATGCCCTATTTAAAAGGTGGCTGTGCGCTGGACGTCGGCTGTGGTACAGGCCGTAATGCGCTTTATTTGAGTCAGAACGGCTTTAATGTCGATGCCTGGGATGTTAACGAAAACAGTTTGCAGACTTTAAGACAGATTGTGCAGACCGAGCAGATTGATCATATGCAGGTACAGCGCCGCGACCTTAACACGGATACCAGCATTGCAGGCCAATATGACTTTATCTACTGTACTGTAGTGATGATGTTCCTTGAGGCGAAAACCATTCCACCGCTCATTGCACAGATGCAGCAGGCGACCGTGCCGGGTGGCTATAACCTGATTGTCTGTGCCATGGATACGCCAGATATTCCGGCACAAGCCGATTTTCCATTTGCTTTTCAGCCGGGGGAGTTGCGAGGGTATTATGAGGGCTGGAATATCGTGAAATACAATGAAGATATCGGTGAGCTGTATCGTGTCGATGAGCAGGGCCAGCGGATTAAACAGCACTTTGCCACCATGTTGGCGCAAAAGGTTTAAATAAGATTAAGTCTTTTAATTTCTGAAAATAAATTAAATCATCCAAAACAAAAAAAGATGTCAGAATGACATCTTTTTTTTATGCTTAAAAAATTTTAAGCTGCTTTTTTAAACCAAGAGAACCAGCCTTTTTTCTCAGCTTTTACTTCTGCTTTTTCAGCAGCAGCGTCTTTGGTTTCTACTGCTTCAGTTTTCGCAGCTTCAATGTGTTGTTCTGCTGTAGCTTGAGCCGTTTCTACTTGAGTCGTCGCTTCTGTTTTTACTGCTTCAGCTTTAGTTTCAGCCGCTTGTTGAGTTGCAGCAACAGTCGCTTGAGTCGCTTCAACTTTCGCTTGTACAGGTGCAGCAGTTTCTTTAGCAACAGTTTGGGTTGTTTGGGTTGTTTGGGTTACAACAGTTGCTGGCGCAACTTGAACTTCAGTTGCCATTGCAGATGCAGAAGTCGCTACGATTGCAGTCGCGATCATTGTTTTAAGCATGTTCATATAAACCCTTTTAAGGAAATAAGAAAAAAGAGGCTTGATCATACATTTATAAAATTTAAGTGCTTCATAAATAGGATTTTATTGGTTGAATTTTCCACTAATTTTACAAAGGGATAACACTCACTGTTTTTTTACTTCTAATTCCATAATTCAATAAAAAATTCACATAGCTAAAACTGCTTATTAAATTGTTTAAATATTGATTAATATAGTGCCTAACTTACTAAAAATTTAAAATTTATGAGCACCCGACTAATCCAACATCTAAAAAATAAATGTGAAGCTGACGCCAACGTAGCCATCCTATATGCACAGTGGGAATTTGACCAAAAATTGGTTGGAAAAGCATTAGAAAATATTGGTGGTTTTTACCCACATTTTAGTAATCACAATGCTTCACACTCTCAGCAAATTTTGGTCAATATTGAACGAATTTTGGGAGATGATGTTGATTTATTAAGTGCTACAGATACTTGGTTAATCCTTGAAGCTGCTTATTGGCACGATGTAGGCATGTTAGTTGATGCCAAAAATGCTAAAGAAGTGCATACCAATCCTGACTTTAAGTTCATGATACAAACAATTGCGAATGGAAAAGGGCATGACTTACAAAAATTTTGCCAAGCATATGTAGAACATAATTGGTTGTCAGCAATTGGAACTTTAGATCACCCTTTTGATGGAGTCGAAAAATATCGCCAATTGATTGCTGAGTGGTTTAGACAAGGGCACGATAAAAGAGTTGGAAAGTTAGTTGAAGACCCATTTAAAGACTTAGGAATCACGTCACCTAGAACAGAGCTTCTTCCAAATCGAATCTATCGTTATTTAGGGCAAATTTGTGTTTCTCATGGTATGAACTTTAGTACTTTGATGGAGACAATTCCTTATAAACAAACAGGTTTGGGAACAGAAAATTGTCATCCAAGATTTATAGGCTGTTTGCTTCGTTTAGGGGATTTATTTGATTTAGATGACAATCGTTTTTGTCCCGTCATGGCAAAGCATGTCAGCAATATGCCTTCTGTCAGCAAACACCATCATGACAAGCATTTATCATTACGAGAGTTTCAACTTGATACACGAACAGTCAAGCTTGTTGCTGAGTGTCCAGATGAAATGTCTTATGTGGAAACTCAAAACTGGTTTGGTTGGATACGTGAAGAATTTCAAAATCAAATGTCACAATGGAATTTGATTGTTCCTGATTTAAAATTTGGTTCACTACCTACTATTGAACAACTAGATGTGCGTATGCAAGGTAATAGAGTTCTATTGAGTAATAAACCAATGAAATTTTCAATTGATGAAAGTAATGCATTGGAGATACTAGAGGGAAGTGGTTTATATAAGGATGATACAAATATTTATAGGGAGTTAATTCAAAATGCTATTGATGCCACCCTAATAAGGGTTTGGAATGATTCCGAAAAAGGAAAAATTAAATTTCCTAAAAATGCACATCCTTATGATGAAAATACACAAAATATTTTTAAAAATTATCCAATTAAATTGTCTTTTGAAAGATTAGAAATTATCGATGATAGTGATGATGCTTGGTGGGAATTTAAAATTGAAGATAAGGGGACAGGAATTAGTTTGCAAGACTTGAAATATATGCAAAAAGTAGCAGGTTCAAGTAAGAATATTGAGAAGCAAAAAATAATAAATAAGATGCCAAAGTGGATGAGACCTTCTGGACAGTTTGGTATTGGTTTACATAGTGCTTTCTTATTATTAAAAGAACTCAATGAAGATGATCAGAAAATAACTATTATTACAACAAATTCAATTGATTATAAAACTTATAAGATAGAGTTAAATTCTCCTCTGAACTCAAAAAAAGGATATTGTTTTATAGAAGAGATAAAAGAATCAAATGGTGATAGTGGTACAACTTTAAAACTAAAATTAAAAATTAAAAGGAGAGCTAGAAGCTATAGTTTTAATCACTCCAAATTATATAAATTTTTATATTCTAATCATGATCCGATAAGAGAGGAAATGTTTGATGTTTTTACGATCGCCACTCAAATCGAGAATATTAAAGAGAAAGTGTTGGAAAAAGTATGTTTTCCTTATGAATTTAATGATTTTTGGAAAATTAAAATAGATAATGTTTTTCCTTTACGTGAAATTGATTTAAAAAATTGTATATGGGTAGAAAAATATAATCTTTATTTTTGTATCAATAATTCACACGAAGATGGTCTTAATGAGTTACGTAGTGATCTGAGAGGTGGTTTTAAAGGTCAAGATGTTGGACATATAAGATATTATGTAAAACCATTTGATATTTATCTAATGTTATATGGTTTTGATGCTAAGAATACATTACAGACAAACAGAAATGCTTGGAGTAATAACTTTGAAAAGAAGTTTATTGACGACAGATTTTTACATAAGATTTCTAAACATATAGTTGATAAATATAGATATGAATTAAAAAATATTTTGAATGATAATGAATTATTTGATTTGTTCGAGTTTTTTTTAAATGATGATGAGAGTAAAGTTTCTTGGAAAAATAGAAAAATTTTTGGGTCGGAATCTTTGTTAAATTATAAATATAAGAATGAGAAATGTAAGCTTTATGATAAAAGCTTTAATGAGCTTTTAAATTTAAATAAATTTAATATATATCATGTGGATAGTTTTATTAATTCTAGTTTTGACACATCTAAATTGTCAAAACATGATTTAGTCTTTCCTAGTAGCTTTAATAGTTTATTTAAAGCTGTTTTTGATCAAAATTGGATTGAGAAGGGAGGATTTGTATCGAATGAAAAAATTAATGGTTACGAAATTATTCGATATACAAAGGAAGAGTATGAGGGATTTACTGAAAATGAAATTAAAATAATAAACCAAATTAAAAATGCTATTCAATCTAATCGAAAGAGAATTAATTTTAATGAAGAATGTTTGGATGAAAAGTTCTTCGATGAGTTCAAGCCATTATTTACTAAATCAATTTTGGTTGAGAGATTAGTTGGACTGGAAAATTTAAAATTTAATCACTTAATTTTACCATTTTATATATGTTCCAATAATTTGGAAGCAGGTGAAAATATTAAAGTTGATTATTTAAATAATAATGAACTAACTAAATATACTTGGAAGGCAAGACATGAGAAATATGAAAATTTAAAATTTGAGGATTTTGTAGAATTATACAAAAAGTTGGAAGAAAAAATTAGAAAATTATTAGAAACGTTTCATCCAGATTGGATTCAGAAATAAAAAGAAACCCCGCATAAAGCGGGGTTTCTTTTTTATCTAGGTATTTAAAAATTAAACACGTTCGATCACTGTTGCAATACCTTGACCAAGGCCAATACACATCGTCGCAAGACCGATTTGTGTATCTTGCTGTTCCATTACATTCAACAATGTTGTTGTGATACGCGCACCAGAACAACCCAATGGGTGACCCAATGCAATCGCGCCACCGTTATGGTTCACGATGTCTTGCTTGTCATAAATACCTAAGCCTTTAAGAACAGACAGACCTTGTGCAGCAAAGGCTTCGTTCAATTCAAAGGTTTGGATATCAGAAATCGCTAGACCAGCGCGTTTCAACGCTTTTTGTGTTGCCGGAACCGGACCATAACCCATGATCGCAGCATCACAGCCCGCAACCGCCATAGAGCGAATTACAGCACGTGGCTTAAGACCTAAAGCTTGAGCACGTTCAGCAGACATCAACAACATTGCAGAAGCACCATCAGACAAAGCTGAAGATGTTGCCGCAGTTACTGTACCGCCTTTCGGATCGAATACTGGACGCAAAGATTTGAACGATTCAAGGTTCGCATCTGGACGGATCACTTCATCGATATCACACAAGATTTTGTAGCCATCTGCATTATGACCTTCAATGCCCACAATCTCGTTCTGGAACAGGCCATTTTCAGTCGCAGCCCAGGCACGGCGATGTGATTCCACACCGAACGCATCCTGTTCTTCACGGCTAATACCGTTCATGCGACCCAACATTTCAGCAGTTAAGCCCATCATGTTCGACGCTTTGGCATAATGCTTAGACGCTTCAGGATTCAGGTCGATGCCGTGCATCATGCCCACATGGCCCATGTGCTCAACACCACCGATGATGAAGATATCACCCTGGTTCGTCGCAATTTGCGCAGCCGCAGTGTGAATCGCCTGCATAGACGAACCACAAAGACGGTTCACCGTTTGGCCTGCAACAGTTTTCGGCAGGTCTGCCAGTAATGCGATATTACGGGCAATGTTCATACCTTGTTCTAGGGTTTGATTCACACAGCCCCAGATTACGTCTTCAACTTCATGCGGGTCGAATTCGTTACGTACCAAGAGGGCACGGACAAGCTCAGCAGACATCGAGTCGGCACGTACATTGCGGAACATACCGTTTTTGGTTTTACCCATTGCTGAACGTACGCCATCAACGATGACAACGTCACGTGGATTTAAAGTAGCCATTCACGTTGCTCCTTAACCGTAGAATTTTTTGTTGTTAGCAGCCATGTCACGCAACATTTCTGGCGCTTCATAAGCTTTACCAAGGTGCGCATACTTATTGCAAAGCGCAACATACTCAGCTACACCGGTTTGATCGATGTAACGGCATGGACCACCACGGAATGGAGGGAAACCAACACCCATGATCATGGCCATATCTGCTTCAGCAGCAGTGGCTACAATGTTGTCTTCCAGGCAACGAACAGTTTCGTTACAGAAAGCCAGCATCATGCGATCAATGATTTCCTGAGCGTCAAATTCACGTTTTTCCGCAGTTGCAACAGAGGCCACAAGCTCATACGCAGTTGGATCAACCACTTTGGCTTTTTTGCCTTTACGGTCAAGTTCATACTTGTAGAAACCAACGTCGTTCTTTTGACCCAGACGTTTGTTTTCGTACATCACCTGAATCGAACCTTTGAAATCAGGTTTCATACGATCCGGGAAGCCTTCAGCCATCACTTCTGCACCGTGTACGCCAGTGTCGATACCGACAACGTCTATCAGGTAAGCAGGGCCCATTGGCCAGCCGAATTTTTCCATGACTTTATCGATTTGCTGGAAGTCAGCGCCATCTTTAAGCAACAGGTCAAATGCACCGAAGTAAGGGAACAGTACGCGGTTGACCAGGAAGCCCGGGCAGTCATTGACCACGATTGGTGTTTTACCCATTTTCTGAGCAAGCACCACAGTCGTTGCAATCGCTTCGTCAGAAGTCTTCGCACCGCGAATCACTTCAACCAGTGGCATCATGTGTACCGGGTTAAAGAAGTGCATACCGACGAAGTTTTCAGGACGTTCCAGGTTTTCAGCCAGACGCGTGATTGAAATCGTAGAAGTATTAGATGCAATGATCGTGTTTTCACGAACTTTTGCTTCAGTTTCTTTCAGTACGATACCTTTGACTTTTGGATTTTCAGTCACGGCTTCGATCACGATGTCCACTTCTTTAAACTCGTCATAGCTTAAAGTTGGACGGATGCGCGCAAGAGTTTCACCCATTTGAGCAGGCTTCATCTTCTTACGTTCAACTTGTTTGGTCAGTAAACCATTGGCTTCTTTCATACCCAAAGCAAGTTGCTGGTTACCGATGTCTTTCATGATGATCGGTGTGCCTTTGCTTGCCGCCTGGTAAGCAATACCACCACCCATGATACCTGCGCCTAGAACAGCCGCCTGGTTCACTGGATGCGCACCTTTTTCATAGCGCTTCGAGGTTTTTTTCACGATCTGGTCATTCAGGAACAAACCGATCAAGGCACCTGCTTGTGGTGTGACTGCTGCTTTAGCAAAACCTTCAGCTTCCGCTTTCAGCGCGTCATCACGATGCAGGCTCGCACCCGCTTGAAGAGAATCAAGCAGTAATTTTGGTGCAGGGTATTGAGCTGGATTAGCTTTTGCCAGAACCATGCCTTTCGATGAGTTAAACGCCATCATCTGTTCGATCGGGCTGAGTTTAACTGGATCGAGTTTTTCCTGACGCTTGGTTTTCCAGTCTAAACGGCCATGAATCGCCTGTTTTACCAGATCAAGTGCAGCATCTTGTAGCTTGTCAGCAGGAACGACAGCATCGACTGCGCCGTCTTTCAGTGCAGCAGCTGGCTTCTTAGGATTGGCCATTGCCATCCATTCTACCGCGTTGTCGATACCGATTAGACGGCTTAAACGCACTGTACCACCGAAGCCCGGGAAGATACCCAGCTTGATTTCAGGTAGGCCCACTTGTGCCTGTTCTGACATGACACGGTAGTCACACACCAGGCACATTTCGAAACCGCCACCCAGTGCCATGCCATTAATTGCAGCCACTTTAGGAATGTCGAGGTCTTCGAAGCTGTTAAAAATTTCATGTACTGGCATTGCCCAGTCAACAATCGCTTGTTCACCCTGAGCAAAGTTGTCGCCGAATTCAGTGATATCAGCACCTACAATAAATGTAGATTTGCCTGAAGTCACAATCAGACCTTGAATATCGGCATGGGAGACGGCTTCGATAGCAGCCTTGAAATCTTCAATCGTTGCACGGTTGAATTTGTTAACGGACTCACCTTGTAAGTCAAAGCGGAATTCTGCAATCCCGTCCTCAAGCATTTGGACGGTAATGGCATTGCCAGCGTGGATCATGCCCTGATCTCCTTTATTTTGGAGGACTTCTAAGTTGATGTTGTGAAGCAAGTGCGCATGTCCCGCGCACTTTTTGACTTCGCTAATCTTACGATAACTATATCCAAAAAGAACATAACAAGTTGTATCAAGCCGTGACGCAATGGTCATCAATTTCTGCCGGATTGGTTCGAACCGCTATGACTTTTCCTTTCAGTTTTCTAAAAGCAGATGAACCAAAGATTTTGTTTCAATTCATTATTTTTTATCAATCAGCCTGATAGATATGGAGCAGGGTGACTGATTTTCAAGGTTCATTTCTAGCGGAGTTTTGTCAATTCAGTCAATTTCTGTCCTTGAATGTGCCATTTTTAGCCTTGAAGCATACTGAGTGCAGGGCTTTCAGGTCTTTGCTGATAGTGTTCAAGCAGTACAAATAAAAGCGCAGTAGCTCATTTCGGTTGCTGAACTTTTCTGATGAGATCGAAAATGAGAACGATCCTGTCGATGTGTGATTTGAAATAATTTCTATCCTGCCGGGTTGAATCCCTGTCATCTGCTATGGAATTGTTTATGATGATCATGCACCAAGATATGGGGGATATCGATGCACGTATTTCGTTCTAAAAAAGACTGGTGGCTGCTGGCTTTTGTGATTTGTATGAGTGGCCTGTTGCTGCAACTACTGCTGACCATGCAGGCCAAAGGCACTATGCAGCAATATCCGCTGCACACTGCGGTTTATGTCCTGACTATTATCATTTTATGGTGGCCGCTGTGGAGTACGCGCTATGTGGTAGACAATGGGGTGTTGACCATAAAAAGCCTGTGGTTAAGCTGGAAGATTCCGTTAAGTGAAATCCAATCCATTCAGCCCACAGACCACTCTATCATTGCGCCAGCCTTATCCTTAAAGCGTCTGCGAATTGACTATACAGATGCGGGCATGCAGAAATTTATATTGGTTTCACCCAAAGATCAGACTGCTTTTATACAGGCGCTTCAGCCGAATAAAAACTGATATCGAGTCTGCCTTAGTTAAGCTTTTGCTTGCTCAGGCAGAACCACCAGCTGTCCATCGACACAGTCCAGATGCAGACTGAACTGCTCAGGCTGGTTTAAAAAATACAGCGCCAGAATCGGCTCCAGTTCGGTACGCATCTTGCGGCCCAAATGTCGGGCGCCGTAACGAATATCATGGTCCTGATAGAAATAGGCTTTGGCTGAAGCGCTTAAATGCACGCTGCGTTGCTGATGTTGCAAGCGCTTGTTCAGTTTATCCAGTTCAATTTCGACCAGACGTGGCAGGGCATCATGCTGTACCGCCTGATAATGCAGGCTGCGGTCAATCCGGTTCAGAAATTCAGGGTCGAATTTACGCTGCATGACTTTTTCAATGATGCGCTGGGTGGGAACGCGCTTCAGACACAGCGCCTGCATTTTCTCAGGCAGATAGCTGAGTTTGTCCAGATATTGCTGCGCCGCCTGTGCCCCGACATTGCTGGTCATAAAGATCATGCAGTTGCGAAAATCGATAGTTTTAGTGCCCGCTGTCAAGGTCAGCCGGCCAGTATCCAGCACGTTCATCAAGCCGCGAATCACTTCGTTACTGGCTTTTTCTAGCTCATCAAACAGGCTGTGGCCTTCTTTAGAGCCAACATAACCGGGCGGTGCGCCGGTCAAAGCCGCGGCATAATGTTCCTGTGCCAGAGTATTCATATCAATCCGGCAAAAGGCGTCCGGGCGACCATAGATCGCTTCGGCAATCAGACGCACGGTTTCAGTTTTACCGACGCCAGTAGGGGCCAGCATCAAGGTAACCGACAAAGAGCGATCCGGGCTGGAAAAATCTGCCTTGACCACATGCAGCATTTTTTCAATTTCATTCAGGGCTGCATCCTGTCCAATAATCCGTTCACGTAGCAGCTGCATTACATTATTTGGCTCGAAATGAAAACGCGGTTTGCCAATCAGGCGATCACGTTCAGACGGGTGATGGGTGAGGTAGAGGGTTGAACAATATGAATGCCCGATTGCTGCACGGTCATATGAAACATCTCAAAACTAGACTTTTTGAGCATAACAAAGTTAAAGGTTGAAATTTATAGCTTTTAACAATCAGTTTATGCCGTAAGGATTATAGATTGGGGGATAACCCGACAGGAACTTTAAGATTGAATGGCAACTTCAGGGGAATTTTGTGTTTTTGCTTGAAAATGACGCAAAAATCATCACATATATCTGCAGATTGTAGATGAAAAATAGGCTTTAGGTGAACGAAAACGCACGCCCCCATATTGAAAAAATCCTGGCGAATATGACCAGCCTGCCCGGGGTCTACCGGATGTATGGCAAAGACGGCGAATTATTGTATGTGGGTAAAGCCAAAAACCTGAAAAACCGGGTCTCCAGCTATTTTGTCAAAACGCTGGATCATCCCAAAACCCAGGCCTTGGTGGCACGGATTTATGATATCCAGACCCTGGTGGTACGTTCTGAAACTGAAGCCTTGTTGCTGGAACAGAACCTGATCAAGCTGCATCATCCGCCCTATAACATCATGCTGCGTGATGACAAATCTTATGTCTATATTTTTGTTTCGGCAGATAAACCCTATCCGCGTTTAGCCAGTGGGCGCGGCAAGGGCAAGCACCAGGTGGGCAAGTTTTTTGGACCTTATCCGAGTGCGTATACCGCCCGGGATACTCTGGTGGTGCTACAAAAACTGTTCAATGTGCGTTCCTGTGAAAACAGTTTTTTTGCCAACCGGACCCGGCCATGTCTGCAATACCAGATCAAACGCTGCTCTGCGCCCTGTGTCGGATTTATTTCTCCAGAAGACTATAAGGCAGATGTCGATAACTCGATCCGATTTTTGCAGGGCGATACCAAGGAGCTGAATCAGGAACTGATCGCAAAAATGGAAGCGGCCGCTGAAGCGCTGGAATTTGAAAAAGCGGTGTTCTATCGTGACCGGATGGCATTGTTAAGAGACGTACAGTCGCAGCAGGCGATCTATAAGCTCAAAGGCGAAGCCGATATCCTGTCGATTGCCTATCAGGCCGGGGTGACCTGTGTGCAGATCATGCATGTGCGCAACGGCAAAATGCTGGGTGGAAAAAGTTATTTCCCAGATATGCTCAGTGATGACCTGGGGCAGATGCTGGCCGATTTTATTGCCAATTTTTATTTTCAGGTGGCCGATGAAATCCCGGCTGAACTGATTGTTAATCTGGAAGTGGCTGATCGTAAAGAACTGGAAGCAGCACTCTCGCAGCATTTTGGCAAGAAAATCCAGATCAAGTCCAAAGTCCGCGAAACCCGGGCCGAATGGCTGGAACTGGCGCAGATGAATGTACAGCACGCGATTCAGGGCAAGCTGGCCAATCATATAGAATTAAATGAGCGTTTTCATCAGCTGGAGCAGGTGGTCGGCCGTCCGGTAGACCGGATCGAGTGCTTCGACATTTCACATACCATGGGCGAAGATACCGTGGCATCCTGTGTGGTCTTTGATAGTGGCGGCGCGCGCAAGCGTGATTATCGCCAGTTCTCCATTCATGATATTCAGGCGGGTGATGACTATGCCGCCATGCGTCAGGCGCTGACCCGTCGTTATAAAAAAGCCCTGTTGCCAGACTTGCTGCTGATTGATGGTGGCAAGGGGCAATTGCACATGGCAATGGAAGTCATGCAGGAACTGGGACTGGATGCCTTTATGGTCGGTGTGTCCAAAGGTGAGGGACGTAAGCCTGGTCTGGAAACCCTGCACTTTACCGATGGCAGTAAAATTCAATTACCGGAGGATCATAAGGCACTGCATCTAATTCAGCAGGTACGTGATGAAGCACACCGCTTTGCGATTACCAAGCATCGTGCCAAACGCGATAAAAAGCGTGGTTCATCAGTGCTGGAAGTGATTCCGGGGCTCGGACCAAAACGCCGTCGGGATTTGCTGACCCATTTTGGCGGGATTCAGGGCGTACTGAAAGCCTCAGAAAGAGATCTGCAACTGGTACCGGGACTGGGTTCAGTCATGGCCCGGATGATTTATAAAGTGCTGCATGAATGACGCGTGGCTTAAATGCAAGGGCCAAAGTGCGCATTGACGCTTGGGTCACGTGACATTCACAACCTGAAGAATTTTGCCGAATATACTGAGCATCAAGACTTACTGAGGGATCAACATGTCTTTGCATGCACTTTATGCACAAATTGCCGAACAGGAATGGGTAGAGTTTCCACAGGGATGGTTACAGGGTCGTACTCTGTATGGTGGTCTGGCTGCCGCGATGATGATGCAAAAAGCCGTCACTCACATCAATGATCCGGCCAAGCATTTGCTGAGTTGCAGTGTGACCTTTGTCGGCCCGATTCAGCAAGCCAAAGTACGACTGAGTGCCGAAATCCTGCGGCAGGGCAAGTCGGTGACCACGATTGAAGTGCGCTTATGGCAGGACGACGCGGTGCAAAGTATTCTGATTGCCAGTTTTGGTATTTCCCGTGATTCAGAGATTCAGGTTCAGCAACAAGCTCAGGCACCCGACTATGCTGCGCCAGAGCAGCTGTTTCAGATTCCTGCTGGCTATGGCATGCCAGACTGTTATGATCATTTCGAAGTGGCCTGGGCGGATGTCAATCTGCCTTGTAGTGCCAGTTCTCGTCCGGACTTTGGCGGCTGGTGCCGTTTCCATCCCGAAAAGCATTGCAACCGTGAATTTCTGGTCGCCGACTTGATGGCCATCTTTGATATCTGGCCACCCGGGGTGTTACCGATGTTTAAAAACATGGCGCCTGCGAGTAGTCTGACCTGGACAGTGACCTATGTGCATCCGGTTCAACATCAATTGCATGATTGGTTTAAATATAAAGTATTTACCGACTATGCTGCGGATGGTTATACGACGGAGCATGCCTATCTCTGGGATGCCGAAAATCGCCTGATTGCAATGGCAAGACAAACAGTGACGGTGTTTGCCTAGTGACACTGCAAGTCAATTCGTATAAAGTGAAGCCTATTAATGATGGATCAAACCTCTAAAAAAGTGTGCATTTTCATCGTACATGAGGGGAACAATTGGCGGTGTCTATGACTACAGGTCGTATCCTGAATATTCCAAATATCTTGACCTTGGCGCGTATCGCTCTTATTCCGGTATTTCTATTGGTGGCTTACTGGCCGCCTGCAATGGGCTTTGATGCTCATAACCCCGACATGACGCGGCATATAATTTTAACCACGATCTTTGTGGTGGCTGCGGTCACGGACTGGTTTGATGGCTATCTGGCACGTACATTAAACCAGACTTCTGCTTTTGGACGTTTTCTCGACCCAGTTGCAGATAAATTGATGGTCGCAGCTGCACTGATTGTGCTGGTGCAATGGCAGCCTTCCATGTCGATGGCTTTTGCTGCGATTGTGATTATTTCGCGTGAAATTACTGTGTCAGCCTTACGTGAGTGGATGGCAGAGTTGGGTGCACGGACCAATGTTGCGGTTTCAACGGTGGGGAAATACAAAACTGCTTTCCAGATGATCGCCATCACCGTATTTCTGTTAAATTGGCCACCGCTGGAAATGCTGGCGTATGCCTTGCTATACACCGCAGTGGTACTCACTTTATGGTCGATGTTCATTTATCTGAAAGCGGCTTGGCCATATCTGAAACAGCCTTAATCGAAATGAAAAGAGAAGCTCCTTGAAAGGGGGCTTTTTTTATGCGCTTAAATTATCAAGCCAATCGGCAAATTGCAGGCAAAAAAATACCCAGTCTTTGGGGGAAGAACTGGGATGAAATCGGGGTATTTGTTGCTTATTATTATAGTTATTCAAAGATATCTCATCTTCTTAGGGCTCATTATAGAGAGATAGTTTTTTTTAATCATGTGGCTTCTTGTAGCAGAATGTTGTGTTTTGTGAATACTCTGTATATTGCTTTTACAATCCATTATTTTGATACAAATCTAAATGTTTTTCAGTAGGATAGTGACTGACTCGATAGACGAAATAGGATAAGTGAAAATCTGTTTTTTGTGCCCTAAATATTGGTTAGTAAGATTTGCTAGATTTAGTCAAAAAATCCCTTGAGATAGGGGATAGATTTATGCCTACGCGGACTTTATCTTTGTCTCGTGTAACAAAAGAAAAGTAGGGCTTTAATGTGAAAAGCTTCTGTATGGGGAGCTCTTTACATTCAAAACTACGTGCTTAGCTGGTCTTGAGTAATGTTTAGAACAACACATAAAAAAGAATCTCCAAAGTTGGAGATTCTTTTAGATTAAAGTCTACGCGGACTTCGTCCTTGTCTTACGTAAAAAAGAAAAGCAGTGCTTTCTTTTTTACTCAGGCTTCAGCCCTTCGGCTTTTTCTAGGGATGCATCATTGTTAAAGAACTTTTCACGCTGTTCTTCAAGAAACTTTTTCGCATCTGCTTCAAACACGTTCAAACGCTTTTCATTAATTAGCGTAGTCTGGTGTTTTAGCCATTCTTGCCAAGCCTGTTTAGACACGGTGTCAAACAATTCCTGACCCTTTGGCCCCGGGAATGGAGCAAAGTCTAAACCTTCCATGTCCGCCTGATACTTACGGCAAAAAACTTGTCGAGACATATCCATACTCCAAAATTATGCGTAAAGTTGTTCCAAACGCGCATGTGCACGCTCAATGGCTGCTTTCACTTGAGCAGGCGCGGTGCCACCAATGTGATTACGGGCATTCACCGAAGCTTCAAGAGTTAGGGCTTTTTCAAATACGTCTGCTTGAATCAGGTCAGAGAACTGTTGCAGTTGTTCGAGTGTCAATTCAGACAGGTCTTTAGATTCTTGTACACCGAGTGCAACCGCTTTACCTACAATCTCGTGCGCATCACGGAATGCAACGCCGTTTTTTACCAAGTAATCAGCCAGGTCAGTCGCAGTTGAGAAACCACGCAGCGCTGCTTCGCGCATTTCAGCAATGTTTGGAACCAGTGCAGGAATCATGTCAGCAAATGCCATGAGTGAACCACGAACTGTATCGATCGCATCGAACAATGGCTCTTTATCTTCCTGATTGTCTTTGTTATAGGCTAGAGGCTGGCCTTTCATTAAAGTCAGCAGGCTCATCAAATCGCCATAGACACGGCCGGTTTTACCACGTACCAGTTCAGGCACATCCGGATTTTTCTTCTGCGGCATGATTGAAGAGCCAGTACAGAAGCGATCTGGAATATTCACGAATTTGAACTGTGCAGATGTCCATAGAATCAGTTCTTCAGACATACGTGATAAATGCATCATAATTAAAGATGCAGCGGCATTAAATTCAATCGCAAAGTCACGATCCGATACTGCATCCAGCGAGTTTTCAGCAACAGCTTCAAAACCTAGCAGTTCAGCAGTATAAGCACGGTCGATTGGATAAGTAGTACCTGCAAGTGCAGCAGAACCAAGCGGCATACGGTTGACACGCTTACGGCAATCAATCAGACGTTCTGAATCGCGTACCAGCATTTCAAACCAAGCCATTAGATGATGACCAAAAGTCACTGGCTGAGCGGTTTGCAAGTGGGTGAAGCCTGGCATGATGGTGTCGGTGTTTTTAGCCGCTAAGCTTAAAATACCTTTTTCTAGTTTTTTCAGTAATTCCAGGATGCTATCGATTTCATCGCGTACATAAAGACGGATATCTGTCGCCACCTGGTCATTACGGCTACGACCGGTATGCAGTTTCTTGCCAGTAATGCCGATACGTTGAGTCAGGCGTGACTCAATGTTCATGTGGACATCTTCTAAATCAATGCGCCATTCAAAGTTGCCTGCTTCAATATCGGCTTGAATCGCTGTCAGACCTTCAATAATGTCATCGCGTTCTTGCGTGGTCAGTACGCCCACTTTTGCCAGCATGGTTGCATGGGCAATCGAGCCTGCAATATCTTGTTTATAAAAACGTTGGTCAAATTGAACAGATGCTGTAAATTCAGCAACAAAAGCATCAGTCGCTTCAGAGAAACGACCGCCCCACATACCCGAAGTCTGGGCGTGTGATGGATTAGAGGAATTAGAAGATGTGGTCATGTCGGCTCAATCAGATTAAAAGCAGTAGAACGAAAAAGAGTATAACAAATTCAAAGCCCATTGCCGAAGTCACATCTGCTCAATCTTTTACATCGATAAACGAACAGACGCAAAATTCCTATTTTTTTAGCCAGATCGGCAATCTACGCTATTTGCTGGAACTGTTTGCTGGCGGCAATATTCTGGCCATGATTCTGGCGCTTGCAGAAGCGCAATCCTGGCAGGCTTTGAATGGAATGCACCTGCTGCAATATATCCTGTATATCAACTGGGTACTGTTATGTTTTGCAGCACTGGTCGAGCTGTTCCATCAAGCCTTTCAACGTATGGGAATCAAACTGGCTTTGATTTCTGGATTTCTGCTGTTACAGGCAATTGTACTGCTCACTACGGTGAACCTGAATATCTTGATATATTTTGGACAGAATTTTAATTTTCAGGATTTAAACCTGGCGATTGCGCTGGATCGGGTCGGACTCCATTTAAGTCTGGGAATTTTGCTGGGAACTTTCTGTTTTCGCTATCTTTATTTGCGTGAGCAATGGGAGCAGCAGCAGCATAGTGAGTTGAATGCTAGGATTCAGGCCATGCAGGCACGGATTCAGCCGCATTTTTTGTTTAACAGCATGAACAGTGTGATCAGCCTGATCAGTATCAATCCGGATAAAGCCGAGCACATGCTGCTGAATTTGTCACGGTTATTTCGTGCCAGTTTTCAGGAATTAAAACTGGTCAACCTGCAGGAGGAAATTGATCTGTGCCAGCGCTATCTGGAGATTGAGCAGATCCGTCTAGGTGAGCGTTTGCAGGTCGAATGGAAGTTAGAAAACAAAGACTTATACTCACAAGTTCAAATTCCATTATTAACTTTACAACCCTTGCTAGAAAATAGTATTTTCCATGGAGTTGAAAAAATTCTTACAAAGAGTACCATAAGCATATTGGTTGAAATATTGCAAAATCAAATTAATATCATCATAACGAACCCTTATGCACAGGATAATAAAACTTTAAAAAAGGGACATGGTATTGCAATAGAAAATGTCAGACAGCGTCTGCAAGCTTATTATGGACCCAGTGTGACTTTTCAAACCTTTGCCGGCGAAGGGATGTTTACGACGGTAGTGCGATATCAATATAAATAAAAATAAATCAAAGAAATCGCAGTTAGCTTTATCATTCATCTGATGATGTTAACTGGGTAAGGAGGAGAAATGGACATCCTGATTTGTGATGATGAGCCTTTGGCCGTCGAGCGTTTATCACGTTTGGTCTCTCAACTGGGGCATGATGTGGTGGCGACAGCAAGCCATGGCCGTCAAGCGATTGATCTGGCTCACCAATACGAACCCGATGTCATCCTATTAGATATTCAAATGCCTGAAATGAACGGACTGGCTTGTGCGCAACATTTGCGTCAACTGGATCCAATGCCGGCCATTGTCTTTTGTACGGCCTATGACCAACATGCGCTGGATGCATTTAAATCAAATGCCGAAGGCTACTTGCTTAAACCGGTGATGCAACAGGAATTGGCACAGGTTTTAGAGCACTTAACTAAACTTACCCAAGCTCAAATGAGCCAACTAAAACAAAAAGAAAATATGGACGAAATCAATATCAGCCGCCAGCAGATTGCGGCAAAGACCTATCGTGGTGTCGAATTGGTGCCAGTTGAAAATATCTATTATTTTCTGGCGGATCAGAAATATGTCACTGTGCGTCATAAAAACGGCAGTGTATTGATTGATGAAACCTTAAAGGAGTTAGAGCAGGAGTTTGGGAACCAGTTTATCCGGATTCATCGTAATGCCTTGATCTCGGTGCATTATCTGGATGGTCTGGAAGTGGTGAGTTCTGGTCAGTATCAGGTACGTTGTCGTGAGCTGGACGATCGTTTGGCGGTTAGTCGGCGACATTTACCGTTTTTACGAGATCGGATTCAAAAGCTTTAGCGGGGGATGAATGAGAGCATTCAGTTGAAACTTGTATAAATTCACTTGCATTTTCAAGTGAGCAGGTTAAGTTTAGACTATTGTTCTCATTTACTGTTATTGAAATTTATGAAGACCCTAAAAATTGCAACTCGACAAAGTCCACTTGCGCTTTGGCAAGCGGAACACATCCGTGCGCGCCTACAAGATTTGCACGCTGGTTTGCAGGTCGAGTTAGTCACTTTTGTTACACAGGGCGATAAAATTCTAGATACACCACTGGCTAAAATTGGTGGAAAAGGACTGTTTGTAAAAGAATTAGAAGCCGCTTTACTGGATGGTCGTGCAGATCTGGCTGTGCATTCCATGAAAGATGTCCCGATGGCCTTGCCCGAAGGTCTGAGTCTGGCAGTGATCTGTGAACGTGAAGATCCCTTAGATGCCTTTGTGTCGAATACCTACACTAGTTTTGAAGAATTGCCACAAGGCGCCAAAGTCGGAACCTCAAGCTTGCGCCGTAAAACCCAGATTTTAAAACAGCGTCCAGATCTGGACATTATCGATTTACGCGGTAATGTCGGCACACGTTTATCTAAACTGGATGCAGGCCAGTATGATGCGATTATTCTGGCCAGTGCCGGTTTAAAACGCTTGGGTCTGGCAGAACGTATTCGTCATACTCTGACGCCTGAAGTCAGTCTGCCGGCCGTGGGTCAAGGGGCATTGGGACTGGAATGCCGTACTCATGATCAGACGGTGCTGGACTTGATTCAGCCACTCCTGCATGCGGATACAGATGCGTGTGTACGTGCCGAACGTGCCTTTAATGCCTATCTAGAAGGCGGCTGTCAGGTGCCGATTGCCGGTTATGCCACGCTCAAAGAGGGTGTGATTTCAATCGAAGGTCGTGTAGGCAGTATCGATGGAGCAGTTTTGCTCCGGGCACAGCAGACTGGAAAAACGGCAGATGCAGAGCAATTGGGTGTGAAGCTGGCAAAAGACTTGCTTGATCAAGGTGCTGGCGAGTTGCTGAAAGCACTCTATTCACACTGATGTTATTGATTAATACCCGCCCCAGTGATCGTGCTGCAGGTTTGACCCAGCAGTTACAGGCAGCGCAAGTGTCTGTTTTAGAATTGCCTTTGCTCGAACTGCATGCAATGCCTTATTCCGATGAGCTGTCGAGTTTGTATCAGCAGCTGGAGCAGGCACAGATTATTGTGGTGGTTAGCCCGACGGCTGCCCAGATTGGTATGCAATATTTGCAACAGGCTGGAGTCGCGCTCTCGACTTTGGCACAGGTGCATTGGGTGGCAGTGGGTAAAGCCACTGAACAGGCATTGGCGAGCTATGGCATTCATAGTCATGTGCCTGAGGTCGAAACTTCGGAAGGCATGCTGCAATTGCCTGTGTTGAAGCAACTGGCTTCTGGTTCAGGTGTAGCCTTCTGGCGCGGAGAAGGTGGTCGTCAATTTATGATGGATCATTTACGTGCCAGCAATATTAAAGTTTTAAACTTTATTTTGTACCGGCGGCAATGTCCTGAAACGACAGCAACGATTTTGGCAAAGAACCTGGGGCTGCTTAAGACGCAGCAGCGTTTTGCAGTTCTGATCACCAGTGAAGCAAGCTGGTTAAACTGGCTGGCACTTATGCAGGATGATGCAGAGTTCATGCAGCACGTCTGTTATTTGGTTTTGGGGCCACGTTTGGCTACTATTCTTGGGGAATATCAACAGCAGCATCAGGCAAGTTTTCAATTCGTAGAAATCGATGATTTAGACGCAAACACGATCTTGCAGAAAATGAGGCTGATATTAGGGAACGCATGAAGAAACTATTCATTGTATTGTTCATCTTGAGTATGGCGTGGCTAGTTAAGCTCAGCTACGACTTACATGTTCTGAATACAGCACAGACTGAATTCAATCAAAGCATCAATCAGTTACAGCAGCAAAATGCCAATCTCAATGATCAGTTCGTGGCTTTAAAACGCCAGATTTCTGCTCAGCAGGAAAATGCTGGAACCACTTCATCTAAAGCGTCAGGACGTGAAGTGACAATTGATGCAACGCAAAATGATATTGCCTTGGTACAGCAACATCTGGATCTGATCGAATTTGCACTGCAACAGCAACAATACGCCACTGCAATAGAAAAATTAACTCAGTTATCCAATGAGCTGGATGATTATGTTTTAGCGCCTGCCTTGGTCAGTAGTTTGCAGCAAGTAATTGCGAAAGATCAGGACATGCTGAAAAAATTCGTGAACAGCCGATTAGTGCAGCAAAATAAAGTAAAAGAACTCTTGGTGCAGATGGATGCTGAAATTGAAAAAGAAATTCAGACACCACATCGTCAGCGTCCAGAAACTCAACGCTCTTTCTGGCAGCGCTGGATTCAGGTTGAATCCGCAGATCAGCCAAGCACAGTCTTGATGCAACGGCATCTGGTACTGAAAGAGGCCCAGTTGCGCTTGCTCATCGCACAGAATACCTTACAAAAAGACCAATCTGTCGCTTTTCAGCAGGCACTGAATGCCGTGATTGAAGTCTTGGAACAATTGCCGGATGCACAGAGCCAAAAATGGATTCAGCAATTGTATCAAATCAAGGCCACCCCGATTACTCCGATTCCATTATTAAACACACGCACCCTAGTGGGCTAATTGCTTATGAAACAGATTCTGCTAGCCTATTTATTTGTCTGCCTGCTTGGTATTGCGGGGCTGAGTATCCTGAGTTATGGACATGGGGCTGGCTATGTCTATCTGTATTGGCGCGAGTGGCAGTTACAAACCACCCTCTGGTTTTTGGCCGCATCCTTGGTGAGCGTGAGTTTTCTGATGCATTGCATCTGGTATGCGATCAAGCAGTATCGCAGCCGTGAACAACGTAAAACTCAAACGGTCTTTAGTTTTTCCCGCTTACATCCTTATGAACAACTGGCAGTCATCTGGTTATTAAACGCTGCGCAGGATCAGCGGGATTTTATTCACCAGTCTTTTACCAAGTCGGGTTTACTTAAACATATTATTGATGCACGTTTATCTTGGGGGCAACAGCAATATACCCATGCATTAACTGCTTTAAATCAGTCCAATCCCATGGCATTTGAATTGGCAGAATTACAGCGGATTGAAATTTATTTATCACAACAGCAAGGTGAACAAGCACTTACCCATTTAGAGTTTTTAAATCAGCATGAATTATCACCTTGGTTAATACAGGTTAAAACAGCCTATGAGCAGCGCCTTGTCGCCTTATGGGGGGTATTTGCCATGCAGTTTCCTTGGTTATATTTACGTTCGACCCAATATGGGCATTTAGACCAAGAAGTAAAAAAAACATGGCTTGAACAATTATTATTAGCCTATGACCAAGCCACACAGGACGATTTATTTTATTTACAGCAACGTTATTTAGATTTAAAACCGCAAATATTTGATCGTGACTATTCGGTCAAATTATTATGGTTGAAATTATTATTTAGAATACCAGAAATGAGTGCCGAGCATGAAGTGCTTGCGATTCATTTAATGGAACAGCAATTTAATCAGGATGTATTTTATTTGTGGTTCCAACAACAGTTATTGCGTCAAAACCCGGATTATGATGCGATTGCACAACAGATTTCGCACTGGGAAACCAAGTATCCGGCATTACCGGTTTTAAGCTTTGCGAAATGGCATGTGTTGCAAGCCACAGGCTATACAGATCAAGCCCAGCAACTACTTGACTTGTATCCGGATGATATTCGTATGAGTTATTTAAGAATTAAAGCTGCCTTACAAGATCGGGAGGACTTGCTACAGCAGTTAAATGCAGTATTTGAATCGAATGTAAACTTTATAGAAATTAAGACTTGAGAATAATAATGTCAGAATTAAAACAATATCCAGTTATTTATGAACAAACAGTCGCATGGGGTGATATGGATGCCTTTGGACATGTCAATAATGCCATGTATTACCGTTATGTCGAAAGTGCGCGTCTGGCTTATCTAGGGATATTAGATATACATAATGAACCGGTATTTACGGTAGTGTCTTCAAATCAGTGCCGTTATTTAAAACCTGTGGTTTTTCCTGATCATTTAAAAGTAGCAGCACGTATTGAAGAAATTCGAAATAGTGCAGTTAGAATGCAATATCTATTATGGAGTGAAAAACAGCAAAGTATTGTGGCTACTTCAGAAGCAGTGATTGTCTGTGTCGATAAAAAGACCATGCAGAAAACAGAAATTCCGGAACATATTCGCGAAAAAATCAAAGCGCTTGAATTAAGTGTTCAACATGAAATTTAAAAATGAATGAAGCATTTTATTTTGTAATTTTTTTTAAACTTTATTGTTATTGCTTTAAGTTTTTATATTGAATGTTTTATTTAATATAAATATGATGGGGCTATTATTTAACAAAACGAATAATATTATTTTTCGGAGAGCATTATGCCAGATATTACGCATTTATCAGTAGAAGAGTTAAAACGTTTACAAGCAGAAGCAGAGTCACTGATTGCTTCAAAAAAAGATCAAGAGATTGAAGATGCTTATCAGCAAATTTTGGCAGTTGCTGAGAAAGTTGGTATGACAGTTGAACAGTTACTTGAATTTGGTGCGTCTAAACGTAAGAAATCGTCACGTAAGTCGGTTGAACCGCGTTACCGTAGCAAAAGCAATCCGGACGATACCTGGACTGGCCGTGGTAAACAGCCGCGCTGGTTGGTGGCTGAATTGGAAAAAGGCGCAAAGCTGGACGATTTCCTGATCTAAGCTGCCATTTGATCTAGTCATTAGGCTGTCATACAGACAGTCTATGATCATTAAACCAAGCATACCTGCTTGGTTTTTTTATATCTATGAATTGGCGTTGGCAGAAAAGTGTGCATAATGTGTGGGTATAAGGGGAAAATTATAAATGGGGATTTGGACTTGAGCGATTGGTCGTGGTGGGGATGAGCAGTAAACCGAAAACTTTAAGATGGTTGATCCTTGCTCTTGTTGCATTTTTTATTTTTGTCGTATTACAAGTGCCAGCAGCCTGGTTAATTTCAAAATTTTATAAAAATAACCAGACTTTGCATAATGTAAACGGAAATATCTGGCAGGGAAGTGCGGACTGGAAAAAAGGCAATCTTCGGGGCAGTCTGAACTGGAAAGTACGGCCGCTGGATTTGCTGTTGCTGCGAGTTGGAGCACATGTGGATTTGCATAGTGGCAATACCCAGTTGTCCGGAATTATGGCCTATGGTCTGAATAAATCTTTAATTGTCAAAAATCTTGAAGGGCAGGTCGCGCCTGAAACTCTAAAAAAACTTGCAGACTGGCAATGGCCGAGTACTGCGATTCAGTTTAAAGATCTGGATTTTAAATATAAAAAAGAACAGGGCTTCAGTCAGGTGGCCGGACAAATGCAATGGGCGGGTGGTGAGCTGGTTTATACCTTTGCTCAGCGTCAGGAACGCATGAATGTACCCGCCATGACTGGAAAACTCGCAGATGAAAGCGGACAGCTGTTACTTGATGTTCGGGATAGTCGCGATCAACGTATGCTGAATATCAAGCTTGATCCGAGTCTGATGCTGGATATCCAGCTCACCCAGCGCTTTTTAATGAATGCGCCTTCTTATGAAGGTAAAGCCGGATTAGATACCTATGTGATCAGTACCCGCCAACCCTTAATGGGAGGCTTGAACTGATGGCAGTTTCTCTGAATGATTTAAAAAATATTGAACTGAAACAGATCGATCGTGCTGCACCTGTGGTTTTGTTACTGCTCATTCTGTATCTATGCTGGAAGCTGGCGGCTTTTTTCTGGTTGCTGATAGCTCCACCCCAAGCCATGCAGCTGGATCGGGTAGAACTGGGTTCGCAACAGGCACAAATTCCGAATATCGGTGCATTTTCACTGTTTCAGGAAGTTGGGCAGTCTGTGGGTGCTATTGAAACTACCAATATCATTTTACAAGGGGTGGTGGTTGCCAGTCCAAGTTATAACTCTTCTGCGGTACTGAAAATTAATGATCAGGTCGATCGTTACCGTGTCGGGGAAATGCTGGCCAATAGCGGTTTTGAGTTGGCTGAAGTGCATTGGGATCGGGTTATTTTGCGTCGATCCACAGGTGCTACTCAAGAAATCTTATTCAAAGGTCTGGAAAATGGCTTGAATCAGCCGATTGTGCCGGAAACATCAGCATCTTCAAGTTCAATGCCTGCTATGCCTTCTAATAGTGGTATGCCTGAGCAGCCTTCGCCACAGAATGAAATTGGTCGGGCCATCCAGCAGATGCAGGAAAACAAGGACCAGTATTTACAGAATATGGGGGTTAGTGCAGCAGATGGTAGTTATGAAGTAACTTCACGGACGCCGGCTGCATTGCGTAATCGCCTGGGTTTAAGACCAGGCGACCGGATTTTGTCTTTAAATGGCCAGACGCTGAGCCAGGGACAGACCGAAGCACAATTACTGGAACAGGCCCGGCGTGAAGGTCAGGTCAAACTCGAAATAAAACGTGGTGATCAGGTGATGACCATACAACAAGATTTGAAGTGATGTGTCATCACGCATAGGGTTAGGAAACACGAAAGTTTATGGCTTTATTTAATAATAATCGATCAGCATGGGCATTCTGTGTGGCCGCACCGTTAATGGCCATGGTCAGTACGGCGAGTTATGCACAAACCTGGAAAATTAACCTTCGAGATGCTGACTTAACTGCATTCATTAATGAAGTGGCCGATATTACCGGCAAAAACTTTGCAGTCGATCCGCGGGTACGTGGCAACGTAACAGTCATTTCCAATAAAGCCCTGAATAAAAATGAAGTCTATGACCTGTTTTTAGGCGTGCTAAATGTGAATGGTGTGGTGGCAATTCCTTCGGGGAATACCATCAAGCTGGTTCCGGACAGTAATGTCAAAAGCTTAGGCATTCCCTATGATGCCAGAAGTCGTGCCAGTGGTGACCAGATTGTGACCCGGGTGTTGTGGCTGGAAAATACTAATCCGAATGATCTAATTCCTGCATTACGTCCTTTAATGCCGCAGTTTGCCCATCTGGCGGCGGTGCCCGGGACGAATGCCTTAATTGTGTCGGATCGCGCCAGCAATATTTACCAGCTGGAAACCATCATTCGCAATCTGGATGGCACCGGTCAAAATGACATTGAGGCGGTAAGCTTACAATCCAGTCAGGCTGAGGAAATGATTGGACTGATCGAGTCCATGACTGCCACCGGTGGAGCTAAAGATGTCCGCGGTTCACGGGTACGGGTGATTGCAGATACTCGTACCAACCGGATCATCATCAAAGGTGATCCCACGACGCGCAAACGGGTGCGTCAAGTGATCGAAACTCTGGATGTGCCGGCTGCGGATCGTTTGGGCGGTTTAAAAGTTTTTCGTCTGAAATATGCCAGTGCCAAAAATCTTGCGGAAATCTTGCAGGGGCTGGTGAGCGGGCAGGCAGTGAACAGTAGTAATTCAAATTCAGGTAGCACAACCTCGATCTCGTCTTCACTCAGTTCCAGCAGCAATTTAAATAACAACAATACCAGTACGGGTTCGAGTAGCAACACCTCTTCAGGCATTCAGCTGAATACCGGCATGAATAATGAGCAGGGCGGAATTACCAGTTTTAATGGTAATGGCGTCAGTATTATTGCCGATACCACGCAAAATTCTCTGGTGGTGAAAGCGGATCCACAACTAATGCGAGAAATTGAATCAGCAATTGACCAGCTGGATATCCGTCGTCAACAGGTGCTGATCGAAGCCGCGATTATTGAAGTGGAAGGAACCGATGCGGATCAACTCGGTGTGCAATGGGCCTTGGGTGATATCAGCAGTGGGATTGGGCTGGTGAACTTCGATAATTTTGGGACTAGTCTGAAAAATATTGCGGCCGGTTATCTCACCGGTGGTGGTGCAGGTGCTGCAAGTGCCGTGGGCGCGGGCAGTTCACTGGTACTCGGTGATTATCGTGAAGGGAGTGATGGTTCCCGTCGTCTGTATGGTGCGATGATTCAGGCACTCAAAGAAACCACTAAATCCAACCTGTTGTCTACGCCGTCGATTGTGACCATGGACAATGAAGAAGCCTATATTGTGGTGGGTGAAAACGTACCCTTTGTGACAGGCTCAGTGTCTACAGGCGCTGCTGGAGTTGCTAATCCCTATACCACCATTGAACGTAAGGATGTCGGGGTCACTTTAAAGGTGGTTCCACATATTGGCGAAGATGGTACCGTACGCCTGGAAGTGGAACAGGAAGTTTCTGATGTCAAAGCCAGTAAAGGGCAGGCGCAGGATCTGGTTACCAGCAAGCGAGCGATCAAAACCTCAATTCTGGCCGAACATGGACAAACCATTGTGCTTGGTGGTCTGATTTCGGATAACACCAGTTATGGACGCCAAGCAGTGCCGGGTCTGGGTGCGATTCCAGGCTTGGGACGTTTATTCCGTTCTGAAGGTAAATCCAATCAGAAGCGTAACCTGCTGATTTTTATCCATCCAACCATTGTAGGCGATAAAAATGCAGTGCGTAAACTGACCCAACAACGCTATAGTCAGCTATATAGTCTGCAACTCGCACTCGATTCGGACGGGAACTTTGCCAAGCTGCCAGAAAGTGTTGAAGATGTGTATCAACAGCGAATTCCGGTATCCAGAACACCATTGCAAAA
Source organism: Acinetobacter lwoffii (assembly GCF_029024105.1). Taxonomy (NCBI): domain Bacteria; kingdom Pseudomonadati; phylum Pseudomonadota; class Gammaproteobacteria; order Moraxellales; family Moraxellaceae; genus Acinetobacter; species Acinetobacter lwoffii. Next base: position 2,928,642 of record NZ_CP118963.1, on the reverse strand, counting down.
CTCGACTTATCAAACTGTGCCGACCGCACCCGTTCAGGCGCAGCCAGCCAATGTAGTTGTTACGCCGGTAGCGATAGAACCAGTGATTCAGCGACAAGTGGTAGAACCCGTCCAACAGGTAGAAAAAAGTAAAAATACCGTTACAACAACCACACTTAGACCCAAAAGCTAAGTCATTCGCATTTGCAGACAGCATGTTATGATAATGTCAAAGAGAACAGAGAAGTAACTTTCATGACTTGGAAAATACACGCGATTACAGGCGACTTAACAGGACAGGAAATTAGCATTGACCGTGACATGCTGGTGGGGCGTCATCAGGCGGCAGATATCGTGTTACAGGCTGCGGAAATCTCCCGTAAACATGCGGCATTTTTACTAAAGGATGATGCGCTCTGGGTGCAGGATTTGGGTTCATCGAATGGCACTTTCGTCAATGATGTGCAGATTGCGCAAGAAACCTTATTAAAGCAGGATGACATTGTTCAGTTTGCCAGCTTGAAATTTTCAGTAATGGCGCCTGCGGCTACAGTAGAGGTTCCAGCAGAAATTGAAGCAACGGCAGAAAAAGTCGTGGAACAGGTCGAAGTCGCTGAGCCTACACCTGCACAGCAAATGAATGATCAGGGAATGCCGGAACTGAAACATCGTGATGCTACGGTACAATTAACCCGTGATGGCATGCCAACCAATGTCGGTATTCCAAAACCGGCACCTATTCCGGAAGGCGTGGACATTAATGCGGTAAAACCAGAGCCTACCCCAATTCCGGTTGAGCAGCCTGTATCACGTGTAGAACAGGAAAAAGAAACCCAGAAAAATGTATCTGTAGGTTTGATTTCAGTGATTGTGCTGATTATTTTGGCAATTATGGCTTGGTTGTTGTTCAAATAAGCTGATGATTGGTTACAATCAAGGCATGCATAGCGCATGCCTTTTTTGTGGCTGCGAATATTATAAAAGAGGGTCGGGATGTCTATTGCACAATTAGAAAAGCGCGAACTGATCTTATTCGATCTGGATGGTACCTTGGTGGATTCAGCACATGATCTGTATCGCGCCATGAATATGAGCCTGAATGTGCTGCAATTGCCTCTGGTGACCGAAGAACAGGTACGGACCTGGGTAGGCAAGGGCACGTCGATATTCTGTGAAAGTGTACTCCAGCATCTGGTCGGTGAAGTCACACCGGTACAGCATCAAGAGCTCTTAAACACTTTTCTGGATATTTATAATGTCGATCCCTGTGTTGATACCGTTCCTTTTCCGGGAATCCTGAAATTTCTGGACTGGGCCAAAGCTCAAGGTAAAACCCTGATTTGTGTGACCAATAAGCCTGAACTTCCTGCCCGCAGTATCTTAGATACCTTGGATATGGCTCATTATTTTGCCGATACCATTGGTGGTGACCGTTTTACTGAACGTAAACCGCACCCACGCCAGTTGCTGCACTGTGTTGAACATTATGGCGTAAGTAAAGAACAGGTTTTGCTTATTGGAGATTCTTCCAATGATGTCGAAGCTGCGCGCCGCGCCGGGATTGATTGTGTTGTAGTCAGCTATGGCTATAATCATGGTGAAAATATTGCAGATTGTCAGCCACAGCAGATTGTGGATGATCTTAGAGAATTACTTGCCTAATACGCGTACTAAGGAAAGAAAATGAATAGTTGTAAGGTTTTTCGATGGCGTCGCTCAGTTCAATTCTATTTACATACTGAGTAACCCTAATTTAAAGAGAAAAACCGCATGACCACTCAAGCACAATTCCAGCAACTTGCTGCGCAAGGCTATAACCTCATTCCTGTTTATCGTCAGCGTCTGGCAGATACCGATACACCACTTTCTATTTTTGCTCGGCTTAAACAGCATCAGCAGGCTTATTTATTCGAGTCTGTAGAAGGTGGTGAGAACTGGGCACGCTATTCGATTATTGGACTAGGTGAATCCACGGTATTTTCCTGCAATGCAGGCGAGTTGACGGTACAGCACGCAGATGATTCGATTGAAAAGCAGCACTGTGCGGACCCATTTCAATATATTCGCGACTTTCAGGCGCAATTTAAGGTGCCAACCCAGGCAGAATTACCGGACCTACCGAGTTTTACTGGTGGATTAGTCGGTTACTTTGGTTATGACGCGGTGCGTTATATCGAACCGAAATTAAAAAATGTGCCGGAAGCGGATCCGGTCGGCTTGCCAGATATCTGGATGATGCTCTCTAAAACAGTGATTGTCTTTGATAACCTGAAAGATACCTTGTTCTTAATTGTACATGCGGATGCCACTGCCCCGGGTTCTTATGAAAAAGCACATGAACAATTAAATGAATTGGAAAATATTCTGGCCACGCCCATCAGCCTTAAAGCTGAAAAACATACGCCGCCACATTTTGAGTCCCTCACCGGACATGACAACTTCATTGCTTCGGTCGAAAAGGTCAAAGAGTATATTCGTGCCGGTGATGTAATGCAGGTGGTGCCGGGGCACCGGATGGTCTCTGATTTCGATGGTGATCCGCTACAAGTGTATCGTGCGCTGCGTCATCTCAATCCATCACCGTATTTGTTTCTTGTGCAAGGGCAGACCTTGGAAAACAATACGCCATTCCATATTGTCGGCTCTTCTCCTGAAATTCTGTCCCGTCTGGAAAATGGTATTGCTACCGTACGACCGCTTGCGGGAACACGCCCACGCGGTAAAACCAAAGAAGAGGATCTGGCGCTTGAGGAAGACCTATTATCCGATGAAAAAGAAATTGCCGAACATGTCATGCTGATTGACTTGGGACGTAATGATGTAGGGCGTATCGCAAAAATTGGCAAAGTGCAGGTGACTGATCAAATGGTGATCGAACGTTATTCGCATGTGATGCATATTGTCTCCAATGTGCAGGGTGAAGTGCGTGATGATGTCGATGCTCTGGATGTTTTTAAAGCAACTTTCCCTGCTGGTACACTTTCAGGTGCGCCAAAAATCCGTGCCATGGAAATTATTGACGAAGTTGAGCCGGTAAAACGTGGAATTTTTGGTGGTGCTGTTGGTTATTTAGGCTGGCATGGCGAAATGGACATGTCGATTGCGATTCGTACCTGTATCATTCGCGAAAATAAGGTCTATGTGCAGGCCGGAGCAGGGCTAGTTGCCGACTCAAATCCTGAATCTGAGTGGAATGAAACCCAAATAAAAGCTCGCGCAGTGATCAAAGCGGTTGAATTATCATCAAATGGTTTGATTTTATGAGTTTTTGACGTTTTTTTTGAAAAAAACACTTGCAAGGATTCTGAGTTTTGCTAAACTGCACACCGTTCCGATACGAAACGTACGAAACACTAAGAAACGCCGGCATAGCTCAGTTGGTAGAGCAACTGACTTGTAATCAGTAGGTCCACAGTTCGAATCCGTGTGCCGGCACCATCTTAGAGGTTTGGTAGTGTGAAGTAAAGAACAGCACTGATGTAAGTGTAAAAAATGGTGAGGTTCCCGAGCGGTCAAAGGGGGCGGACTGTAACTCCGCTACGAAAGTTTCGAAGGTTCGAATCCTTCCCTCACCACCAATTTTAAGACTTCAATAAGTGGTTTGTACCAACATCGTGCGGGAGTAGCTCAGTTGGTAGAGCGGTAGCCTTCCAAGCTACATGTCGCGAGTTCGACCCTCGTCTCCCGCTCCATTGAAGTACTAATATTTGCTCTTATAGCTCAGTGGTAGAGCACTCCCTTGGTAAGGGAGAGGTCTCGAGTTCAAATCTCGATAAGAGCTCCAGATTACAGTTTAGCAACTTTGTTGCAAAGAAATTCCAAAAGCAGGCTATTTAGTCTGCTTTTCAAGTATTTGGTGTTCGGTTTTTTTTAAACGATATGTCGGAGCTGGGTTTTACTCAGAATTGTGTTCGACGTAAACGAGGAAGATTAACATGGCTAAGGCTAAGTTTGAACGTAATAAGCCACACGTTAACGTGGGCACAATTGGTCACGTTGACCATGGTAAAACAACTTTAACAGCTGCAATTGCAACTGTATGTGCGAAGAAATTCGGTGGCGAAGCGAAAGACTACGCTGCAATCGACTCTGCACCAGAAGAAAAAGCACGTGGTATTACAATTAATACTTCACACGTAGAATACGATTCTCCAACTCGTCACTACGCTCACGTGGATTGCCCGGGCCACGCCGATTATGTTAAAAACATGATTACTGGTGCTGCTCAGATGGATGGCGCGATCCTTGTATGTGCTGCGACTGATGGTCCTATGCCACAGACTCGTGAACACATCCTGCTTTCTCGTCAGGTAGGTGTACCTTACATCGTTGTATTCTTGAACAAATGCGACCTTGTAGACGATGAAGAGCTTCTTGAGCTAGTTGAAATGGAAGTTCGTGAACTTCTTTCTACTTACGACTTCCCGGGTGATGACACTCCAGTGATCCGTGGTTCTGCTCTTCTTGCGCTTAACGGTGATGACAGCCAATACGGCGAGCCAGCGGTAGTTGCGCTTGTTGAAGCACTTGACTCTTACATTCCAGAGCCAGAGCGTGCAATTGACCTTCCATTCCTTATGCCAATTGAAGACGTATTCTCAATCTCTGGTCGTGGTACAGTAGTAACTGGCCGTGTAGAGACTGGTATCGTTAAAGTAGGTGAGTCTGTAGAAATCGTTGGTATCCGTGATACTCAAACTACTACAGTAACCGGCGTAGAAATGTTCCGTAAGCTTCTTGACGAAGGTCGTGCGGGCGAGAACTGTGGCGTTCTTCTTCGTGGTACTAAGCGTGAAGACGTACAACGTGGTCAAGTATTGACTAAACCAGGTGCGATCAAGCCACACACTAAATTCGATGCGGAAGTATACGTACTTTCTAAAGAAGAAGGTGGTCGTCACACTCCATTCCTTAACGGTTACCGTCCACAGTTCTACTTCCGTACTACGGACGTAACTGGTGCGATCGCGCTTAAAGAAGGCGTGGAAATGGTTATGCCTGGTGACAACGTTGAGATGTCAGTAGAGCTAATCCACCCGATCGCAATGGACCCAGGTCTACGTTTTGCGATCCGTGAAGGTGGTCGTACAGTTGGTGCTGGTGTGGTTGCTAAAGTAACTGCATAATCATAGAATAAGACAAGCAGGTTGGAGCTTAGGCTCCAACTTGTTGTTTTGCAGGTCAGTAGTTCAATTGGTAGAGCGTCGGTCTCCAAAACCGAATGTTGGGGGTTCGAGTCCCTCCTGACCTGCCAAGTTTCTAAAAAGACGCTTGATGTCGGCAAAATTGGTCATATAATAAGTCGCGAAACCTACGACGAGTACAAAAATGTCGAATGAAAAATCACGCGACGCATTAGGCGAAGCGGCAATTCCTCAAAGAAATAATCCTGCAGTAGATGTAAGTTCTGGTTCTCCATTAGACATGGTTCTATGGGTTATCGCCTTGATTTTATTGGTTGGTGCAATGATGGTAAACCAATATTTACCAGCGTACTGGGCACCTGCGAATGATATTTGGGTGCGCGTTGGGGTGATTTTGGCTTGTATCGTTGCAGCATTCGGTTTATTATACGCCACCCATCAAGGCAAAGGCTTTATTCGTCTGCTAAAAGATGCACGAATTGAGTTGCGTCGAGTGACCTGGCCTACCAAGCAAGAGACGATGTCCACATCTTGGCAAGTTCTTGTTGTAGTCGTAATTGCATCCATCTTATTGTGGTGTTTTGACTATATTTTAGGCTGGTTAATGAAGTTTATTATCGGGTAAGAGAGCTATGAAACGTTGGTACATTATTCATGCCTATTCAGGTTATGAAAAACAAGTGATGCGTTCGCTTAATGATCGAATCCAGCGTAGCGCTGTTGCCGATAGCTTTGGTGAAGTCCTTGTTCCTACCGAAGAAGTGGTAGAAATGAAGGATGGCAAGAAGCGTAAATCAGAGCGTAAGTTCTTTCCTGGCTATGTCCTAGTCGAAATGGAAATGAACGATGATACTTGGCACATTGTTAAAGAATGTCCAAAAGTTTTAGGTTTTATTGGTGGTACGGCTGAAAAACCGGCACCGATTACGCAAAAAGAAGCAGATGCGATTCTTGCGCGTGTACGTAATACTGGTGAAGCGCCTCGTCCTAAGACGATGTTTGAACCAGGCGAAGAATTACTCGTGGTTGACGGTCCATTCACTGACTTTAAAGGTGTGGTGGAAGAAGTTCAATACGAAAAGTCACGTTTAACGCTGACCATTAATGTATTTAACCGACCAACTCAAGTTGAATTGGAATTTCGTCAAGTCGAAAAATCAGTCTAATTTGTATGGGTTGAAAACGCCTGACTTATTTATAAGTCAGGCATTGTTGTTGTAACGGTATCGTTACTTGAAATCATTGGGGAGCCTTCACCGGCGTTTGCACCCAGAGGTAATTTGAAATGGCTAAGAAGATTGACGGCTATATCAAGCTGCAAGTTCCAGCTGGTAAAGCGAATCCATCTCCACCGATTGGTCCTGCACTAGGTCAACGTGGTGTGAACATCATGGCATTCTGTAAAGAATTCAATGCTGCTACACAAAAAGTTGAAGCTGGTCTGCCAATTCCAGTCGTGATCACTGTGTACAACGACAAGTCGTTCACATTCATCATGAAAACTCCACCTGCTGCTGTTCTTCTTAAGAAAGCTGCTGGTATCCAGAAGGGTTCAGCTGTACCTAACAAAACTAAAGTTGGTAAGTTGACTCGTGCTCAAATCGAAGAAATCGCGACTACTAAAGAACCAGATTTGACTGGTGCTGATTTAGACGCACGTGTACGTACCATTGCTGGTTCTGCGCGTTCTATGGGCTTGGAAGTGGAGCTTTAAGACATGGCTAAATTAACTAAACGTCAAAAAGCGATTGTAGCTGCTGTAGAAGCACACAAAGTTTACACGCTAGAAGAAGCTGTTGCAGTTTTAGAGAGCCTTCCAGCTCCTAAATTCAAAGAATCTCTAGATATCGCGGTAAACCTAGGTGTTGATCCTCGTAAATCTGACCAGGTTGTTCGTGGTGCGACTACACTTCCTGCAGGTACTGGTAAAACTGTACGTGTAGCTGTATTCGCTCAAGGCGCTGCTGCTGAAGCTGCTAAAGCTGAAGGCGCAGACGTTGTTGGTTTCGACGATCTTGCTGAAAGCATCCAAGCGGGTAACCTTGACTTTGACGTAGTAATTGCTGCTCCAGATGCAATGCGCGTTGTAGGTAAACTTGGTACGATCCTTGGTCCACGTGGCTTAATGCCAAACCCTAAAGTGGGTACTGTAACTCCTGACGTTGCTACTGCAGTTAAAAATGCAAAAGCTGGTCAAGCACGTTACCGCGTAGACAAAGCTGGTATTATCCACGCTGCGATCGGTCAAGTAGGTTTTGAGGCTGCTGCTGTTCGTCAAAACGTTGAAGCACTTGTTGCTGACTTGAAGCGTTTGAAACCTGCTACGTCTAAAGGCGTATACATTCAAAAGATCACTTTGAGCTCAACTATGGGTCCTGGTTTGATCGTTGATGTAGCAAACGTTTCTAAATAAGTCTCGACTTATTACAGAATTTTAAAGCCCTGAGTAAAATTTGAAGCAGTGCTTCAAATTTTACGCAAGAAACGCTCCGTCGTATTTTGCAAACTTAGGCAAACTTTGAATTGATAAATGAAAATTTATCAGCGTCAAAGACCGCGGGCGAGGGGAGTTTTATGCTTCTCTCTTAATAGTCCAGCCTGCGTAGACGCGGTGGTGTGATTTGTTCATCCTCCGCGTGTGAGTCCAGTGATGGTCTTGCGAATTGGGAGTGTACTTCGCGTAAGTACATAAATCACCGTTAGGAGGTTTTACAATGGCTCTTCTTATCGAAGGCAAAAAACAGATCGTAGCTGAAGTAGCTGAAGTTGCTTCTACTGCATTTGCTGCTGTTGTTGCTGACTACCAAGGTTTGACTGTAGAGCAGTTAACTACTCTACGTGTTGAAGCGCGTAAACTTGGTGTTACTACACGTATCGTTCGTAACACTTTGGCTAAACGTGCTCTTCAAGATACTCAATTCAATATCTTGAACGACAACCTTGTTGGCCCAACAATCTTAGCTTTCTCGAATTCTGAAGACGACATGGGTGCTGCTGCACGTTTGTTCGAAGAATTCGCTAAAACTAATAAAGCATTTGAACTTAAAGCTGCTGCATTTGATGGCAAACTTTATCAAGGTGCAGAAGTTAGCGTAATCGCGAATCTTCCGAACCAAGAGAAAGCGCTTACTATGCTTGCAAACGTTCTTCAAGCTCCTATTTCGAAATTGGGCCGCTTACTTACAGCGCTTCAAGAGAAAAACGAGTCAGAAGCTGCTTAAGCTCAAACTTAAACACACATCATTCAATACCCATTTGGAGTTAATCTCATGGCTTTAACAAACGAAGAAATCCTAAACGCAGTTGCTGAAAAAACTGTTCTTGAACTTGTTGAACTTATCTCTGCTTTCGAAGAGAAATTCAATGTATCTGCTGCTGCTGTAGCTGTTGCTGCTGGTCCAGCTGCTGCTGCTGCTGAAGAACAAACTGAATTCAATGTTGAATTGACTTCTTTCGGCGCGAACAAAGTTGCTGTAATTAAAGCAGTTCGTGAAGCGACTGGCCTTGGCTTGAAAGAAGCTAAAGACATGGTTGAAGGCGCTCCTGCAGTTCTTAAAGAAGGCGTTTCGAAAGAAGAAGGCGAAGAGCTTAAGAAGAAACTTGAAGAAGCTGGTGCTACAGTTACTCTTAAGTAATTTCTTAAGGGAGCCGGTTTTTTATAATCGGCTCCAAAAATTGGCTGATGGCTCTTGGGTCATCAGCCTTTTTGCGTTACAATAATCGGCTCGATTTTTGTTTGCATGATATAAAAATCATACAAATTGAAAATAAACATAATGAACAAACGTTTACCAATATTTTTCATTAAAAAATATTGATAAGCGTTTTAATACCACTAAAAATTGCAGCATTTGTAAAGAGTGGTGGCCATATCGGCCAGCGTAATTCCTTCTGAGCCCGTTCTGCAGGCGGGCTTGGTTTACACTTTCCGAGGACTCCAGATGGCATACTCATATACCGAAAAGAAACGGATCCGTAAGAATTTTGGTAAATTGCCTAGCGTCATGGATGCTCCGTACTTGCTCGCGATTCAAGTCGACTCGTACAGAACATTCTTACAAGATGGCAAATCACCAAAAAACCGCGAAGATATCGGTCTCCAAGCCGCATTTCGTTCAGTTTTTCCTATTGAAAGTTATTCTGGCAATGCTGCTTTAGAATTTGTTGAGTATAGTCTTGGTAAGCCTGAGTTTGATGTACGCGAATGTATCCTTCGTGGCTCAACTTATGCAGCACCAATGCGTGTAAAAATTCGTTTGATCCTGAAAGATCGTGAAACGAAGTCAATTAAAGACGTACGTGAACAAGAAGTCTATATGGGCGAAATGCCATTGATGACGGATAACGGTACCTTTGTAATTAACGGTACCGAGCGTGTGATCGTGTCACAATTACACCGTTCACCAGGCGTATTCTTTGACCACGATAAAGGCAAGACTCACTCAAGTGGTAAAGTCCTTTATTCAGCGCGTATCATTCCTTACCGTGGTTCATGGTTAGACTTTGAATTCGATGCCAAAGACTTAGTCTATGTACGTATTGACCGTCGTCGTAAATTGCTTGCGACTGTGGTACTTCGTGCCTTGGGTTACAGCAACGAAAACATTCTCAACATGTTCTACGAGAAAGTACCTGTGTATCTTGACATGGGTAGCTACCAGATTGACCTGGTGCCTGAACGTCTGCGTGGCGAAATGGCACAATTTGACATCCTGGACAAGGATGGCAAAGCAATTGTTGAGCAAGGTAAACGTATCAATGCGCGTCATGTACGTCAAATGGAAGCTTCAGGTCTTGAAAAACTTGCAGTGCCAGATGAGTACCTGTATGAGCGTATCACTGCTGAAGACATCCCATTAAAAGATGGTGATGTGATTGCAGCCAATACTGTATTAAGCCATGAAATCATGGTGAAAATTGCAGAAGGCGGCGTGAAGCAGTTCAATATCCTGTTCACTAATGATATCGACCGCGGTTCATTCGTTGCAGATTCTCTACGTGCAGATACGACGAGCAATCGTGAAGAAGCATTGGTAGAAATCTACAAAGTGATGCGTCCGGGCGAGCCACCAACAAAAGAAGCTGCTGAAAACTTATTCAACAACTTGTTCTTCTCTTCTGAACGTTATGACTTGTCTCCAGTGGGTCGTATGAAGTTCAACCGTCGTTTGGGTCGTCCTTACGAAGTCGGTACAGACCAGAAGTCACGTGAGGTTGAAGGCATTCTCTCGAACGAAGATATCACTGATGTATTAAAAACATTAGTTGAAATCCGTAACGGTAAAGGTGAAGTCGACGATATCGATCACTTGGGTAACCGTCGTGTTCGTTCTGTGGGTGAAATGACAGAAAACCAATTCCGTGTAGGTCTGGTTCGTGTAGAACGTGCTGTTAAAGAACGTCTATCTCAAGCTGAAACTGACAACCTGTCTCCGCAAGATTTGATCAATGCGAAACCTGTTGCTGCTGCAATCAAAGAATTCTTTGGTTCAAGCCAGTTGTCTCAGTTTATGGATCAAAACAACCCGTTATCTGAGATTACGCACAAACGTCGTGTTTCTGCGCTTGGTCCTGGCGGTTTGACGCGTGAACGTGCAGGCTTTGAAGTACGTGACGTACATCAAACTCACTACGGTCGTGTATGTCCAATTGAAACGCCTGAAGGTCCAAACATTGGTTTGATCAACTCGCTTTCTGTTTATGCGAAATGTAACAACTTTGGTTTCCTGGAAACCCCATACCGTAAGGTTGTTGATGGTCGTGTAACAGATGAAGTTGAATACCTGTCTGCGATTGAAGAAGTAGGCACTGTGATTGCACAGGCCGATTCTGCAATGGATAAAGACGGTAACTTAACAGAAGAGTTTGTATCTGTTCGTCATCAGGGTGACTTCGTACGTATTCCTCCTGAAAAAGTAACGCATATGGATGTATCTGCTCAGCAGGTCGTATCTGTAGCAGCATCACTGATTCCATTCCTAGAACACGATGATGCCAACCGTGCATTAATGGGTTCGAACATGCAACGTCAGGCAGTTCCGACGTTGATTGCTGACAAGCCGCTTGTTGGTACCGGTATGGAAGCGAACGTAGCACATGACTCAGGTGTATGTGTGATCGCTCAGCGTGGTGGTCGTATCGAGTTTGTTGATGCGTCTCGTGTGGTTATTCGTGTGAATGAAGACGAAATGATCGCAGGTGAAGCAGGTGTAGATATCTACAACCTGATCAAATACACCCGTTCGAACCAGAACACTTGTATCAACCAGAAAGTTCTTGTGAACCTGGGCGATAAAGTAGGTCGTGGTGATGTACTGGCTGATGGTCCATCAACAGATGGCGGTGAGCTGGCATTGGGTCAAAACATGCGCGTTGCGTTTATGACCTGGAATGGTTACAACTACGAAGACTCGATCTTGTTATCTGAGCGTGTACTTCAGGAAGACCGTTTAACGTCTATTCATATCCAGGAATTGTCATGTGTTGCACGTGATACCAAACTGGGTGCGGAAGAAATCACTGCTGATATTCCGAACGTAGGTGAAGCTGCTCTGTCTAAACTGGACGAGTCAGGTATTGTTTACATCGGTGCTGAAGTAACTGCTGGGGACATCCTTGTAGGTAAAGTAACCCCTAAAGGTGAAACACAGCTTACTCCAGAAGAAAAATTGCTACGTGCAATCTTCGGTGAAAAAGCAGCTGACGTAAAAGATTCATCTTTACGCGTTCCATCAGGTACTAAAGGTACAGTCATTGACGTTCAAGTGTTTACACGTGACGGTCTTGAAAAAGACGAACGTGCTCAAGCAATTGAAAAAGCGCAATTGGATGCATACCGTAAAGACTTGAAAGAAGAATTCAAAATCTTCGAAGAAGCTGCACGTGAACGTGTAATCCGTCTACTGAATGGCCAAGAGTCGAATGGTGGCGGTACAACTAAACGTGGCGACAAACTGTCTGAAGACGTGTTGTCTGGTTTAGAGCTTGTTGATCTTCTTGAAATTCAACCAGTTGATGAAGCAATTGCTGAACGTTTAACTCAAATTCAAGTGTTCTTGAAAGAGAAGAGCTTCGAAATTGACGAGAAATTTGCTGAGAAAAAACGCAAACTTTCTACAGGCGATGAACTGACGACTGGCGTATTGAAAGTAGTTAAAGTTTATCTTGCTGTAAAACGTCGCATCCAACCGGGTGATAAGATGGCGGGTCGTCACGGTAACAAAGGTGTTGTATCAAACATCTTGCCGGTAGAAGACATGCCACATGATGCCAACGGTGTACCTGTTGATATCGTATTGAACCCGCTTGGCGTACCATCGCGTATGAACGTGGGTCAGATTCTTGAAACTCACTTGGGTATGGCGGCGAAAGGTCTTGGCGATCAAATCGACAAGATGATGAAAGAGCAACGTACTGTACTTGAGCTTCGTGATTTCCTGGACAAGATTTACAACAAAGTTGGTGGCGAACAAGAAGATCTTGATAGCTTGACTGATGAAGAAATCTTGAAACTTTCTGGCAACTTGCGTGCTGGTGTACCTTTGGCTACTCCTGTATTCGATGGTGCTGAAGAAGGTCAGATCAAAGAGTTGTTACAACTTGCAGGCCTGTCTAGTACTGGTCAGACCGTATTATATGATGGTCGTACTGGTGAGCGTTTCGATCGTCCGGTAACTGTCGGTTACATGTACATGCTGAAACTGAACCACTTGGTTGATGACAAGATGCATGCGCGTTCAACTGGTTCTTACTCTCTAGTTACGCAACAGCCGCTTGGTGGTAAAGCACAATTCGGTGGTCAGCGTTTCGGTGAGATGGAAGTCTGGGCACTAGAAGCTTACGGTGCAGCATATACGCTACAAGAAATGCTGACTGTGAAATCGGATGACGTTGAAGGCCGTACCCGTATCTACAAGAACATTGTAGATGGCAACCATTATATGGATCCGGGCATGCCTGAATCGTTCAACGTATTGACCAAAGAGATCCGTTCTTTAGGTATCAACATTGAACTGAAAAATGGTGACTAATTAGTTCCATTGAATCTCCCTAAACCCCTCTTTGATAAAGAGGGGCTTCCCCCTTAACAAAGGGGGGACTGAGGGGGATTAAAATTCAGTTAAAAAACAATATTTGTGACCCAGTTGTTGAGTGAAAATCTCCACAACACACGGAGAAAAAAATTGAAAGACTTGCTCGATATCATGCGCAAAAAGACGGATTCAGACGGTCATGCTCCTGTAGAGTTTGACCGCATCCGTATTGGTCTTGCGTCACCAGAAATGATTAAGTCATGGTCTCACGGTGAAGTTAAAAAGCCAGAAACCATTAACTATCGTACGTTCAAGCCTGAACGTGATGGTTTGTTCTGTGCCAAAATCTTTGGTCCAGTGAAAGATTACGAATGCTTGTGTGGTAAATACAAGCGTATGAAATACAAAGGCGTCATTTGTGAAAAATGTGGCGTTGAAGTAACAACTGCGAAAGTTCGTCGTGAACGTATGGGTCATATCGAGCTGGCATCTCCAGTTGCACACATCTGGTTCTTGAAATCATTGCCTAGCCGTATCGGTCTATTATTAGACATGACGCTACGTGATATCGAACGCGTATTGTATTTCGAATCTTATGTCGTTACTGATCCGGGTATGACTCCATTTGAGAAATACCAACTTCTAAACGATGAAGAATACTTCAATGCCTTAGAAGAACACGGTGATGAATTCACAGCGAAAATGGGTGCTGAAGCGGTTCAAGACTTGTTGAAAGACATCGATCTTGAAGCTGAAATTGCGCGTCTTCGTGAAGAAATTCCTGTTACAACTTCAGAAACCAAGCTGAAAAAAGCGTCTAAGCGTTTGAAGTTGATGGAAGCATTCAACGATTCGAACAACAAGCCAGAATGGATGGTGTTAACTGTACTTCCAGTTCTTCCACCAGACCTTCGTCCGCTTGTACCACTTGAAGGTGGTCGTTTCGCGACTTCTGACCTGAACGATCTTTATCGTCGTGTGATCAACCGTAACAACCGTTTGAAGCGTCTTCTTGACCTTGCAGCGCCAGACATCATCGTACGTAACGAAAAACGTATGTTGCAAGAGTCTGTAGATGCATTGCTGGATAACGGTCGTCGCGGTCGTGCAATTACCGGTTCGAACAAGCGTCCGCTTAAATCTTTGGCAGACATGATCAAAGGTAAGCAAGGTCGTTTCCGTCAAAACTTACTTGGTAAGCGTGTTGACTACTCTGGTCGTTCGGTAATTACTGTTGGTCCAAACCTTCGTTTGCACCAATGTGGTCTTCCGAAGAAAATGGCACTTGAACTGTTCAAACCATTCATTTTCGCGAAACTACAAGCTTCTGGTCAAGCAACCACCATTAAAGCTGCGAAGAAAATGGTTGAGCGTGAAACTCCAGAAGTTTGGGATGTTCTTGCTCACGTGATTCGTCAACATCCAGTGATGTTGAACCGTGCGCCAACTCTTCACCGTTTGGGTCTTCAAGCATTTGAACCGATCCTGATCGAAGGTAAAGCGATCCGTCTACACCCACTCGTATGTGCTGCGTTTAACGCCGACTTCGATGGTGACCAAATGGCGGTACACGTACCATTAACACTTGAAGCTCAGCTTGAAGCTCGTGCGTTAATGATGTCGACTAACAACATTCTGTCTCCAGCAAACGGTGAGCCAATCATCGTGCCGTCTCAGGACGTTGTCTTGGGCTTGTATTACATCACGCGTGATGCAATCAATGCCAAAGGTGAAGGCATGGTGTTCGCGGATACTCACGAAGTAAACCGTGCACTGGCAACAGGTCAGGTTGATCTACACGCTCGAGTTAAAGCACGTGTACACCAGACTGTGATCGATGAAGATGGTAACCGTGAACAGCAAACCATTATTGTAGATACGACGCCTGGTCGTTGCCTGCTTTGGGAAGTTGTGCCTGAAGGTATGGATTTCCAGCAAATTAACGTTGAGATGACCAAGAAAAACATCTCTAAGCTAATTAACTCTTGCTACCGTAAATTGGGTCTGAAAGATACTGTTATCTTCGCTGACCAGTTGATGTACTTGGGCTTCCGTCAAGCGACGCGTTCAGGTGTATCTGTCGGTATGGAAGACATGGTTATTCCACCGCAAAAACAAGCAATTATTGGTAAAGCGGAAGCTGAAGTTCGTGAAATCGAACAACAGTTCGAACAAGGTTTCGTAACTGCCGGCGAACGTTATAACAAAGTGGTCGATATTTGGGCGCGTACCAATGACCAGGTTGCTAAAGCGATGATGGACAACTTGTCTTTTACCACTGTGAAGAACAAACAGGGTGAAGACGAGAAGCAAAAATCATTCAACTCGATCTACATGATGTCTGACTCGGGTGCCCGTGGTTCGGCAGCTCAGATTCGTCAGTTGGCGGGTATGCGTGGTTTGATGGCGAAGCCGGATGGCTCGATCATTGAAACGCCGATTAAAGCGAACTTCCGTGAAGGTTTGACCGTACTTCAGTACTTCATCTCGACACACGGTGCGCGTAAAGGTTTGGCCGATACAGCACTGAAAACTGCGAACTCTGGTTACTTGACTCGTCGTCTAGTAGACGTTGCGCAGGACTTGGTCATTACCGAGCCAGATTGTGGTACTTATGACGGTCTGGTAATGACTCCGTTCATTCAAGGTGGCGATGTCATCGAAAACCTGGGTGCACGAGTATTGGGTCGTGTGGTTGCTGAAGATGTGAAACGTGTAGGTACAGATGAAGTTCTACTTCCTCGTAATACGTTAATTGACGAGAAATTGGCGACGTTTATCGAAAGCCAAGGTGTCGACGAAATTAAAGTACGTTCAGTCGTGAACTGTGCGTCTACCTTCGGTGTATGTGCGAAATGTTACGGTCGTGACCTAGCACGTGGTCATCAGGTGAACCCGGGTGAGTCTGTTGGTGTAATGGCAGCTCAATCGATTGGTGAGCCAGGTACACAGTTAACGATGCGTACCTTCCACGTCGGTGGTGCTGCAAGCCGAACTTCTGCTGCAAACAGCGTACAAGTTCGTAACCAAGGTACAGTACGTTTCCACAACGTGAAAACAGTACAACATGCCAAAGGTCACTTGGTATCGACTTCACGTTCAGGTGAAATCGGTATTGCGGATGATTTAGGTCGTGAGCGCGAGCGCTATAAACTTCCTTACGGTGCGTCTATCTTGCTGAAAGATGGCGAAGCTGTAGAAGCAGGCGGTATTGTGGCGACTTGGGATCCGCATACACATCCATTAGTAACAGAAGTTGCAGGTAAAGTACGTTTCAGCCAGATTGCTGATGGCGTAACCGTAACTTCTAAAACTGATGATGCAACAGGTATGTCAACCATTGAAATCTTGCCAGTGACTTCACGTCCTGCGTCAGGTAAAGATTTGCGTCCTGCTGTTGTGTTAGATACCGTTGATGGTGGCGAACAGTTCTACTTCCTGCCACAGAACACGATTCTTTCTGTTCGTGATGGCGAAACGATTGGTGTCGGTGATGTCATCGGTCGTGTACCACAAGAAACTTCACGTACCCGTGATATTACCGGTGGTCTGCCGCGTGTAGCTGACTTGTTCGAAGCACGTAAGCCAAAAGAGCATGCAATCCTTGCAGAAGTGTCGGGTGTTGTAAGCTTTGGTAAAGAGACCAAAGGTAAGAACCGTCTGGTGATTACGCCGGATGATGGCTCTGAGATTTATGAAGAGCTGATTCCGAAATGGCGTACGATTAACGTGTTCGAAGGCGAACATGTGAACCGTGGTGAAACTATTTCTGATGGTCCACAGAACCCGCACGATATCTTACGTTTGAAAGGCGAAGTTGCGCTTACAAACTACATCGTGAACGAAGTTCAGGACGTATATCGTCTGCAAGGTGTAAAAATCAACGACAAGCATATTGAAGTCATCGTACGTCAAATGCTGCGTAAAGTTGATATCACTGATGGCGGCGATACCAGCTTTATCAAAGGCGAACAAGTGGATTACATCCGCGTTGTTCAAGAAAACCAAGCAGTTCTTGCACAAAACAAGTTCCCTGCGAAGTTTGAACGTCAATTGATGGGTATTACCAAAGCATCGCTTTCTACTGACTCGTTCATCTCTGCTGCATCGTTCCAAGAAACCACGCGTGTGTTAACTGAAGCGGCTGTAACAGGTAAAGAAGATGACTTACGTGGCTTGAAAGAGAACGTGGTTGTAGGTCGCCTGATCCCAGCGGGTACAGGTTTGGCTTACCACCTGGAGCGTCGTCGTCAAGAAGCAGAAGCTGCAGAATTTGAACTGCACAATGACTTCTCTGATGTAGACCAAGCTCTAAGCCAGGCATTTAACGAAGAATTCTAATTCGAGTTAAAGCTGAGAAAAGAGACGCCTTCGGGCGTCTTTTTTTTGTCTGAAATTTATAAATAAGACATCTTGAACAGAAGAATAATCCATTGATATTTACAAAACTCAGCAGGAATACCGAGAGAAGTAACACGCTACAGATTTTAGTTTCATAAAATGAAGATAAGCTTAAATAAAGCAAGACAGGAAGGCCAAGGTCATGAAAAAATTAATGGGTGTTATGGCAGTTGCCACTCTTTCCATCTTTATGTTGGCGGGTTGTGAAAGTATGTCTGCCAATGAGCAACGGATCGGTGCTGCAGCCCTTGGTGGTGCAGTGGGTGGTGGTGTCGGTAATAAAGTCGGCGGTGGCGTTGGTGCAGCTGTGGGTGGTGGTGCCGGTGCGGCAGTGGGTAGTAAATCCCAAGGCGGTTCAAACCGTAATGCGACCTATAGTGGTGTAGGTGGTGCTGTTGGTTCAGCAGTCGGTAAAAGCATCTTCGGTGGTAATGCGGGTGCTGCAATTGGTGGTGCAATCGGTGGTGGTGCCGGTGCTGCGATTGAACAGGATAACCGTCGTCGTTAAGTCGAAAGTTACTTCAGATTCATCTAGATTTAAAAGCGCCAATGTGGCGCTTTTATCTTATTTAGGAGCGTTAATTTTCCCTTTGCTCTGTTTCCGCCGGATATAGACCGTTTTCTCTACCTCAGCAATTCTGACCCCGGCTTCATCATAAATATTCAGCTGATAATGTCGATACACTGGCGCATTATCGGCCGCCAGATTGATAATCGTGGTAATTTCTTCAGCAGAAATCCGAATATCCGCCACCACTGTGCCGCGACCCGGTGCCAAAAACTGAATGCTGGCGCCTTTATCCCAGACCAGATATTTCGGCCCCAAATGATGCATCAGCAATAACATGTAAAAGGGATCGACCATCGAATACAGGCTGCCACCAAAATGCACACCGACAATATTTTGGTTCTTACGGGTCAGCGGCATTTTGACCCGAACGTGATAATTATTAAAATCAATCTTATTAATTTCAATGCCTGCACCACGATAAGGGGCATAGCGGTTCAGAATAAATTTTGAAACCAGAGGCAGTTTTTGAATTTTCTGGAATAGGCTCATACTGACATTCTTTTTGCGGCTGTGATTATGCATACTAGAGCAACAAAAATGCGCTGGCATTGATCAATCATGCCGATTTATAAACTAAGTGGTCAATAATAAAAACAGGATCAAAAGATGGAAACACAAGTGCAATGGGTCGATACCACGGATCAGCAGTGTCTCTGTGTCAAAACTTATGGACAACCCGAACAAACAGCCTTGGTACTGGTTCATGGCTATCCTGATCATCAAGCAGTTTGGGAGCCAGTCATTGCTCATTTGAGTCAGGATTATTTTGTGGTGACTTATGATGTCCGGGGCGCAGGGGAGTCCAGTATTCCCAAAAAAATCTCCGATTACCGCTTGGCCCGTTTAAGTCAGGATCTGGAAGAGGTGGTGAATAAGGTATTGCCGAATCGAGCTTTTCATCTGGCTGCGCATGACTGGGGCTCAATTCAGTCCTGGGAATCTGTCACCGATCCACGCTTTAAAGGGCGAATTCTGTCTTATAGCACCTTATCTGGGCCATGTCTGGATCATGCCGCTTTCTGGATGCGTGAACAGTTCCAGCAAAACAAAGCAAAATTTTTAAAGCAAATGAGCAAATCTTGGTATATCGCGATGTTTCAGTTGCCTTTAGTGGCGCCGTTGGCCTGGAATTTTTTTAATCCGCAGCGTTGGGGCAAGATCGTGCAGCAACTGGAAAGACACGATGATCTGCCACTCAACCCGCATATTGTCAAAGATGGCAAATATGGTGTGAACCTGTATCGGGCCAATTTTTTGCCACGCTTAGCTCAACCACGGCAGCGTTTTGCCATCTGTCCGGTACAGGCGATTGTGCTGAAATATGACCAGTTTGTCGGGCCAGATCTGGTTGATGAAATGTCAAAATGGGTGGATGATTTCTCGAAAGTAGAACTGGCTGCCAATCACTGGGCGATCCTGAGTCAACCGGAGCAAGTGGCTCAATTGATTGATGAGTTTATTCAGCGTAAATCTGCTGACATTCATTGACAGGCCACTCCGCGAAACATGACCCGACCAGAAAAAAGTGGCGGAATTTTTATCCGCATTTTCTGATAAAATAGCCGCTTTCTCTCTATTCCGATTCATTATGTTCGCAATTCTTGCTGCTATTGGAGTCATGTTCGGACTCTCGTTGGCACGTGTACCTGTGGTTTTTGCCCTGGTCATTGGTGCTGTTACAGGTGGTTTATTGGCAGGTCTGGGCCTGCAGGGAACCTTGGACGCGTTTAACAATGGTTTGGGTGGTGGTGCCAAAATTGCCTTGGCTTACGGTATTTTAGGTGCATTTGCTTTGGCTCTGGCGCGTTCGGGTTTACCGGATTTACTGGCTTATAAAATGATCAGCACCTTAAAAGGTGAGGCCGATTTTAAAGCGCAAAACCGGGTGAAATATCTGATCTTCTTCACGGTTGCTATTGCAGCCGTGTTCTCGCAGAACGTCATTCCCGTGCATATTGCCTTCATTCCGGTACTGATTCCGCCGCTATTGATTGTATTTAACCATTTACAACTGGATCGCCGTTTGGTGGCCTGTTTGCTGACCTTTGGTCTGGTTGCCACCTATATGCTCATTCCAGTCGGTTTTGGCGCGATCTTCCTGAATGATATTCTGGGGCATAACATCAATACCTTTGGTAAGCCTTATGGTTTTGAAATTACTTATGATCAGATTCCATCTGCAATGGTCATTCCGGTCATTGGCATGCTGGTCGGGTTGTTGATTGCCATTTTCTTCTCTTACCGTAAACCACGTCTCTATAAAGATATTCATATCGAAGAGCAGCAAAGTATTTCTGCTGAACTTGGAGTAGAGCAAAACCTTAAACCTGAAATTTCGAAATTTACCATCTGGATGGCCGGTCTTGCAGTTGTAGCCACATTGGCTGTACAGCTGTATTCAGATTCAATGATTCTGGCAGGTTTAGTCGGTGTCGCGATTCTCAGCTGTGCTGGCATTTTCAAATGGAAAGAAGCGGATGATGTGATCATTACCGGTATGCGCATGATGGCGCTGGTCGGCTTTATCATGATTGCAGCACAAGGTTTTGCCGCCGTGATTGAAGCGACCAATCAGGTACCTGCACTGGTCGAAGCATCGGTCAACTGGATTGGTGACAGTCAGGCACTGGCAGCGTTCCTGATGTTGCTGATCGGCCTGTTGATTACCCTAGGCATTGGTTCATCATTTTCAACCGTGCCGATTCTGGCGATTATCTATGTACCGCTCTGTATCCAGTTCGGTTTTAGCCCGGCTGCGACCATTGCGATTATCGGGACTGCAGCAGCTTTGGGAGATGCCGGTTCTCCAGCTTCGGATTCAACTTTGGGCCCAACTTCGGGTTTAAATATGGATGGTCAGCATGACCATATGAAGGACAGTGTGATTCCAACCTTCATTCACTTCAATATTCCGTTGATGATTTTTGGCTGGATTGCAGCCATGGTTCTGTAAGTCAATTTCAATCTGCTCTGATATCTATTGGAGCAGATTTATCTGGATTTAAAATAAATAATAAGATGTATTTAAAATATATGTTTAAATAAAAATTAATATAAACCTGATTATTTTACTCTGAATAAAGCCATATTTATCTGATTAATATACTTGGTATTTAAAACCAACTAATTCAGTCAATTTAAAATAAATAACTTTTTAAATCAGTAGTTTAAATAATAATTAAAAATTAGTTTTATAATGCTTATTGCATATTATTTTCCCTCGTGTTTATTATTAATTAAGATTTATTTTCTTAATAATTATTCTTCCTGTGGGGTATTTTAAAATGTTAAAGCAAGCTGCTATAATTGCATTAATGGGTCTTTCTGCATCTGCGATGGCAGGTCAATGGCAGGTGAAAGTCGGTGCCAGTTCTTTAGCACCATCAAGTGACACTGAAATTGCACCAGGTTTAGTCGTAGAAGCCGATCAGGAATATGGTTTTACGCCATCGGTTGAATACTTCTTTAATGACAATATCTCGGCAGAATTATTATTGGCTACCCCGTTTAACCATGACATTTCTCTTCAAGGTGTAGGTAAGGTGGCTAAGATCAAACATCTGCCACCCACAATTACCGCTAAATATAACTTTAAAAATGCAACACGCTTTACACCATATATTGGCGTAGGTGGCACAGCTTTTATTGCTTGGGATGAAGAAGGTCTGGCTAAAGACGTGAAAGAAGAGTTTGGTTTGGCAGGTCAAGTCGGCTTTAATTATCAGCCAGCCGATGCCAAAAACTGGGGAGTATTTGCTGACGTGCGCTATGCAGATTTGAGTCCTGAAGTGACTTTAGATGATGCTGATAATACTAAATTCGACTTGAATATTGATCCTTGGGTTTATACGATCGGTTATAGCTACAAGTTCTAAATTCTAGCCTTGCTCAACAAAAAAGCCTCATCTTGAATGAGGCCTTTTTTTTCAAAATAACAACGATTTATAACTTATTGAAATTGAGCAGATTGGCAATGTTCAACTATATTAAAACGAATAAAGTAAATATTAATTGAATACGACCTAATAATTGAATAATAAGGAAGATCAGCATGAAGTTTTTAAGCCAAGGTATTGTGATCTTCTTCAGCCTGCTGGCAGGGTCTGCCTATGCGGCAAGTTTTGATTGTCAGAAAGCTGAAACCGTGACAGAGAAAGCGATTTGTGAACATCGTCTGCTCAATGATGCCGATGTCAAGATGAGCACCAGCTATCATATTTTGCGCCGTATGGTGCCTATGGGAACCCGCTCGGTGATCCAGCGCGATCAGGTGAAATGGCTACAGTTTCGTGACCGCTGTCAGGAATCTGTGTCTTGTCTGAGTCAGGTTTATAATATGCGCCAGCAGCAAATAGACCTGCAATTTCAACGTATTTATAAGCTTGGGCCTTATTAGGACTTAAACCTAAGCCTTTACAAATCCAAGTCATTTTAGATCAAGAGATCCTTTATAAAATATCTTGAGAAAAAATATACAACTGGCTATTGAAAATTTAGTAACTCACTCCATTCATATAGGCAACAGTATTGACCTGTATTTAAAATAAAAGGAGTGATTAATGAGCGAGTCTAGCGCACAAAAACATAGTTTCCAGGCTGAAGTGGCTCAGTTACTACATCTCGTGACCCATTCGCTTTATTCAAACCCTGAAATTTTCCTACGCGAATTGATCTCGAATGCCTCAGATGCATGCGACAAATTACGTTTTGAAGGGATTAACCATCCCGAATTTTATGAAAATGATCCGGATCTGCGCGTTCGTGTCAGTCTGGATGCAGACAATAAAACCATTACCATTTCAGATAACGGGATCGGCTTAAGCGAACAGGAAGCTATTGATAATTTAGGGACTATTGCCAAATCAGGCACCAAAGACTTTATGTCCAAACTGACCGGCGATCAAAAGGCTGATGCCCAGCTAATTGGCCAGTTTGGTGTCGGTTTCTATTCCGGTTTTATTGTGGCTGACAAGATCACGGTAGAGTCGCGTCGTGCTGGCACAGATGTCTCTGAAGGGGTGCGCTGGATCAGTGGCGGAACCGGTGAGTTCGAAGTTGAACAGATCACGAAACAAGGACGTGGTACCGATATTATTCTGCACTTACGTGACGATGCGCTGGATTATCTGCAAAGCTATAAAGTGAAGCAGATTATCAATAAATATTCAGACCACATCAGCCTGCCAATCCAGATGCAAAAAGAAGTCTGGCAGGAAGAAGAAGCGGCTGAAGGTGAAACATCTAAAGGTGGCCAGTATGTCAAAACCGATGAGTGGGAAGCCATTAACTCGGCCAGCGCATTATGGACTCGTAACAAGTCTGAAATCACTGAAGAGCAGTATGTCGAGTTCTACAAGAACTTAAGCCATGATTTCGCAGCGCCATTGGCCTGGGCGCATAACCGGGTTGAGGGCAGCACTGAATATACCCAGTTGTTATATATTCCAAGCAAAGCGCCACATGATATTTTCACCCGTGAATCCAAAGCGGGTATCAAACTGTATGTGAAACGTGTGTTCATTATGGATGATGCAGATAACCTGATTCCAAACTACCTGCGCTTTGTGCAAGGTGTGGTGGACAGTGCCGATCTGCCATTGAACGTCAGTCGCGAGTTATTACAAGAAAGCCGTGATGTAAAAACCATCCGTGAAGGCAATACCCGCCGTATCCTGACCATTTTGGATAATCTGGCTAAATCTGAAGATGAAAAAGATCAGGCAAACTTCAAAACCTTCTATCAGGAATTTGCTTCAGTATTGAAAGAAGGTCTGGGTGAAGATTTCAGTAACCGTGAACGTATCTTGAAACTGCTGCGTTATGCAACATCAAACAATGACGAGGTCAGCACGTCATTGGCAGACTATAAAGCACGCATGAAAGACGGCCAGAAAGCCATTTATTATGTGACTGCAGATAGTCTGAATGCTGCGAAAAATTCACCGCAACTGGAACTGTTCAAGAAAAAAGGCATTGAAGTTCTGTTGATGACTGAACGCGTGGATGAATGGGCGATGAACTTCGTGAATGAGTTCGATGGTACGCCTTTGCAAAACGTGTCTAAGGGTGCAGTTGACTTAGGTGACCTTCAGGATGCCGAAGAGAAGAAAGCCCTTGAAGAAGCCGCAGCCCAGTTTAAACCGGTGGTGGATAAGCTGACGGATTCATTAAAAGACAAAACCAAAGAAGTGCGGGTGACGACGCGTCTGGTCGATTCTCCGGCTTGTCTGGTAACTGGAGAAGGTGAGTTGTCTCCACAACTGATTCGTATGCTGAAAGATGCAGGTCAGCCTGTGCCGGATATCAAGCCGATTCTGGAAATTAACCCAGAACATCCGTTGGTGAAAAAACTGGATGGCTCGGCGCAGTTTGATGATCTGGCCAATGTGATCTTCGACCAAGCGGTGATTGCAGAAGGTGGATTACCAGAAAATCCTGCTGAATATGTCAAGCGAATTAATAGCTTGTTGCTTGCTTAACTGCTGATGTGTTGAATGAGAAAATCCCTCTTCGGAGGGATTTTTTATGCCTGCTTCATTTTTCATTTCTAGAAATGATCTGGAAAAACGATAGAGAGAATAAAAAAATACCTTCGAATCATAAATCTATATTTTAGATTATTAATTAATTTTTAATTTATAATTGCGATCATTAAGCAAAGAGAGAGAATGTTATGAAATCTAAGCTGATGATCAGTATGGGCGCTGTAATCCTGATGTCGATGAGCCAGTTTAGTCTAGCGGCACCTGCTGCAGAAAAAGTGGTACGCACAGATCGCATCAGTTTTTATAAAGTTGCGAAAGTAGAGGCAGCAAAACCACAACGTGTGCAACGTAGCGATCGTATTCGCTTCAATATGCCAGTGATGGAGCAACCCTCATTGCAGCAAAAACGTGTGCTACGCAGTGATCGTATTATCCTGAATAAAACCAGCTAATACTTACCGCGCTGATTGCCTCAGTAATATTGAAAAAAGCCCATGAATGATGGGCTTTTATTATTTTCTAGTATCAGTCAGTTTAAAACAACGCTTCTAAACGTACCAAAGCCCCGACATAGTGGTCACGATCCTCGCGATGATCATTCAGATAGTTCAGGTCGGTCTGGACAAAAAACCATTCACGTAAAAAAGGTTGTCTCCACGACACATAGGGGCCCCAGCGGTTGAGACGCAGATCCTTGTCATTTAGATAACCACCGGTATAAATGCCGTAACTGAAACGGTTGTCCTGAAAAAACTGATGTTGCCTGAAGGTGTAGTTGTCCCAGGTCAGATCATCGTCTTGATCATCTGCATAAGTCAGACTAAGCTGATTGGAGAAAAAGGCCTGATTGGGACGGGCATGGATTAGCTCCAGATTGGTCCGTAAATAGTTTTCGCTTTGAATGCCGTAGCGATAAATCTGTTCGGCATGAAAAGAGTAGTCATTTTCCAGCGTCCAATCTTTACTGGCTTTGACACGCAGGTAAATATCATCTCCAGAACGCAAGCCCAGATCCAGATCGGTTTCGAAAGGAATGCGATCTGACCATTCAGACCAACGTAAGGCAAAAGAGCTGTTATCTTCACGTGCACGTTTAGTATCCAGACGTTTATCTCCGGAAGTGGCAGGATTTTCATTGGTAATCGCGACATTACTGTCTAATTCATTGTCCAGACTGTCATCACCAAAAACCACACTCAGCTTTTGTTCCAAGGTCGGAAGCTTGATCTTGCCGCGGATTCGGGGCTTAATCTCATAGCCTTCATATTCATCCCAGCGATTATCTAGAATGATCCGTAATGTGGCTGCAGCTGGCTGATCCGGATCGGTTTCACCAAACCAGTTATCAATTTTATGTGCAGTACGATCAGCCCATTCGCGGATGCCTTTCTGTTTTTGATCCGCCCATGAATAATTTTCTGTCTCTAGCGTGGATGGAACGATGGCGACACTTGATTGCTCTGGCAGAACCGTTGGTGTTGCATCGATCAAACGTGGAATCTGATCCAGTAAGCCTGATCGGCTGGGCTCTGTATTTGTTGAACTGGCAGGAGCAGCTGTGACTGAATTTGCCCAGGACATGCTACCGCTCATTCCTAGGCCCAGAGAGAGCAGTAAAGTTTGAGTAATCCTGTTTATTTGCATGAGATATTTGTTGCTCTTGTATGCTTATATTTAGCTGTAGTTTTCTAAAAAATCGCCTTAAAAAGCAAGTTAAAGCTACAAAATAACAGCAATTATTCAGTCATTTGAGCCTGAATTTCCCGATAAAGTTCCAGCACATGAATCGGTTGCGGCATTGTTAAAATAATATTGTGAATATTCTGCCAATTTAGCCGTTTGTCGCGTTGCAGCAAGATGTGTGGATAGGCCAGCTCCTTCTCTGCCATAGACATGCGTTTTTCACCATGAATCACTCGGATTTTTTGATGTTCCTGCAGTAAGAGTACAGGAGTAGAAAAATTCGCAGCAGCTTCTTGAAACGAGATAAATTTTTGCTTCTGAATAAACTGGGCGGGTATAAAAGGATGGTAATCTGGCTTTGTCCAGACTGTTTCAGCCTGCTGCAAGTAAGCCGTTGAAAAAAGCTCGAGTTGCATGAACCTGATGCTTATAACAGACCAGGCCAGTGATTTAATCGCAGCAGCCTGGCGTTGATGGTGGGTAAGCCAATGTTGAATACAATAGTGAGCCTGCAACTGACTCGGTACCCCTAAGAGCATCAGATATTTAACAAACTGGCCTTGCAGATTCAGTTGTTCAACCAAATAAACCTGACGTGCCTGCCAATTATCTTCTGCTGCATAATACAGTGCGATATCCAAATAGGCAGGATGTTCGATCTTCTCAGTCATTTCTAAAGCACAGAGCCGCTGGATATTGGTTTCTTCTAAGCCTAAAGGGTGTACATGGGCGTTTAGTTCGCCTAGTTGAATCTGTGCAGGGAATTGAATCAATTCGGAGGCTGTGATCTGTTCTTGCGGAATGGTCGTTTCAGTTTTTAACTGAGGATTTAACGCCTCGCGTTCAATTTGTATCTGATTGGTTGACTCATCTGAGCGATTTAATTCTAGTGCATGAATTCTTACGCGCGGCCGTCCCCGATGATATTTGGTTGTTTCCATAGAATTGCAGCTGGTTTCAGCTTCGTGTAAGGATAAGGCTGGAACGATCAAGGGTGGATCCTGTTTCAGGCAAGAAAATCGTTGCTGTTGTTGCAACAGCCAGATATAGCAGTGTTGCAATTCAGCCCATTGGCTGTGCAGGGCAGGAGATTGGGGAGCCGGAATCAGCCAAATTTGCCAGCCACGTTCAGGATGATGTAAAACTGCCCAGCCTGAATCCGGATGGGCAGACAGTGCTTGTTCCAGTGCTAAGATTTCGGTGAAATAGCCACGAAAGCTTAGATGATAAGACGTATTAGCAGAAAATTGGTAAGCAACAAGTTCAGGTTGAGTGCGGGCCTTAAATGCTGAAATCTGGGTCTTGAAAATAGGCTCATCACACAGATTAAAAATATCGCGTATCCTTTTTTTAGAACGGGCAATTTCATAGAAAGGCAGGACTTTATGCTCCAGTTGCTGCGCCAGTCCATGTAGTTCTTTAATTAAGTGTGCTTTTTCTAAAGCATTCATTTTTTGATCTCTAGAGATGTTTCAGTGCTTTATCCAGGGTTTGTGCCAGTACAATGTTAACCGCCAGCTCGACCAGTCTGTATTCAGCAGAATTCGAGTCTGTATAGCTTTCTGCCATTTCAATTAAATAATCAATAGAAACTGACTGAGGCGGAATTTTGCCCTGTACCAATGCCTGAAGTTCATGCATAAAATTTTCTTATCATTAATCTATTTATATTGCTGCAATTATAAGCAGAGATCACATAAAATAGTGATCTATTTTGAGTGTTTTATAAACAAATTTTTTAATTAAAAGTGATAAAAATCAATAGAAAAAATGAGAGTAGGAAATAGTTGATATTTTTGAGAGTTGTGCATCTTTTACACAGAATGTGTTCAATATGATAAAAAAAGCAGGCTGAATCAATCAGCCTGTTTTAATGCAAAACAGTTTTGCATTAAGCCGTTTTTTCAGTTGCTACAGTCGCAGCATCTGTATTTACTGTTTCAGCAGGTGCTTTAGTCGCTGGAAAGTCTGGCAGATGAACCACTTGCGCCATTTGTGCAGACGCTTGAACGGAAAAAGCCATAACGGTTGCAGCGAAAGCAAATTTAAGAGCATTCATAGGATGACCTTTAATATCAGAGTGTTCAATGACTTGAACAGAGGAGAATATTTAAACTTAATTCGGGTGAAATAATAGCAAATAAGACTTAATATAAAATGATAGATTCGGCAAATTCAGGCAGTAAATTTTAGATAAATTACTCTATAAAACAATAAATTAGTGTATTTACTCTAGTTTGATTTTTATGATTTTACAGGACTTTATGCTTTGTTTTGGCGATGAGAATCTGGACTTGATCGAGTGCCAAAACAAACGGCGATGTGTTTTTGATCTGCCAATTTAAGATTGAATTTCGAGCTTTGTTCAATCCATGTAAGTTTTTGCTATCGCTTGTTTACGGGCTGCTGCAATCTTCTGAGAATGGACTAAGATGGAATTCCATTCATTTTCATGCTGAGAGTTTTATTATGGCAATTGCAAAAGTGGTAGAAGTCAATTCAAGCAGCAATAAAAGCTTTGAAGATGCGATTCAAACGGGCATTCAAAAAGTCACAGAAACGGTCAAAAATGTACAAGGTGCTTGGATCAATGAACAGAAGGTTGTCATTAAAGAAAATAAAATCACGGAATATCGTGTCAATTTAAAAATTAGTTTTCTGGTTGATTAAGCGAATGCCATTCAATAACAAATAAAAAAACCCCATTTAAAATGGGGTTTTTTTATTGAACGTTGTTTTATTTAGCTTGGTCTGGCGTGTCACACGTTTCTGGTGAGCACTGTGCTGCCTGACTGTTGGTTGATGTATCGAGCGCTTTTTCAAATACTTGCAGGAAAACTTCTTTAGGCTGCGCGCCTGCCAATGCCACACGTTGATCAAAAACAAAGAAAGGTACACCGGTCACTTTGAGTTGTTCATGTGCGACTTCCTGATCGAATTTGACAAAATCAGCATATTCTTCCGAATCCAACAGGTCATCGACTTCGACCGGATTCAGGCCAATACGCG
The DNA here is from genome assembly GCF_029024105.1 of Acinetobacter lwoffii. NCBI lineage: Bacteria > Pseudomonadati > Pseudomonadota > Gammaproteobacteria > Moraxellales > Moraxellaceae > Acinetobacter > Acinetobacter lwoffii. Next base: position 2,899,337 of record NZ_CP118963.1, on the reverse strand, counting down.
CTGCGACATCTTCCAGTGTTTCACGTTCTCCAATCGCCAGACCTTGGGTCATATAGCTATAGAAGAACGCTTCCTGTGCTTCATTGCCCAAACCTTTGCTTTGCGCCAGGTGAATCAGGCGATGCGCATTAAAGGTATTGCCTGAATTGGCACCTTCCCAGTTAAATTCAATACCTTCGGCTTTGGCCATTTCAGCAATATTGCGCTGCATCTCTTCGACTTCTGCCACGGTGCGGCCATATTTTTGCGCCAGACGCTCAGAGTTGGAGACTTCCTGACGTACCGGTGCTTCAGGATCGAGCTGGAAACTGTGCCAATGTACTTCTAGCTCAATACCTGCTTCTTGTGCAGCAGCTTCTAAACGTTTTTTACCAATATAGCAGAAGGGGCAAACCACATCTGACCAGATATCTACGCGCATGTCATGTCTCTAATTTTGCTCTTGTGTTCAAGTATGAGGGTGAAGAATCAGAATTTAAAGCCCTTGAGCATCAGAAGTGTATTTCTACAGCAGATCGGCAGGATAAATAAAAGAAGAAAGAGTAGGTGATAGCCAGATGGCTTCCTTAATATAATCAGGTTCTGACTATTCAAAAAAAATATAAAAATGCCATAAAAAAACGCCCCGTAGGGCGTTTTGTGAATGCAGTCAATTATGCAGTTTTTACTGCAGCTTCAACAGCAAGCATGTGACCATTTTCTTCGAAGTTTGAGTGCCAAGAAAGCGCTTCACGAAGAAGATGAGGGGTATGGCCGCCTTTTGCACATGCACGGTCAAAGTAATCATTCAACGCATCGCGGTACATTGGGTGCGCACAGTTATCAATTACTGCACGTGCACGCTCACGCGGAGCCAAACCACGAAGATCCGCAAGACCTTGTTCAGTCACTAGGATATCAACATCATGTTCTGCGTGGTCGATATGTGAAGCAAATGGCACTACAGAAGAGATGTCTCCACCTTTCGCGATTGATTTGGTTACGAAGATCGCCAAGTGGGCATTACGTGCGAAGTCACCTGAGCCACCAATACCGTTCATCATCTTGGTACCACATACGTGAGTTGAGTTCACGTTACCGTAAATATCAAACTCAAGTGCAGTGTTGATGCCGATAATACCTAAACGACGTACCAGTTCAGGATGGTTTGAAATTTCCTGTGGACGTAATACCAGTTTGTCTTTGTATTGTTCTAGGTTGTTAAATACTTTCTCGCCGTACTTAGCAGAAAGCGTAATAGAAGAACCTGAAGCAAACTTCATTTTACCGGCATCGATCAATTCAAACGTACAGTCTTGTAGTACTTCTGAGTACATGATCAAGTCTTCGAAGTTTGAATCTTTCAGACCCGTCAATACGGCGTTTGCAATTGAACCGATCCCTGCTTGAAGAGGTCCGAGGTTTTTCGGTAGACGGTCTTCAGCTACTTCTTTTTCAAAGAAAGCGATCAAATGGTTGGCAATGCTTTGAGTCTCATCATCTGGTGCGGTTACAGTAGATGGAGAGTCGTGCAATTCGCTGTTAAATACGATACCAACAATTTTAGATGGATCGATATTGATCGCATGCGTACCAATACGCTCATCAACTTGAGTCAATGGAATCGCTTGACGCGTTGGACGATACGTCGGGATGTAGATATCGTGCAAGCCTTCAAATGCCGGGCTTAAATTCGTATTGATTTCTACAATCACTTTTTCAGCAAAAATCGCAAAGCTTGCAGAGTTACCAACAGATGTTGTTGGAATGATGCCGCCATCTTCAGTAATTGCTACGGCTTCGATGATCGCAACGTCTGGTTTTTTCAACTGCAGGTTACGCATTTGCTCAACAGTTTCAGACAAGTGCTGGTCAATGAACATCACTTCGCCGTTGTTGATCGCTTTACGTAAAGTATTGTCTACCTGGAACGGTAAACGACGTGCCAATACACCAGCTTCAGTCAGTTGTTTGTCTAGATCGTTCCCTAGTGATGCACCAGTAATTAACGTGATCTTTAATGGATTTGCTTTTGCCTGTTGAACCAAAGCTAAAGGAACCGCCTTCGCTTCACCAGCGCGAGTAAAGCCACTCATACCCACAGTCATGCCATCTTGGATGAATTCAGCCGCTTGTTCAGGGCTGATGACTTTGTTGTGTAGGGAGGCTAAACGGATACGATCTAAAGACATTTTAACTCTCATTAATTCTTAAACTATGATACGGATTGTACCGCTCAAAAAATGTATTGTGCATAGGTGTTAGGCTAAGGTCTAATTTTTTAGCTAAATGTAAGTATAATAAAAAATGATGATTTTTAAATGATTGAATTCGTGAACTATAAAATGAATTGTATAGAAAAACTAAAAAGTCATTTGTTGAATTAATGATCACTTATTAAAAGTGATCAGTCAAAGTTTGGCGAATTTTATCGAGTGTAGTGGCTGGGGGAAGTGTCTCTGGGTTCTCTTGATTCACGGGTAGTGAAATGATAGCTTCAAGCCCACCTTCAGGACGATTATGGATACGCAATTGACCATGGTGAATATCGACAATCCGTTTCACAATGGCCAGTCCTAAGCCGCTGCCTTGTACCGTTCTTGCCGAATTGCCCCGAACAAAAGGCTGCATCAAGGCTTCGATCTGATCTTCCGGGATGCCTTCGCCATGGTCTGCCACACAAATCAACAGTTGATCTTCTTCAACATGGGCAGAAAGCTCAATTGGTTCGGAACCATAACGTTTCGAGTTATTGATCAGATTACCAATCAGTCTTTTCAGCGACATGCTGCGCGCCTGAATGGTCGGTATTTCTTGCGGAGTGAAACGGATATCTAGCGGTTTAAACTGCTTGACCAGTTCCTGTAATAGCACATTGACATTGGTGTCCTGCGGTTCTTCATCGGAACCGTCGCGCATATAGGAAATGAACTGATCCAGAATCGCGTCCATATCTTCGACATCATAAATCAGACCTTCTTTGAGAAAATCTTCATCTGGCATCATTTCGGCACTGAGGCGGATTCGGGTTAAGGGCGTGCGCAAGTCATGTGAAATGCCGGCCAGCATGATTCGGCGTTCCCGCTCGGTCTGGTCCAGCGTATAAATCATCTGATTAAAGGCATGATTGACCTGACGGATTTCCAGTGGACCATGATTGGTATCTAGATAGGGTGCTGAGCCGATTCGGCTATAACTGTTGGCGGCATTCTGCAAACGGCGTAAAGGACGGTTGAGCTGACGCACCAAGGTCAAAATAATGATGCCGACAATAATCGGCGTGCCAAGCAACCAGCCCAAAATCAGTTCATTGCTATAATTGGCATAAGTCTTTAAAGGTTCCTGTACCCAGTGACCATTCATTTCAGGAGTCTGGATCCAGATACGTGGACTCGGCTTAAACTGGAAATAGACTGTGGCTTGTTCGATGCGTAACTCTTTGGCGAGTTTGGTTTCGATCTGTCGGGTAAAAAATTCGGCAATCAGCTTTTCACGGACAGTGGGATATTCTGCCGGATTAGTAACGTATTCAATGCCGACCCGGTTTTTTAGCCAGTCATCGATATCGACTTCCTGCTGTTTATGATACAGGCGCAGATCGGGATTATTAAGAATTTCCAGTTCCATGGCCAGATAACGCGCATGTTGCTGGATTTCAGGTAAAAACAGGGTACGCCAAAAGAACCACAAGGACATGAACAGGCTAAAACAGACCACAAAAACCACCAGTACCGTGGTACGCATGGCAGCAGAACGCGGCTTGATCTTGTCGAGAAAGCGTTCCCCGCGGGTACGCTTTTTTTCCGAGTAGCTGACAAAATCGGTAAATTTTTGTGGATCGATGGGGTCGAGTTTCACACCAGCTCCCTGTTGGCATTTTCCAAATTGAGCAGTAATAATAATTTGTAATGGAATCTTACTGCTTGAACCTTCGATGGAAGGAGCTTGTTGTGTTACTTTTTTTGAAAAAGTAACCAAAAAACTTTGCCATTCGCTGAACTCGCGCATTTGTATACGAGCCTTTAAAGAAGGGGAGGCTCAGACAGCAGCGAATGGCTTTTAGGGACAATAAATTGGGGTAATCTTTTATCCTAATAAGTTTTTCTTTATTCAGCACCATCTGGAACAAAGACATAACCCACACCCCATACAGTCTGGATATAACGTGCACGCGCTGGGTTTTCTTCCACTAAACGGCGTAAACGTGACACCTGAACATCAATTGAACGTTCCATGGCACCCCATTCACGGCCACGCGCCAGATTCATCAGCTTGTCGCGGGTTAATGGTTCGCGTGGATGTTGAACCAGTGCTTTCAGTACCGCAAACTCACCAGTAGTGAGCGTTACCACTTGGCCTTCACGGGTCAGAGTGCGGGTAGAGAGATCTAGCGACCATGGGCCAAAAGAAACCACTTCCATCTGTTGGCTTGGTGCACCCGGCACTTCACGTACCTGACGGCGCAATACCGCACGAATACGTGCCAGCAGCTCATTCGGGTTAAACGGTTTAGGCAAGTAATCATCGGCACCTGCTTCTAAACCGGCAATACGATCCGAGTCGCTACCACGAGCGGTGAGCATAATGATAGGCGTATCGATATTGGATTGGCGTAAACGACGACAGATACTCAAGCCATCTTCGACCGGAAGCATAAAGTCGAGCACGATCAGAGAAAACAGTTCCCGCTGTAAAAGTCGATCCATCTGCGTGGCATCATGTGCAGTTTTAACCACAAAGCCTTTATCTTCGAGAAAACGCTGTAATAAGGTACGCAGACGAACATCATCATCAACCACCAGGATCCGTTCGACCCGGTCCGTTTCGGTATGTACGGCATCGGCTTTTTCAGCAGGTACAACTAAACTCATGAGATGCTCCTTTATTCTTTATTGTCGTCATAAACAAAAATCAAATAGGCTTTGAGTATACGATTCATTGATATTAATTGACTATGCTCTAAAGCACCAAATATTGCAGTTAAAATCAAGACATAGATACTAAATATATACATCTAAATGAGCAAAAAATACGATTTTAAGCTGGATAAAAAGCAAAGTTCATACAAACTTTATCGGGAAAAGCTGAAAACTGTGGCACTTCATAATATAAAGATGAGGTAAATTAATAAAAACAATGGTGGATTTTATAGACCCGGTCTTTATAATCATGCCATTTAGTACTTATCCTTGTGGGATCAAACACGATGACTGACTTAGTTCAGCAGTTGGCAAAAGAACTTGCCGTACGTCCAAATCAAGTTGAGGCTGCCATCAAGCTTATTGATGAAGGTGCCAGTGTTCCTTTTATTGCACGTTACCGTAAAGAAGTAACGCAAGGCTTAGACGATACGCAACTACGTCAACTCGATACGCGTTTATCATACTTGCGTGATTTGTATGAGCGCCGTGAAAAGGTGATTGAATCACTCAAAGAACAAGATAAATTATCTGATGATTTATTGGCGCGTGTGAATGCGGCCGAAACCAAAAATGCATTAGAAGAAATTTACGCGCCGTACCGCCCAAAACGTACCAGTAAATCATTCAAGGCCAAAGAAGCCGGTTTAGGCCCGATTGCCGAAAAAATCTTTAATGAAGCCGTTGATCCAGCTGAAGCTTTGGCGGGCTTTAGCCATGAAGATTATCCAGATACTGAAAGCCAGCTTGATGCGATCCAGCACATCCTGATTGATGACTGGGCACAAAATATCGCACTGACCACTGAACTTAAAGCGACATTTGCAAAAACTGCCGTGCTGAAAAGTTTAGTTGCAAGTGATGAGAAAAAAGAAGTCGGTAAAAAATTCCGTGATTATTTCGATTTCTCTGAAAACTTGAATAAAGTGCCTTCACATCGTTTATTGGCGATGCTGCGTGGCCGTCAGGAAAACGTTTTAGGCCTGAAAGTTGATGGCGAAGATGATGCTCCATTGGCGCGTATTGAAACTGAATACAATCTTGAAACTGTTCAGCCACAAGCTCGTCAGGATTTCTTGAAGCAAACTGCAAAATTGTTCTGGCTCGGTAAAGTTCGTCCAACGATTGAACATTCATTGCTGACTGAAAAACGTCTGGCTGCTGAAACAGAAGCGATGAACGTCTTTGCTGAAAACCTGCGTCATTTACTGCTGTCTGCACCTGCAGGCGCACGTACCACTTTGGGCGTGGACCCAGGTATCCGTACTGGTGTGAAACTGGCGGTGGTGAACGAGTCTGGTGATGTACTGGCACATAGTACGATTTATCCATTTGCGCCAAAAGATGATAAAGATGGTTCATTAACTGAACTTGCACGTTTATGCCGCGAGTTCAATGTTGACCTGATCGCGATTGGTAATGGTACTGCAAGCCGTGAAACTGAAGCTTTAGTTGCTGAAATGATGGCTGCGAACAGTGATCTGAAAATGACGCGTGTTTCTGTATCTGAAGGAGGTGCATCGGTGTATTCAGCATCTGAACTAGCTTCACAGGAACTGCCTGAACTAGATGTATCTATTCGTGGTGCGGTATCGATTGCACGCCGTTTACAAGATCCACTAGCAGAACTGGTGAAAATCGATCCGAAATCGATTGGTGTGGGTCAGTATCAACATGACGTGAACCAGACCGGTCTGGCGAAAACCTTGGAAGCGGTCGTTGAAGACTGTGTGAACTCAGTGGGTGTGGATGTAAATACTGCATCAGCAGCAATTCTGGGTTATATCGCGGGTCTGAATAAATCGATCGCACAGCAAATTGTGGAATTCCGTAAGGAAAATGGTCGTTTTGACAATCGTCAGTCTTTGAAAAAAGTACCACGTTTAGGCGAGCGTACTTTTGAGCAGGCTGCGGGCTTCTTGCGTATTCAAGATGGTACAGAACCACTGGATGCGTCTGCAGTTCACCCTGAGTCATATGCTTTGGTGAGCAAAATTGTTGAAGCAAAAGCAACGACTGTAAAAGACATCATTGGCAATACTGAAATCATTCGCCAAGTGAATGCAGAAGAATTTGCAGACGAGAAATTTGGTCTGCCGACGATTCAAGACGTATTGGCTGAACTGGAAAAACCGGGCCGTGACCCGCGTCCAGAATTCCGCACTGCTAAATTCCGTGATGACATTACTGAAGTTGCGCAATTGTCTGAAGGCATGCAGCTGGAAGGTGTAGTCACTAACGTGACTAACTTCGGTGCATTTGTCGATGTGGGTGTGCATCAAGACGGTTTGGTACATATTTCTGAACTTGCCAATGAATTTGTCGCTGATCCGCATAAAGTGGTGAAACCGGGTCAAATCGTACAAGTCCGTGTTTTGAATGTGGATGCTGAACGTAACCGCGTGAATCTGTCGATGCGTCCTGAAGGTTCTGAAGCGCCGGCGAAAGCACCACGTCAGCCACGTCGCGAGAACAATGAGCCACGTGGTGAACGTAAGCCTCAGGGTAAACGTCCACAGCAAGGACGTCCGCAAGGTGATCGCCCTGAGGGTAAGAAACCTCAAGCGGCTAAACCACAAGAGCAAAAAATTGGTGGTTTGGGTGCATTGCTATTGCAAGCAGGGATTAAAGGTTCTAAATAATTTTTAGATATCTTTAATTTAAAAAAACCTCCCGATCGGGAGGTTTTTTATTGGATCATTATGAGTTAATCATCGGAACAATCCAGCTAGTAACAATTAATAAAATACCGAGATGCCCCAGTTTTCGTGTCACATAGACCAGCTTAGACGGTGGCTGTTCCAGTCTTTTTGCATATTCTTCCATGCTAATGCCGGGCTTGCCTTTACTGGTAAATAAAAACACCGCCAGGTCGATACAGATCAGAATCGTACCGATATCAGCGACCAGTTCCATCAGGACAAAATCCTGGCTATACAGCGACATGCTGACGCTATAAATCAGATAAATGGCAAAGGCCAGACACAGGTATTGCAGGACAACTAAAAACTTCTGCATAAATCTCAACAGTTCACAAAATTAAAGCAATTATACAAATAATCGGGCAGCTACGGCCAATTACAAGGTCTGCATTACCTCAGCAAAATTCTGCTTCTCGACCAGTTCCAGAAATTCATCGCCCAGACGCTGACTTTCCGCAATACATTGCTTCCAGAGCTGAATGCGTTGGGCCTGGTCCAAACCTTTTAAGTTAAAGTCTTTACGGTCAGGCAAACGACCCAAAGGCAAACTTTGCAGATATTGCTGCGAGGGAGAAAGCAGCAAAGTTCGTGCCTGATTTTCCGGATTTGAGGTACGTTTAAATAACTTGTCAAACCAGCCGGGGGTAATGCTATCGGTAAAATGTGGATACAGCACAATACCTTTGCTCTGAAAGGGCAGGTCAATGTGATAGTCAATCAGGCCACCATCGCGATAATAACCCTGCGGCGCATCCGGAATATTGTTCACCGCTGCCATCACCCCGGGAATAGACGCTGAAGCCATCAACCAGGACAACACACTCTGTTCGGTTAGTGCATGATAATGCGTGGTAAATCCATCTTCAGCGATTTTAAACTGTTCACCGATATTGGGCTGGCTGATCACACGTTGCATGAAATAACGGCTGTGCCGGCGCGCGACTGCGGTCGTTCCAAGAATTCCAGCCACAGAAGCCAGCAACGGCAATGCCTTGTCACTCTGGAAAATATGTTGGGCTTTAATTGAAATGACTGCGAGATGATAATCTGGATGATTGACTAGATCGTTTTCTTTGCCTTGTACCAGATCCAGCAGCATGCCACGGCAAACTTCGCTGACATCCTGACGGGTCATTTTTTTATGAAAATAGAGGTTGGTATAGAGTTCAGCCAAGCGTTCGGTTCCCTGTTGAGCACCATGTGCAGCCATACTGGCAAAGCGCCAACTACCAATCGAAGAACCCACCAAAGTTCTACGCTGAGGTGCACGTGGAAAAAACTCACCAAAAATCGCCTGATCCAGTCCCTGGATACCGATACCTTTGGGGCCACCTGCAGCACCAGGTACAATATCGACTTGTTCGGGTTGCAAACCTTGTTGCAGAATCAGCTCACGTGCCAGATGGCCGGCACGAATCGTCAGAGCAGGCGCACGTTTTTGTAAAATCTGTACCATGGTTGAACCTATACTAGCCAAATGTGTGCTTATTTTAAGCGATAGGTCTTAGGACCCAATGGCAAGATATGTCCTAAGGTGACTTTGGAGTCATGCGATGCCCAGAAAATAAAAAACCTGAACAGTTTCAGGTTTTTTTAAAAGCTCATTTAGTTATTTCGCAATCCGCCAGACGGCCAGTACACTCGCCAGTACAATCAGAATCACCGACACAAACCACGGTGAAATAATCGCAATTGCCAGCAGAATGGCCATGACGCTGCCAAACATCCAGCTACGCTTCTGTTGATGTTCCATTTGCAGGCGCATGCTTTGTAATTCATTGAGCTGTTTGGCATGCCAGGCCGACTGATTTTTTAAACCGTTTAAGCTGTCGATCATCAGGGTCGGTAAATCCTGTGCCCCTAAAAGTAGATCCGGGATTTTCTGTCCTAGTTCTTTCAGGTTCTTTTGCGGATTCATCTGGGCCTTGATCCAGTCCGTCAGAATTGGTTTGGCCAGACTCCAGATATCCAGTTCCGGATAAAGATCGGTTCCCAGACCTTCGACATGGACTAATGTTTTTAGTAACAACATTAATTGAGGTGGAATTTCCAGATGGAAACGACGCGCGATATCCATGACTTCAATCAGAATGCCGGCAAAGTCCAGTTCATGCATCGGTTTTGAGACCATTGGCCCCACACTGCGGCGCATTTCACGAGCCAACGCATCCTGATCAGTTCCCGGTGGAATCCAGCCGGCCTGATGCACCACCTGAATCAGCTGCATAAAGTCGCTGTTCATGACCGCCAGTAGCATGCGTGCTACGGTCATCTGGTCATGCTTGGACAGCTCGCCCATAATCGCGCAGTCCAGCGCAATAAAACGCGGATTGGCCGGATTGATGGTTTCTACAAAGACGTTGCCCGGATGCATATCGGCATGGAAAAAATTATCGCGGAACACTTGAGTAAAGAAGATGGTCAGGCCTTTACGCGCCAGATCGGCACGATCCATGCCCAACCGGTCAAAGGTCGCGATATCTGAAATTGGTACCCCGGTAATACGCTCGGCCACCAGAACATCTTTGCTGTCCATGTAAATTTCCGGCACATACATCATGCTCGAGCCGGTAAAATGATGGCGCATGCGGCGGGTATTATCGGCTTCCAGCGTCAGATCCAGCTCATTCAGAATGATCTGTCGATAATCCTGAATGATTTCCGATAAATGTAGGGCACGTGCTGCTTCCAGACGTTTTTCCAGAAATTGACCGAGCCATTCCAGAATTTCAAAATCCTGCAAAATCTGCTGGCGAATATTCGGACGGGTGACTTTGACCACGACTTCACGGCCATCATGCAGGGCAGCCGTATGTACCTGTGCAATCGAAGCCGCTGCCAGTGGCTGGGTATCGAAACGCGCGAACAGGGTATTTACATCAGCTTTCAGGGATTCCTGAATGCGCATCTTGGCCACGTCATTATCAAATGGCTTGACCTGGTCTTGCAGCAACACCAGTTGCTGTAAAACTTCAGGTGGAATCAGGTCACGACGGGTCGAGAGTAGCTGGCCAAGCTTGATCGCTAACGGCCCCATTTCTTCTAAAGCCAGTTTCAGCTTGAGCGGATTTTTACGTTCACGACTGGACCAGGCGGCCGGATGCATCCGGATGAGGGACAGCACATGCCGGGATTTTTCTGGTAATTCTTCCGCAGGAAACAACGTGTCGAGTCGATAGTGCGCGGCGATGCGCCAAAGTTCGAGTAAACGTGAAACATGCGGAATCATAAAGTTGTGTACCTAGTCTTGAGTAGAATTGTTTGAGGCATCGATTTGAGCCTGAAGCTGCTGGATTTTTGCTTCAACCCGATCTAAATTTTGATTCAGGATACGGGTGTCCTGATTCAGGTCATCCATTTGCCAGCGGGGGGCAAACAGACCGCTGTCTTCTTTTAAGGCATCTTCGGCAAAAAATAATTGACTTTGCAGGGTGCGTTTTAGCTGCTTGGGCAGCAGTTGCAATTTACCAATTTCATGCGCCAGTGTCGGGCCAACCCAGGGGCTTAAATGCGCCGCCAGATCCAGTTCCGCCTGTTGCATGATGCGCTGGATTTCCTGCAATAATTTGTAGTCGCCTTGCAATGGAATATTGCCGACTTCATCGGAAAGCAGCAGCTTGAGTAATTCCACCACATTGCTGACCTGCAAGGTTGCTGTCGCTTCGGTGATTGTCGCGGAACTTGCGTCAAATGGACGTTGTTCAAAGACCGAAGGTGTTTCGGTATGACCGGTTGCCGTTGGTTCCAGACGAACTTTGCCTTCATCAAAAAACACATCAACCGAAAGCTGCGGCGAGGCAATCACCACCCGCAGCATTTTACCGGACAGGGCATTCAGCTGGATGCGAGTAATGGCGTCCAGATCAAGAACATGATGAATCACGCGTTCAACAGCACCGAGTGCCAGAATTGACCACATAGGCAAGGAACCTTAAAGTTTGAAACCGCGGTGAACCGCAACAATCCCGCCAGTCAGGTTGTGATAGTCACAATTCTGGAAGCCGGCATTTTCCATCATGCCTTTTAGGGTGCGCTGGTCCGGATGCATACGGATCGATTCAGCTAGGTATTTATAGCTTTCTGCATCATTGGCAATGATTTTACCCATGATTGGCAATGCCGTGAACGAATAAAGATCATACAGCTTAGAGAATGGCTCGAACACCGGTTTAGAGAATTCCAGCACCAGTAAACGGCCACCTGGCTTAAGGACACGATACATCGCAGCAAGTGCCGCATCTTTATCAGTCACGTTACGCAGACCGAAAGAAATCGTTAAAAGATCGAAGCTGTTGTCTGCAAATGGTTCTAAGGTTTCGGCATTGGCCAGAACGAAATCGACATTGGTACAGCCCGCATCAATCAGACGGTCACGACCGACATTCAGCATGGATTCGTTAATATCAGACAGTACCACATGACCCGTCGGGCCCACTTCGCGGCTAAAGACTTTAGCCAAGTCGCCAGTACCACCCGCGATATCCAGCACATGCTGGCCACGGCGTACACCTGACATATTGATTGCAAAACGCTTCCACAGGCGATGAATACCAAAAGACATCAGATCATTCATGATGTCGTATTTGCTCGCCACCGAGTGGAACACTTCTGCGACTTTCTGGGCTTTTTCTTCGCTGTTGACAGTTTGATAGCCAAAGTGCGTGGTTGAGCCGACGTTGCCTGTATTGGCACCGCGTGGCAGATTGTATTTAGGCACAGTACCCGTCACAGGCGTGTCAGTCAGACGTTGTTCTAAAGATTGTTGCTGACCTTGCGGGGTGCCTTGTGGAAGGGGTTCAGTTAAGAATGGGCTCACTTTGTCTGTCTGTTGTGCCGACTCGGGGGTAGGGGTAGGCGTTGTATTTTCATTCGACATTGGAGTCACTCCTAACATATCAATCGGGTTAATCTTGCATTGTCTGCATCATGACAGATTCTAAAGGCTTATTCAGCAATCATGATGCAATTGTTATGAATAATATACAGAAAAATTCACGCTTGGCAGAAATACTCATCGGGTATTTACTGAAACGGTAGCGGATCGCCAGAATGTACTTTCTCGATAATCTGGCGTTCGGTGGCAGTGAACGTGCGTACAAATTTTTCTGCCGATTTGAGTGGCTTCATGGCCAGAAAACCATCCTGCATAAATTCATACATCACCTGAAAGTTATATTTATTCGCCGCGCCCTTACACATTTTAAAGGCCGTATAGACCACAAATGAACGCATATATTTATCCAGACTCATACCGAGCTGATCCAGTAGGGCTAACTGTTTCAGGCGTGCTTCACCCTGATCCAGTTTCAAATAGGTCAGGCGCATCATCTCGTCAGTCAGCGGTTCATGTGGATGATAATCCTGTAATAACTGAATCGCGACCTGTTCATCCAGCTGTACCGCCAGAATAGCCAACTCTACGCCTGAGGTGCCGGTTTTAATGGCATTTTCCGGAATAACTTTTTCTGCTTTATGCGCATATTTCATCAGCCGGGCAATCTGTTCCGCCAGCGCATCAAAGTCAGCGCCGCCGTAGAGACGGTTCAGGAAATATTCGGACATCAACAGGTTTTGTTTTTCAGCAAAATGGGCGCGATGAGTGCGCTGCATGCGGACTTTTTGCCAGGCCTGCACATCCTGTAAACGGCTTAAAATGTCAGGCCGGGTGTGATAAGCCAATTGATAATAATGCGCTAACAGATCATCGAGTACGGCAAGTTTGGACATGAGGCTTCAATTATCATTGGAGGATGCAAGAATCTTAGAGGCTGCCGGACAATCCTGCTATGACAAATTGAACAGAGATCGGGCATTTGTATGTCAATCTGTTGTTTAAATAGCCAATTTAATCGTGTGAAAAACGTTGCCAGAGCTATTTTTGCGCTGAAACTCCTCGCTATACTGCAAACAGAATAAAAGATCAGGGTTGAAGATGCGTATGGAACAACCACAATTTCAGTTAATGGATGAAGATCAGCTGTCTGTCGAGCTGATTGATGCCCAATATAATTTAAAAAAGACCCGGGGCCAGAAAAATGCCAAAAGTCTGGTGATTCTGGTGAATGGCATTGAACTGGCCGGCAAGGGTGAAGCGGTTAAACAGTTACGTGAATGGGTCGATCCGCGCTATTTGCGTGTGAAAGCCGATAAGCCTCAGCTAGCCGGCCCGAAGCAGACCTTGTGGCAACCTTATGCACGTTTTATTCCTGCCGAAGGCCAGATCATGGTGCTGTTTGGTAACTGGTATAGCGATCTGCTCGGCAGTGCCATGCAAGCTGAAAGCCCGCTGAGTGATGCACAGTTTGATGAATATCTGCAAGAGATGCAGGCCTTTGAACAGGACCTGAAAAATAACCATGTCGATGTGATCAAGGTCTGGTTTGACCTGTCCTGGAAAGTCTTGCAAAAACGTCTGGATGCCATGGATCCGAGTGAAACTCACTGGCATCAACTGCATGGTCTGGACTGGCGCAATCGCAAAGAATATGACACCTTGCAGCGCCTGCGTCAGCGCTTTACCGAGGACTGGTTCATTATTGATGGCGAAGATGAGCAGCAGCGCGACCAGCAATTTGCCCAGTATATCCTGAGTGCCTTGAAACATTGTCCGGATCATCCCGCCAGAGCCAAGGGAAGATGGAAGCAGGCCAAGATTCCCGAGCAGTTAAAACATCCTTCCAAGACTCAAGCCCAGCCAGAAGATTACAAACCGGAACTAAAAAAATTAACCGCGAAGGTCGCCAAAGCCATGCGTTCCGATTCGCGTAATGTGGTGATTCTGTTCGAAGGCATGGATGCTGCCGGCAAGGGCGGCGCGATCAAGCGAATTGTCAAAAAACTGGATCCACGTGAATATGAAATTCATACCATTGCTGCACCAGAAAGATTTGAGCTGAGCCGTCCCTATTTATGGCGCTTCTGGACCAAGCTGCAAACCGATGATGATATCTGCATTTTTGACCGTTCCTGGTATGGTCGGGTATTGGTAGAACGGGTAGAAGGGTTTTCTAGTCCGGTAGAATGGCAGCGAGCTTATGCGGAAATTAACCGTTTTGAACAGAGCCTGGTCAAGCATCAAACGGTGATTGTGAAAATCTGGCTGGCCATTTCTAAAGAGGAACAGGCAGCACGGTTCAAGGCGCGTGAAGATACACCGCATAAGCGTTTTAAAATTACTGAAGAAGACTGGCGTAACCGGGAGCGCTGGGACGATTATCTGAAAGCGGCAGCCGATATGTTTGAACATACTTCGACTGAGGAAGCGCCTTGGCACATTATCGCGTCTGATGATAAACATACCGCACGGGTCGAAGTATTAAAGGCTATTTTAAAACAGCTTCAGGCAGAATAATCTGCCTGAAGTAAGAGTATCTAGAGGGCTGCAAAAATTCAGCTCACCCGGATTTTAACCTTGCGCCACCTGTTTTTGCTGGATATTTTTAGCTGCACGGTAGCATTCCTCTACATGTGCTTCAGCAATCTTTTTCATGACAAAATAGCCCAGACTTGCCGCCACCAGTTGGCCGCCCAGCGGAATGAATTTTGTGACTTGCTTTGTGATCACTTTCGCTGCAACATTGTTCAAAGATTTTTTAACTGCCGTACGTGCGACCACCAGACCAGAAAATTCTACGCCGCGTTTACGCAACTCATTCCAGTGCACCTGACGGGTTTTTGGATCATAGACACTGATCTGGTCAGGCGCCAGGCCGAAGCGGGCATTGATCTCGGGAATCAATTGCGACAAGATACCGATATCAATGACCACGTCCATAAACGGCACTGGAATAACCGCAGCACCGGCAGAATAATAGGCGCGTTTTTTGGTGAGTTCCAGGCACTCGGCGCGGATTTGTTCTAAATCTAGGCTCGGATCGAGACGTTCAGGAATTTTATCTAATTTCATGGGCACTACCTAAGCTCTATGTTGTTTTTTCTATTCAAGCATCTTTAAGATGCTTTTTTCAAAGAAATTTTTCGACTGAAGTGTGGTTTTAAAGTGTCATAGCGCGTTCGGGATGTATAGTAAATAATCTTTATCGTTTTGTAGTAAGAACCACATTCAGCAGTTCAGGGGAACCAATGGCCATCCATGTTATTCAGAGTCAACGTATTGATGTGCTTTTGGATAGTATGCTGCGTATTGTCAACCAGACTGCCCGGAATCCATTTGAGGTGTTACAAACCCGGCATTTTATTGTGCCATCTCCGGCTGTAGAAACTTGGCTGACCCAGAAAATTGCCGAGAAAAAAGGCATTAGCGCCAATACCCAGTTTCATCACCGGATTCGCGCCTTTCAATGGACCTCTTATCAGTGGGTATTGAATGCTCCCAAAGAAGTAGAGCAGGTCCGTGAAGCCAATATTCCGCGCATTATCATCAAATGGCGCGTGTTTCAGGCGCTGCGAAAATGCATTCTGCCTGAACAGATTCCTTTAGATGTCGATCATCCACTGTATTCCATTGTGAAGCGGATTTATGACAGTGCCGACCGGCTGGAACAGGGCACAGAAAAACAGCTGAAAAAACAGAGCATGCTATACTGGGTGGCGGAGCAGGTGTCACGTTTGTTCAGTCATTATATGGATTATCGCGGTTATTGCGCGCGTAACTGTCCTCCAAACAACTGCAGTTGTCCGAGTAACTGGCTCGAGGCCTGGGGACAGGATATTGCGCTTGATATCGAACAGATGATCTATAGCCCCAAAGATGAAAATGGCCATGAGATGCAGGTGGCGGATTTTGTCAAGATTCAGGCGCGTGAACTGGAAGCCTGGCAACGCTGGTTGTGGCAGCATGTATTTCAGGATGATTATGCCAAAATCCTGGAGATTGAACGCCTGTATTGGGAGCGGCTGGAGAATGCAGAAACCCGCGCTCAGGCTCTAAAACGACTGCCGGCCCAGATTGTGGTATTTAGCCTGCTGGAACTGCCACCCAGCCAGCTGGATTTTTTACGCCGTTTGGGGCAATACATTGATATCTATATTTTTCACTTCAACCCCTCGCAGGAATACTGGGCCGACAGTGTCGATCCGGACTGGAAAGCCAGATTTGATTTGCAGCGGGAAGAGCGCTTTATTCAGCGTTTTGAAAAAACCCGTCAACGTAAACCGAATGATGCGGAAATAAAAGACTTCAGGATCAAGCAGCTGAACTTTAATGCCGAAGACCGGGAATCGCGGCATCCGCTTCTGACCCGATTCGGCAAGCAGGCACGGGATCATTTTTCTCTACTCTCTAAACTGTCTTCGGGGGAAGAGGGTCTCTGGGCTGATGTCTTTGTCGATGAATATCAGGACAGGCTGCTGGCCAAAATCCAGTCGGATATCCTGTATTTACTCGAGCCTGAACAGCATCAATATGCTTTAAGCCCTGATGATGATTCGGTACAGATTCATGTCTGTCATTCTTCATTACGTCAGCTAGAAGTCCTCAAAGAACAGCTGATTCACTGGCTGGCTCAAGATACTCATGACGCGCCGCGTCAGCCGAGTGATATTCTGGTGTTGACGCCAAGTTTGAAAGAACTGGAACCGGCAATTCGCAGTGTCTTTGCGCCGCCACCACGTGAGCATGAGACTGGCAGCAAACGCCTGCAGAAAGATAACCTGTATTTACCGATCCAGATTGCCGGGGTGTCGCGTCTGGATGTCAGCAACGCCTGGCGCGCGGTACTGGGCCGGATTCAGTGGGTACGGCGCCGTTTCAGTATTGAGGACTTTGCCGACTGGCTTAGCCTGAATGCGACCCAACAGTATTATGGTCTGGACTATAGTCAGGTAGAGCGGATGTTGCAGTTGCTGACAGATGCTGGCTTTAAGCGTGGACTGGACCAGCAGCATTTACAGCAAAGCCTCAGCGCAGGCGATGAGGATTACCGGTTTAGCTTTAAATTCGCGCTGGACCGTCTGGCGTTGGGTCTGGCGATTCCTGAACATACCCTATTTCAGGATACCTTGAGTTATGCCAAGGTTCTGACCAGTGATTTTCCGTTGATATCGACCCTGATCCGGATTTATCAGGATCTGGTACAGCGCCGTGACTGGCTGACTTTACATGAAACCGGACAACGCACGCCAGTCAAAACTTGGCTGGAATATCTGCGCACCGACCTGAACGAGTTCCGTGATGCCGGGGTAGAATCACTCAAAACTGTTGCCGAGATTATCGACAAGCAAATGCGGATGCTGACCTTGGCCGATTATCATGACCAGGATGATCCGCATGCCAGTCAGGAACTGGTGGCACTCAGTCTGCCTCTGCCTTATGTGCTGGAAGAAATTCAGAATACCCTGGAGATGCAGCTGGATCAGGCCGAACCGACCGGACAGATTACTTTTAGCCAGATTGGTCAGATCCGGCCATTGCCTTATAAACTGGTGGTGATGCTGAATCTGGATAGCGGTAAATTTCCGAGCCGTAATCAACAGGTTCCGTTTGACCTGATGCGCAGCCTGAAGCCGCAACTCGGTGACCGTTCCCGTCTGGATGACGAGCAGGGCGCCTTTCTGGATGCCTTGCTGCTGGCACAGGAAAATCTATGGCTGTTCTATAATGGCTTTGATCTGGAGGATGGTGAGGCTCGCGATCCATCCACTGCCTTGCAGGAACTGGTTCAACATATCGCGCTGATCTGCCAGTCTGAACAGCCGGATGTCGAAGTCGATCCGATGGTGGATATTCATGGTCTATCGGTCGCTCAACATATCCAGCAGCTTTATCATGTACATCCCTTGCAGCCTTTTGATCCAGCCGGATTCGCAGATATGCAGACACCACGTTATCAGGATCAGTGGTTTGCAGTGGCAGAATATATCCGCAGCGCCGAAGGCAAACGCAGCAGCTGGATTAATGCACATTATCCGGCATTGGAACAAAAAGAAATCCGGGTACTCAAAGGTGATGAATGGATCCGCGATATGATTTTCCCGGCACGTCTATTCCTGAAAAGTGTCGGGGTTTCCACGATTCGCTATGCCGATTTGCCGAGTTCCCGGGAACCCTTATTATTGAACAAGCTGGAACAGTATCAGGTGCGGGATTTCCTGTTACAACAAGAGCAGGAGATTGAGCCAAACCTGATGCTAGACCGTTTGCCGGTGGGCAAAACCCAGCAAGCCACCTGGCTGGGCAGCCAGCAGGAACAGCAGTTATTGCAAGAACGTTTGCTACAGTTGGGCAAAGAACTGACGCCAGTCACCCAACAATCCCTGCAGTTCAGTCCTGAACTGATCATTCATATAAACGTGCCTCAGGTTCCACACAGCAGCTACTGGCTGAGTATGCAATCCTCTTCGGCCTCGGAAAAACGCCGTGCCCAGATCTGGCTGGAGTATCTGCTGTGGCTGGCTTACTTGAATGACGATGCACGCTCACCAGAACTGGAGCGCATTGTCATTTTCAGTAATAAAACCCTGAAGTTTTCTGGCTTGAGTTCGAGCAAGGCACATGAGTATTTGCAGCTCTGGTTAAAGGCGTGGGAAATTGGTCAACAGCAGCCGCTGGTCTTGCCGGCAGAATTACTGATGAAAAAAGAGTGGCAGTGGGCCGAGAATGAACAGGGTAAAATGACCATTGTGGAAATGCAGGAATTGTTGGAAGCCTGGAACAACAGTTATAGTCCTAAAACAGCTAAGCCATTGACTTCGAATGAATCTAGTGTCTTGCATCAGGATTGGCAATTTATTTTGCAAGATCAGGATCCGGATCTGGCCTTGCAAAACTGCTGTCATGATTTTGCCCATGGCCTGTATGCACCAATTCATCAACATCTGGAATGGGTGAAATAGCCGTATGACTTTCTTAAAGCAGCAGACGCAAACAGCCATTTCTACCAATCCGATTCAGGACATGAAGTTTCGGGGCCTACACTGGATTGAAGCCTCGGCAGGCACCGGCAAGACCTATACGCTATCCAGTCTGATGGTGCGGATTTTTCTGGACCAGTATTATCCGCATCAGGTGATTGCGACGACATTTACCCGTAAGGCCACGGCTGAACTGAAAAACCGGGTACGGCTTCGGGTCGAGGAAACGCTGGCTTATATCCAGCGTCATCAGCAGCTCAATTCAGTTGAAATTACAGCAAAAATCCAGAATGAAACCGATCCTTTATTTCAGCAGGTACTGAAAGATTATGGTTCACGACTGGATTATGCCCGTCGCCGTTTACGTCTGGTGTTGAACCAGCTGGATGAACTGTTTGTCGGCACCCTGGACAGCTTTAGCCAGAAACTGTTACGTGAATTTGCCTTTGAAAGTGGCAAGATTGAACGTGCAGAACTGACCGAAGATCAAGATCTGTATATCCAGCAGCTGATTCATGATGTGCTGCGTGACTGGATCCAGCAGCAGCCGCAATATATGGTCAATCATCTGTATGTCCAGAATCTGCTGAAACCGGTGGAGCATTATACCGGGCTGGTGCGTGATGCCCTGAATTTCAGCAAGCAGCATTTTCGGAAGATCGAACCGGCTGAATGTGACCTGAACAAATTGGAAGCCTGCATCAGTCAATTAGTGAATATTCAGGAGCATGATCTTGCCGTCATGCGGCGTTATTGTCAGGAAAGTCCGAAGTATTTTCACAAGAGTTTTTTGACCAAGTTAACCGAAATTTGTGAAAACTTTATGACCTGGAGCGCAGCCCTGAAAACTCAAGGAACAATGAGTTTCTTTGATGCTGAATTGCAGCCGATTTTACTGAATCTGTGCCATTTGCGCCGCAAGAAAACCGATTTCCAGCCGACCACTCAGGTCTTTAACAAAAGCTGTCCGGATGCAGAGCAGCAGCTGATTTTGCAACATAGTCTGATCGTGGCAATTGATGCGCTGTGTGAGGTCAAACAGTATCTGGATGAGCAGCTGCAACAGCTTACGACCTATCTGGAATTTCATATTATTCAAAGTGTGCAGACCCGTTTGCCACAAACCTTGCAGCAGCAGGGTGAAACCACTTTTTCCCAGCAAATTCGTACATTGGCGGAAGCATTGCAAGGCCAGCAGGGACAGCGTTTTGCCCAGTTTGTACAGGCACGTTATCCGCTGATTCTGGTCGATGAATTTCAGGACACCAATCAGGATCAGGATGATTTGCTGGCCAAGATCTGGCGTGATGCCAACCGGGTGCAGTCCGGCTGCATGATTATGGTCGGTGATCCGAAACAGGCAATTTACGGTTTCCGTGGCGGCGATATGCTCACCTATAACAAGGCACATGCCGATGTGCTGCATAAACAGGGCCGCGAATATACCCTGATGCAGAACCATCGGTCAGTCAAACCACTCGTAGAAGTAGTTGATGCGCTGTTCCAGCGGCAAATGGATTTTGGCGAACAGGTGCAGTACACCTTGATTCAGGCCGGTAGTCGCCCGCATCCAGATCTGGTCGATATGGGCAGGATCAACCCGCAGCCTTTACGATGGATTCAGCTAGGTGAATCGGACCTGGAGGCAGACCAGGTGGCCTGGAAAATCCGTGCATTGCTGAATCAGTCTGCCCAGCAGCAACTGTACTTTCAGCAGCAAGAGCATCAGCAAAGCCTGAGCGCAGATGATATTGCCGTGTTGGGATTTGGGCATTTTGCTCTGGAACAGGTGAAGCAGCGTCTGCAGCGTATGGGCATTCCCTCCTATAAAGAATCCAAACAGAGCGTGTTTGCCAGTCCCATCGCTCAGGATGTCGCGGCCGTATTGACGGCGATTATGGATCCTTTCAATGAGGCCAAGGTCAAGCGGGCTTTACTAACCCGTCTGCTGGGCTTCAATCTGAAAAAACTGATTGATTTGCAAAGCCAGAGTGAAGGCCTCAGTCGCTATATTGCGGATCTGGATATAATTCGGGAAATGTGGTTTGAGAAAGGCTTTTTGACCGCCTGGAATTATGCACTGAACCTGTTTCAGGTCTGGACCAATCTGGTGGCCAGTCAAAGTCTGGACAATGAGCGGGTGGTGGTCAATCTGCGCCATCTGACCGAGATGCTGAGCCAGCAGAGTGAATATTATCAGGGGGCGCAAAAACTCTATCACTGGTATTTGCGCCAGCTTCAGTCACCTTCAGGCAAGGACAGCGAAAAAGAACGCAAGCTGTCTGGGGATCATGGGGTGCAGCTGATGACCATTCATGCCTCCAAAGGGCTGGAATTTAAAGTGGTGTTTTTATTGGGAGCAGATGCTGCTTTTGATGTGAATAAAGGCAATCTGAATTTTTCCCTGTCTGCGCCTGAACAGGACAACATCCTGGAACAATCCCGGGTGATTGCAGTCAATCACAAGAATTTGCATGAGCAGGCGATTCTGCAGAATGCAGCGCGTAATGCTGCCGAAAACCACCGGCTCTGGTATGTGGCGCTGACCCGTGCCAGTCACCGGGTATATGCCATGCTGCAGGACCAGAACGCACAGTCCGATTCCGGGCTGGCCTTCTGGCGTGGTCAGGGAGATCAACTGTTTCAACATGCTTTAAGTCTGGTCGAGCAGCCGCTGTCTCAGGAACCACCGCGTCTGGTCGAGCAGTCGAGCCATCATCAGGTCGACATGCGGGCGCAACCTTTGCCAGAGCGGCAGTTTTATCCGCGAACCAAAACCAGTTTTACGGCTTTGTCACAGCATCAGCTACATGGACATATCTTGCAGGATGACCTAGTCATGGCTTCAGAACAGCCCGATAGTGCCGCCGATGAAATTCATTTTACCGGTCTGGAAGAACAGCCAGCAGCCGTGCCCTTAGACTGGATTAGGCTGAATTTTCCTAAAGGTACAGTGGCCGGAACTTTCTTGCACAGCATTTTTGAACATATCGATTTTCAGGACAGCAGTTACTGGAATCTGGAAATCCGGCGCCGTTTTAAAAATACCGCACCGCAAATCTGGCAGGAACTGAAAGAAAAATTTGAACAGGCTTTTCATATACGTAGTGTACTGGAACAGGCCTTTTCCCTGCATTATCAGGCCGCTGTGGTGAATCTGCGAACCCTGTTTCAGGCCACAGCTCAGGCAGATTTCAAAGCCGAGGAATTGCGTCATAGTATGCAGCGCGTATTGTCCAGCCTGAACTATAAGTTATTGACCGGAATTCGCCTGCATGACCAAAGCAAAGCTTATCGCCAGCAATGGCAGCAGCTGTTTCACTCGGCACAACAGCTCGATCGTTCGGGTCTGCTAGAATTTTTAGGTCAGTTTCAGGTGTATTTCGATGGGCTGGAGGATGACTCCTTTATCCAGTTTTTTGAACAGGAAGTGGCCCAGCTCACACGCTCTGCAAGCACTGAATCGCTGAATGTGGACAGTATTTTCCAGACTGCTTTTGATGGCTTGTTGGACGAGATTACAGAAGATATTTTGCTGAACCTGATGCATGACTGGGTACATGACATTCTGGCCACTCCGATTCAGGTAGATTTTGCTTTGGCGCAGCTGGAGGCTAAACAGTATCTGTCAGAATTTCCTTTTTATCTGTCCTTGACCGATGCCCCTTTGCAGATTCGGCAAATCCATCAGCTGTTTCTCGAACATAACATGGTCATGAGCGATTTTAATGAAGCCAAATCGGCGCGGTATCTGACCGGTTCCATCGATCTGGTGTATTTCGATGGTCAGCGCTACCATATTGCCGATTATAAAAGTAACTTCCTCGGACCTGATCAGCAGCACTATAGTGCTGAGGCAATTCAGCAGAATATGAGCCAGTCCAGTTACTGGTTGCAGGCCGCTTTGTATCTGGTGGCGCTGCATCGGTACCTGAGTGCCAATATGCAGGGTTATTCGATTCAGCAGCAATTGGGCGGCGCGACCTATCTGTATTTGCGCGGGATGAATGGACAGGCGCAGCAAGGGGCTTATCATTGGCAACCGAGCCTGGAATTCATAGAAAAACTGGATCAAATATTGGGCTATTTTGAGCAGAAAAAATCAGCATGATTTTGCAGTTTTATAAAATATATAAAGATTAAACAGAAAATTATCCTGTGGATAAATTTGAGGATAACTGTGTGGAAAATGAGCAGAATCACGTGTCGCAGCAAGATTCCAGTTTAATAGCCTGGATTGACTATTTGTGTCAGCCGCCGTTTAGTACGGCTACATTTGATCCGGCAGCAAAATTCTTGATTCAGCAACTGCTTGAGGCGATACAGGCAGGGGATAGCTGTATCGAAGTTGATCCTCAGCAGGTTGCCCTATTACATAATCTGGTTCTAGATCGCCGTCAGCAAAGTACAGGAATTGCACCATTTATTTGTGCAGATCAGCATTTATATCTGTACCGCT
This sequence comes from Acinetobacter lwoffii, assembly GCF_029024105.1. Lineage (NCBI taxonomy): Bacteria > Pseudomonadati > Pseudomonadota > Gammaproteobacteria > Moraxellales > Moraxellaceae > Acinetobacter > Acinetobacter lwoffii. The sequence goes on along the minus strand of NZ_CP118963.1, from coordinate 2,875,467 downwards.
ATTGGCAACTGGAACAGGCAGTAGCCTCACATATTGCTCGGATTAAAGCCCAACCGGTTGCCGCTATTGATTTATCCGAACGTGATCGCAATTTATTGTCAGATCCACAGCAAAAATTGGCACTGGAAATGGTTGCGCGGCAGGCGCTGAATATTATTAGCGGCGGTCCGGGTACCGGTAAAACCTATACCTTGGCGCATATGATTGCGGTCCTGCATGAAGCCTTGCCAAATATCCGGATTGCCATGGCAGCACCTACCGGAAAGGCCGCACAGCGCATGAAAGAAGCACTGCAAAAAGCCTTGCATAGTGAAGCTCTACAACAGTTTGAGCTAGAAGCATTAAAACAGTTACAACCGGTGACCCTGCATCGCTTATTGGGTCTGGGCACTCGCGGACAGCCACGCTTTCATGCCAAACAGCCTTTGCCCTATGATGTGATCGTGGTCGATGAAGCCTCAATGCTGGATTTGAATCTGTCACAGATGTTGCTGGCCGCCGTACCGTCTCATGCACGGCTGATTTTACTCGGTGATGCAGACCAGCTGGCCTCTGTGGATGTCGGAACGGTACTGGCAGATTTACAGCAAGTAGCGACTCTGGACGATAATCGGGTCAATTTAATCACCACACGACGTTTTGCGACTGGGGCCAAGATTGGCGCAATGGCGGAGTTTATCCAGCAGAATCATGAGCCTTCTCACGTCTTGCAGAAATTTGAGCAACAGATTCTAGCAGCCAGTGAGTTACAGGCGATCGATTTGGATCAGGTTGAGATCGACCATTTGCAGCTGCAGTACCTGCTCGCTGGCGCCGAACAGACCGCGCATAACTTGAATCAGTATTATGACCAGCTGATGTATGGTTATCAGGCTTATATACAGGCCATAAAAACAGAACGAAACTCAGCTGATTTTGAGCAGTATGTGCAACAGGTAGTCAAAACTTTTGATGATTACCGGATTTTAACAGCAATCCGTTCTGGTGATTTGGGTCTGATCAAGATCAACCTGCAGATTGAGCAACGCTTTTTAGCAGCCCAAGGGCAGTTGAAACAGGGCGACTGGTATGTCGGACGCCCCGTCATGATGAGTTATAACGACTATCAGTTGGGGCTGTCCAATGGTGATATTGGCATCTGTTTTTTACGTGAGCAATCTGGTCAGCACCAGTTTGAAGTGTATTTTCCGAGTTTAGAAAAATGGGTGTTAGCCACCCGTTTACCTAAAAGTATTGAAACTGCTTTTGCACTGACCATTCACAAATCTCAAGGTTCAGAATTTTCCCATACCGCAGTGGTGCTGGATCAATATGCAAAAAATTTATTGAGCAAAGAGTTGATTTATACTGCAATTACTCGAGCCAAAAAAGTGGTCAGTTTATTGGTAGATTATGATGCTTTTACACAAGCACTTTGTGTCAGAACCACCCGGAAAAGTGGTTTGAGCCAAAAAATCATTGAAAAATCTAGTAATTTAATTGGCAAAAATAATCAAATCTTGTAGGTAAAAGCTTACAAGGATTCAGGAAATTGACGCATAGAGCTTTTGCTCGGTTTTTGAGAAGATTGGTTCTACAAAATAACTCAACACGGAAAGTTGAGCATAATCGTATAATGATAATAATAATGTCGGTAGACAGCGAACTTACAGTGAAGTAAGTGAAAGAGGAAACTTACAGCCGCTAAGCCTTGTAGTTTTGGGAGAGACTACAAGGCTTTTTTATATCCTGATTTTTTTATAGGAAGCTTGCTGGATTTTTATCCTAATTTCTTAGCAAAAATTTTCAGCCCTAGCCAGTAAACTTAAGTAAATAGCGTTAAATAAAACGAGAGCTATGTAACATTATGCAAATTTTCACCCTGTGATGTACGAAATGGCTTACAGCAAAATGAGGCAAATACCTCTATTTGTCTGGTGGGAATATGGCAAAATCTACCACACAAGGAAGATGATTTTTCAACAGGATGTTTGAAAATAATAATAAGCGTAAAACGCCATAATAATACAATAAATAATAATGATAAGAGAAAGAACTACAGCGCCAAAAAGCCCGAGTTTACTCGGGCTTTTTTTTATCCATTTTCTATGGGGAGTAGCTGAAGATTCAAGCGAGCTAAAGGGTTTGCGGGCTTTTCAAAGGAGTTTCTATATTTAATTTATTCTGGATTTATTTCATTAAAATAATGCAAAACCTAAATCTTTAAGGAACAAGAGTCATCGGATCTGAGCTGTATCAATGAGCAACCAAAACCATGCAAAAATCTGGATCTATTTTTGCAATTTGATGCGTTTTCCCTTAAAATATGCAACTTGCTGTAGTGATGCACGGCAGTCAAGGTTTTGAATTCTCATCACTTTGATTTTTATCAAAATATACAAGCATCTCGGAGAAATCGAATGGCTTTAACTAACGCAGATCGCGCAGAGATCATGGCTAAATTCGCTCGCGCTGAAAACGACACTGGTTCACCAGAAGTTCAAGTAGCTCTTTTAACTGCTCAAATCAATGATTTACAAGGTCATTTCAAAGAGCACAAACACGACCACCATAGCCGTCGCGGTCTTATCCGTATGGTTAACCAACGTCGTAAACTACTTGACTACCTTAACGGTAAAGACCACGGTCGTTATGTAGCATTGATCGGTGCTTTAGGTTTACGTCGTTAATTCGATTTAAACTTTATTTTCGGGTGTATTGCATGCTTTGTGCTTTATTGCTGAAAACTAAAGTCGGTTTAGCTTTGCGCTAAGCCAGTGGAAGGGGCGAATGTTTCGCTCCTTCTTTGTGTTTAAAAATAGTATTTAATCTGGTGAGGTCGGCTTCTAAGCTTTGTCATTTACTCGTCCATATGGTCATGAATGCCAAACCTTAGGGGTCTCCACTAGAATAATTGTTCACAAGAACTAGGAAAAAATAAAACATGTCAATGTTTAATATTATTCGTAAAGAATTCCAATTCGGTCAGCACAACGTTATCCTGGAAACAGGTCGTGTTGCCCGTCAGGCAAATACTGTTGTGATCACCATGGGCGGCGTACAAGTACTTGTTGCTGTTGTGGCACAGCCTAAAGCAAAAGCAGGTCAAGACTTCTTCCCATTGACTGTAAACTATCAAGAAAAGCAATATGCTGCTGGTCGTATCCCGGGTGGTTATGGCAAGCGTGAAGGCCGTCAGTCTGAAGCTGAAACTTTGATTTCACGTCTGATTGACCGTCCAATTCGTCCGTTGTTCCCAGAAGGTTACTTTAACGAAATTCAAGTTACAGCTACTGTTATTTCTTCTGACAAAACCATGGATGCTGACATTGCTGCAATGTTAGGTACTTCAGCTGCATTGTCTATCGCTGGTACACCTTTCCGTGGTCCGATTGGTGGCGCGCGCGTTGGTTTAATCAACGGTGAATACATCCTGAACCCAAACCTTGAACAACTTAAAGAGTCTGATCTTGATCTTGTTGTTGCGGGTACGGAATCTGCAGTATTGATGGTTGAATCTGAAGCGAAAGAGCTTTCAGAAGACCAAATGCTGGGCGCTGTATTGTTCGGTCATGACGAAATGCAAATTGCGATCCAGGCGATCAAAGAATTTGCTGCAGCTGCAGGCGCGGTTGAGTCAACTTGGGTTGCTCCAGTTAAAAACGAAGAACTTCTTGGTAAATTGAAAGAAGCTTTCGAAGCGAAAATCTCTGAAGCTTACACGATTGCAGTGAAACAAGACCGTTATGCGGCACTTGACGCGCTTTATGCAGAAGCAGTTGCACAGTTCGTTCCTGAAAATGACGAAACTGGCATTGCAGAAGAAGTAAATGAGCTGTTCGAAGACCTTAAATACCGTACCGTACGTGACAACATCCTGTCTGGTAAGCCACGTATTGATGGTCGTGATACCAAAACTGTTCGTGCAATCGACGTACAAGTAGGCGTTCTAGATCGTGCTCATGGTTCTGCATTGTTCACACGTGGTGAAACTCAAGCCTTGGTCACAACGACTTTGGGTAATACACGTGATGCGTTGATGGTTGATACTCTTGCAGGTACCAAAACTGACAACTTCATGTTGCACTACAACTTCCCTGCATACTCTGTAGGTGAAACGGGTCGTGAATCTGGTCCTAAGCGTCGTGAAATCGGTCACGGTCGTCTGGCACGTCGTGGTGTTCAAGCTGTACTTCCTGCGGCTGACCGCTTCCCATACGTGATCCGTATCGTATCTGACATCACTGAATCTAACGGTTCATCTTCAATGGCGTCTGTATGTGGTGCTTCATTATCATTGATGGATGCTGGTGTTCCACTTAAAGCACCAGTTGCAGGTATTGCGATGGGTCTAGTGAAAGAAGGCGAGCGTTTCGCAGTTCTTTCTGACATCTTGGGTGATGAAGATCACTTGGGCGACATGGACTTTAAAGTAGCTGGTTCTGCAAACGGTATTACTGCGCTACAAATGGACATCAAGATCGAAGGTATCACTGAAGAGATCATGGAATCTGCATTGAATCAGGCTTATGCGGGTCGTATGCACATCTTGAATGAGATGAACCAAGTGATTTCACGTGCGCGTCCTGAAATTTCGATGCACGCACCGACATTCCAGGTGATCAACATTAACCCGGATAAAATCCGTGATGTGATCGGTAAAGGCGGCGCGACCATTCGTGCAATTACTGAAGAAACTAAAGCAGCGATCGATATCGAAGATAACGGTACAGTTCGCGTATTTGGTGAAACTAAAGCGGCTGCGCAAGCTGCAGTTGCCAAGATCCAGGCACTTACTGCTGAAATCGAGCCAGGTACAATTTATACAGGTAAAGTGATTCGTATCGTTGAATTCGGTGCGTTCGTAAATATCCTGCCAGGTACTGATGGCTTGCTTCACATCTCTCAAATCTCAAACGAACGTATTGCGAACGTGGCAGATGTATTGAAAGAAGGTCAAGAAGTGAAAGTACAGGTTGCGGATGTTGATAACCGTGGCCGTATCAAATTGACGATGAAAGACATCGAACAAGTTTAATTCTTAAAATATTCACATGGGAAAACTCATGTGAATAACAACAAAAAAGCCCTGAGATTGGTCAAAGTGTTTACTTTGGCTGGCTCAGGGCTTTTTTTATGCCTTCAATAAGATTCTGCTACGCAAATAAAGACTGATTGGATTGCTTAAGTCTTCGGCTCGGCTCATAATTTTAAGACGGATAGATGGGGAAGGCCTAGCTCTATCCTGCAACAACAAAAAGCAGAATTGTGAATAGAGAATTGTCTTAATGCAGGTTTATTATTTTTACCAACATCCGACCGAACATCATATTTTTGTACAAAAAGAGCCTATTGCTCAAGCCGAACCTGAATTTATCTGGATCGACTATACCCGGGCAGATGTGGTTAATCGGGCTGAGACTTGGCAAAAAGAAATAGAACAGCAGACCCATTTATACCTAAACGAATTGCATGTAAACGATATTCTTAATTTAGAACATCCTTGTGTATTTGATAGCATGGATGACTATGAGTTGCTTATTTTTCGCAAGCTGATTACCCCGGATGATGACATCGAGAGCGGTGAGCAGGCGCTGGAACAGCATGAAAAAGTATTTGGTCTGGCGACTACTCCGATTAGTTTTATCATGACTCCTCAAGTGCTGATTACAGTACGTGAGCAAGGCAATAAAGCAATAAAAAATTATATTTCCCGTATTGAAACCCATGTGATCCGTTCCACTCAGGAACAAAATAAGTCACGAAAACTCCCGATGACCCCGCTGGATTTATCGTTACGTTTGCTGAATAGCATGGTGGATGGTTATTTGGATTTACGTGTGCCTTTAACCCGACGGGTTGAATTCTGGCAACAGGAGTTATTACAGGGGCATCGCCGCTTTACTAAATGGAACCAGTTATTGCAAGAAAGCATATCTTTTCAACAAGTGGAAAATCTCTGTGAAGAGCAAATTGATACCTTGCAAGAACTGCGAGATGAAATTATCGATAATTATCCACACTTGAAAGGCAAGAAGAAGTCGGAACGGCAGGATATTATGCTGGTCCGAATGAATGACCTGGTCAGCCATGTAGAGCGCATCCAAAAACACACTGTTCGTTTGCGTGCCTCGATTCAGGCGGCTATCGACCTGCATTTTTCAGCCATTGCTAATCAGACCAATGAAAATATGCGCATCTTGGCGATAATTACCGCTATTTTTGCACCGCTGACCTTATTGACCGGGATTTACGGGATGAACTTTGAATTTATTCCGGGGGCGAAATCTCCTGTCGGGTTCTGGAGTATGTTAATGATCATGTTCATTAGCACGGTATTGCTGGTGTATTATTTCTATCGCAGACATCTGGTCGGCCGAGGGGAGCGCAGTGTGATTGATCTACTGGCACAACAGCATAAGAATCAACACGTGAATCTGTTCTGGTTCCTGGACTATGAGCCGATTAAGCAATCAGTGAAAGAGACCATGAAAGAAGTTGAAAAGCTGACCAAATTAAAATAGAGCTACCTTTATCAATCGATATTTATAAAAGTTGTCCTATTTTTCAAGCACACGTAGATCAGTGGACTTCAATTTTAGATTAGCTCTGTAGAAATCAACACTCTGTTCTGCTGATCACTCAACTTGAGCTGTTCGAGTCAGTATTTTATAGATTTCATCTTTTAATTTCAGTTTTTTACGCTTGATCGCCTCAATATCATTGTTGATATGATTGACTGGATCAAGTTCAAGCTGGCTGATTTCTTTGTCCAGCTCATTATGTTCCTCGAATAACTTGGCAAAATAGGGATTTTCCTCGCGAAGTTGCACAATCAAGTCGCGGTATTCGGGAAACATGTATTTGATTTTCTTATTGCAATCTTTGGTTTTCATAGGGATTCTTATACTCTAATCATAAAATTAAATATAAATATGTTCTGATCTGCACTTGAAAATGCAGATCGACAGAACATGAAAAGGATTTACTTGAAGTGCAAATGTTTGACCTCGCGACGTAACTCCTGCACTTCATCAATGAGGTCCAGCATCATGGCAACGGCGCTAAATGAGGCATCAAAATCGCGTTGCAGGCGATAGGCGCGTTGTGCACGCGAGATATCTTCACCGAGGAAAGTGCTGGTCGGGGTTGTAGAACGATTTGGTAAAATTCCATGTTCAATTAACTGCATGACCCATTCCGGGCTTTGTCCACACGCTTCTGCAAAGTGGATCAAGTCAAATGAACGATCGTCTATAATTTCTGAGGGGGTATAACCTTGGGAAAAACTTTCTTGGTACTGAATCGTAGTCATGGGTCTACTCCTTAAACAGCCAAGTGTGCAAAATCCGGAGAAAGGGAAGGTGCTAAAATAGAACGCTTTCCAATCCTTGGACATGCAGACTCAGAGTGATGACTCAAATGATCATGAGTCAAGAGTCGGGATGCGCTGGTAGTTGATGAATCAGTCGGTCTGACCGGATCTTTATCAGCAGCATGCGAGGCAAAGAAGGTTAAAGCTGAAATGGTTTTTATAATTTTATGTGTTATCGACAAAGCGTATTCAATCACTTTCCTGTGTTGAATAGAGGGTGCCATATGAAGTCTGTAAAGCAGACCAAAGGGCAAAATTGAACGAGGCTGAAGATTGATCATCATAAATGGATAAAAAATAACCGTCTTCAATCCATTATTATGACTTTGCCTGCCCCAAAACAGTTTTTATTTGTACCTTATTGTTTCAAATCATGACAAAGAAAAAAGCCCCTGATACAGGGGCTTTGAAAATATTTCTGAAATTAATATTTTACCCAGGTTACACTGCGGCCAATTACCGATACCCCGACATAACCACGCAAGGTAAGACGTTTGCCATTGGCACTTAAGCGTGCTTTACCTTTGTAAACTTTGCCACTGATCGGATCAAGCACTTTGCCATCATGGTATTCCCGCGGCTTTTTCGGATCTGCCTTAAAATCCCAGATAAACGGCAGGCCTAGAAAAGGCTTGTTCTTGAGCTGACCTGGACATTTATGACAGATCCCCATTTTTTCTGCGCCAGGCAGGCTGCGTGTTTCGACAATCACCCCTTCATAACTGCCATCTGCTTTCTTGCGAATTTCCACATCCGCACGAGAATAACCCGATTGATCATCGATGGTTTTCCATTTACCCAATAACGGATCTTCATAGGCAAAGGCCAAGCTAGAAACTGCTGCTAAACTCATCCCCATTACTAGAGTATTCAATAATTTTCTCATAACATACCTGTTAAATTGATGATGTATTCATTTTAGAATTATTGCTCTAATTTATTTTAAAAGCATAATTAAATCAATAGGATGAACTGTGAAGTCTTTCTCATAATTTTTTGAAAATGATGAATATTTAGGTTTTGTTAATGTGAATAATCTTATAATTCAACAGGGATTCTTAGATTGGATTCACAGGAGAGTTTGATTCAGGGAGTAGACGGGTTTTCTAATGTAGGGGAATACGCTCTGTTGAACTCAGTCCCATAGGTTTTAAAATATAAAAAAAGCATTCCTAGGAATGCTTTTAAACTTAAGGATTCTAAGTACTTAGCTCAGGTGTTTACCAAATAGACCCAAGGCTTCTTCAGCCGTAAAGGTATATTGGCTATTACAGAACTGGCAGTCCATCTCGATCGGATTCTGGAATTCCAGCGTTTCACGGATCGACTCTACGCCGATTTGCTGTAAAGCGACTGCACAACGCTCTTTAGAGCAGGTACAACCGAACTTCAACACTTCCGTATCTGGCAGACGCACTTCTTCTTCATTATATAAACGATACAGAATATCAGTGGCTTGCAAACCGACTAACTCTTCAGTTTTTAGGGTCTCTGTGAGCATGGTCAGACGTGGCCATAGGTCTTCATCTACCCGGCGTTGTTCTTCTTCACTATTACGTGGTAACAGCTGAATCAGTAAACCACCTGCACGCTGATGGTCGCTCGCCAGCACAATGCGCGTTGGAATCTGTGCAGACAGGTCATAATACTGCATCAGACAGCCCGCCAAATTTTCTTTATCAAGGGGTACAATCCCCTGATAACGCTCGCCAAATTCTGGTTCGATATTGATGAACAGAACCGGAGAGGTGAGTGACTTCAACACGGTACTGCTGTCTTCACCGACCAGAAAGTGCGGATCTTCTTCATAGTCAGCCAAAGCGCGAACTTCACCCAAATGGTTACATTCAGCCATAGCCCATTTAAATGTGCCTGATGCCTGAATTTGCAGGCTGATACGTCCTTTAATCTTCAATGTGCTGGCCAGCAGTGCAGTGGCACTGAGCATTTCACCTAGCAGGATTTTAACTGCAGGGGCATAGTCACGTTGCGCTAAAATGGTTTGTAAAGCTTCTTCAAGATGCACCACTTCACCACGAACAGGGCTATCTTCAATAAAAAAGCGTTGGCGTAAATCAGACATAAAATTCTCCATAACCCTGCTTTAATGGTGTCATTATTGTAAAACACAAGTTATGACAGTTCATCTCTTAACGTATCAATTCCTGCGCCGTTTGTATCCTGTTGCTGCTGTGTAGCTTGTTTTTGCGCTTTATGGCGTTGATCCTGGGCAAACAGATGCTCCAGTTCGGCTAAACTGCTCCGCTGATTTTCATAATTTGGATGTTCATCCGGATCCAGATGATATTGGCTGTTGAGCAGTTTTTCATCCTGTTCGCGGAAGTTTTGAATCTGTTGCTGGCTATTTTCGAGGTCAGGATTGAGCTGGTTTAGTAAGGCCTGACTGAGTTCCAAAGCTGAAAGATAAGTTTCACGCCAGATGTGTTTCACGCCCAAATCCTGCAATAAATGCACATGATGCCGGTCACGGGCACGTATCCATAAACAGGTTTCAGGATAATTCAGCCGCAGATGCCGCACGATCAGCATCGAGTCTTCAATATCATCAATCGCCACAATCACCTGTTGCGCTGTAGCAATGCCGGTCTGTATCAAGGCTTCCGGTTCTGTTGCATCTGCCTGATAGAAAGGGATGTCGTACTGCGCCAGAAGTTCAGTGGCTGGCAAATTGCTGTCCATGACACTAAAAGCGTGTTGCTGCTGCAGTAAAATCCGGGCAATAATCTGTCCGAAGCGGCCAAAGCCAATCAGCAGGATTGGTGTATGGGCTTGAGGATTGGAATCGGTTTCAAAGGTTGCCGCCAGATGATTGTGGCGATCCAGACGCGGTAAGATCTGGCTATGCAATAACCAATAAAATGCGGGGGTCAGCAGCAAGGAAAAACTCACCATCCAAAGCAAGGGGGACAGTAGATTGGCCGTAATAATCTGGTCGGATACTGCAATCACCAGTGCCAGTAAGGCAAATTCGCCGCCTTGCGCCAGACTGGCTGCCAGCAGGGTACTATTGCGCCAGCTATTTTGATGATAACGTGCCAATGCCAGACTGATTGCAAACTTGACCAAGATCAAAGCGAAAGTGCCGCCCAGAATCATTCCGGGGAAATCCAGCAGATCAGCTAAGTGCAGTGACATGCCCAGACTGATAAAGGCCAAGCCGATCAACACGCCCTGAAAAGGTCGAATCGTACTTTCTACCGCAGGCCGGAAATCTGAATCTGCCAGTAAAATGCCGGCAAACAAGGCGCCGAGAAATAGATTCAGTCCAAGGGTATTCATTAACACCAGCAACCCCAAGGTCACCGCAATCGCGACAATCGCATGCAGTTCATGACTGCCACTTTTGGCAATCCAGCGATACAGCGGTTGCATCAGGTAGCGATTACACAGGAACAGACCGCTCAACGTCGCGATGAGGGCAGCAAAGTAGGCCACGCCATGTTCGGTCGAGCGAATCCCGGCAAATAAGGGAATGGCTGCAATCACCAGAATGGCCAACAGAGCATGAATCAGCAGAATCGAATAGGCTTGCTGACCATAGCTGGTGGCGAACTGTTCCTGATGATTGAGATGTTGAATCACCAAAGTCAGGGCGGACAAACTGCCGGCGAGTCCAATTACAATGCTGGCGAGTAGGCTTTGCTGAAGGAAAACCCAGGCCATGAGCGTGAAAATCAGGGTGCTGATTAGTACCTGTAAAGCAGCCATCATCCACAGGGAGGGATTAATCTGCACAATGCGTTGTGGTCTGAGTTGCAGGCCGATCCAGAACATCAGTGCCATCAGGCTGACTTGCATGAAACTACTCATGACTTCGGGTGTCTGAATCAGGTGCAAAAGGCTTGGACTTAAGATGATCCCTGTTAACAGATAGCCCAGCACACTTGGCAATCTGAGCCTTTTACTCAGTGGCACTATCAACAGTGCAATGACCAGAACCAGTGTTATTTGTAACAGTATCGACATTTTCCTGCCCTAAATTTATTCTTGATCCAGACTTGCAGTTTCGTATTCCAGATCGATCCTCAGGCGCAATATCTTTTAGCTCAGTTCCTGAGGGTCGATGTCCAGCGTGAGCTTCATGCTAGAAGGTTTGTCCTGCAGCATGTTTTGCCACCAGCTACGCACATAGTAATGCAAACGTGGACGATCCGCTGACAATAGCACCATATGCGACTGATAGCGCCCCGCCTTGCGTTCCATTGGCGCAGGAATCGGTCCCCAGATGTCCAGCTCCAGATCAGGATATTGCCTGAGGAGTGCTGCATGTTTCTGTAAGAATTCGGTATTTTGTGACTGATCCTTGGATTCACAGCGAATCAGGATGGCATAACGATAGGGCGGCATTCTGGCCATCTGCCGTTCTTTTAAGGTTTGCTGGGCAAATACGCGATAATTTTCATTGACCAGGGTATTCAGCAGGGCATGATCAGGTCTGAGGGTCTGTAGGTAAACATCACCCTTATGTTCACCACGGCCTGCGCGGCCTGCCACCTGCACAATCAGTTGTGCAGTCCGTTCAGTAGCACGGAAATCCACACTGAGCAGACCGGAATCGATATCCAGAATCGCCACCAGCGTCACATAAGGAAAATGATGGCCTTTGGCCAGCATCTGGGTGCCAAGCAAAATGGCAGGTTCGCTTTTCTGAATCTTGTCATAGATTTTTTGCCAGCTGCCGACCCGACTGGTGGAATCGCGATCGACCCGAATCACCTCAAAATCCGGAAAGAGCTCATTCAGATGCTCTTCGACTTTGCCGGTGCCCATACCCAGTGTAATCAGTTCCTGATGCTGACATTGTGGGCAGTGTTCCGGCATACGGTGAATAGTACCGCAGTGATGGCAATGTAGATGCTGATAAGGCTGGCGGTGTACAGTGAAGTTGGCATCACAGTGCGGACATTTCGCCTGCCAGCCACAGCTGCCACACAGCAGGACGGGGGCATAGCCACGGCGGTTTAAAAAAATCAGCACCTGTTCTTTTTTCTCCAGGCGCTTTTTGATGTCCTGAATCAATTGCAGGCTAATCCCATGCTTTTTTTGCGCAACTTTTAAATCCAGAATATGGATTTTGGGCATCAAGGCCGTGCCGGCACGCTGGTTCAGCTCCAGTGCCTGCATCTTGCCATGTTGCACCAGCGCATAACTGTCAATGCTTGGTGTGGCTGACCCTAAGATTACCGGACATTGCTGTAAATGGCCGCGGTACAGGGCGACATCGCGGGCATGATAGCGGAAGCCTTCCTGCTGTTTAAAGGACAGGTCATGTTCTTCATCCAGAATGATCAGGCCCAGATTCGGCATCGGGGTATAAATGGCAGAACGTGTACCGAGTACGATTGAGGCTTTGCCGGTTTCTGCCGACTGCCAGGCTTGTAGCCGTTTGGAATCATTCAGCCCGGAATGCAGCAACGCAATATGGCAATGAAAACGGGACTGAAAACGGCTGATGGTTTGCGGCGTCAGGCCGATTTCCGGCACCAGCACCAGCACCTGTTTGCCCTGTTTCAGTACCTGTTCCATGATCTGCAAATACACTTCAGTTTTACCGCTGCCGGTCAGACCATCCAGTAAAAAAGCTTGATATTGATTGCGATATTTTAATACCTGTTCGACTGCATGTTTTTGTTCAGGATTGGCAGTAAGCGGCATTTGTGCCAGCTGCATCGGCTGCGGATTGAAATCTTGTGGCTCCAGCACACAGGCGCAAATCTCTTTTTTCTCCAGCGCTTTTAAGGTCGCGGTTTCAATCCCGGCCATGTTCAGCACATTTTCAGTGGTCCCGACCGGATGCAGTTTTAAAATCCGGTAAGCTTCCTGCTGCTTGTCCGAACGGCGTACTTTGGCCTCGGCATCAGGGTCCAGGAATTTCCAGGTACGGGCCAGCAGGTTATAAGGCTTACCCTGACGCAACAGAGTCGGCAGGGCACTGTGGACGACTTCACCGATCGGAAACTGGTAATACTGCGCTGACCATGTCAACAAACTTAAAACTTTGGCATCTATAATGGCGCGTTCATCGAGCAGTTCGGTTACTGCCTTAAGCTTAAAGCGTGGGTCGAGAGGAGTGTCTGCAGGCAGTTTTTCGATAATCACCCCGACCAGATTCTGCCGACCAAACGATACCAGTACACGTGCGCCAATCTGCGCCTGTTCAAATTGTTCTGCACTCATTGTGTAATCAAAACAATCAAATACATGTACAGGTACAGCAACGCGTACGCGATAAAGTAGACTGGAATCGGTGTGAGAATTTTGCATATCTTGGGGTGGAGATCCTGAAGAAATTTCGTCGTGCTTAAAGTTCGATTATGTTAGAGTGAGCAGATAATTTATATCAAAGAATATGAATGATTTCGGTGGTCTGACGCAACAGCGTTAAGCAAAATTTTGGAAAATTAGAGCATTACAATGCCTGCATATCAGTTTATTGCGCTTGATGCTTCAGGAAAGCAGCAAAAAGGCGTGCTGGAGGGGGATTCTGCACGTCAGATCCGGCAACAATTACGGGATAAAGCACTTATTCCGGTCTCTGTTGATCCTGTCGAAAAAAAAGACCAGCAGCATCGTCGAAAATGGTTTGAAAAAAGCATCACCGCCTACGATCTGGCCCTCATGACCCGGCAGCTATCTGTGCTGGTCGCTGCCGCGATTCCGCTGGAAGAAGCCATCCGCGCCGTCGGCAAGCAAAGCGAAAAAGTGCATGTACAAAACCTGCTGATGTCGGTTCGCTCCAAGGTACTAGAAGGGCATAGTCTGGCGCAGGGTTTGCAGCAATCCGGACGTTTTCCTGAACTGTATATTGCTACGATTGCGGCCGGTGAGCGTTCCGGACATCTGGACCTGATTCTGGATCAGTTGGCTGACTATACCGAAAACCGGTTTGCCATGCAGAAAAAAATTCAGGGTGCAATGGTCTATCCGATTATCCTGATGCTGATGTCCTTTGCGATCGTGATGGGGCTGATGACCTATGTGGTGCCGGATATCGTCAAGACTTTTGATCAGAGTAAAGACGCCTTACCGTGGATTACCGTGGCCTTGATGAAAGCCAGTGATTTTATCCGCATTGCTTGGCCATTTTTATTGATTGGTGGTGCTTTGGGGATTTTCCTGTTGGTCCGGTTTTTAAGAACCACCGCCGGGCATTATGCCTTTGACCGTCTGACCTTAAAATTACCTTTATTCGGCAAATTGTCACGCGGGATTAATGCCGCACGTTTTGCCAGTACCTTATCCATTTTGACCCAGTCTGGCGTGCCGCTGGTCGATGCACTGCGCATTGGTGCTGCAGTCAGTAACAACTGGGTGATCCGTGATGCTGTCAATCTGGCAGCGGAAAAAGTCACTGAAGGTGGCAACCTGGCGACCCAACTGGAACGCAGTGGTTATTTCCCGCCGATGATGGTACAAATGATCAAAAGTGGTGAAGCGTCTGGTGAACTGGACCGCATGTTGGAACGTGCTTCACAGATGCAGGATCGCGAAGTGACCACCCTGATTTCAACTTTACTGGCCTTGCTGGAACCTTTAATGCTGGTATTGATGGCCAGTATTGTTTTGGTGATTGTGATTGCAGTGATGCTGCCAATTGTGAATATGAATAATATGATTTAAACAGAAGCCAGTTAGAATTTTGCTGTGATCAAGATTCAAGTGGAAATTCTGAATGATGCAAATAAATGAGAGAGATTGAATGAAAAGGAATCAATTAAATAAACAGACGGGCTTTACCTTAATCGAAGTCATGGTGGTGATTGTTATTCTCGGTGTGCTTGCTGCGCTGATCGTTCCGAACGTGATGGGACGCGGTGAAAAGGCCAAAGTAGATACCACCGTGATCAAGTTGCAGAGCATTGCAGGTTCACTGGATCAATACAAGCTGGACAATGGCAAGTATCCAAGTATGCAGGAAGGTGGTCTGGATGCACTGGTGAATCAGCCAGCGACTGCAAAAAACTGGGTGCCGGGCGGTTATGTCAAAGGCGGTTTTCCAAAAGACAGCTGGGATAATGAACTGCAATATGTGATTCCGGGCACCGATGGTCGCAGCTTCGATCTGTATTCATTTGGTGCAGATGGTCAATCGGGTGGTGAAGGAACAGATGCCGATATTTATTATCAGCCTTAATTGAGAATCATTATAAATTCTCGATAGATGGCATATATCACTTCACTTAATAGGCTATTTCAATACGAAGTGAAGTGATAATAACTATTAATTATTAAATATAATGTAAGTTATTGATATTTATAATAATGAAATAATAAAAACGATATGCGAGTTATAATAAGAATTATTCCCATATTTATCTATTACAATTCTCGTAAAATATGAATAAACATACACTTTCTATTTATTTAAAAAAGCTCATAATGATCTGAATGGTACTTGACTCGCCAACGGAGAAGCACATGAAAGCATTAATCTTAGGAGATGAAATCAATCAATTTCATTGGTCGATGCTGAAATCTGTTCTTCTGGTTTTAAGCATGCTGCCGATCAGTCAGGGAATCGTCCATTTATGGCAAAGCACCGAAGGCAGCAGCCAGATTATGGTGGCTTTCTTTGCTATCAGTTTGATGAGCAGTTTATTAGCCCTGTGTTTCTGGTCAGCATTAAATGCGAGTGTAATCCGCATTCAAGCCGAACAAGGTTCAGCATTTGAGCAGACATTGGTTAACCTGTATCGTCATGTGCCGATGTTGTCTCTTGCCAGTATGGTGTGTTATCTGGCTATACAGTTTTAAGTTTTAAAGAGATAAAAAACCGAGGCTGTGACCTCGGTTTTTTATTGCCTTGAGTGTTCTTCGCTTTCATAAAGGGAGCTTAGGAGGGATTGATAAGGTGCTATATTCAGGAATCCCCTAAATCCCTCTTTGTAAAAGAGGGACTTGAAGAAATTATCTTCTTGACTTAAAGCTGACATCCACTTTACGTGGACGGAAGCGCCATCCAATAAGCAAAAGCAGAACTGAGAAGATCATCACTGGCCAATCACTGAGTTTCATATACAGCGTTTCGCCCTGCATGGCTGGAAGTTCACCACGTAATACCGCTTCCTGATCCACCGGGGCTTTTTTCACGATGTGGCCATTGTGGTCAATAAAGGCGGTTACACCGGTATTGGTGGCGCGAATAAACCAGCGGCCATTTTCTTTAGCACGCATTTGCACCATTTGCAGATGCTGTAATGGTCCTGCCGTGCCGGTAAACCAGGCATCATTAGACACGGTCACCAGAAAATCACTTTGGCTGGCATTGCGACGGGTCAAATTCGGGTAGGCCACTTCATAACAAATTGCAGAACCCAATGGATGATTTTTCACATTCAATGGTTTTTGATGATCTGCGCCCCGGGTAAAACCACTCATGGAAGGATCATTTTGCAGACCTGGCAAGACCCAGCTCAGCCAGCCTGATAAGGGGATATATTCACCAAAGGGAACCAGTCGTTGCTTCTTGTATAGCCCATCAGATTCATTTCCGCTGGCCATAATGCTATTGTAATATTTTGGATAGCCTGCAGCCTGTGATTCTGCTAAATCCCAATATGGAATGCCGGTCACCCATGCAGTGCCTGATTTTTCAGCTTGTACTTTCATGGCCTCCAGAAAGGCTTCAATATCAGTCTGGAACATGGGAATCGAAGATTCCGGCCAGACGATCAGATCACGGCCCCATTCGGTTCTACTCAAATTGGCATAAATCAATAAGGTCTTCACCTGATATTCAGTTAGCCATTTCAAGTCTTGCGGAATATTGCCCTGAATCAGGGAAACCGTTAAAGGCTTTTGATTTTTTTGCTCAACAAACGTCAGCTGTGCTGCGCCCCAGGCACCGAGTAATAAAACTGCCGAAGGAATGGCCCAGAACAGGCGTCTATTTAGAATTTCAACCAGCGCACAGGCCAGAATGATCACCACGAAAGATACGCCAAACACCCCGAATAAGGGCGCATAAGCATCTAGGTAGCGTTCGGTAAAGGCATAGCCGGCGAATAGCCATGGGAATCCGGTAAAGACCCAGGTCTTGGACCATTCAAACAGCACCCACAGCGGGGCAAAGGTTAAAGGAGTTTCCGGGAAAAAGCGGCGATAGACAAACGTTTGAACGGCACTAAACAGACCCATCACCAGTGCCATAATCAGGATCATTACAACGCTGAGAAATGCACTGGTATCGCCATAGACATGAATCGAGGTATAGAGCCAGAATGCGCCGACAAACCACAAGCCGATCCCATAAGCCCAGCCAATGCCAAAAGCCTGTTTTGCTGTACGTCCGCGCAGGCAGGCATAGAGCAGTGCTGGAGACAGAATGGCCAGCCACCAGTAATGATAGGGGGCTAGTGCCAAACTAAAGATGGCACCTGCGAATAAGGCAATTAAAACAGGATAGATCAGCGGCAACGGTTTTTGCTGTTGATTAGAACTCAACAGCTTATCAAAATACGCTCTCATTGGCGCACGGCTCGAATTAGGTGAATCGAGCGTGAATCTGCCTCAAGAATGGTAAATTGCCAGTTTTCCAGTTCAATGGTCTGACCTTCAAGATCACTTACCAGACCAATTTCCTGTAATAACAAGCCACCCATGGTTTCCACTTCATCATCAGGGAAAGTCGCATCCAGCATATTATTGAAATACTCAATTGGGGTCAGCGCTTGTACCACCCAGGTATTGGCCGTAGTCGGATCATTGTCCGGAACAATGTAGTATGCTTCTTCATCAGCATTGTCATGTTCATCTTCAATTTCACCGACAATTTCTTCCAGAATATCTTCCAGCGTCACCAGACCCGAAGTCGTACCGTATTCATCAATCACCACCGCAATATGCGTCTGGGTATTCTTCAACATGCGCAAAACCTGATCGGAGCGGGCGCTTTCTGGAACAAACAAAGGCTGACGCATAAGCGCGCGAATATCGACTTTGGCCGTCGGTTCAGTTAGAAAAGGCAATAAATCCTTTGCCAACAGAATGCCGACTACATTATCGGTCTGATCGGAAGAAAATACCGGAAAACGTGAATGCGCAGATTCGACCAGCACATGCAGGATATCCAGCAGTTGGTCATCTTCCTGTAAGCTGATCATGGACGTGCGAGGCGTCATGACTTCACGAATTTTGGTTGCCGGGAGGTCAAGAACGCCCTCAAGCATGGCAACAGTATCGGGTTCTAAAAATCGACGTGAATCTTGTACTAATTTTAGCAGTTCGTCGCGAGTTTCGGGTGCAGTTCCCAGCCATTTGCGTAAGCCGCGCATACCCCACGACGGGCCTGATTCCTCGTGCATGATTTTTCCTGAAGACTCTTAATATCTAAAAAAACGTGGTTTTATCATACCGCAGAAAATACGCTTGTCTATTGTAAATATGATGCAGAGTCTTGATCATACGAGTCAGGCCTAATTTTGGAACTGGCCACGTATGCAAAGCAGCAATGTAATCGCAGCTTTATGCTAAAATATGGCGGTCTTTCCATCCTGAGTCTATCGATGTCCCCAACTGAAATTATTCCAAGTCTGCAATTGAATACCCGAGGTTTACGTTGTCCTGAGCCAGTGATGATGTTGCATCAGGCGATCCGTAAATCTAAGGCAGGTGATGTGGTTGAGGTGTTTGCCACGGATAATTCAACGTCGTGGGATATTCCAAAATTCTGTATGCATTTGGGGCATGAGTTGCTATTGCAGGAAGAACGTCTGGATGAAAATGGTAATAAAGAATTTCATTATTTAGTGAAGAAAGGCTAATAAATGAAAAAAATGCATAACTTTAAAGTTATGCATCTTAGTTTAATTAAAAAAATAAAGTATGGTAAATGCTATAATTTTGAAAAGTTGAAAATTATTAATAATGGAAAAATTAAAATACTTAATAGGAATATTTTTCCTTTTACTTGTTAATGTTACTGCCCGAGCTGAAGAAGTTTATGCAGTATCTGAGAATATTCGAGATTTAGATAATATAGAAAATCGTATTTTTAGAGATATAGATTTAATGATTTTTTTGCCCTCTGAAAATGAATGGAAAGCTCTACAAGGAATTGAATATTTATATTGCTCTGTAGTGGCTGATATTTTAGATGATAGAGACAATGCTAAGATTTTTTATAAAGATGGAATGGATTTTTTAGATTTTCATGCTAAAGAATTTGTAAGTGATAAATCTTCAATCAAACGTTCGATGATTTTAGAGAGAGTTGATCATATAGCATCGAAGTATTATTTTTTTGATCAAAAAGAGACTTTTAAAGGAGCACTTTTTGCGACTTTATTTAATAATATTGAAGATACATATGTATCAGTTGGACCTACTAGACACTTAGTAGCTTTAAAATTTAGGTCTTCGTATGAAAGACATTGTAAAAAATAAACCCGCTTTAAAGCGGGTTTATTTTTATCTCATATGAGAGATTACATATTTGGATAGTTCGGACCACCGCCACCTTCCGGTGTCACCCAGGTGATGTTCTGGGAAGGGTCCTTAATGTCACAGGTCTTGCAGTGCACACAGTTGGCTGCATTGATCTGGAAGCGTTTCGAACCGTCATTATTTTCCATGATTTCATAAACACCTGCCGGGCAGTAACGCTGTGCAGGCTCATCCCATTTCGGCAGGTTCACTTCCACCGGAATTGAAGCATCGGTGAGTTTCAGATGCGCTGGCTGGTTTTCTTCATGCACGGTATTCGATACAAACACTGAAGACAGACGGTCAAAGGTCAGCTTGCCATCCGGTTTTGGATAGTTTGGCTTGAAGCTTTCAGCTGCCTGGGTTTTTAGTGCAGCATGGTCTTGAACCAGATCGTGCAGGGTAAATGGCACTTTAAACACGTTCTGGTCGATAAAGTTAAAGGCACCCCCGATCCATTGACCGAACTTGTGCATTGCCGGGCCAAAGTTACGCGAGTTATACAGCTCTTCTTTCAGCCAGCTGTTGTTAAACTTGTCGGTATAAGCAGTCAGTTCTTTGACAAAGAAATCTTCGCCTTCCACTACACGCGCCACCGCCAGATCACCGCCTTTTTCTACACCAGCAGCAATCGCTTCAAACACCGCTTCACCGCAGAGCATGCCGGATTTCATCGCAGTATGTGAACCCTTGATCTTGGCAAAGTTCAGGAAGCCGGCATCATCACCAATCAAAGAACCACCCGGGAAGGTGAATTTTGGTAATGAGTTAAAACCACCTTTGGTCACAGCACGCGCACCATAAGAAATACGCTTACCACCTTCCAGATACTGCTTGATCAATGGATGGGTTTTCCAGCGCTGCATTTCCATGAAGGGATACATATGCGGGTTGGTGTAAGACAGATCTACGATCATGCCCAGAGTCACCTGGTTATTCTCAGCATGGTATAACCACCAGCCACCTGAAGAACCAGTTTCATTTAGTGGCCAGCCGGCACCGTGCATCACCAGACCCGGTTTATGCTTGGCAGGATCGATTTCCCAAAGCTCTTTAATGCCGATACCGTAGTGTTGCGGATCAGCGTCCTTGTCCAGGTTGAACTTCTGGATCAGACGTTTACCTAAGTGACCACGACAGCCTTCAGCGAAAATTGTGTATTTGGCATGCAGTTCATAACCCGGGGTAAAGTTATGCGTTGGTTCGCCATCTTTACCAATACCCATATCACCGGTTTGGATGCCTTTGACTGTACCATCGGCATGATACAGAATTTCAGACGCGGCAAAGCCCGGAAAGATCGACACTTCCAGTTCTTCCGCTTTCTGGCCTAACCAGCGCACCACATTGCCCAGTGAAATGACATAGTTGCCATCGTTATGCATGGTTTTAGGCACCATCCAGTGCGGTGCTTCCTGTGATTTTTCATCTGAAAGCAGGAAGAAGGTTTTATCTTCAGTCACCGGGACATTCAGCGGGGCACCCTGTTCTTTCCAGTCGGGGAACAGCTCGTTCATGGCACGTGGTTCAAGCACAGCACCAGACAGAATATGTGCACCGACTTCGGAGCCTTTTTCTACGACACAAACGGACAAATCGTTTAAGTTGTTTTCAATTGCAAGTTGACGGATTTTGATCGCAGCAGAAAGACCCGCAGGGCCTGCGCCTACGATGACGACGTCAAACTCCATCGATTCACGTTCGATGTGTTCCATGTAGGACTCCTCATATTACTATTCGGTGGCAACCATAATCATATGATTGGGTGCTGCCATAAGTGTTCTTGGTTCCTAGACACAAAAATGCTAGTGTCTTTGATAATCTGGGCTAGTATAGTTTTAAAGCCGGTTTTAGCCAATTGGCTGAAACATATTATTTTTCCGTCATTAAGGTCTTCTTTTATGGATAAGCCAGTACCCAGCACAAATCCGACGAAAAAAGTAACTTATCCCGATGATAAAAATTTAATGGATATCGCACAATACTTAAAAGATGCACAGGGCAGTCACAAAAGGTCAATACCCCCTTTGGAGCAATGGCAGCCAAAGCATTGTGGCACAATGGATCTCAAGGTTTTAGCCAACGGCGAATGGTGGCACGAAGGTCAATTGATCAAGCGTCAGCCGATGATTGACCTGTTTGCAACGGTGCTCTGGAAAGAAAACGATAAATTCTATCTAAAAACACCAGTAGAAATGATTGAAATCGAAGTTGAAGATGAACCTTTATTTGTCAATCAGGTCGATCAGGTTGAGATCAATGGAGTGACTTATCTGCAACTGGGCACAACCACGCAAGACCTGATTATTGTCGATGCTGAACATCCAATCTTTATGCGTGAATACAAAGGTGAGTTGCGGCCTTATGTGCATGTGCGTTTTGGGATTAATGCCCTGATTCAGCGTGCGGCATTTTTACATCTGGTCGAGATGGGAGAGCTTGATGAAAATCCGGCAGGCGAAACCGTTTTAAGTTTGAAAAGTGGTGATTTAGACTTGCATTTGAGCACCTGAGGTTTAAGCTTGATCGCTAGAAATTTCAAACAAGCTACCTGCAACGTTATGAGCGCTATTCAACCAATTTCCCAGTTATTAGACCCGATGCCCAATGCCACGGCAGATGCGCCTATTGGCATTTTTGACTCAGGCGTAGGCGGCTTGTCAGTCGCCCTGGAAATTGCCCGCCATTTGCCTAATGAACGCTTTGTCTATTATGCGGATACTGCGCATGTGCCTTATGGCCCGAGAGATGATCAGGAAATTCGTGCCTTGACGGCTCAGGCGATTGAATGGCTTTATCGTCAAGGTTGTAAAGTTGCGGTGGTGGCTTGTAATACCGCTTCCGCTTTTAGTCTGGATTATTTGCGTGACTATTATGGTGAAAACTTTCCGATTATCGGTTTAGTACCCGCACTTAAACCGGCCGTCCTGAATACCCAGTCGAAAACTGTGGCGGTATTGGCCACGCCTGCAACCTTCCGCGGCCAGCTGATTAAAGATGTCATTTCCCGTTTTGCCGAACCGGCTCAAGTCAAAGTCCTGCCTGTGACCAGTCTGGATCTGGTGCCTTTTGTTGAGGCTGGAGAGCAGATGAGTGCAGCCTGTTTGCAGACATTAAAAGAGATTTTACAACCAGTTGTAGATCAGGGCGCTGATTATTTAGTATTAGGATGTACACATTACCCCTTCCTAAAATCGTCAATTCAGTATATTTTTGGTCAAAAGCTGACATTAATTGACTCAGGATTCGCGGTTGCAAGACAAACGGCCCAAATTTTAATTAAAAATGGGTTATTATTTGAGCATGAGTCTAAAGAAAGCGTGAAAATTGAATTGGTGGTGAGTGGGCAGAATGCTGAACAGCTCCGACCGATTTTGCAGCACCTGATTCCGGCCGATTTAAAATGGCAGGTCAGTAATATGAGTGCAGTTTAAAACTCATTTTTATAATTTAAGAAGAAAGATATTTTGATTGTGGGGTGGCCATATTGGGTAAAGAAGCATGTGATGATGCATTTTTTACCCAAATGTACAGGAGAAGAGGATAGCCCATGCTGGATAAACGGTACCAAGTGTTCATCTCAACCTCTGGGGCAGAAATGCAACCGGAGCGTATCATTCTGTCTCAAACACTGGTAGGAATGGGGTTTTTCTCGTGGGGACTGGAACAGCGTACACCGCTGAATACTGCATTTGCACGCCGCCAGATTGATGACTGTGATTATGTCGTGATTCTGCTGGGAAGCCAGTATGGAGAGCAGTCGGTATCGGGTGTTGGCTATATGCATCTCGAATATATTTATGCAGTGACCAAGCAAAAACCGATTATTGTGTTTATGCATGATGATCCGGCATCACGTGAAAGTGCATTGCATGATGCCAAACCGGAATTACAGGAAAAATTTAAGGAATTCCGTCAACTGTTACAGCAGGAAGTCGATCAGGTCTTTACTTACCGTAGTCTGCGCGATCTGGAAATGGCGGTACGTTTTAACATGCCACAAATGCTGGAGCGCTATCCGGTGACCGGCTGGGTGCGTCCGCAAAATACCCAGGCGCTGCATGACGAGATTGACCAGCTGAAAGCTAAAGTCGCGCAATTGGAACGTGATGGCGGAACTGCAGAAGTTGATCCATTCCTGAGCTTGCCCAAAGTGGCGATGCATGAAGTTTTTTCTTTTGAATACCGGATGCATGCTTATCAGGATGGTAATTTTAAAGAAATCAAAGTTCAGAAAAAACTCACTTGGGCACAATTATTGGCATTGCTGGGTTCAACCTTTGTCAATCCCACACCTGAAGAGTTTTTCTCAAAGCGCATGAATGAATATCTGAATGAAACCGGTTTGCAGGATGCACGGGTGCAGATGCCGCGTGCGCATGCAGTTGCGCGTGCCCAGATGAATATTCGTGCCTTGCATAGTTTAAAAATTCAAATGCGCCAGAATGACTGGATTGTGCCATCCGGTCGTGATGACCGACAGCGCATGCTGTGGCAGATCACGCCAAAAGCGCAAAAGTTGCTGGACAGCAGCTTGCTGGATTTAGATCGCACTTTTCAATATAAGTCAGCGTATTAATCCATAGAGAGAATAAATAAAAAGCTGTTAAAGTACAGGGGTTGATATCCTGACGGACGAACTGAATGTATTCTCCTGCTAAAGCGAAAGTGACGATTATATTGGCAAACTTGGGCACACCAGATGAGCCTACGATTCCAGCGGTACGCCGTTTCCTCAAGCAGTTTTTATCTGATCAGCGTGTGATTGAAATTCCCAAACCGATTTGGCAAATCATTCTGCGCTTATTCATTTTGCCTTTCCGTCCAAAGCGGGTATCACAGGCCTATGCGCAAGTATGGGGACAGGATTCGCCGATGCGTGAAATTCTGTTTGAGCAGGTCGCAGCAGTTAAGACCCATTTAACCCAGCTTTATCCGCAGTTTGAACTGAATGTGATACCTGCTATGACCTATGGCAATCCGAATATTCAGGATGTCTTGGCACAGGTCTCCGCGCAGCCACAGGAACACGTGATTCTATTTCCCCTGTTTCCCCAATATTCAGCCACTTCGACCGCACCTCTATACGATGCTGTGGCGAAATGGGTGGTTAAACAGCGCAATTTACCCGGTTTGACAGTGATCCGGGATTATTATCAACATCCTTTATTTATCCAGTCGCTGGCTCAAAGTGTACGGGACTATCAGGCAATTCATGGTCGGCCAGAGAAATTGTTGATGTCTTTCCACGGTATTCCACAGCCCTATGCTGATAAAGGCGATCCTTATGCCGACCGTTGCCGCATAACTGGCAAGCTGTTGGCTAAAGCCTTGGGTTTAAGCGAAGATCAATATGCGATCAGCTTCCAGTCGCGGTTTGGCAAACAGGAATGGATCAAGCCCTATACCGATGTTTTGCTTGAAGATTGGGCTAAGCAGGGGGTGAAATCAATTCAAGTAATGAGTCCAGCATTTTCCGCGGACTGTCTGGAAACGCTTGAAGAGCTGGCAATCGAAAATGCCGAGACTTTTAAAGCACTCGGCGGTGAAAGCTATAGTTACATTCCGGCATTAAATAGCCGTGAAGATCATTTGCGATTGCTCAATAGTCTGCTTCAGGCTAATCTGGATGCATTGACACAGACACTTACCCATTAACTTGCCCGAGGTTTTTCACCCCATGTTACAAGTCAAAATTGTTCCAGTTACTGCATTTCAGCAAAACTGTTCCATCGTTTGGGATACGGAAACTAAAGAAGCCATTTTGATTGATGCTGGGGGCGAACCTGAAAAACTGAAAACTGAAGTTGAAGCGCTGGGTTTAACGGTTAAAGCCTTGTGGCTCACTCATGGCCATCTGGATCATGCGGGTGCGGTGGGTGCGTTAAAAAAGGCTTGGGATGTACCGGTGATTGGACCGCATAAGGAAGATGCATTCTGGCTCGACATGATTCAGGAAGTTTCTGCACGTTATGGCTTCCCGATTCCGGAAAAAGTCGAAGTGACCCAATGGCTGGAAGGTGGAGAAGTGCTCAAACTCGGCAATGAAGAATTTGAAGTGCGTTTTGCTCCAGGCCATACGCCAGGTCATGTGATGTTCTATAACAAAAATTATGACTTGTTATGGACAGGGGATGTATTGTTTAAAGGTTCAATTGGCCGGACTGATTTCCCGCGTGGCAACCATCAGCAGCTCTTAGATTCCATTCAGAGAGAATGTTTTAGTCTGCCGGATGAAACTCAATTCATTTCAGGACATGGATCGATCAGCACCATTGGTTTTGAAAAGCAGCATAATCCTTTTGTTGCAGGTAAAGCGGGTTAAAAGCGTAAATAAAAGACCAACATAGTTTGGTCTTTTATTTTTATTCTGAAAAGGGATTATTGCGAAGTTGTCGCGTTTGCATGTGTATGAGCCAAGCGGCAAAAGCAAAAAGCACACCCAATACAATAAATAAACTATCTTGTTGGAAAATGCCGACTCCCAAAGAAAGAAGTGCGAGTAGACCGACCCCAATTAATATGACTCTTAAAATAATATAACCCATATTATTGCTCTAAAAATAATGTGAAAATTTAGAGTAGAACAATAATACTAAGGCTTTATGAATGATGTTAATTCGTGTTGCTTTATCTAAGTAATTTTATAAAACTCATATGATTTATTTACTTAATTTCGACAAGATTGTACTTTCGGACATAAGTCTCGACAGGTAAGACATTTTATTCTTCGCTGTTGTCGGCTTGTGGTGCATCCTGGGTAGGCAAACTATATTCCTCATTGGCCCAAGCCCCCAGATCAATCATTTTGCAACGTTCTGAGCAAAAAGGACGGAATTCATTATCTTCCCATGTAGTCAGCTTGCCACAGCGCGGACAGTTTAAAGTGGTAGGCATGACAATAACTCCAAAGAAAAATAAAGGTTCGATTAGGCAAATATAGCCGCACTTGTTAGACTTATGCGGTTTTTATTAGTTTGATCTGATTATGCCGATTCGTCAATTTCAAGCACAGCGTATGCATGCGCCCCGTGATTTTCAAAGCATCAGTCCTGAACCGGTCTGCGTTGAAGTGGGAGCGGGTAAAGGTAAACATGCCTTGTTATTCAGCAAGAACAATCCCGACACTCAACTGATTGCAATTGAACGTACCCGTGAAAAATTTCTGGCGATGCAAAAACAGCATGCTGTTGAGGGTCAAACTAATTTACAAACCGTTCATGCCGATGCTTTACCGTGGATCGTGCATGCACTGTATCCGCAGCAGGTAGAACAATTCTTTATTTTATATCCAAATCCTGAACCGCATAATCCGGCACAGCGCTGGGTCAATATGCCATTTTTTGAGTTTCTGCTTTCCCGCGTGAAAACCGGTGGAACGATTACGCTGGCCAGTAATATTCCTGCCTATATCGAAGAAGCAGAAATACAGGTACAAGAGCTCTGGAAGCTACCTTTTGTCAAAGAAGTGATTGCTGCAGATTCGGCGCGTACCCATTTTGAAATTAAATATCTGGAGCGCGGTGAACTATGCCAGCAACTGATCATCAGCAAGCCTGAAACTTATGTGACACGTTTTGATGATTTCCAGCCTTTGCAAGGGCAGAATGCCACCGTCTCGGAATAATCAGATGAGCAAACGCATTGCTATTGTGGGCGCAGGCCCCGCAGGCTTAATGGCAGCAGAAGTGCTCAGTCAGTTTGATTATGAGCTGCATGTTTATGAGCAAAAACCGTCTGCTGCGCGTAAATTCCTGATGGCAGGCAAAACCGGTCTGAATATTTCCCATGCCGAGCCTGTGCCACAGTTTGTACAACGTTATGATCAGGTGGAGTGGTTGTCACCTTGGATCAAACGCTGGGATGCGCTCTGGATTCAAGACTGGATGAAACAGCTCGGTATTGAGCCTTATATCGGTTCGTCTGGCCGGGTATTTCCCACAGAGATGAAAGCCGCGCCTTTACTGCGTGCCTGGCTCAAGCGGTTGGCCAATCATGGTGTCCAGTTTCATTACCGGCATAAAGTCAGCCAGTTGCAGCAGCAACAACTTGAGCTGCATGATCTGAAAAATAATGAACATCGCACTGAACACTTTGATGCCATTATTCTGGCTTGTGGCGCAGTGTCCTGGTCAGAGTTGGGTAGTGATGGGGCATGGCAAGCTTGGTTAAAGCCGGACGAAATTGAGCCATTTCAAGCCAGTAATGCCGGGGTGGAATATCCGTGGTCTCGGTTTATGCAACCGGTCTTTGGTCAACCTTTAAAGCGGGTTGAGGCATGGTTAGGGCAAGGTGAAAAGACCGTTGGCGATATCGTAATTAGCCATTACGGTCTGGAAAGTGGCCTGATCTATAAGCAGGGTCGGGGTTTACGCGAGCAACTAAAACAGGGGCAGCCGATGCAGCTGCATCTGGACCTCTTCCCAAATCAAAGCATGGAACAGCTTGCGCAAAAATTACAGCCAAGTAAGAAGCAGTCTTTAACTAATGTCTGGCGTAAAGCTGGATTGGACGGTGCCAAGGCGGCCTTAGTACGGGAATTGGTAGCCAAAGCGGTATGGCAAGATGCTGCTGAATTAGCCAAAAAAATTAAACATTTGACCCTTCCACTCACAGGTTTTCGCCCGATTGAAGAGGCGATTAGCTGTGCAGGTGGTGTCAAGCGTGAAGTGTTGTCAGAACAGCTACAATTGAAATCTAACCCACATGTATTTCTTTGCGGAGAAATGCTGGACTGGGATGCACCGACCGGCGGTTATCTACTGACAGCCTGTTTTGCCACAGGGCGTGCAGTGGGTGAAGGTGTGCATCAGTTTCTGACAGCAGATTAAGTCATTTTATAGCTAGGATGATCTAGTATTTATACTGAATGCAGACTCAACAGATCCGGCCTTGTTCATTCACGCTGTTTTAAAGCTGCCAGTTCAGCTTAGATTATTTTTGTATTTTATCTAAGCTGTGTGCCAATCTAGCATCCTAGACTATTCCTTCACTTGCCGGGAAGCTGGTTCTTTCTTGGCGAGATCCGGATATTGCGAACGCCAGCGTTCCAGTTGTTCTTGGGCGTGTAGATATTTCCCTAGACCTTTGACATTCTCACTGGCTTCATTCACGGGTGTAGCTTGAGTCTTGGGAGTATTGAGTAATTTGTCCTGATGTTCCCAGTATTGATACATTAAGCCCTGAATATAACGGCCCTGTTCGGTTTTCAGTTCTAAAGCCTTCAACATATTCAATGCTGACTGGACATGATCACGCTGACGTTGCTGGACAAATTCTTCTGTCATATTTTCATCATCGCGCATGCTGTTTAATTCTTTTTCCAGGTCGCTGCTCATTTCCTGAAAGCGCTGTTCATAATCCGTCAATGCAGCAATATCATGTGGATCATCGGCAGTTTTAGGGAAGTCTTTCAGTGGCTCGGTTTTCAGTTCCTGCATGACTTGATCTGAAGCCGTATTATCTGTTGTCGCTTCAGTCGGAGTTTCGGTCGTTTTCTGGTCACATGCCATCAACAGCATGGCCGCAGCGAACAACAGCGTTCGTGTCATTCCTGGTATTTTATGCATGATCGCCTCCTGTTTTTAATTACTTTTCTTGAACACATAGATATGGGTGACATAAGGAAAGTCGATCATTTCCTCTGCGCTTTTGGCTGTATATTGCTGGATGATCTGTTCAAATTGTTGTTTTAACTGTGCCTGCTGCTGTTCAGGCATGGCTGCAATAAAACTAGTCGAGAGCAGCCGCTTGGATACCACCTGCTCGACACTGCCATGCTGTTGCTGGGTCATTGTGGTTTCTGCATAGGGCTGAAATAGCGTTTGCTGTGCAAAGACCTCGCGCCAGGTGCCGCTATGATAGCGCGGCGTATCGCCTTCCAAGGGGGCAATACAATCGGCCAAGGCCTGAACCCAGTCGATCCGAGTATCGCGCTGATTCCAAATTAACACCAGATAACCCTGCGGTTTGAGTACCCGATCTAATTCTTGTAAGGTAGCAGAATCGGCAAACCAGTGAAATGACTGTGCACAAAATACCGCATTCAGGCTATGATCGGGCAGGGGAAGTTGATGGCTAACACCTTCAAGAGCATGAATGTCCGGATGCGCCTGTTTTAATTGAGCCAGCATTTCCGGGACAGGATCAATCGCGATAATGTGCTTACTGAGCGGGCGTAAATAGGGGATAAACTTGCCAGTTCCACTACCCAAATCCAAAAGATGCGCATCTGCAGGCAAAGCCAGCGTTTCACTCAGCCATTGGCTGATTTCTGCCGGATAATCGGGACGCACTTGCTGATAGAGCTCAGCCGACGCACTAAAACCCCGTTTTGCTGCCGGATGTAATGATTGTGTCATATTTTGCGCTTTTTAATCTTTTTGATCGATATAAAATAGCATATTCACTTTTTTGACAGCGTTCATTGACTGAATTGTTGTGGAAGGGTTCGATTTACCAGCACGGGAAAGTTATGGACAAGCAGATTGTTTTTGAAGATGAACATATACGCGCGATTTTTATGCCGGGATCTTCTTCAGAACTGATTTTTTCATTTGGCGATTTGATTACCCGTGCCAAGGGCCTCAACATCAATGCAGAAAAGTCACTGGCGAAATTCGAGTTTAATGTGCTTGGTATTATGCCCAAGCATAAATCCTGGTTTCCGCAAGGTTCCATGTGGAACATGTTGCAAGCCATCGCAGATCTAATTGCGCCGTTTCAGCAGCGTATTGCGTATGGCGGTTCGATGGGTGGCTATGCCGCGATTAAATATTCCCATGCCTTGGGTGTGCAACGGGTGGTGGCGATGGTGCCGCAATACTCGATTGATCCGGAAGATGTACACGATGCCCGCTACAACATGTTCTATCAGCCAGAGCTGAATGCAAATATGCGGGTTGCGGCCGAAGATATCGATAATGCCTGCGAATATATTATTGTCTATGATCCTTACTGTGCTGAAGATCGTGCCCATTATCTGAAATTAGAGGCACTAATCCCACATCATCATGTGCTGCATCTACCTTTTACCGGACATGATGCGATCGCAGTTTTGGCCAGTTCCGAATTGCTCTATGACTTTTTGGTACATGAATATGAGCCAAGCTATTTCTACCAGAAAATGCGCCGGGTCAAGAAAAACAGTAAGTTTTATTATCGCAAGGTGATTGAAAATGTCTTGCCACGACACCGTATGGCCTTGGGACACATTCTGAGAAATAACGATCTGCAACTGGATAACCAGTTTTTTGATGCCAGCCAGAAACAGGTGATTTTGCGGGAACTGTTACGCAATAAACAGGTCGATCAGCATGACCTGCTCAAGCTCGGCATTCATGTGAATTTGCCGCAGGAAAATCGTCAGTTGCTGTTGGACCAGTATGGACATGGTCTGGTATTTAATGTCATCAGCCATAAAATCGAAAGTTATGCAGAAGGTGCAATTGCCCTGAACCATAAATTCCTGATTCCGATTTATGCCAAAGGTAATGGTTTATTGAGCATTAACCTGAATGATGAACGTTATCTGGTGGTGATGAATGACCGGCACATCATGAAACTGATCAAGGAACAGGATGAACTCAGTCTGGGCATGCACCCGATTTTAATGAAGCGTTATAGCGATTTTTATATGTTTAGCTATAAGCAGCTGAATCTGAGTACCAATGAGTATGGTGCTGCTGCTTTTATCGACGCTAGTGACAAAAATACGCAGTTTGTGACGCACAGTGAGATAAATTAACTAAAAATTTTTATAAAAAACAATTACTTGAGTTGTGATGGGCTTGGCATAATATAGAGATAAGCGGTATAAATAATAAACCAATTATATCGTTCCCGATGGTTGAAACGAAGAAGGGGATCTCTATGATGCAAGTGACTCGGATGATGCAAGTATGTTTTATCTTCGGTTTGGTTCTACCTAATCTGGCGCATGCAGAAACTGTGCATCCTGCAGTGATCATGGTCAGTGCGTCCATCATCTTTATGATTATTCTGTCCGTGTATGTGGTGTATCGAATCCGCAAGTCACTACGTAATCATATGGATAAACCGCTGGATTAAGCTTCAGGCTGGAAACAGGTTGAAAAGACTCAATGACTTGTTTTAAATGACAGACATAAATTGTCAAACAGGATTGAGGGAACAGCCATGAAAGCCGTTTATTTAGACTATGCTTCTTTAGACCAGCAGGATTTGGACTTTCAGGCACTGCATGCAGCATTTGATCCACTGGTTTTGTATCCGGCGACCTCGGCTGTCGAGATTGCATCCCGTGTAGCCGATGTCGATGTCATCATTACGAATAAGGTGATGATCGATGCAGCTACGATTCAGCAATGCCCTCAACTCAAACTCATTTTAATCTCTGCAACCGGCACCAATAATGTCGACCTTGAGGCGGCCAAAGCGCAAGGGATCGTCGTGTGTAACTGTCAGGCTTATGGCACTTCGGCAGTCGCGCAGCATACCATCATGTTGATGCTCAATCTGGCGACTTCATTCCTGTCTTATCAACGTGCATTAGAACAAGGCGAATGGCAAAAAGCCAGTCAGTTCTGTTTGCTGGATGCGCCAATTGTCGAGCTGGCCGGAAAAACATTGGGCATTGTGGGTTATGGCGAACTGGGCCATGCGGTGGCGAAACTGGCCGAAGCCTTTGGCATGAAAGTGCTTATTGCCGCGCTGCCAAATCGTCCGGCGGATGCATCTCGTGCGCCATTTGCCGAGCTACTTCCTCAAGTCGATTTTTTAACTTTGCATTGTCCACTCACTGAAGATACCCACCATTTAATCAGTCATACTGAGCTGGATGCAATGAAAAGCAGCGCATTTTTAATTAACTGTGCGCGTGGCGGAATTGTCGATGAAGCGGCATTGGCTGAGGCTCTGCGTGCAGGCAAGATTGCCGGTGCAGCGACAGATGTACTCACGGTAGAGCCACCGAAACAGGGCAATGTGCTGCTCGACTCTACGATTCCCAACCTGATTGTGACACCGCATAATGCCTGGGGCAGTGTCGATGCACGGCAACGTATTGTGGATCAGATGGTGGAAAATGTAGCAGCATTTAAACAAGGTCAGCCGATTCGACAGGTCAATTGATAGATCGCGTTAATACAAGATAATAGTTTTATTTTCTAAAAATAAAAAAAGCCCATCACGGGCTTTTTTTATAAATCGGTTACCGCATAACTGGTAGCTGATCCTGACTGGGGTTGAGTCTGTGGTGTATTTGGGTTTTGCGTCGCACTCGACTGGCTTAAAGGCTGCTGCACGATAGGTGCCTGTTGTGAATTTCCACGCCAGACTTCTTTGGTCTGCTGGATTTTCTGACCGGTTTGCTGGGCTGCCTGAGTTGCACCCTGATCTACTTTTTGCAGTGTATCAGAGGTTGCAGATTTGGTATTGCTCCAGGCCCGGTCTACCCCCGGCTTGATTTTGGCAATGCCTTTTTCCGTTGCTTCACCGACTTTCTCAGCGGTATTAATCACGCCTTCCTGTGCTTTATAAGCAAAGACATGCAGCAGGTTCGGATTTTCACCATAAGGCTTAACCGGTTTAGCAGACTGAGTCGTGGTTTGTGCGAATGCTGGAATAGAAAGCATTAAAGCTGTCGTTAAAATAATTGGGGTTTTGATATTCATTATGGATCGACCTCGAATTCGTCTAAGTGCGGTCTGAGTTTGTTTTTCAGTGTAACGGATAATGGGTCAAAAACAATGAATATCCTGTGAAGAGTGCAGAGCTTTCAGGTTGATCTGTGCCGAAATATTGTAATTTTTAAAGAAAGGGCAGTAGAAATTAGCCCAAGTGTCGAATTGATTTTTAGCAAAATAAAAGCCCTGTTCTTAGACTAGAAACAAGGCGATTTTTTTAGTCACATTGTGTCAGGGCATCTTTGGCGAAATGTTCGCGTAAGCTGACAAAGTTCTTTTGTACGCCTGCATCGTGCAGGTCAAATTTTTGTGCAGTGCTAGTACCGTCGCGCTGGAAAGTCGCTGAGCCGGCATCGATTAGAGTCATGCCTTTAAATGACCATTGTTCAATGACACGGTTATTGCCAATATCGCCGGTGAATTCAATCACGCATTTGTCGAGGAATTTGGTCAGTTTTGCCTTGTTGTTGGTCGTGGCTGGAACCACTTCGAGGTTTTGGACTTCCTGTAAGACGCCAACCTGAAGCTGTGGGATTTTGGGTGCAGATGTACAAGCTGTAACTGCGATACTCGCAAGACCAGTCAGAATGAGGGTTTTAAATTTCATATGATTCTTTCTTGTTGAGTGTTGTTAGATTGAGTATAGGAAATATAAAGTGAAATGCCTATAACAAATAGTCTAAATATTGTTTTGGTTGAAGATGTTGAATATCTTGATTTACGACATCAATTTTCTTCATATTAGGGGCAGATAGAAAGCTTATAGACCCCACTATAATAAGCACAAAAATTAATACTATTGCATGGCGTAAGCGGAAAATTTTTAGATCACGAATGTAGATTAACTTTAAATAGATCTCTTGCGAAAGTCGTTATTGCAAGTTCATCCGGTTTACCAGTGCAGCGATTAAGTTAATGCGTAAACCGAATCTTTTCCGTCTATTTCGATAGCGTTCACTTAGTATTCTAAATCTTTTCAATTGACTGTTAATATGTTCGATTACAACTCGTATTTTTCCAATCATTTTATTGTAATTTTTCTCAGCATCAAATAAGGGTAAATTCTTCTTTTTCTTTATTGGCATCAATAATTTAAAGCCATCTTGCTCTAACCCATAGTACCCTAAATCGGTCATAACATAGTCACAATGTTTGAATTTCTTAACTGTTTTTCTTGCCAATTTAATATCATGCTGACTGCCAGACGATATATCTACTCCTATGATTTGTTTGCTCTTCGGATGATAGATCACTTGGGCTTTTAACGTATGTTTCTTCTTTTTACCACTGTAGAACTTACTCTGATTTTTTTTTCGGGCGTTCTATTAAACATTCTGTCGCATCAATAATTACCCAGTTAAATTGTTCGTCTGCTGTGGTAATGCTTCGTTTTGGCAGGGTAAAACGTCTTGATTTCATTAATGCATCTTCAACCTTTTTAATAGTTCGATTCACATTACTTTCAGCGATATGGTAATTTGCCGCCAATTCCAATTGGGTGTTGTAGCTCCGTAAGTAATTGAGTGTTAATAATAATTTATCCTCTATAGCTAAAGTATGAGGACGCCCTAATTTCTTTTTAAGTGATTCTGCTTCTTTTAAAACTTCGACCATTTCACTAAAAACTGCTCGAGGTACACCAACCAAGCGCTGGAATTCAGAATCTGAAAAACGATTTAATTTCTGATATTTCATGAAATCTATATTGAGGCAGTTTTTACTTTCGCAAGAGGTCTAATGTTCATAAGCTAATTCTTTTGAAATATCTAGAGAGGTGTCTTCAATTTCATTTTTGTAGTCTTGGACAGATTTTGTGGCAAAGTTCTTTGTTCGCCAAAAAATATTTAATAATTTGAAGTTAAATAAACCACCGCCAAAATATAGCCCTTTTTGATTTGTATTATCTGAAATATGCTTACTAGGATTATCTATTGCGGAGAGTGCTAAAAGTAAAATAAGAACGGTTGCTAGCCACATTACAAAAATTATGGCTGCTAAAGCATGCTGCCACCAAAACTCGTTAATTGTTAAATATTTGAAAATTTCTCTTATTTGAGGAAAAGGAACAATTAAACCTGCTAATAAAGCCCCAATTTTAAAATCTATAGCACGAATATTTTGTTGGGTGTCTTGGATAGCTGAATGAAGAAAATCAAGTTTATCCATTGGCTTGAACCCATGTATTCATCAATATATTTATAATAGGACTTACGCATTGACGGATTTAAAAAAGTCTCAAACTACTTTATAACGTATCTGTGATCAGACGAACTAAACATGCTTCTACAGCAACTTGTACATTACCCATTTATATGGGCTTTCTCATGACAGAACCAAACTCTATTAGCTGCACACAACTTGCCGAGACTTATAATATCTCGCATGACAGTGTAAATCGCTTTTTGGAGCGTGAAGACTACACAGCTCACGATCTATATCAAGAAGCAATTCAACACATTGATAATAATAAACTTATAGTCAGTATTGATGATACTGTTTTAGATAAGCCATATAGTCAACATATGGACTTAGTTAGCTATTTTTGGTCAGGTAAACACCACCGATCCGTCAAGGGTATTAATCTCATTACCTTGTATGCGACAGATCAACATGGCAAAAATATTCCAATTAATTTTCGAATTTATGATAAGTCAGAAAGTAAAACCAAGAATGATTACTTTATGGAGATGTTAAGTGAAGTACTCGATTGGGGTGCAAAGATTCAATTCATTACAGGTGATAGTTGGTATTCATCGACTGAAAATCTAAAAACCATAAGAAAACATGGTATTCGATTTATGTTTGGTGTCGACAGTAACCGTAAGGTTTCCCCTGAAAAAGGACAATGGTTTCAACTCCGTTTATTGCCGAATTTTCATCAGGGTCAAGTGGTCTGGCTCAAAGATGTTGGCTTTGTACAATTATTTAAGACTCAGTTAAAAGAACAGCAGAGATTTTATATTGTGCATCAAGATGAAGATGATTTATTGTCCTTTGATGGTTTTTATGAATTACATTCAAGTCATTGGAAAATAGAACAATATCATCGAGTAATTAAACAGGTTTGTCATATTGAAAAGTTTCAAGTAAGACGATCCAAGCTGATTTTGAATCATATTTTCTCAGCCTTGATGGCCTATGTTGAGATACAAAAGAACCAGTTTGAGCGGATCTTTGAAAATGTATATCGTTGGCAGAAGAAATTATTTAGACCAATTATCAAGAACTTTATTGATGAATTTATTCTCGATAAGAATCATCTGCTGCCACAGAAAATCTATAAATAATAGTGCGTAAGTCCTATATAACATCACACTCATAGAAATCCGTATAAGGTACTTTGTCACATAGCTTTTTATTGTCATCATTTAAATTTTGGTGAAATACATCAGAAAGAATGATTGGTTTGCGCCATCCTTTGTTTGCATTATTGCAATAGTGAGCTGTTTTTCCAATTAGTTCGCCGATCCAAGTAACTTCATTGATACCACTACCTTTATAGCCAGCTTTTATAACTAAAGCTTGTCCATAATGAAGCCCCATACCAACTTTAAGCTGAGTATAATTTTTTTTCTTAAGTTTTATATTTAAAGTATGAATTAGTGAATTAGCTTTAGCAGCGGTAGTAAATACCTCATTAATTTGGACAGTTGTTTCTGTATTGAATACCCCCCAAACACAATCACCTTCAATATAAATTTGCTGGATATTTTGATTACCGTTAAGGAGCGCAACCAATTCAGAAATATAGGCTCTATATATTTTTGCTAAAACTTTCTTTTGATGTTGAGTAGCTAGGTCTTTTGAACCACGTAGATCAATAAATAAAGCAGAGCAATTTATATGATAGCCGTTGGTGTATGTTAGATCATCTATACCAGGTACTTTATTACTCTCTTGATAATTATTATCTGAAGAGTCTAATATTTCATCAATTCTTTCACGGCTTTTTTCAAAATCATATGATTTGTAATTTGCTTGCATTTTTTATTCATTCATTAAAAACCCCACTAACTTATAGCGGGGTTTTGTTTAACTTTCAAGCAATTAAGGCTTAGTGCTGTAACACCGAAATATCTGCCACTTTCGTAAACAACTCACGAAGCTGTGCAAGCATACGTAAACGGTTTGCTTTCAGGTCGGCATCATCCGCCATCACCATGACACCGTCAAAGAATGCATCAACAGGCGCACGAAGTGCAGCAAGTGCAGACAATGCAGCAGTGTAGTCTTTGGCAGCAAATAATGGCTCAACTTGAGGTGCAATCTTAGCAAGTTCAGCGAACAATGCTTTTTCAGCATCTTCAACCAGGTTTGCTTCAACCACTGAACCTTCAGGCGCAGCTTCTTTCGCTAAGATATTCGCAACACGCTTATTCGCAGCAGCAAGCGCAGCAGCTTCAGGTAATGCACGGAAGTGATTGACTGCATTGACACGCTTGTCAAAATCAAGAGGAGATTTTGGTGACAAAGCTTGAACCGCTTGAATCACATCAACAGCCACGCCTTGGTCTTCGTATTTTGCACGGTAACGACCTTCCAAGAATGCAACAGCATCTGCCAAAGTCTTGTCGTGATCTTTCAATACATCGCCATAAGCAGCTAAAGCAAGTTTGATCAGGTCTTCAATTGAAACATCAAGCTCGTTTTCAGTGACAAGACGCAAAATACCAATCGCAGAACGACGAAGTGCAAACGGGTCTTTAGAACCTGTAGGCGCTTGACCGATCCCGAAAATACCAGTCAATGTGTCTAAACGATCCGCAAGGGCAATGGTTGTACCTGTTTTGGTTTTCGGTAAAACGTCACCCGCGAATTTAGGTAAATATTGCTCACCTAAAGACTCAGCCACTTCAGCATTTTCACCTTCAAGACGCGCATAGTAAGTCCCCGCGATCCCTTGAAGTTCAGGGAATTCACCCACAAGCTCAGAGGTTAAGTCACACTTCGCAAGAAGGGCAGCTTTTTCAGCATCTTCCGCTTTTGCACCTGTAATAGGCGCAAGTGCAACAGCCAATTTTGCAATACGTTCAGACTTGTTCCAAAGCGTACCAAGCTCTGCCTGGAAGACCATGTTTGCAAGCTTCTCTTTACGCGATGCAAGCGGTTGCTTTTGATCTTGTAGGAAGAAGAATTCAGCATCAGACAAACGTGGGCGAACAACTTTTTCGTTACCTTCAATGATTTGTGTCGGGTCTTTTGACTCAATGTTTGACACAGTAATGAAGTAAGGCTGTAATTTGTTGTCAGCATTGACTAAGCAGAAGTACTTTTGGTTGTCCTGCATGGTCGTGATCAATGCTTCTTGAGGAACAGCAAGGAAGCGTTCTTCGAAGCTTGCACGTAGCGCAACAGGCCATTCAACCAATGCAGTCACTTCGTCACGAAGATCCGCAGGCACAATTGCAATTGCATTGACTTCATCAGCCAATGCTTTCACTTGTTGGTCGATGGTTGCTTGACGCTCTTCAAATGAAGCCACAACATGCGCTGCTTTTAACTTCGCTAAGTATTCGTCTGCATGCGCTAAAGTGATCGCTTCTGGCGCGTGGAAACGGTGACCAAAAGTCACGTTACCGGCTTTGTGATCTTGAATCGTTGCATCAACTACGTCGTTGTCTTTTAACAACACAACCCATTTTACTGGACGTACGAATTCAGTACGGCTTGCCGCAGAACGCATACGTTTTGCAATTGGAAGGTTATCCAAGGCATTTTGTAAAATTTGTGGAAGTAAAACGTCGAGGCTTTGACCTTTTACGTCTTTTAAGTAGCAAACTTTTTCAACTTTACCCGCTTGGAAAGTTGATACTTGATCAACTGTGATGCCTTGACCACGCATAAAGCCTTCTAAAGCTTTAGTCGGGTTACCTTCAGCATCAAACGCTGCCTGTTTGGCAGGGCCGTCAAAACGTTTTTGTGTATCTGCTTGCGCAGCATCAACGTTGACAATTTTAAGCGCAAGACGACGTGGTGCTGCATAAGCTTCGATTGAATCAAAAGCAAGACCAGCATCTTTTAAGCCTTTTACGGTTTCTGCATGTAAGGCATCACGTAATTTTTTTAAGCTTTTTGGTGGAAGTTCTTCACAACCCAATTCGAACAAAACGGTATGTTTAGACATTATTTGCTCTCCTTGTTTGCTTCTTTCGCTTCTGCTTCAACTTGTGCTTTTAACTGTGCCAACACTTCATCACGTAACGCTGGTTCAGCCATTGGGAAACCAAGTTCCGCACGTGCTGCTACATAACTTGTCGCAATAGAACGTGCCAAGGTACGTACACGTAAAATGTAACGTTGACGTTCAGTCACAGAAATCGCGCCACGCGCATCTAATAAGTTGAAGCTGTGTGATGCTTTCACGACTTGCTCATATGCAGGAAGTGGAAGTTTCGCTTCGATCAAACGCGTTGCTTCAGCTTCGTAGAAATCGAACAATTCAAACATTTTTTCAACGTTTGCATATTCGAAGTTATAGGTCGATTGTTCCACTTCATTTTGATGGAACACATCGCCATAAGTTACCGTACCGAACTGACCTTTGGTCCACACCAGATCATAAACAGAGTCTACACCCTGCAAGTACATTGCAAGACGTTCAAGACCGTAAGTGATTTCACCAGTCACTGGGTAGCATTCAACACCACCGACTTGCTGGAAGTAAGTGAACTGCGTCACTTCCATACCATTGAGCCAAACTTCCCAGCCTAGGCCCCAAGCACCCAGTGTTGGAGATTCCCAGTTGTCTTCCACGAAACGGATATCGTGTACCAGTGGGTCAATACCGATCGCTTTAAGCGAATCAAGATAAAGCTGCTGGATGTTGTCCGGGTTTGGCTTAAGCACCACCTGGAATTGGTAATAATGTTGCAAACGGTTCGGGTTTTCACCATAACGGCCATCTTTCGGACGGCGTGACGGTTGAACATAAGCGGCATTCCAGGTTTCAGGACCCAGTGCACGAAGGAAAGTCGCAGTGTGGAATGTCCCTGCACCCATTTCCATATCATAAGGTTGCAAAATGACGCAGCCTTGCTCCGCCCAGTAAGTTTGTAAGGCAAGAATTAAGCCTTGGAAGGTATCAATATGCGATATGGCGCGACTCATGGTCATCCACTTAAAATTAGAGAAAAATTGTGCTCAATTATAAGGACTTTGCAGGGGAGTGGCAAAGGGTTAATGTAGGGATACTTTTTTGAAAAAAATAAAACAGGCTTAAAGGATACGTGGCATTTAGAGGCTTACTGCGATTTTAGCTGTACTGGTCGATACAGGCTGATCTGAAAATCAGGAATAAATCTGATATATGGCATGCTGTTAACTGGAGAGTCATAAAGTTCAACGGATCTCATACGATTGCGATCCTCAAATTAGTTTAATATTCACGCAATATAATAACGCTTAAAAATAAGGAACTTCATGACCACTTACCAAATTCAATGCCATTTAAAATACAAGGTCGTGCAACCGACAGAATTTATTTTTATGCTTCAGGCGGCACATCATTCCGATCAGAAGATTCTTGAAGAACAACTCAGCTTTAATCTGCCCGTAGCATGGCATGAATTTCAGGATGCCCAGCATCAAAATCGACATGTTCGGCTACAGGTCGAACCCTGTGAAACTTTTGAGCTGAATTATACGGCGACAGTAGTCCGTCATCCGAGCCTCTCTCTGGAACTTCAGCAGGGTCTAAAAGAAGTGGCCATTCCTGAGCTGCCCGATGAAGTATTGCCTTATTTGCTGGCCAGCCGTTACTGCAATTCGGATTTATTGCTGGAAATGGCGAAACGCTCATTTGGCTGGATGACACCGGGCTATACGCGGGTCAAAGCCATTGAACAGTGGATTTATAACAATATTTTTTATGTATCTGGCAGTTCCGACCAATTTACCACTGCCACAGATGTACTGGTGCATCGTGCAGGCGTATGTCGTGACTTTGCCCATTTGGGCATTGCGCTGTGCCGTGCTTTGGGAATTCCGGCACGCATGGTGGTCGGTTATGTGGAAATTGAAAAGTTTTTACCCGATTTTCATGCTATTTTTGAAGCGTATTTAGACGGTGGCTGGGTGCAGTTTGATCCGACCCGTTTGGCTCCGGTCGAAAATCTCATTCGGATCGGTACTGGAGTCGAT
The DNA here is from genome assembly GCF_029024105.1 of Acinetobacter lwoffii. NCBI lineage: Bacteria > Pseudomonadati > Pseudomonadota > Gammaproteobacteria > Moraxellales > Moraxellaceae > Acinetobacter > Acinetobacter lwoffii. The sequence continues at coordinate 2,833,866 of NZ_CP118963.1, read as the reverse complement.
GCCGGAGATGTGGCATTTTCAACCTATTATGGTGAGGTCGAACTGTTAAAAATCCAGCCACTGATTCAACCTGAAATGAGCCATTAAGCTGTTTTAAAAAAATTTGAACAACGATTTAAGCAGAAGGTTAGAAAGGATTTTTCCATACAAATGACTACCGGTAATAAAGTGATCATTCTATAAAAAGCCGAATGAATGTTTTAATCTGAGTGAAATATTATTTTAAAAAGCCTGCATTCGCGAATGATGAAAAGATGTAAAACACAGATGCCTTTCATCGGGCTTGGTTCTATAATGCCCAAAATCTACAAACAATAAGATCAGGCGCACTGTGTTTCATTCCCATCTCGACTGGCTCAATACCTTAAAACCAAATTTCAAAGTCCTTCCACTCAAAGACCGTTTGCTCTGCGGAGTTGGAGCACTATTGGGTTTGGTGGTTTCGTCTTTGTTGAGTTTATGGATTCTGGGGGATTTTGAAGCCTGGTATATTGCCCCGATGGGCGCATCCTCGGTATTGCTGTTTGCAGTGCCTGCCAGTCCTCTGGCACAGCCCTGGAATATTCTGGTCGGCAATACCATTGCTGCGGTGATTGGCGTGAGCTGTGCCTTGTTAATTGCCAGTCCGACCGAAGCCTTTAGTGTCGCCGTGGCCTTGGCGATTGTCCTGATGATGACCACAGATTCCCTGCATCCACCGAGTGGCGCCGTGGCCATTACCGCAGTGCTGGGTGGCCAGCCGGTGCATGAACTGGGTTATGCCTTTGTATTTTATCCGGTGCTGCTCAATTCAATTCTGCTCATGGTGATTGCGATTGTCTTTAACCGGATGATTGGCAAGGATTATCCACAGCAAGCCCAGTTAAATACCCGTTCCAAGGATCCGACGCCGACCCAGAAAGTCACCATTCAACCTCAGGATATTCAGGAAGTGCTGGATCAGCGCACCGAGCTGCTGGACATCAGTGAATATGACCTGCAAAAAATCATTATGGAGGCACAAAACCGCGCCAATGCGCGTGCAGTGCATGAATTTAGCTGCCAGGATATTATGACCAAGGATGTGGCAACCCTGCATGAAAATGATGATATTCAGCACGCACTGGACAAGTTCAAACAGATGAACCTGATGAGCCTGCCCGTCGTTAATGCCGATGAACAACTGGTCGGTACACTGGCAATGTATCAGGTGGTGGAATGGTTCAAGCGCGCTGCCGATGTGCGCAGTAGCTGGGAACATCAGGTCAAACATATCATGACCCGTAAGGTGATCACAGTGCAGCCTTTACAACCCATTCAGGATCTGGTGCCATATTTTGTCGAGCGTTCCTTCAACTATATTCCGGTGGTGAGCGAGCAGAAATTGGTGGGAATTATCAGCCGGGCAGACATGATTGCCGCACTCAATCAGGAGCTGAATCATTTTAAAATGAAAGCTTAAAACCGGATTAAAACAGAAGTTAACAGGCAGGGCGTGATCAACTCTGGTCAGCTTGCCAGCTGAGAAAACTGTAAAATAGTGCCATCGGCAGGGAAAAACACAGCAGAAACAAAAAATGGGAACTAAAATTTTCACTTGGAGGATGCGAGATATAAGCCAGAATCAGGGTTCCCAGTACGCAGCTCATTAAAATCGTGATGATATTAAACAGCTGATAATGGCATAGCAGCAGGTGAGTCACTAATAGAAAAGGAAAGACCATCACCCAGTAAGTCAGGCAGACAAAAAAGCTAATAAAAAGCGCTGCAAACAGACTCTTGAAAATGGAGAAAACCCCATAACTGACTTCATGAAATAGCGCATAAGGGAATAAAATTACAGCGATGATCAAAGGTGCAAGCGCGAGGTTAAATGTCATTTTCCAGGGAGAATTCTGGATCGGTCGGGATATGAACTGAAATATCTTATCCATAAATGATTTAACGCTTCTATGATTTTTAGACTATATGAAATTTATACTTTTTTATTTTTAGAGCATACACTTTTTACGATCAGCGACAGCTTAAAAATACGTTAAGTGAATGCTAAAAATATATTTAAGCAGATTTTTTTATATCAATCGCAGGATGCAGTTGATCTTGAATCAATCTGAAAGATAAACAGAGAGGCTAAAGCTCAGTCATCATAAAAGATAGGCAAAAAAAGCCACGATAACTTGGGGAAATTACCGTGGCATCAAAATTTCATCCCATTTAACCGGGGTGAAAGAGGAAGCTCTGCGATGAAACTGGTTAAGAACGCTTGTTAAAAATGACTGTACAGCTTAATAGCGTTTATCCTGATTCACTGTACGCACAGGATTTTGATAGCCCTGAGGTTGATGAACGCTGTCATGATCAATTCTGTACTGTTTTTTCGGCATGATTAACCACAACACCAGATAAACCAAAATACCCGGGAAGGCGGCACTCATGATTGAAATCACCACAAAAATTAGACGTAATAAATTTGCGTTCCAACCAAAACGTTCAGCAATACCACCCATCACACCTGCAATCATGTTTGAGCGGTTAGAGCGATATAAACCAACATTGGCCATTAAAATCTCCTGATTAAAAATAGGTGTGAATCCTAAAACTAGATCCATACTTAAAGAAATGGAGTTTGCTTAAGCTTTTTAAAGTGCTGATTAAAAATAAAATCGTTAAGTAATGTTAATAAAGATTAAAACCAGATCTAAGAGCTACTAACATAGTGAAAATTCTATTGAACTCTTGTGTAAAGTTCAGCAGCTTTGCTGTGTGCTTTTTGCTCGCCATTTTTCCTATTTAGGTTTATTAAAAATGAAATTGGATGTATCCCGTTGTACATTAAGCAGTTTTTTTAAATGTAGCCTGGTGTTGGGGAGTATGGTGATTTTGCAGGCTTGTGATCAGCAGCAAGTCAAACCTGAACAGGAAAGTCAGGCGACCTCAGAAGAAGGTGTTAAAATTTCCGCTGCCAATACAAAGGCCGATGTAGTGACCGTCAGTGCCAAATCCTTAACTCAGGTCGCAGGGCAGGCGACTCTTCCGGCAGAAGCTGATTTAAACCCGGCAACTGTACCAGAGGATGCCAAGGCGTTTATAGGCCGCTATCATACTGAAATCGACTGTGATGGCCGCTTTGCGCCTTGTACTGAAGGCAAGGCAGAATTTATTTTGACTCTGATGCCGGATGGTACGGTGCATCGCAGCATTTTACAGTATGGCAAAGTATTTATTGATAATACCAAAAACAGCACGGCTCACAATATCACCTACCGTAAAGACCGCTGGTTTATCAATCCGGAACGTACCGATGTGGTAGTGAATCGCAAAGAAGGGGCGAGCTTTTACTATAAGATTAAAGATTCAAATCACTTGGTCATGAATCTGGAAAAAATCTATAGTGAAAAGGAAAGAACCAACCGGGAATTATTTGATCGCGGTTATCCGGCACCTTCAAAAGCCTATGAACTGGTCAAAGACACATCCTTTCATATTCAAAAATAATGCCTGATAAAAATTGGCTGATCTGGTCGAAAGCTTAATTCAAATACGATTTAGATTAGACAATAAAGGCGAGTGGTGGGAACGCGTGAGCATAAAATCTAGGCGCAGAAATACACGACCAAAACATCGTAATCTAATTAAAATATAATGAAGTAAATCAGAGAAACATTCTAAGGAAAGAATGGTGGGTCGTCCGCGATTCGAACGCGGGACCAACGGATTAAAAGTCCGCTGCTCTACCAGCTGAGCTAACGACCCTGAGGAATAAAAATGATGACCATTTTTATGACGCAAGAGTGTGGTGTACTTTTACGTGATCCTTTCGGAAGATGGTGGGTCGTCCGCGATTCGAACGCGGGACCAACGGATTAAAAGTCCGCTGCTCTACCAGCTGAGCTAACGACCCATCAAGGAATATCAAATAAGTGGTGGGTCGTCCGCGATTCGAACGCGGGACCAACGGATTAAAAGTCCGCTGCTCTACCAGCTGAGCTAACGACCCTGAACCATCATTCAAACCAGGTTTGAATGTGCAGTGCAAGTCAAGCTAAATAGCTTAAAGCACCACTTTGTTTGATGGAGCGTATTGTAGCAAGATCTCATTTCAGCGCAAGCAAAAAATAACAAAGTTGCCCATGTTTGATTATAAATACAACAATTATGCTTTATCTAAACAAAAAATAGGCAACTTCAGTACTTAGAAGCGATATTGATAAGCCTGAATATTGGCAAAAATCTCTGCGGTGAGCTCGGAATATGCCGTTGCACCTGGCAATAACACCAGCAGGCGTTCATCGGTTTTACTCGGATCAAATGCTTGCTCTTTCAATTTATTTTTCTGGTATTTAAAGGTACCTGTAGTTTCAATCTGCTGTTGTATACGTAAAAATACCGGTACCGCATAAGCCGGCAAGCATTTTTTAAAGCAAGCGGCCATGGCTGCTAAATCTGCATCATCCAATTTTACATCGGGTTGCAGGGTAATCGCGGCCATACCGGCACGACCATTGGTATTGGGAATTTCTACGCCATACACCACCGCTTCAACGATTTTGTCATACTCGGTCAGCATGTTTTCCACTTCAGTGGTGGAAACATTCTCACCTTTCCAGCGGAAAGTCTCGCCTAAACGATCAACAAACTGCGCATGACGGAAGCCGATATTGCGCACCAGATCTCCGGTATTGAAGTAAGCATCACCTTGGGTAAATACATCCTGCATGATGACTGACTTGTTTTTTTCCGGATCGGTATAGCCATCAAAGGGTGAACGGCGGGTAATTTTACCAATTAATAAACCAGTTTCGCCTTTTTTCACCCGTTTGCAATGGCCTTTGGCATCCCGTACCGGCTCATTTTTATCTTTATCAAAGGCAATAATCGCATACGGTGTGGGTGAGAAACCGACGGTATTGTCAAAATTGAAAATATTGCTAAAACCGACATTGCCTTCACTAGAGGCATACAGTTCCAGCACTTCCTGAATGCCAAAACGGGATTTAAATTTATCCCAGATATTTGGGCGTATGCCATTCCCAATCATCTTAGTCACGCGGTGACCTTTTTCCAGTTCAGATGGGGGAGCATCCATCAGATAGCGGCACAACTCACCGACATAACCAATCGCAGAGGCATCAAATTTTTGCACATCCTTCCAGAAAGAAGAGGTCGAAAATTTACGGCGAATAGCCAGGGTGCTGCTCCCTGCAATGACACCGCACCAGCACACCACCATGCCTGTGGCATGATAAAGCGGCAGGGTACAGTACATCACATCATCTTTATTGAGATTCAGCACATGCCCATAGGTGCCATAAGCCAGCGTCCAGCGACCATTGGTAAAGATCACCGCTTTAGGTAGACCCGTGGTGCCCGAGGTGTAAATATAGAACAGCCCGTCTTTGCCCTGTACCGAATGAGTAGTTGATGGATTGAATTTGGGAGCAAGATCGGTTTTTTCAGCCAGGTTGATAAAGCCTTCAGGCGCCTGACCCGGATCGGCTTGAGTGTTTTGATCTGCAAACCAGTGCAGGCGGTCACTGCTAATATTCAGGTCATTACGAATCTCGTTAACTGCATGACGGCACTCTTCGCCGACAATCAGGGCAATCGGTTTGACCAGATTGATACTGTGCGTCAGCACCTTGCCGACTTGAGAGGTATTCACTAAAGCGGTCGTCACACCCAGTTTGGCCAGACCAATTACACTGGCAATCAGTTCAGGACGGTTCTCGACCATGACGGCAACGACATCACCTTTCTTGGCACCCAAGGATAGATAGAAATGGGCAATCTGGTTGGCCCAGGCATTGAGAGCAGCATAGCTATAGCTTTGCTCTTCAAAACGCAAGGCAATGCCTTCCGGGTTACGCTTGGTGGCTTTTTCAAAAGCCAGACCCAGGCCGGCCGGTGTGTTCGGAGTACGTAAATATGCCTGTCTTAGACCAGTGAGCAAATTGGGCACTTTGGTCAAGAAAGCCGGGATTTTGGCAGCGACATCTGCAATCCCAATCAGATCGTGTGGTTTCATTTGGGTCATGAGAATCCTATTTATTTTTCGTATCCGATACGTTCAATTTATATACAGTAGACGAGCTAGCCATCTTTTAGCGTTAAAACACTAGTGCAATCAACCTATTCTGACTAAATCTAGCAAAAAAAACCTAGTCACCGAAATGACTAGGTTTTTTTATATGACTGCAATTGAGCAAATTATGATTCAGTTGCAGTATTGGCTTTTTTCGGTGGACGACCACGTGGACGACGTGGACGAGCAGCCTGTTTCTCCGCTTTTTCAGCTTCGCTGGCTTCAGTGTCTTCTGTTGTTACTTCGGCCTGATCTTGGGCTTCTGTAACAGGAGCTTGTGATTCAGCATTTGCTTCAACTGGCGCAGCATCTTCAGGTTGAGCTTCAGTCACTGGAGTCTCTTCTGCAGGAGCTGCATCTACTGGTGCCGTCGTTTCAGTGGCTTGTTCAGCTGGCTGAGCATTTACGGTTTCTTCAATAGCTACTTCAGTGGCTACTGGAGTTTCAGTTGCTGCTGCTTCAGCTGACTCTGCTTGCGCTTCTGCTGCTACAGGTGCTTCTGGCGCAGTTTCAACTGCCGGAGCTGTTTCTACTTTAGCCTGTTGCTTGGCTTGTTGTAGGGCCTGTTCTGCAGCCTGTTTAGCTAGACGGCGACGCTCACGTGGATCGTTTGCGACACGTTTGTCCGACACCGGTTTTGGTGGAGTCAGGTCCAGAACTGGAGCAGGCTCTGCTTCAACCTTGGCTACGGTTACTTGAACATCACGGGTAACCGGTTTTTTCTCTGCGGCAGGCGATGCTGCAGCCACCAGACTCGCGTTGTACTCTTTTGTGAACTTCTCTAGAGCACGGTTGAAGGTTGGCAATAAACCAAACTGTTCAATCAGTACGGAGCAGTCTTCACCATAAACATGGCGAATCAGGCTACCAATGGTGAACTGACCCAATGTTGGTACTTGTGACGGAGTCAACTTCTGAACTGTGGCCTGTTGAGGCTGGCCTTCACGCTGCTGACGGCGACGCTGACGCGGATCGTTGCTGGCACGTGGTTTTTCAGCACTTGATTCTTCAGTTGGCACAACTTCTTCAACAGGGGCTGTCAGTGCAGCTTCCACTACATTTTCAGCCGCGGCTTCTTCAACTGGCGCATCTGCCAGTGCAGTAACTTCAACCGCTGGCGTTGCAACTGCAGCATTGTCATTCAATGCCACGATTTCGCTTTTTGCCTGGTCAATATTCACGACCATAGCGGTTGGCATCACGACTTGACGTGGTGCATCAACCAATTCAACACGAAGCTGCTTGTCGTTGACTGCTGGAGCTTCAACGACTGCAGGTGCTGCTTGTTGAGCCTGCTCATTCAGCACGCTTGGATCGCGGTGGCGATTTGGACGTTCCTGACGTGGCTGGTTACGGCGGTCACGACGTGGCATTGCCTGTTGTGGCTGTTGTTCATTGTTTTGAACATCATTTTGCTGAGATGGCTCGTTGTGATGCTGACGGCGAGAATTACGCTTGTTTTCACGTGCTTCATGACGTTGCTCTTGACGAGATACCTGAACCACTTCTTCATGCACCTGATGTTGCTGAGGAGCGGAAGCTTCAGACTGAACCTGCTCACGCGGTTCTTTGTGCTTCGGATTACGTGGTTTTTTGTTGTTATGACGCGGTGCTCTTTCATCACGTTCAGCCGGTTTTTCAGCATCACGTTCCTGTTTTTGCGCTACAGTCGATGGTGCCAGGTAAGCATTGCTGCTTGCCGGAGCAGCAGGTTGAGATACTTGCTGTGGAGCAGGTTGTGCCACCGGTGCAGACAATTGACCGAACTGACCACGGCTCACCGCACCGCCATTGATCATTTGTTCAATTGCTGCAGCTGCATTGTTGGCAGTACGCGATTGATCAACAGTCGCAGCCTGTTTTTGAACAAAGAGGTTTTCTAACCAGGCACATGGGCTAGATGCAGGAGCAGCAACTTGTGCTTGGGCAGGAGCTTGTTGCGCAACAGGTACTTGCTGTGCATTTTGGTTTTGCTGGTTACGGCGTTTATTGTTTCTGCCGTTGTTTTGCTGTTGAGCAGGCGCTGGTGCAGCAGCATGCGTATGTTGTTCTTCTTCTAAATGCCATTCAGATGACTCATAGCCCAACTCTTTTTCACTTGAACGAGTTGCTTCAGTACGTTCATAGCTGGTTGGTGCAAAGCCTTCGGCATTATAAGTGATTTCATAATGCGGTGTTTCCAGATGCGGATGCGGCAGCACAGTGACACGTACATTTGAAGTCTGTTCTAAATAGACCAAGGTGTGACGTTTTTCATTCAATAAGAAGGCAGCAATTTCGACTGGAACTTCGACTTGAACTTCACCATGACGTTCACGTAACGCGATCTCTTCCACTTTACGCATAATCGAAAGTGATAAAGAACGAAGATCACGAACCATGCCGGTACCATGGCAGCGTGGGCAAACGTAGCCAGTCGCTTCTTCAAGAGAAGGACGCAGACGTTGACGGCTCATTTCCATCAAACCAAAACGTGACAATTGACCGAACTGGATACGGGCACGGTCACTTTGCGTCGCTTCACGCAGCTTCGCTTCCACCATACGCTGGTTGCGGTCTTTAGTCATGTCGATGAAGTCGATCACCACCAGACCACCGATATCACGTAAACGTAATTGACGCGCGATTTCTTCTGCCGCTTCAATATTGGTATTTAACGCGGTGTCTTCAACGTCGCTACCGCGAGTCGATTTTGCTGAGTTAATGTCAATTGACACTAAAGCTTCAGTTTGGTCGATCACGATCGAACCGCCAGAAGGCAATTTTACTTCACGTTCATAAGCGGTTTGAATTTGACTTTCAATCGCGAAATGCGCGAATAAAGGTTCATTTAAGGTATAAGTTTTCAGTTTTTCTAACTGACGTGGCATTACCGCTTTTACGAAGTTATAGGCTTCGTTATAGGCTTGTTCTGAGTCAATCAGGATTTCAGCAACATCATCACGCAGGTAGTCACGAATGGCACGTGTTACCACGCCCGCTTCCTGATGTACCAACATTGGCGATGGACCTGAACTTGCCGTGCTCTGGATTTGTGCCCAAAGGTCTAACAAGTGCTGTAAGTCGAGTTGCAATTCTTCTTGTGAACGACCGATCCCGGCAGTACGCACAATCACACTCATACCACGTGGCACGTTCAGTGTTGCCAGCATTTCTTTCAGTTCTTCACGCACTGAACCAGAAATCTGACGGCTGATACCACCACCTTTCGGGTTGTTTGGCATCAAGACCAAATAACGGCCAGCAAGTGAGATAAAAGTAGACAAGGCAGCGCCTTTATTACCACGCTCTTCTTTTTCCACCTGAACCAGAAGCTCGGTGCCTTCAGTGATCAGTTCACGGATATTCGAAGTTTGGCGAGGATCGGCTTTGTAATATGAATTTGCGATTTCACGCATTGACAGGAAGCCTTGGCGACCTGCACCGTATTCAACGAATACAGCTTCTAAAGAAGGCTCAACGCGAGTCACGTGACCTTTATAGATATTGGATTTTTTTTGTTCACGGGTACGATTTTCTAAATCAAAATCGTAAAGACGCTGACCAGTGACAAGTGCAACGCGAATTTCTTCGGCATGTGTTGCATTAATCAACATACGTTTCATGGGTGTAACACCTTATAGTGATACACAGCAAAAAATCGCTATACACGTAGCGAACATCACACATCACGGATCAATGGCTCAAATCTGCAATGAATTTCATTGTGGTTTGAGTCTTTTATGACCGAGCTCTATTTAATATAGATGGGCTTCGGTTTTTGATTCACGTATTGATGATGGCAATACGGCTTCAATCTTTAAACGGATTAAAGTCACCTGAACGCTTCACTGGCGGACGAGCGGTGCATTGGATGTGTGTAACTTTCACTGTCACATTGCTCGAAGATCATCCCTTCTTTATAGAAAGTGTCTTGATACGGAATTGTCGTCGTATCTTTACAAACTGTGCAGATCCAATGCATCAACGCTGTAGCCTGAAGTCGTCTTCAGGTTGCGACTAATCTGATGTGTATCAGTTTACGTTTAAAAACCAACAAAGTTGGCGACATATTTTTTAAGACAAACTGATTTATGTACCTGAGGTACAATTAAACGCAACAGTTTGCTTTGTTTGCCGATATAATAAGCCTTCGGCGTGGCATAATTCTTTGGGGACCTTCCCGTATCATGTGAGTCTTTAATTGAACAATCAAGTTCAGAAAAATCTGAAATGATTCAACTTTTACTCACAAACGATGGTTTCCGTGCGCTGACTATATCAAACCTTGCATCATCTGCCTATGGGCTAAGCTTATGTTTCTTGTGTAAAGCATAACCTAAGTGATCAGTTTTTAATCAATTTTAGTATTTTTTGGGTCATAGTAACTGTATGAATTCTACGCAACAATGGCAAAACGTCACTTGGTTTGAAGTGGATGAACATCAAGATGGACAACGCATCGATAATTTCTTGTTTAGTCGTCTGAAAGGTGTGCCAAAAAGCCGTATCTATCGTCTGATTCGTGAAGGCCAGGTTCGCGTTAATAAAAAACGCATTAAAGCAGAAACCAAACTTGCAATCGGTGACCAGATTCGCGTTGCGCCGATTCGCTATGAACAAAAAGATGAATCTGCAGCACCGGTTTCCGACAAAGTGGCACAAGGCTTATTGGCCCGTGTGATTTATGAAGATGAAGGTCTGATGGTCGTGAATAAGCCATCCGGGATTGCCGTGCATGGCGGTAGCGGTGTGGCCTATGGTCTGATTGAAGGCTTACGTGCAGCAACCGGTAAAAAGTATCTGGAACTGATTCACCGGATTGACCGTGATACTTCCGGTCTGGTGATGATTTCCAAAAAGCGTAGCGTGTTGAAAACATTACAAGATATGTTGCGTGAACATAAAATCAAAAAAACCTATGCCGCTGTAGTAAAAGGGCAGGTCAGTCTGGATAAACAGCTGATTGATGCACCTTTACATCGTTACGAGCTGGCCAATGGTGAACGTCGTGTCTGCGTGTCCCCGAAAGAAGGTAAAGAGTCTAAAACCCAGTGGAATGTGCAGGAACGTTTTATGCATGCCACACTGGTGTATGCATCTCCGCTTTCTGGTCGTACCCATCAGATTCGTGTTCATGGTTTGAGTATTGGTCATCCGCTAGTAGGCGATGAAAAGTATGGTCATGAAACAGAATATCGTGGGCCAAAACCACGCCGTTTGTGTTTACATGCAATGCGTCTGGACATTCCGGGCTATCCAGCAATTGAAGCACCATTGCCAGAAGATATGCAGAGTCTGGTGGCGCAGTTAAGAGCGCAGAAAGCGGATAAACCGGCTGCCCAATAAGGACTTATTTTTTCTTTTAATAAATTTAATCCACCCTCACCCTCCTTTGAAAAAGGAGGGAATTCCCCTATTTCTTAAAGATGAAGAACATTGTTCCGCAAGAGGGGAGATTAAATTTCGAAAGAATCCTCTCCCTGAGCAGCACTGCTGCGCAAGTCTCCTTCTTGCACGTCTTTTAAAGCAGTGCTTTAAACTCGTTCAGGAGATGGAACGTTACTTATTAAAGAGCAATGTTGAGTTAAAACTTCATTGATAATTCGACTTTATTGGTTCTTTTAATAAAGTCATTGGCTTAAGAATGAAAAAATCTCTCTCCTTGTAGGAGAGGACGTCAAGACTGAATCAAATCTAGGAAACCTTATATGAACTCACCTGCAAAATTGGTCATTTTTGATTGGGATGGCACTTTATTTGATTCAGTTGGTCAAATCGTGGCGAGTTTGCAGTTTGCCGCACAGCAATTTCAGCAGCCTTTAACGAATGCAGATGCCAAAAGCATTATTGGCCTAGGTTTGCCTGAAGTCGCGCAGCGTTTATTCCCGGCAGTACCAGAATTACATACGGATATTTTGCAGGCTTATTCCGACCATTATGTTGCCAACTCGTCAGGAGATTCCTGGTTTGAAGGCGTAGCGCACATGCTCGCAGATTTACAGCAGCAAGGCGTAAAGCTGGCTGTTGCTACAGGTAAAAGTCGTAAAGGTCTGGATCGTGTATTGAAACAGACGAACAGTGAGGAGCTGTTTGTGACTACGCGCGCAGCCAGCGAAACCCATTCTAAACCTCATCCATTAATGTTAGAAGAAATTCTGGCGGAAACCGGTGTGCAGGCTGAACATGCCATCATGGTCGGTGATACGTCTTATGATCTGGAAATGGCGCAAAATATTGCCATGCCAAGTGTTGGCGTAAGTTATGGCGTACATGCGCCTGAACTTTTGGCTCAATTTAATCCAGTCTGTATCGTGGATGATGTGGCTGCTTTGCATAGTGCATTGTTGGCTAAAGTCCAATGGAAACCAGCAGTTTAATCCAGTATCTTGGTTGCAGTGCAAGGAATGTATTTCCCCGGTTTAAATTGGCTGGGGAATGCGGCAGATTTAAGCGCTGGTTCTTATCTTTTAGTCTAAAGTCGTAATTGTACTGATTTTATTCGGTCATATTACGGCAGTTATTTTGCTAAATAGAGATGTGTTTTAAATAATAAGATTTTGTTTTATTTCGTTTTTTATAAATTATTCTTATAGATAATAGCTATAGCAAAAAATAAAATAACTATTGGCACAAACGCCGGATTTTTCCCATCCTAAAACTGTTTATTCCTATGCTCGCTCTGAGAAAGGCAGTCCATGCGGATGATCAGCCTGATCATGTCCCTATTTTCTGTCCCTCTTAGATCCCGGCATAAGCCTAATTTTTGCAGTTTAAGGAAACATTGATGTCGAATTCTGCTGTTGTTGAATCAGTTGCACAAGCACTTCGTAGCGCTGAATTATCACAAACTGCGATTGCACCGATTCGCCCGGAACTTGGCGGTGAAAGTGCTGACGTAGATATCGCCTATGCCGTTCAGGAAGTGAATACCGAGCGTGCTTTGTCTGAAGGTCGCCGTCTGGTGGGTCGTAAAATCGGTTTGACGTCTAAAGTCGTTCAAGCGCAACTGGGTGTAGATCAGCCGGATTTCGGTATGTTATTTGCCGATATGGCTTATGGCGATGGTGAAGCAATTCCAGCCGGCCTTCTGATTCAGCCGAAAGTTGAAGCAGAAATCGCATTGGTGATTAACCAGGATTTAACCAAAGAAAAACACACGTATGCAGACATTATCAGCGCAACTGATTATGCACTGCCTGCAATTGAAGTGGTCGATAGCCGTATCGAAAACTGGAAAATTAGCCTGATTGATACTGTGGCGGATAACGCATCTTCTGCTGCATTTGTCTTGGGTTCTCAGCCGGTTAAGTTAGAAAAACTTGATCTTGTGAACTGCAAGATGGTGATGACGCGCGGTGAGGAAGTCGTTTCTCAAGGCGTGGGTAAAGCATGTCTTGCAAACCCATTGAATGCTGCTGTTTGGCTTGCAGATGAAATGGTGCGTCGTGGCCGTCCGCTTTTAAAAGGCGACATCATCTTGACGGGTGCTTTAGGTCCAATGGTTGTGGCGCAACCAGGTGATGAATTCAAGGTTGAAATTGAAGGCTTCGGTTCAGTAACCGCTGCATTCGCTGCTGAATAATCAAGATTCCAAGAGAGTACATTCATGAAAAAGATTAAATGTGCAATGATCGGTCCAGGGAATATTGGTACTGATTTGCTTTATAAATTACAACGTAGCGAATGGTTAGAGCCTGTTTGGATGGTGGGGATTGACCCGACTTCTGAAGGTTTGGCGCGTGCTGCGAAAATGGGTTTAAAAACCACAGCTGAAGGTGTCGATGGTCTGCTTCCTCATGTGATTGCTGATGACATCAAAATTGCATTCGATGCAACTTCTGCCTATGTCCATGCTGAAAACAGCCGCAAGCTGAATGAACTTGGCGTGTTGATGATCGACTTAACGCCTGCTGCGATTGGTCCATTTTGTGTACCACCAGTCAACCTTGAAGCATTGCTACAAGCGGGCGAAGTACCAAACGTGAACATGGTGACATGTGGCGGTCAGGCAACGATTCCGATGGTGGCTGCGGTTTCTCGCGTTCAACCTGTTGAATACGGCGAAATCATTGCAACTGTATCGACTAAGTCGGTTGGTCCGGGAACGCGTAAAAACATTGATGAATTCACACGTACCACTGCGGGTGCAATCGAGAAAGTCGGCGGCGCGAAACAAGGTAAAGCGATCATTATCATTAATCCGGCTGAGCCACCTTTAATGATGCGTGACACAGTACATTGCTTGGTTGAAGGTGAGCCGGATCAGGCAGCGATTACTGAATCTGTACATGCCATGATCAAGGAAGTTCAAAAATACGTACCAGGTTACAAGCTGGTAAATGGTCCGGTATTTGATGGCAACCGCGTATCAATTTACTTGGAAGTTGAAGGTCTGGGTGACTTCCTGCCGAAATACGCAGGCAACCTTGATATTATGACTGCAGCAGCTGCACGTACTGCAGAAATGTTCGCAGAACACGTGTTCAACACCGCTGAAGCTTAAAGGAATACCAAAATGTCTAAGATTATTGTTCATGATATGACTTTGCGTGATGGTATGCACCCGCAGCGCCATCAAACGACTGTTGAGCAAATGATTGCAATTTCAACCGCACTTGATGATGCTGGCGTACCTTTAATTGAAGTAACGCATGGTGACGGCCTGGGTGGTTCATCAGTGAACTACGGTTTTGCTGCTGCAACGGATGAAGAATATTTATCTGCTGTTGTGCCACGTATGAAGAATGCAAAAATATCTGCATTACTTCTCCCTGGTATCGGTACAGTTGACCATTTGAAAATGGCACATGAAATTGGTGTTTCTACCATTCGTGTGGCGACGCATTGTACTGAAGCGGATTGTTCTGAACAGCACATCACCGCTGCACGTAAACTAGAAATGGACACCGTCGGTTTCTTAATGCTGGCGCATATGGCGACGCCTGAAAAACTGCTTGAAGAAGCAAACAAGATGGTGTCTTACGGTGCAAACTGTATTTACGTAACAGACTCTGCAGGTTATATGCTTCCTCAAGACGTGATCGACCGTGTGGGTCATTTACGTCAACACTTGGATTCAAGCATTGAGCTAGGTTTCCACGGTCACCACAACTTAGGGATGGGTGTATCGAATACTGTTGCTGCAGTTCAAGCAGGTGCGGTACGTGTTGACTTGGCATCTGCAGGTTTAGGTGCTGGTGCGGGTAACACACCACTTGAACTGTTTATCGCTGTGGCAAACCGTATGGGTATGGACACTGGCGTTGACTTGTTCAAAGTACAAGATGTTGCTGAAGATCTAGTGATTCCAATGATGCACAACCCAATTCGTGCAGACCGTGATGCGGCTACTTTAGGTTATGCGGGTGTTTACTCGTCATTCCTGTTGTTTGCTAAACGCGCTGAAGCGAAATATGGCGTATCTGCACGTGAAATCCTGATGGAACTGGGTCGCCGTGGTACGGTAGGTGGTCAGGAAGACATGATTGAAGACCTGGCATTAACCATGTCTAAAGCGCGCGAGTTACAAGCTTAATTTTTAATGCATTCGTATTAAAATAAGGCTAATAAAAAAGCATCCGATTTGGATGCTTTTTTATTATGAAGTAGATTTAATAATATATTAAAACTCTGATCTCAGATATTTTAGTTATAGTGCTATGTGAAGATTATTTCAGTTTAATTTTTTCCTTAAACATAAAAACGATAAATAAAAAATATTATCTTAAAGTTTTTAAAAAAATTGCGCTTATTAATAAAGGAAACAGAAATTTGAATTAAATATCTGGTCAAATTTTTATTTTCATTAATCGGTTTAAAATCTAAGAGATTGAGTGCTTAAATCTGGGCCCGGAATATGCAGAGCTAAAAGAGCAAAAGTTTAATACTGTGGTCGGATTTTTTATTTAAACCGACTTGCGCATGATGGCTGCATGGATTTTATCAGCTGAATGGGGGAACTCATCATGCGTCGTCACAATTTATGGATTGCAATGCTTGCTGCGACAGCAACTTTAGGGACAACTGCAACGAATGCAGACTTTATTGACGACAGCAATGTTCAACTCAAATTTAAAAACTTTTATCTAGACCGTCAGTATCAAGATGACTATTCATCACGTAACTGGGGTTCTTGGTCACAAGGGGTGACTCTGGATGCCAAGTCCGGTTATCACGATATCGGTGGTGGTGTGCAGGTTGGTGCTGATGTACTGGTGCAACATGCAGTCAAACTCAACGGCCATGATAAAAATCCGGACTGGGTTTTACCGCACGATGGCAAAGAATCAAAAGATCATTTCGGTAAAGTCGGCGCGACCTTAAAAGCCAAAGTTTCACAAACTGAGCTGAAAGTCGGTGAGTTATTGCCGGTATCTCCAGTCTTGGTATTCGATCCATCCCGTCAGTTATTAACGACTTATAGTGGCGCTTGGTTAGAGTCTAAAGACCTTAAGGATACCAAGTTAACTCTGGCGTATATTGATGGTATTAACAACCGTTATGACAACCAGTTCCGTGACTTAACTAAATTTGCTCCACCAAGTTTCTATGATACGGGTGCTGAAGCTGATGGCATGTGGATTGCGGGTGTAGACCACCAGCTTACTAAAGAAGTAGGGGCGAGCTACTGGTATGCCGATGTTCAAGACATTTACCAACAGCATTATCTGGGGGTAAATTACAAAACTGCGCTCGGTGAAAAAACCAAATTAGATAGCCACATTCGTTACTTCGATAACTCGGAGTCAGGTGACAAGCTGTATGGTGAGATCGATAACCAGGCATTATCTGTCGCTGCAAAAGTGAATCATGGTGCACATAGCGTAGGTGTGGGTTACCAGCAAATGTTTGGTGATAGTGCATTCCCGACATTGGGTGGCTGGGTGCCACAGCCTTATCTGGCGAACTGGGGGGTAGCGACCTTTACCGCACCAGAAGAAAAGTCATGGAGTGTTTCTTATGGCTATGACTTCTCTGAAATGGGTGCAAAAGGCCTAAACGCAACAGCAGTATATTTCAAAGGTTATGATCAGAAAGGTACTGGGGCGTATCAAGGTCAGAACTTCAATACGGATGAAGTGAATGCCATCGTGAACTACACTGTGCCAGAAGGTAAATTAAAAGGTTTGGGTGTACAGGCGATGTATATTGATGTGAATTTTGCCAATCCAGCAAAACCAGACCTGCAAGAATACCGTGTCGCCACCACTTATACCCATAAATTCTAATACCCGTATATTTTAAAAGCAGTCAGTCTTCTGGCTGCTTTTTGGTTTAAGCGTTCCATTGTTGCATTAAAGGCTTAGATTGAGTAGGGTTTTATTTTAAATTGATATATAAAACAAATACTTAAATTATATCTATTTTGTAGGGTGCAATCGTAATTTTGTATCAGTTTGCTGCGGCTGAGCGGTTAATATAAGGGTGTACACAAGTCATTTTAATGAGTCAACTTGACGTCGAATTCTTGAAAATAGAGGGACACGCAAGCGAAAGACTGTAAGAGGAAGCAATATGAGCACTGTTCAAATCCCTGACTATCAAACAGATCCATTCTTTGGCTTAGAAGATAAATGGATTGAAACCGCTGAAGGCGAGTTGACCCATTACCACGAAATTGGTGAAGGTACGCCTATTCTATTTTTACACGGTTCAGGTACGGGTGTATCGGCTGCGGCAAACTGGTGGTTAAACCTGCCACAAATTGGTGAGCAGGCGCGTTGTATCGCGATTGATACCATTGGTTATGGCCAGACTGTAGTTGCACCGGGTACTGAATATGGTATCCGTGCCTGGGTAGATCATGCGATCCGTACGCTAGACGCTTTGGGTATCGAAAAAACCTGGTTGGTCGGTAACTCTCTGGGTGGCTGGTTAGCATTCCAGATGGCATTGGATTATCCAGATCGTATTTTGGGTATCGTGTCTATGGGTACGGGCGGTGCGAAACAGACAGCTGCACTTAAAGCTCACGCAAACCCAGTTCTTACAGAAGAAGGAATCAAGAAAACCCTTTCTATGTTTGTCGTAAACAAAGACCTGATTACTGATGAACTGGTAAAAGTACGTTTTGCTTCTGCTGCAAATGACTATGCATCAAATCGTTTAATGGATGTGGTTGGCGCACGTGACCGTGACCGTTTCGAATTCCCATTAGACTTCGAAAAAATGAAAGACATTACTGTGCCTGTACTATTGATTCATGGTACGCAAGACGTGGTGATTCCGGTTTCTCGTACTTGGGACATCCTGAACATCGTGCCAAATGCTGATGCACATATCTTCAGCCAATGCGGTCACTGGTCTCAAGTTGAAAAAGCAGATGAGTTCAACACTGTGATCAAAAACTACCTGGCTGTTCATGGCGTAAAATAAGTTTGATACAGTTTTAAAAAAGGATGGCTTTGGTCATCCTTTTTTATATCGGAAATATTTAAGGTAGCGCACCTAAGTGAGTTTGATTCTCATTTATTTGAATAAATATAAAAATCTAATAATTTTTATAGGCTTGAGCTATTTAAACTGAGAAAAATCCGAATGAAACTTTATTAGACTTAAGTGGTAAATGCAGTACATTTAGAGCTAAAAATACACAATTTGGGTCAAGGGCAAGTGAAAAATTTAAGCGCCAGAAATAGATTCTTTATTATAAAATAGAATTAAAAATGGATTCTTAAGCATAAAATAATAAAACAAAAAAAGCACATGCCTATCATAAGTTGAATGGCATATGCCTAATGCAGGGAAGAAATAGGATTAATTTTGTTCGCTACGGTTAATATCCAGATAGAACACACGGGTCAAAAGCTCAAGAAATTTGCTCACGACATAGGATTTGTTGTTTTTATGGTAGCTGACATACAGGTCTAAATAGGGCAACTCCACGTCCAGCGGACGAATCACGGTATTATCCATGGTTAGTGGTGCAATATAGCCAGGCAAAATGGTACAGCCTAGGCCCATTCCGATCGAGTTGATATTAAATAAAATATTATCGGCCTTTTGCACGATATTGAGTTCAATGCCGTTGGCTTTGGCAAAGTCCAGAATAGCCTGGTTCAGGGTCAAGGACTGCTCTGCTGATGGAATAATAAAATCAATACCATTCAATGCTTTAACAGGAATTCTTTCGTATTTTGCTAAGGGATGATCTTTAGGCAGGAGAAAAATCAGCGGTTCACGAATCACGAACTGGCTTTCAATTTCATCACTATTGAAATTATGACGGGTAAATGTCAGATCTAGATCACCTTTTTTTAACAAACGCATTTGCTCATTGTTGTTCAGGCTGAGCAGTTCAATTTTTAAATCCGAGTTCTGTACACGTAGATTTGGCAAGATATACGGGAAGATTTTCATCTCGGCCACCGGTACAAAACCGATGCGGAGCATTTGCTGCTTGGCCTGTGACACCTGACGTGCCATGGCAACGGCTTTGTCCGCCTGTGCCAGGGTGAGACGAGCCTGTTCCAGGAATACGGCGCCTTCTTCGGTCAGCTCTACTTTACGTTTGGTTCGGTTGAGTAGCTTTACCCCGACATCTTCTTCCAGGTCTTTGATTTGCTGGCTAAGTGAGGGTTGAGCCGTATAAAGTTTAAGTGCTGCCTTACTAAAATTGAGCTCTTCAGCAACGGTGATAAAGTAGCGAAGGTGTCGTAATTCCATGTCATCAACCCAAAGAGTAATCCAAAAAATGTCTTACTATAATTTCCTCAAAGTATAATCTATAAACAACTATGTCGTGAAGATTATTTTCCCATTCATAAACTAAATGCTCTGGCGGAATTAATAGATGTTTTAATATAAAAATTCACGTGCTTAATAATTGCTTTAAGCTCTTAATTGAAACAAAAAAAATATTTCCCGAAAAACGCTGTCAAATCCATCATCGTTGAAAAGTTGAGTCTATTACTTTGTGCCAAAGATAGGTCACAGGAGAGCTTTTCATGAGTGGAAAAATTGATGTGCGCGAAATCGATGCTTTAGTCGATGCACAAAATGGACGTATTACGCCATCTATTTATACAGATCCTGACATTTACGAATTAGAACTCGAACGTGTTTTCGGTCGTACTTGGTTATTCCTTTGCCATGAAAGCCAAATTCCTAAGGCTGGTGATTTCTTCAACACCTACATGGGCGAAGATCCAATCATTGTGGCACGTCAAAAAGATGGCTCAATCAAAGCATTTTTAAACCAGTGCCGTCACCGTTCTATGCGTGTAAGCTTCGCTGACTGTGGTAATACCCGTGCATTTACTTGCCCGTACCACGGCTGGTCATACGGCATTGACGGTTCTTTAAAAGATATCCCGCTTGAAGATCGTGCTTACCCACATGGTGCATGTAAAGAGCAATGGGGTCTGGTTGAAGTGAATCGTGTGAAGTCTTACAAAGGCTTGGTATTCGCTTGTTGGGATGAAACCACACCTGATCTTGAAGAATACATGGGCGATATCGCTTGGTACTTAGATGGCGTTGTTGACCGTCGTCCAGGTGGTACAGAAATTATCGGTGGTGTCCACAAGTGGGAAATCGAGTGTAACTGGAAATTTGCGGCTGAACAGTTCGCATCTGACCAATACCACGCCTTGTTCTCTCACGCTTCTGCGATCCAAGTATTGGGCGCGAAACCAGACGACGAATCTTCTAAGAAATTAGGTGCTGCACAAACGGCTCGTCCAGTTTGGGAAACTGCCAAAGACGCGATCCAGTACGGTTCACGTGGTCATGGTTCAGGCTTCTTCTTCACAGAGAAACCAGACGCAAACGTATGGGTTGACGGTGAAGTTGCCAACTACTTCCGTGAAACTTACGACGAAGTTAAAGAGCGCCTAGGCGAGACTCGTGCACTGCGTCTTGCAGGTCACAACACCATGTTCCCAACTTTGTCTTGGTTGAACGGTACTGCAACACTTCGCGTATGGCATCCACGTGGTCCAAACAAAACCGAAGTATGGGCATTCTGTATTGCGGATGCTGAAGCATCTCAAGAAGTGAAAGAAGCATTTGAACGTTCTGCAACGCGTGCCTTTGGTCCAGCCGGTTTCCTCGAGCAAGATGACTCTGAGAACTGGATTGAAATTCAAAAAGTTTTACGTGGTTACAAAGCGCGTCAAAATAAACTCATTATGGAAATGGGTAAAGGCAACGAAAAAGTACGTGAAGATGGTATCCCGGGTATCACCAACTACATTTTCTCTGAAACTGCAGCACGTGGTATGTACCGCCGCTGGGCAGATTTATTGATCCATGAAAAATGGGAAGACGTGGAAAAAGCAGCTGACGAATATGAGAAGGAGCTTATGAAATGAGTCAAATCAGCTTAGAACTTCATCACCAAATTAGTCAGTTCCTGTATCGCGAAGCAAAATTGCTAGACGATTGGAAATTCCGCGAATGGTTGGATACGTTAGCTGAAGATATTTCTTACACGCTACGTACCACACCAAACGCACAAACCCGTGACCGTCGTCGTTCAGTTGAACCACCTACCACTTGGGTGTTCAACGATTCAAAAGACCTTTTAGAGCGTCGTGTAGCGCGTCTGGAAACCGGTATGGCTTGGGCTGAAGAGCCTCCGTCACGTACCACCCACATGGTGAGCAACGTGATCGTAGAGCCAACTGAAGTTGAAGGCGAATACGACGTGTACGTAACCTATTTGCTATATCGTACGCAAAAAGAGAAAGACATTGTCATTTACTGCGGTAAACGCCATGACAAGATCCGTAAAGTTGAAGGTGGCCTCGGCTTCCAGATCTTCAACCGTAAGATCACGCTTGATCAAGCGACATATAGCTCACATAACTTGAGTGTGTTCTTCTAATGAATAAGATTTTTGTTTGCCAAGTTGACGAATTAGACGAAGGCGAAGCGTTAAAAGTAGATTGTGGCGTAAACGGTATCGAAGCGCTGGCTGTATTTAACAATGGCGGTGAATTCTTCGCTATGAACGATAAATGCAGTCATGGTAATGCTTCTATGTCTGAAGGTTATCTTGAAGATGACGGTACTGTGGAATGTCCATTGCATTCAGCACGTTTCTGTTTAAAAACAGGTGAAGCATTGTGTCTACCTGCAACTGATCCAATCAAAACATTCCCAGTGATTGTTGAAGATGGTCAATTGTTTGTAGAGATGGCAGGAGAGTAAGCATGGGTTGGCTACAGGGCGAAGTTGCACTTATTACTGGTGGTGGTTCAGGCTTAGGCTGGGCTTTGGTCGAGCGTTTTATTGAGGAAGGTGCACAAGTTGCGGTTCTTCAACGTTCAAAAGCTAAAGTAGATGCATTAAATGAACACTTCGGTGGAAAAGTTCTTGCGATCGAAGGTGATGTAGCCAGCTATGCAGATAACGTTCGTGCAGTTCAAGCCACTGTGGAACGTTTCGGTAAACTCGATTGTTTCGTTGGTAATGCCGGTATTTGGGATCACTATGCCGATATCGTCAATACCTCTGGTGAGCAGCTGGAAAAAGCCTTTGACGAGATTATGGGCATTAATACCAAATCTCTGATCCTCGGTGCGAAGGCTGCACTGGATGCATTGATCGCTTCTGAAGGTTCTATCATATTTACTTTGTCTAATTCGGCACTGTACTCCGCTGGCGGAGGCCCTGTATATACTGCATCTAAGCATGCAGGTGTCGGGATTATGAAAGAACTGGCTTACGAGCTTGCGCCTAAAGTACGAGTGAACGCTGTTGCACCGTCAGGTATGAATGTGAATATCAAAGGCGCGGCATCGCTCGGTCAGGAAAATGTGGGCCTGCTCGATGCACGTGATCCTGAGAAAATTGCACGTGGCATGCCACTGAATTTCTTGCCTGAACCGGAAGATATGACCGGTTCATACGTGCTGTTGGCATCTCGTCAAAATAACCGTCCTCTGACTGGTGTTCTGATCAATGCAGAATGCGGTTTGGGTATTCGTGGCCTACGTCAGCCACGTGCAGGTTTCTTTGACGAATAAACATCTAGTCTCATTCAAATGGACTTACCGGCAGCCTCTTCTCTCAGGGCTGCTTTCCTTCTAGGAGTCTCTCATGGCCGTTAAACTTATTTGTGCATCGCACAGTCCTTTAATGGAACTTGCTTCACCTCAAGATCAATCAAAAGAGCAAAAAGTTCGTGCTGCTTTTGAAAAACTCTCTGCTGAAGTAAAAGCTTACGACCCAACCCTGATCATCACTTTTGGTCCTGACCATTTTAATGGTTTCTTCTATGACCTGATGCCAAGTTTCTGCGTGGGTATTCGTGCCAAAGCCGCAGGTGACTGGGATTATGGCAAGGACAATGACCATATTGATGTACCTGAAGACAAGGCATTAGATCTGGTTCGACGTGTACTGGATGAAGGTGTGGATGTTGCCTACTCCTACCGTATGCAGGCCGACCATGGCGTGACTCAGCCCTTACATTTCCTGTGTGAAGGCAAACTTGACCGTTATCCAACGATTCCAATTTTTATTAATGGCGCTGCAGCACCGATGCCAACCACCCAGCGTACCATCGCTTTGGGCCGTGCTGTGGGTCAATATATCAAGTCTTTAAACCTTGAAAATGAGCGTGTGCTTGTTTTAGGTACGGGTGGTCTGTCACATGATCCACCAACACCACAAATGGGTGCTGTACCCCCTGAAGTGGAAGAGTTCCTGATTGCAGGCCGTTATCCAACGCCTGAAGCACGTCATGCACGTCAATCCAAGATTATTGCAGTGGGTCAAAAGCTGGCAGCAGGAGATACGTCAGTTGCCATGCCTTTGAATGCTGAATGGGATATTGCCCTGCTAGAAACCTTCAAGCATGCTGATTTTGCAACATTAGAAGCGATGACTGAAGCTGAAATCCGCCATGATGGTGGTCGTGGTGGTCAGGAAGTCCGTTCTTGGATGGCTGCCTTCGCTGCCTTAAGCGAAATGGGTGAGTATGAAATGACCACGCATTGCTATGAAGACATCAGCGAATGGATTGCCGGCTTCGGTATCGTATCTGCAGAGTTAAAAGGTTAATAAAATGAGCAATGTAAACAACATCGTGATTGTGGGTGCCGGCCAGGCAGGTGCGAGTGCAATTTTAGAACTTCGTGGCAACAAGTATGAAGGCAAAATTACCTTGATTGGTGATGAAAGCCATCTTCCTTATGAGCGTCCACCATTGTCTAAAGATGTAATTCTAAAACCTGAAGACACCAAGATCGAAATCCTGTCAGAACAGAAACTGGCAGATTTAGGGGTGGAAACAATTCGCGGTAATGGCGTGATGAAAATCAATGCCGAAGCGAAAACGGTTGAACTCCTGAACGGTGATGTTGTTGCTTACGACAAACTCTTGCTTGCAACAGGTGGCGCCGCGCGCCGTTTGCCTAATTTCGATGCTTTGGGCAAACACGTTTATACCCTGCGTAACCTGGAAGATTCACAAGCGCTGGTGCCTGTGCTTCAAGCCGGTCGCCGTATCATCCTGATTGGTGGTGGCGTGATTGGTCTTGAGCTGGCATCTTCAGCACGTTACAAAGACTGTCAGGTCACTGTGATCGAAATGGGTCCGATGGTCATGGGTCGTTGTTCGCCACAAATCCTGAGCGAATTCCTGCTGGAACAGCATCGTCAAAACCAGGTCGATGTGCGTCTTGAAACCAAGATTGCAGATTGCCGTTTAGATGGTGAAGAAGTCGTGGTAACGCTGGAAGGCGGTGAAGAACTGCGTGCTGATGCTGTAGTTTACGGAATCGGAATCGTGCCAAATGCACAGCTTGCGCTAGATGCAGGTCTGGATGTTGATGTTGCGATCAAAGTCAATGAACACTGCCAAACCTCGAATGCTGACATTTATGCAGCGGGTGATGTTGCGACTCAGTTACGTGACTGTGGCAATCACCGCCGCGTTGAAACTTGGGAAAATGCCAACCTTCAGGCAGGCATCTTTGCGCGTCACGTGATGGGTGTGGAACATCCGAAAGCCAATCCGGCCTGGTTCTGGACGGATCAGCTGAATATAAACTTCCAGTTTGTCGGCGATATGGCCGCAGCTGAATGGCATATCCGTGGTGAAATGGATGCAGCCAAAGGTGCAGACAATTCATTCGTGATGTATGGTGTGACAGATGGTCAGATCGTTGGCGGGATTACCGTGAATGCAGCCAAAGAAATGCGTCATTTGAAAAAAATGATCAGCAAAAATACGGCGTTTGATGTTGAAAAACATTTGGATATCGCGCAAGACTTACGCAAAATTGCTTAAGTTGTATTGAGATATCTTTGGACAGACCTATGTTTTGCATAGGTCTGTTTTTTATGCACGAAACTTGATGAATTTATCAAAAATTAAAACTTCATCTCAGCATGAATTCGCTATACGCTATTTTTGAAGTTGCTGATCCAGAACTTCTTGGCCTCGTTTAGGAGACTTATGAGTTCTTCATCTTCATTGCCGGTCACGGCAAGTATTTACGCTTTATTGGTGCTGATCTGGGCGACAACGCCACTGGCGATTGTCTGGAGCGTGGCCGAGATTCACCCGATGTGGGTGCTGATCATTCGCTATTTTGGTGCCTCGATTATTGCGTTGTTCCTGTTGAAAATCATGCGCGACCCGCTGCCTTTTGACCGCACTTCAATGAAAAGTTATCTGGCAGGCAGTTTGAATTTAATCGGCGCGCAGCTGTTTATTTATCTGGCGGCCAATTATCTGACCTCAGGATTGATGGCACTGATTTTTGGTTTTTCACCGCTGATCGCCGGTTTAATCGGTCATGTGATTTTAAAAACCCATAAGTTGATCTGGCTGCAATGGCTCGGCATGGCAGTGGCCGTCGCCGGTTTGTGTTTTGTTTTCGCCGACTCGGCAGACAGCAAAATTAATCCTTGGGGTGTGGTGTTAATGCTGATCAGTATGGTGTCTTACATCAGCTCGATCTTCTGGGTTAAACAGATCAGTGCACCCTTGAGTCCGATGTCGCAGGCGACGGGTTCATTGCTGGTCTCCGCAGCGAGTTCAGTCATTTTGGTACCCTTTATCTGGCAACATATGCCGACTCAGTTGCCTAGCACACAGGCAATGATTGGTTTTGTATTTACCATGATCATGTCCTCGATTGTGGCAATGCTGTGTTATTTCTGGCTGATTCGCCGTCTAAATGCTTCGACTGTCTCATTGAGTAATGTGATGACGCCGGTGATTGCTCTGGTATTGGGAGCAACCTTAAATCATGAAATTATCAGCAGTCATGCTTTTGCGGGAATTGCTGTGGTGATGTTCGGGATCATCATGTATTTCTGGAAAGAGTGGCGCGAACAGTATTTTTCCAAGCATTAAAACTGTAAAAACCAAAAGGGCGAAAGCCCTTTTATTATTTGAGTAGAGAGTAAAGTGATTCAACAACGTGGGAGATCACGACTAAGCAACAATTTGTAAAACAACTTTCAAAAATAAATGATTAAGATTTTGATACATAAATCATTCAAGCTTGCACAAGCTTATTTAGGACAGTGTCAGGATGTCTGAATCCAATAAAATCGTAGTTTATGCAGCTCTATTTGGTAATCTGGCGATTGCGCTGGTTAAATTTGTTGCGTCCTATATAACCAATAGCTCTGCCATGTTCAGTGAAGCAATTCATTCGGTAGTGGATACCTTGAATGAAATTTTACTGCTGTATGGGATGAAAAAATCAGAAAAACCGGCAAATGCCAAACATCCTTTTGGTTATGGGCGTGAACTGTATTTTTGGGCTTTTATTGTGGCATTGATGGTTTTTGCCTTGGGTGCGATCGTGTCCATCTATCAAGGGATACAGCATATTCTTCAGCCTGAAGTCATGCGGGATCCATTGATCAATTATATTGTGCTGGGTCTGGCGATTCTTTTTGAAGGATTTTCATGGTCAGTGGCTTTAAAAACCTTTCGTAAACAAAAGGGAAATCTGGGATATTTTGAAGCATTTCGACACAGTAAAGATCCAACGACCTTTACCGTGTTATTTGAAGATACTGCCGCCCTGGTCGGTTTGGTGATTGCTCTGGTTGGTATTTTTCTGGCGCATCAACTGAATATTCCTGAATTGGACGGTGCCGCATCGATTTTAATTGGTATCGTGCTGGCAGTATCTGCCTGGTTTCTGGCACGTGAAACCAAAGGTTTGTTACTGGGTGAAACGGCAGATCCAAAACTGCGTGAAGATGTATTAAACATTGCTCAACAGGATGCGGCAGTTTTCAGTGCCAATGGGGTATTGACTGAGCAGATGGGCGCTCAGCAAGTCATTGCATCATTGAGTCTGGAATTTAAAGATGATTTAACTTCTGATGACATTGAAGCCTGTGTCAACCGGATCGAAGCGCAGATTAAACAGCTGCACCCGGAAATTATTGCTTTATTTGTGAAACCCCAAACCAAGGCCGTATGGCTGGAACGAACTCAAGGTCGTGTATAAAGATCTAAAAAACGCTTGAGGTTGGTATTTTGATCTCAACTTGCCTTTCTCGCACAATTGATGTGATGATACTGAGGTATGGCGAATTTCATCATAAAATCATCAATGGGCAGACATGCTTTTGTCAGCATGGGCTTATAAATATTGAGTATCATTTTGTATTTTTAGACAGAAGGACAAGAGCAATATTTTTCTAGATAATCCCAGACTTCAGCCAGCCATAAGGCCGATGAAATGCCATTTTTTTTGCTAAAAATAACAAAAACATACATGATTTTCTGTGACGGATTTCATACTATGTTGCAGTGTGCCTGTTTTTAGTTTGTATGCTCATTAAAAGATGCACCGCTTGACCATTTCAAGAGGTTGTTGTCTTGCATATAGCGAATAATAAATAGTGGATGTTTATGCAAGATCTTCTCAAAACTAAAAAATTCCAGTTAATCACGGAATCCAGTTGGAAACATCTCTGGTCTAAGCCAGTGTTTGAGTATCTGCATTCAGATCATTTCGACGGAAAACAGTTTCGTAATCTTGAGCATGCTTCTCTATCGCGCGGTCGCTTTGATTTATACAAATGGCTCATTACCCGAAAATCCAAGACCTGGAATGTCAATCTTGACGAAGAGCGTGCCGAGTTTTTTTCTCGTCCGCGCGCATTGCCACAGCAGCGTCCAGATGCAGCTCTGGATGACTGGCAAGTCTGGTTTATTGGTCACGCCACCACATTAATACAGATCGGCCCCTATAATTTCCTGACCGACCCGGTCTGGTCGGAATATGCCAGTCCTTCGGCTTCCACGGGTCCGCAGCGGGTCATTCCGGCTGGCATTGCTCTGGATGAGTTACCCCAGATTGATGCTGTACTACTCAGCCATAACCATTATGATCATATGGATCTGGCCAGTCTGGAATGGCTGCACAACACTTTTGAGATGCCGATTTATACCGGTCTGGGTAATGCCTGGTATTTGCCAGAACATTACACCGTGCATGAAATGGACTGGTGGGAAAATGCCTTTTTTGAAGAGATCCGGATTGTGTATACGCCGGCTCAACATGCCTCAGGGCGCGGTATGCGCGATCAGAACTGTGCACTTTGGGGAGGCTTTTCTTTATTATATGGCAAGGAACATTGTTTCTTTGCCGGAGATAGTGGCTACGCCTCACATTTTAAAGAAATTCGTAAACGTCTGGGTGCACCGCGAATTGCCTTACTTCCGATAGGAGCGTATGAGCCACGTGAACTGATGCGTGCGATCCATATGAATCCGGAAGATGCCTTTCATGCCCATCATGACTTGCAGGCCAAATGCTCACTGGCGATTCATTACCGTACTTTTCAGCTCACAGATGAAGACCGGGATGCACCGGAACATGAGTTGCATGAGATCATCAAGCATTCTTCCAAGTTAATTAATCCGTTTTATTGCATACGGGAAGGCAAGCGGATTATTGTTTAAGCACTTCCTATTAAATGAGTTGAATGGCCAGTACAGACAGCTTCTTCCAGAAAATGGCGTTTATTTTCGCTGGATGGAATCAGGCAATACTCGGTTTTACCAAATAGCCTGTAACGATTTAAAGCAACCACACGATATAGAAAGTCGCGGATAAAGCGCGGAACCAAATAACCTGCGCTCATTAAATTAAAGGGAAAACCGAGATGCTGCAGCACCTTCAGCAAGGCAGTCGATTCGGTATAGAGAGTGCCATCTTGAATGACGAGCATGGTGGTGTAATGCTCGGTTTGCATCTGATAATGTTCGAGCAGTGCCGTACCTAAAGGCGATTGGGCGGAAACCAGTTTAAACTGAATCTTTT
This sequence comes from Acinetobacter lwoffii, assembly GCF_029024105.1. Lineage (NCBI taxonomy): Bacteria > Pseudomonadati > Pseudomonadota > Gammaproteobacteria > Moraxellales > Moraxellaceae > Acinetobacter > Acinetobacter lwoffii. The sequence goes on along the minus strand of NZ_CP118963.1, from coordinate 2,804,565 downwards.
TATCGTATTTAATCAAAAACCGTGCCCAGCCATTGCAGATCACGCAAACAGCATCAAATAAAACAATGTCGTGTTGTTGAATGATGTCTTCAATATTCGGATGCATTATTGTATTTCTTTTTGTGCCAGCTTGTTTCTATAGTGCTTGATGCTGCAATAAAAAACCACCCGAAGGTGGTTTCTATACATGTCTAAACTGGCTTAGAGAAAGCTAGGCAAACCTTTGGCTGGATCGCTTTCACGTGCTGCTTGGGCATCTGCTACGGTCATGCCGAGGGCTTGTGCTACGCCTTCGCCGTAGGCTGGATCACAGCTATAACAGTTGCGGATGTGACGGTATTTGATGAAATCTAGTGCATCACCCATTGCTCCGGCCGTGTTATTAAACAGAGCCTGTTTCTGCTGGTCATTCATCAGATTGAACAGGGCACGGGGTTGGCTGAAGTAATCATTGTCATCTTCACGGAAATCCCAGAAATCGGCATCACCGGTAATTTTTAGTGGCGGTTCTCTGAATTCCGGCTGTTCCTGCCACTGGCTGAAACTATTCGGCTCGTAATGTGGCAATGAACCATAGTTGCCATCCATGCGGCCTTGACCATCACGGCGGTTCGAATGAACAGGACAACGTGCAGCATTGACCGGAACCTGTGAATGATTCACGCCAACACGGTAACGCGCTGCATCGGCATAGTTCACCAGACGAGCCTGTAACATACGGTCTGGTGAATAGCTGATGCCCGGTACAAGGTTGCTTGGTGCAAAGGCAGCCTGTTCCACATCCTGGAAATAGTTTTCCGGATTGCGGTTCAGTTCGAATTCACCGACTTCAATCAGTGGATAATCGCCCTTTGGCCAGACTTTGGTTAGGTCAAATGGATGATAAGTCACTGTTTCGGCTTCCAGTTCTGGCATGACCTGAACGTACATTTTCCATTTTGGATAGTCACCACGTTCGATGGCATCAAACAGGTCGGTCTGGCTGCTTTCACGGTCTTTGGCAATCAAGTCTGCAGCTTCAGCATCGGTCAGGTTTTGAATACCTTGCTGGGTACGCATATGGAATTTCACCCAGAAGCGTTCATTCTTGGCATTGATAAAGCTGAAAGTATGGCTGCCAAAACCATGCATATGACGGTAACCGGTCGGGATCCCACGATCCGACATGACAATAGTCACTTGATGCAAGGCTTCAGGCAGTAATGCCCAGAAATCCCAATTATTGGTGGCACTGCGCTTGTTGGTTTTCGGATCACGTTTGACTGCTTTATTCAGGTCAGGGAACTTGCGGGCATCCCGCAGAAAAAATACCGGGGTGTTATTGCCGACCAGATCCCAGTTGCCTTCTTCGGTATAGAATTTCAGTGCAAAACCGCGAATATCACGTTCAGCATCGGCCGCACCACGTTCACCCGCCACCGTTGAGAAACGCGCAAACATTTCGGTTTTTTTGCCGACTTCAGAGAAAATTTTAGCGCGGCTATATTGCGTAATATCATTGGTCACGGTAAAGGTACCGAAAGCACCTGAACCTTTGGCATGCATACGACGCTCTGGAATCACTTCACGGACAAAGTTGGCCAGTTTTTCATTCAGCCATAAATCCTGGGCAAGTAAAGGTCCACGCGCACCTGCCGTCATACTGTTCTGGTTGTCGACCACAGGTGCACCAGCTTCAGTGGTCAGGTGGGTGACAGGGCATTTTTTTAAATCTTGGCTCATCTTTCCTCTCCAAGTTTTGAATATCTTGTGTCGTTTATCTAGTATTCATAAGATATTGAGATATATGCTAATCAGATCAGGTTTCACTATATTTACAATATCTTTAAATAAAGGGTGTTACAGCACAAAACGGAATTCAGGATATAATTGAGTGAGATCACTCAAAAAATATTTTTAAAGTTAATAAAGTTTAAAATATTGAAAATTAAATGGTTACTCTTAAAAAGTAACGGGTTTTCCACTCTCTGACAATATCAAATTCTATATATTTTGAATAACTCGAATAATGAATGGGATTAAACGAAAATAACAATATCTAAGTCCATAATATGTTTTTATCAAAGGATAAAAATAATAAGTGAAAAGTGTTATTTAAAATACATTTTATAACTGATTTACTTTAAATAGTTTTTTAATTGAGTTTTGTTTGGCTGAAGAAACCCATAAAAATAATGAATGAAATAAGGGTGTTTTCTGGCTATAGCTCCCATTTTTGCATACAGAAAATCCTAGCTAAATGGACTTTATTTTTAAAAAAGCATTGGCAGATATGCTTGAAAATTAGTCAGTCGGCCCTATAATTATTTCACTCCTTCTTCCAAATCATATAGAGAGCAAGATGGCCAAGAAAAAAACAGCCGAGCAGGTGGTAATCCACAATTTTGTGGCAAAACACATGTATGAAGTCAACAAAAGCCAGGTCTTTGTAGACCGAAAGAAAAATGCAAAACGTGGCTACAGCAAGCACAGACAAGGGCGATATTCCATGGAAGATCGCCCTTTTTTAATGGCCGCTTAAGGTCGGTAAGGTGGCTGGGGACGACGCGGTGACTGTTTAGGATTGGTTTTAACTGGAGAGAGCGGGGCGACAGGCCGGTTATTACGAGTTTGCGAATATTGATTCGGATGCCGGGATGGCGTTGTCGATTCATCCGCAATTAAGTCATTAAAGAATTTATTGAGTCTGCTTTGCACTGGCGCGTTGTGGTGAGGGGAGTGAGGCTGTGGTCTGGCCTGCTGAAAACTGGCAAATTGATCTTTTTGCTGGTGATAGAGTCTGGCGGCAATGACGGAGGGGTCATCTCTGCCTAAACGCCGCCGTTGCGATGCCGAAATTTCAATGCCCAATAATGGAGTCATTTTAGGCCGATCGGCATAGCTCGTTGCTCGATTGCTGGCAGGGCGTATATAAGATGAACCGGAATTATGAGCTTCTTTGCGGGCAGCCAAAGCTGGTGCAAGAATGACCACATAAAACACCGCAACAATCATGAACAGGATGACCAGAAATTCCATAACCACCTCTACCACTGTCGAGGGACTGGAAAAAGTCCCGTATTAGGCACTCACCATACGTGATGCTGATTTCACCATATCCCCTAAACCATGGGTTCTGAAATAATATTCTAGCCAGCTTTTTACCATGAGTGGATTGTCCATTTTTAACACATGTTGCAGCAATTCCTGTGCATCACTCATCGGAACATGACAAATGGTTTTACGTACCCGCAAAATATTACTTGAACTCATCGACAGGGTATTAAAGCCCATGGCCATGAGTAAAACGGCAGACAGTGGATCACCCGCCATTTCACCGCAGATACTGACCGGTTTTTCATTGCGATGACAGTCCTGAACCAGACGGGTCAAGGCACGCATTACTGCAGGGTGCAGGTGTGAATAGACATTGGCCACCCGTGGATTATTACGGTCGACGGCCAACAGATATTGGGTCAGATCGTTGGAGCCGACCGAGAAGAAATCGACCAGTTCGGAAAATTCATCAATCTGATATAGTACGCTGGGAACTTCCACCATAATACCGAGTTTAGGCTTGTTTACCTTGACCTGTTCTTCTTCCTGAATCGCCGCATGATCACGTTCCAGCAGATAGAGCGCTTCCTCGACCTCGCTGACACTGGTCACCATCGGCAGCAGAATATGCAGGTTATTCAGTCCGATACTGGCTTTGAGCATGGCGCGAATCTGTGAAGAAAAAATTTCCGGATGATCCAGGGTAAAACGAATGCCACGCCAGCCGAGTGCCGAATTTTCTTCTTCAATCGAGAAATACGGCAGGTCTTTGTCTGCACCAATGTCCAGCGTTCGCATCACCACCGGTTTATTGGCAAAATGACTGAGTTGCTGACGATAAATCGCACGTTGTTCTTCCTCGCCCGGGAAGCGGTCACGCAGCATAAACGGAATTTCAGAACGGTATAAACCGACACCTTTGGCACCGCGCTGCACGCCACGCACCACATCAATCATCAGGCCGGTGTTGACGTACAGTTTTACGGCGATGCCATCCGGGGTAATTGCATCTTTGGTTTCGTACTGACGCAAATCTTTGGCAATCTGTTCTTCTTCTTTTTGAATTTCTTTATAGCGACTGCGCAGGCGACGTGGCGGATTAATAAAGACCCGACCCTGATGCGCATCGACAATCATCTCCACATCATCGAGGGTATTGATTGGCAGTTCGGTTACACCGACTACGGTGGGAATGCCAAGGGCACGCGCCACGATCACCATATGCGAGTTCATGGCGCCTTCGGTAGTGACAATCGCGGCAATTTTATCCACGGGCAGTTCAACCAGTGCAGCCGTCGATATTTCCTCACCAATCAGAATACTTTCATCGGTCAATTCACGGTGACTGGCATCGGCTTCCTGTAAACGTGCCAGAATGCGGCGACCCAGATCTTTTAAGTCCGCCACTCGCTCACGTAAATAATCATCTTCCATCTGGGAAAATTGTGCCACATGATTGTCAATGACAATTCGCACGGCGCCTTGTGCCCAGTGACCTTCACGAATAAAGGCCTTGATTTCTGAAGGCAGGGCATTTTCATCCAGCATACGCAAAAACACGCTAAACAGTGCGCGTTCCTCGGCCATCAACGCATCCTGCATTTTGTCATCTAGCGACTGAATTTCTTCGCGGACTGAATTCAGGGCGTTATCTAATAGCTCCAGTTCTTCGCTAATGTCATCCGCTTCACGGTCAGGGACTGCGGCAAGATCTGCTGGCGGATAGAGAATCACTGCACGACCTAAGGCAATACCACCGGAGCCAGAAACTCCCTGAAAGGTTTTATAGGCGGGCAGGTTGCTTGGCTTACGGAATACATCGATATTGCCGACGGCATGGGCATGGGCGATGACGCCAGAAAGCTGCGCACAGAGTGTCACCAGAAAGGATTCAGCAGCTTCAGAAAAGTCCTGTGATTCTTTGTTCTGAACCACCAGCACACCCATCACCTTACGGCGATACATCACTGGCACACCGAGGAAGGAGTTATAAATTTCCTCACCGGTTTCAGGTAAAAACAGGAAGCGCTCGTGTTTAGGGGCATTGTCCAGATTGACAATTTCCTCACGCTGTCCAACCAGGCCCACCAGACCTTCGCCGGTCTGCAAAGACACATGGCCGACAGATTCTGCATTCAGGCCTTTAGACGCCATGAGCAGATAACGCTGATTGCGTTCATCGAGGAGGTAGATCGAGCAGACATCAACCTGCATGGCCTCGGCCACATGCTTGACCATAATGTCGAGTGATTCATGCAAACTGGTGGACGCATTGATCTCCTGAACAATACGTCTCAAGGTGTCCAGTTGCATATTCGACATAAGGTCTGCTCCGTCTATTCAGAATTTCAGTAATGAAGTTTATTTATAACAATAGCCGCGTAAAAAATCTGCATTATTTATGCGATTTTTTAAGGTTTTTGCTGGGGCAGTTGCTGACACAACTCCACCAAGGCTTTGCGGTAAACATCACGTTTGAAATTCACGACTTGACCGAGTGGGTACCAATAACTGACCCATTGCCATTGATCAAATTCGGGCGGATCAGACAGATTCAATTGAATATGCTGAACGGGGGCCGTGAGTTTGAGTAAAAACCACTTTTGTTTTTGACCGATACAGACCGGATCAGAGTCCGTACGAATGTATCGATGCGGCAAACGATAGCGCAACCAGCCTTTGGTTTGCGCGACTATCTGGACGTGTTCGGGCAATAAGCCAACTTCTTCTCTCAGCTCACGATAGAGTGCCTGCTCAGGGGTTTCTCCATATTGGATCCCGCCTTGTGGAAATTGCCATGCATTATGACCAATGCGTTTTGCCCATAAAACTTGTCCAGCATCGTTTGCCAAAATGATCCCGACATTCGGTCGGAAACCTTCAGAGTCGATCATTTGGCTACCTAAAAATTGTTTAATTTATGCCTTTGCCATCGGGGAGCATTATTTCGTTATCCAACTCGAAAAAAGCAAAGTTTAAAAATGTTAAAATTGCTATGATCTTAACGAATTTCTATCGACTAGCGGAGATAGATTTACAATTTTTTTCTTAAATTTCAGTTTTAACGAGTATTTTCATGAAATTGGCGCTATTTGATCTCGATCACACCTTGTTAAACACGGATTCGGATCATTCTTGGGGAGAGTTTTTGGTCAGTGAGGGCCTGGTCGATCCAGTTCAGCATCGCGCCATGAATGACAAGTTCTATGACGATTATAAAAAAGGTGAGCTGGATCCTTATGCCTATAATGAATTTGTGTTCCAGTTTCTAACCAAACATGACAATGATTATTTGATTGAATTACATCAACTGTTCATGCAAAAAGTCATTCGTCCACAAATGCGTCCTGAAGGTTTTAAAGCCATTGGGCGCCACCATGAAGCAGGGCATACCTTAGTGGGGATTACCGCGACTTCAGACTTTATTACCGCCCCCATTTTTCGTGAATTCGGAATTACTGAAATTATTGCCACCAATGCTGAAGTCATTGATGGTAAATATACTGGTAAAGTCATCAATACAGCGTGCTATCAGCAAGGCAAGCTGGTGCGTCTGGAACAATGGCTGGAGGGTCGCAATGTAACCGAGTCTTGGGCCTATTCAGATTCGATTAATGACCGTTTCTTGCTGGAATATGCGGATCATGCGATTGCAGTGAATCCGGATGATCGCTTGGAAACTCTAGCCCAAGAACAAGGCTGGGAAATACAGGACTGGTCGATCTAATCACTCCGAACTCATTGATGTGATTATTAAGTACAACTTCGGTTGTGCTTTTTATTTGCCTCATTTGAATATTAATGTTTTTTCACAGTCCGGCTGAATCAGACATGCTATGCTCAAAAAACAGGACATGATAACAATAGTAGATTCTGAGGTATGAGATATGACTCACGTTCGACCGCGTATGACACATCTGTTCCAGCAGCTTGGCTTGGATGCCAGTGCAGAAGGTATTGAAACATTTATTCACGAGCATCAATTGCATAAAGATCTGACTTTACTGGATGCGCCGTATTGGTCAGAGGCACAACGTCAATTTTTAAGCGAGAAAATAGCCTCTGATGGCGAATGGGCGATTGTGGTAGATCAACTCAATGAATCCTTACATGAAAATTCAACCAGTGAAGGATAAGATATAAAGCCAATCGTATGATTGGCTTTTTTTAGGCCATCACCTTACCTTTAGCGAACACGTTTCCAGATCGTGACTTGTGACAGCGTGTGTTGATACTTTCTGGCCGTTTCCCGAATCACAAAAGGCACATCTTGGGGTTCGGCCACCAATTCAAAGTGCTGGGTTAAAATGTTGGAAATACCAGTCAAGGTCGTGATGTTTTCCCCATCCTGCTGAAAACCGCCCAGCCATTCACTACGTGCCGTATGTTCTTCCAGCCAGGTATAAGGCGAACTCAGCATTAAAATGCCGCCTATATTCATACGCTCATGAATCTGCGCCAAAAAATCTCTCGGATGATGCAGCCGGTCAATCAGGTTCGCTGCCAGAATAAAATCATAGCCGCTAAAATGTGCTTTCAGGTTGCAGGCATCGGCCTGAAAAAATTCCGTTTTCGACGCAACCTGATCCAAAGCGACATCTTCAAGTGAACAGCTTTTTTCTTCGCTTAATTCACCTTCTAGTGGCAGCTGATAACGTACCCTATGGCCTTGAGCCAAATAAACTGCTTGCTGGATAAAGCGTGCCGAAAAGTCCAAACCGGTTACCTGATCAAAAGAGCGTGCCAGTTCAAAGCTGGCGCGGCCGGTAGCACAGCCAATATCTAAGGCACGATGGCACGGCGTTTGCTGAAAATAGGGTTGTGCCAGATCGACCAGTGTTTTGGCAAAATTAGCGATACCAAAATATTCGATACCATACTGGAATTCCAGATATTGGGAGACCAGCTGGTCGCTTTCATAATGCGAAGGGAAATGTTGCAATGCTTGATCAGAAGCGACGTAGCGAAAACCAGCGTGCTGAAAGAAATGCCGTCTGAAGGCGTAGCGGGAACTATATAAAGCTTCATTGCCCGCCGAAATCCAGGAGCCACCTTTCATCAGGTTATGGCGACCGTCAAAGGTCGGTGTACTGAAATCATCATAAAATGGATGCACCTGAAAACCCTGAAATGGATAGATCGGGGTTTCAGTCCACTGCCAGACATTGCCTTGAATATCGTAAAAATCACCCTGCTTGAAATGATCCACCGGACAGGAGCTGGTGCCGTATTTCAACTCGATATTGGCCTGTTCAGGACTTTGTAAATCTGGATCCAGGTCTGAAACGGCATACAGGCGATACCATTCATCTTCAGTCGGCAAGCGAATGGTTTTTCCAAGCTGTTGCGATTTCCACTGACAAAAGGCCTTGGCTTCATGATAATTCACTTCTACCGGCCAATCCCAAGGCATCGGCACTTCTTCCAGCATCAGTCGCAGTGACCAACCCAATTCAGTTTTGCGCCAGAAACAGGGATGAGCAGCTTGTGAAAATTGCAGCCAGCCTAGACCTTCTTCACTCCAGTATTGTTCGGTCTGATAACCTTGTGCTTCGACAAAGGCCAGAAATTCCTGATTCGATACCAGATATTTGGAAGCTGCAAAAGCCGCTACCTGCGCTTCATGCTGGCCGTATTCATTGTCCCAGCCATAAAATGGATCGTTAAAATATTTCTGCAAAAGCACCTTGCCGTCAGGTACCTCCAGCAAGTGATTATCCGGAGCCATGCCAGTAATGATATTGGCGCGCCACTGCGGATGCTGGCGTACATGTTCCAGAGCATGCTGGCGGATCAGCACGGAAGAAGTTTCCAGATGAATCCGTTCATGCTCAATGCCCATGATGATGGTCCACCAGGGGTTTTGCCAGTTTAAGGGCAGAGTCAGCGGAGCATGTTCAAGGATGTTCAGGATCAGGGCACGCACTTGATGCCTATAATCACGGACTTCCTGCACGGTAGGCCAGTCATAGTGCACTTCATCCAGATCGTCCCAACTCATCTCGTCCACACCAATCGCGAAGATACTTTCAAAATGCGGATTCAGGCGTTCGCTAATTAGCTTGCTGAGCAGCAGTTTATTGACAAAAAAAGTGGCGGTATGCGCAAAATAAAAAATCAGTGGATGACGTAAAGTAATGGGCTTGATGAAAAAAGCATCTTCATGCTTGAGACATTCAAACAGTTGCTCATAGGTGTCAAAGGTATTCAGGAAATATTCGCGCAGGCCGTGTCGGGCAGTCTGTTCATCGGCAAAATCAAGTGCCGGCGTGGGCAGCAGCATCGGTTTGGCCGAAAGCCATAGGCTGCTTGTATTGGTTTTATCTTGAGAGTGGGATTTTAGGGGAGAATCGAGCTGCATCCGTCAGGCTCCATCGAATAATTTTAAGCATTCCTTTGCATTGCAAAGAAATGGAATTGTCTTAAAAATACTCGAAAGATATCGCCAGATGGGGTGTATTTAAGTAACAAAATGCTGCACCGTTTTGGATACAGCATGTTCAGAAACAGCTTAAATAGACAGGGAGGCGCCTTGCATGAGCTGAACTAAAGCCTGTGCTGCTTTGGACTGTGTTCGACCAGGATGCCAGACCATGCCCAAGCGACGATTCATTTCCAGATTGATATCCAGCTGGTGCAAGTCATGATTGACCAGAGTCTTTGGCAGCACAGACCAGCCTAAGCCAATCGATACCAGCATCCGGATCGATTCCAGCGGATTGTTACTCATGCTGACTTTCGGTTTAATACCCTGTTTTTCAAACTCAGCCAAGGTGATCTGCGAGGTATAGGTCTGTGATGAGGGCAATAGACTCGGGTAGTCGAGCAAATCTTCCAGACACAGATTTTTTTGCTGCGTCAGCGGATGAAACGGTGCCACCACAAAGACCAGAGGATCATTCCAGATAGTCACGTAATTTAGACGCGCATCACCACGGGGCGGCAAGGTTAAAAATGCTAGTTCCAGATCGCCGGCAATCACCTGTTCATGTGCTTGCTCGGAATCAACAAAATGCACATCCAGGGTCACGTCCGGATATTCCTGGACATAACGGCGCAAATGACTCGGCAGATGATGCAGGCCAATATGATGACTGGTACCAATTTTCAGTTTGCCCTGTACCTGACCCTGTTCATGGCTCAAAGTATAATGAATATCCCCGAGTTCATTCAGCCAGTTTTTCACTTTAGGCAACAGGGAGTGCGCCGCATGGGTGGCCTGTACGCCACGTCCGGCAGATTCAAACAGCTTGACCCCAAAGTATTCTTCGAGACTATGAATACGTTTGGTAACAGCAGGCTGGGTAATGAAGAGCTGATCTGCGGCCAGAGAAATCGAACCGGTTTCCATGACTTTCACGAAGGCTTCAAAGGCTGCGAGATTCATCTTAATCACCTATAAAGAATTTTTATGTGTAAATCTATTATTGTTATATTTTAAGAATAAATCAAAGTAAAATTAGCTCATTGATGTTGCAGTGTTGAATTACTATATATTTTCAAAGCTTTGGCATTTTAAAAACTAAAAAAGACCACCTATGCAGGCAGTCTTTCATCAGGAACCTCGACAGAAGATTCTTAGACGGTAATGTCCTCATTCTGCTGTTGATTATTACCCTCCCAGATTTTTTCATGAAAGAAGAAAGCCACTGCTTGTACCGTTGGCTCTAATAAACTTAAGGCAATGGCCATCGTCAAACTGCCGGTTACCAAGTATCCCACAATCATCGCCACAGTAATGTGCATAATGTAGTAGCTGAAGGTCTTTTTGAACATGCGTTGGTTGTTGTCTACAAAGCGTTGAATATGTGCCATGTCGAAGTTCCTCAAAATCATCATCTCTGCCGATGAAGAAATAATAATAATTCTCATTTAATTTGTAAAAACGAATATTTTTTATAAATTAATCGGAAAACTAGATTTATAAAAATAAAACTAAAGCATGATTTGATTCAGCTTTTAAAAGATTCCAAAAAGTTTTTTAACTGATAAAAATGATAAATTAGATTTATGTGATTGCAGCGATATAATCAAAATCAGAGAAAGAATTTACCCAGTCCAGTGGAGTACATCGACATGGCAGGCGCAACCCAAACAGCAAAAACATTATATGATAAATTGTGGGACGACCATTTAGTAACGCAACGTGATGATGGTTCTGCCTTACTGTACATCGATCGTCACTTATTACATGAAGTGACTTCTCCACAGGCCTTTGAAGGTTTGCAATTGGCCGGGCGCAAGCCATGGCGTTTAAGCGCGAATATTGCCACACCGGATCATAACGTACCGACCTCGAAAAAAGAGCGTGAACAGGGTGTTGCCGGAATTGAAGATGAAACCTCGCGCATCCAGGTACAAACTTTGGATGATAACTGCAAGACCTTTAATATTGTTGAATTTGATATTAATGATATCCGTCAGGGCATCGCGCATGTGGTCGGGCCGGAGCAAGGCTTGACCTTGCCGGGCATGACTGTGGTCTGTGGTGATTCGCATACAGCAACCCATGGTGCTTTTGGCTGCTTGGCGCACGGTATCGGTACATCAGAAGTTGAACATGTATTGGCGACCCAATGTCTGGTTCAAAAGAAGATGAGAAACATGTTAGTGCGCGTTGACGGCAAATTAGGTCAAGGTGTGACACCAAAAGATGTAGTCTTGGCGATTATTGGCAAGATTGGTACCGCAGGTGGTACAGGCCACGCGATTGAATTTGGTGGGCAGGTGTTCCGTGACATGTCAATCGAAGGTCGTATGACCGTGTGTAATATGGCGATTGAAGCCGGTGCACGCGTGGGTATGGTCGCTGTCGATGACAAGACTATTGAATATGTTAAAGGCCGTCCTTATGCGCCGACTGCAGAACAGTGGGATCAAGCGGTTACATATTGGAATACCTTACATTCGGATGAAGATGCACATTTTGATACAGTAGTCGTGTTGCAAGGTGAAGAGATCGAGCCGCAAGTGTCTTGGGGGACCTCTCCTGAGATGGTTATTCCAGTGTCTCAGGCAGTACCGACTTTGGAACAAGCCAAAGACGAGGTACAACGCAATGACTGGAACCGTGCTTATCAATATATGGGCTTAAATGCCGGTCAGGCCTTGGCTGAGATTCAGCTGGATCGCGTATTTATCGGTTCATGTACCAATTCGCGTATTGAAGATATTCGTGCTGCAGCCGAAGTGATCAAAGGTCGTAAAGTTGCCGCCTCAATTAAACAGGCGATGGTAGTTCCAGGTTCTGGTCTGGTCAAAGCTCAGGCAGAAGCGGAAGGCTTGGACAAGGTATTTGTCGAAGCGGGCTTCGAATGGCGTGAACCAGGCTGTTCAATGTGCTTGGCCATGAATGCCGACAAATTACAGCCGGGCGAGCATTGTGCCTCGACCTCGAACCGTAACTTTGAAGGTCGTCAGGGCAATGGCGGTCGTACCCATCTGGTGAGTCCAGCCATGGCAGCTGCTGCTGCGATAGCCGGTCACTTTGTTGATGTTCGTTCATTCTAGTTTAAGCCCTCATCCTGACCTTCTCCATGAGCCAAATGGCGCAAGAGAAGGGGTTCCCTCTCCTGAGTGAGTTTTAAGCACTGCTTTAAAACGAAGCGCAAGTGAGGGCTAGGGAGAGGTTACGGATTCATTGGGAAATAAATATGAAAGCTTATACCGTTGAACAAGGTATCGTTGCACCTTTAGACCGTGCCAATGTCGATACCGATTTAATTATTCCAAAACAGTTTTTGAAATCGATCAAACGTACCGGTTTCGGTGACAATTTATTTGATGAATTGCGTTACTTGGATGAAGGTTATCCAGGTCAGGACAATTCAGTTCGTCCGATCAATCCGGACTTTGTCTTGAACCAGCCACGTTATCAGGGTGCGTCTATTTTAATTTCACGTGCCAACTTTGGATGTGGTTCTAGCCGTGAACATGCGCCGTGGGCTTTGAGTGAATACGGTTTCCGTACTGTTATTGCGCCAAGCTTTGCCGATATTTTCTTTAATAACTGTTTTAAAAACGGTATGTTGCCCGTGATTTTGGCTGAAGATATTGTTGAGCAGTTATTTAAGGAATGTGCGGCAGATGAAGGTTATCAATTAACCATTGACTTGCAGGCACAAGAAGTTCGCACCCCTGCAGGTGAAAGCTTTAAGTTTGAAGTTGATCCATTTCGCAAGCATTGCCTGTTAAATGGTCTGGATGATATTGGCTTAACTTTGCAGGTGGCGGATGATATTCGTGCCTATGAAGAAAAAACTAAACAATCGCGTCCTTGGGTATTTGCCGAAATTCATGGATAAATCAGTAAAAATTGTCATGGCATCACTGCGATGCCCTTGCTAATATCGGAAGATTATTGAGTTTTTTGATTGGGTAAGACAGACATTATGGCGAATTATTGGAAACAGTGGCTTGCTTTAAGTTCAGTATCGGTGCTGTTGACTGCATGTCAAAGCATCGACACGATGAAACTCAAACATGCCAAAGAAAATACTGAGAGCAAAAGCAATGCCCTGATCTACTGTACAGGGACGCCAGATTGTCAGTTCGAACGCTTCAATCAGACCATTATTGTCAACGCCGACAATGGCCGCATCAGTGATGAGGCGCTGAAGCAGAAACTGGTGCGCTTGCAGGCCAAAAATTTAAATCAGGCCAATTCGATTTATTTATCTGTGCCGGCAGGACAGCATGAACTGGTCGTGCGTTTTTATCCGATCAGTAAGGATAAAGCGGAAACTTTACATGTATTCCATCGTTTTCAGGCCAATAACCGCTATAGCTTAAAAATGTTTCGTGACCGTAGTGCGCGTAGCAGCAGTTTATTAAATTCTTCGGCGCCGGATCCGCTTTGCGTAGATCTGGTACAAGAGCAAAAAACCATTCGTCGTTTTTGCAAACCCTATAATGCAGTCACCGGGATTGCAGAGTTTGTAGAAAAGAAAATTTAACCTCTGTCAGGTCTGAATCTGACGTTTTAAACGGAAAATCTCATGTCTAAACAAATTTTGATTTTAGCTGGTGACGGCATCGGCCCTGAAATTGTAAAAGCCGCAGAGCAAGTACTCACACGCGTAAATGAAAAATTTAATCTTGATTTGACATGGGAACAGGGCTTACTCGGTGGTGCAGCCATTGATGCTCATGGTTCACCGTATCCTGAAGTGACTTCTGAACAGGCCAAAAAAGCCGATGCGATTCTACTCGGTGCCGTGGGTGGTCCAAAATGGGATACGATTGAGCGTTCAATCCGTCCAGAACGTGGTTTATTGAAATTGCGTAGCGAACTGAACCTGTTTGCTAACTTGCGCCCAGCGATTCTTTATCCGCAACTGGCTGATGCTTCAAGCTTAAAACCTGAAATCGTGGCGGGTCTGGATATTCTGATTGTGCGTGAATTAACGGGTGGTATTTACTTCGGTCAGCCACGTGGTATCCGTGAACTGGAAAATGGTGAGAAGCAAGGCTACAACACCGACGTTTATTCAGAGTCTGAAATCAAGCGTATCGCCAAAGTCGCTTTTGAAATGGCCAACTTGCGCGGTGGTAAAGTGTGTTCAGTGGATAAAGCTAACGTGCTTGAAGTAACTGAGCTGTGGAAACAGACAGTGACTGCGCTGAAAGAAGCCGAATATCCTGAAATTAATTTATCGCATATGTATGTCGATAATGCTGCGATGCAGCTGGTACGTGCGCCAAAGCAGTTTGATGTGATTGTCACTTCTAACCTGTTCGGTGACATCCTGTCGGATGAAGCTGCGATGTTGACCGGTTCAATCGGCATGTTGCCATCGGCATCTCTGGATGAAAATGGGAAGGGCATGTATGAGCCTTGTCATGGTTCTGCACCAGATATCGCCGGTCAAAACCTGGCAAACCCATTAGCGACGATTCTTTCGGTGGCGATGATGTTGCGTTATACCTTCCGTGAAGAAGCGGCTGCTAAAGCGATTGAAGATGCAGTAGGTCAGGTCTTGGATCAAGGCTTGCGTACGGCAGATATCATGTCTGAAGGCATGCAAAAAGTCGGTACGGTTGAAATGGGTCAAGCAGTCGTTGCTGCATTGAACTAAGCCTGTTTTGATTCAAAAAAACGCAGCTCAAGGCTGCGTTTTTTTATAATAGAAATTTCAAAGCTTAAACCCCTTAACAGGTTCGGCCTGTGGTGCGTACCGCGGTGGCAATATTATCTTTGAGTAAGAAGGTGATTTTACATTGCAATTTGACGTCATAGCCGCCGGCAGGGCTTACTGAGACAGGAATCGGTACAGTGCCTGTTCCTGTGGCAGGAAACTGCGCTACAGGCAAAGGAATGGTAATGGGGCGTTGTACCACATAGCTTAATTGTTTTGCGCTGCGTTCAGGCTCACTGATCTGCTGGTAACCTAAACGTTTTAGATCCAGAGTTTGATCGATCAGTTGGCTGCTTTGCCCAATGAACTGTTGTAAATAGGCATCACGCTGCGCAGTTGTTGATGAGGTGGTGCTGCATGCATTAAGCAAACTGAATGCTGTACAGCATACTAAAATCAGTGTGAACTTCATGAGCTGTCCTCACACCAAATAAAATGAGTGTAAGCGCATTCCATGCAAAAATACTGTTGTGATTTGATACACGGTAGAAGTTTAGCGTGGTGAGGTTGATCCCTGATTTAATCCGATACAGGCTTTGAACTCGATGAGTACAGCTCAGCAAGCTCTACCGGTAAAGCGAATCGCCTGAACAATTTCATCTTTTAGGTCAAACCAGATTTGGCAGTTCATCTCAATGTTATAACCACCATTCGAGGGTATCGGCATTGGTGCACCGATCGAGATACTTTGACTGATATTCGGCGTGCCCATCGGAATATTCATATCCCGAAAAATAGTGTAGCTTAGAAATTTTGCAGTTTGAATCGGTTGCTGGGAGGTCTTGAATCCAATGGCACGAAGATCAAGCTGGCTACGAACCTGTGCGGCAGTTTGACCTACATAAGGTTGTAGAGACTGATGCAGATGCTGATTGCCGCCGGTAGCGCATGCAACGAGAAACAAGCTGGAAAGTAGGGATAAGCATTTCATATTCATTGTTTTTATACATGTTATTTTTAATTCAATGAATAGTCGTGAATTTATAAGGCTGTGTCAAATTATTTTATTGATTGATAAATAATTCAAGTAATAAAAAAGCCACTAAAAGTGGCTTTTGCTTGCGCTAAAACTTAGCGTGCACGATATGTGATACGACCTTTAGTCAAATCATAAGGTGTCATTTCAACCTTCACACTGTCGCCAGTTAAAATACGGATATAGTGTTTACGCATTTTACCAGAGATGTGGGCAATCACTTCGTGACCGTTCTCTAAACGTACACGGAACATAGTATTAGGAAGCGTCTCGGTGACAACGCCTTCGAACTCGATGAGTTCCTCTTTATTGGCCATAGCCTACCTGAATGAATAAATTGGAAAGGCGCAAATTATAGTCAATTTTTTTGCAAAATACAAGACGAAACGGGCGTTAGACTGATCATCTGCCAGTAAAATAGGCGAACTGTCACGATAATTTTTTTAACTAAAAAGACACCTGTTTCTGTTGTCAGTTTGGTCAATCACAGTTAATCTAAAATTAATCTTTTTAAGTATAAATGAAGTACATACAAGGAAGGCTTTTGAGTGAGTCAGCTAACGGATGCATCAGTCGTATTGCGTTTAGGCTATCAGGCGATTCGTCGTGCGGGGTTGCCGACAGAAGAACTTTTGACCAAAGCAGGAGTGGCTTTAAATCAGGTAGAGGCCAATGACCGTACGCCGCTGAGTGCCCAGTATGCCTTTTGGGTGGCGGCAGAGGAAGTCAGCAAGGATCCGGATATTGGATTGCATCTGGGTGAGCACCTGCCACTTTATCGTGGTCAGGTCATTGAACACCTGTTTGTTTCATCTGAAAATTTTGGTGAGGGACTGAAACGTGCTTTGGCTTATCAGCGACTGATCAGTGATGCCTTTGCTGCCAAATTAGTGATTGAAGATGATCGCTGCTATTTAACCAATGGTGAACAGCCTTTTGCTGAGAGTCTGGTCAATCGTCATTTTACTGAATGTGCTATGTCAGGTGTACTGCGTTTCTTTAAATTTATTACCGAAGGGCATTTTGAGCCGATTTATATCGATTTTAATTTTTATAAAGGGGCACCTGATGATGAATACTTCCGGGTTTATGAGTGTCCGGTCAGTCTAGGTCAGAAAGAAACCCGTTTGTATTTCGATCCGACTATCCTGGAATATCCGCTGTGGCAGGCTGAACCTGAGCTGTTGCAGCTGCATGAGCAACTGGCGATTGAAAAGCTACAGGAACTGGCAAGATATGATCTGGTCGGTGAAGTACGTCGTGCAATCGGCTCTACTTTGGAGAGTGGCGAAACCACGCTAGAAACTGTGGCAGCCCAGCTGAACATCACGCCACGCCGTTTGAGAACACAACTGAGTGAGGCACATACCAGCTTTCAGCAGATTCTCTCGGATTATCGCTGTCGTCTGGCCAAGCGTTTGCTGGCGAGTACCAATGAGAGCGTCGAGCGGATTGTCTATCTGACCGGTTTTTCCGAGCCAAGTACCTTCTATCGTGCCTTTAAACGCTGGACCAATGAAACGCCAGTGGAATATCGGAAGCGGAAGCAGCGTTAAAAATCCCTCCTAACCTCTCTTTAAAAAAGGGAGGAATTCCCCCACTGCTGTCCCACAATTTTTACAAGAGGAAGCTCATTTAAGCTTCCTCTTGTTTGATGGGGACTTTATCGGGTGAAAATAACGCTTTTAAGGTTTTTATTTCAAATAAATTCACTTGAATTATTCTGAGTAAGCGCTGAACTGTCCAGCCTTTTTTCCCTAAATGTTGAGCGAAACTTACCAGTAAATAGGCGATCATCGCAATCCAGATTTGCGTCTGAATGGCGTTCTTGCTTCGGCCTAAAAAGGCTTTTAATTTCAGGTTCTGTTTAATCGCTTTAAAGAACAATTCAACTTTCCAGCGGTCTTTGTAAATCGCTGCAATGGTAGAGGCAGCTAGATGAAAGTTATTGCTGAGAAAGCTAAAGTGCTTGCCACTTTGCTGATCTCTATATTCAATTCTTCTTAATACGGGGGCTTTTCTTTTTAGGGCATGTGCGCTATTTAGCTGAATGGTTTCATCTTTTAGAATGCCTTTGGATTCAAGCACTGGATGTTGCTGGATCACCTGATACACCGATTTAGGTCTAAAACGTGTCACAAAGCTAACGTTTTGAGCGCTTAGATTCGCATACCATTGATAATCGACATAGCCTTTATCAAAGACCACAATGCTGCCAGCGGGAAACTGGAATTTTCGGCCTTGTAACATGTCATTTTCTTTACCATTTTCAACTGCAATAAACTCAGGAATATCATTGCTGTGATTCAATCCTATGCTGAGTTTCATGCTGGCTTTTGAGTCGTGAACTTTGGCCCATTCACATAAGGAAAGCGACAGGTCAATATGACTGGCATCCAGGGAATATAATGGATTCTTAAAGCGAAATTTATGGGCTACTTTTGAGTGTTCATAGTATTTAAGCAACTTGTAAAAGAGCTGTTGATACAAGGCAGCAGGCTGCTGCTCATTGATTCGTGCCAGTGTACTTCGGGGAATAGACTTTGCTCCGAAATGACTCAGTTTGTCCTGTTGGCACTCCAGATTGGATTGAATATCTCTCAGACTTTGCCTGCAGGAAAGTTGAGACATCAAGATGGCAATAAACTGATCCCATCTTGAAGCCGCTCTAAATTTCTGTCCAACATGGTGTACTTTAGCAAGTTGCTCAAAATCCTGTCGCACGACGGGTTTAATAAGCTGATGAAATACGGTATTCTGATGTGACAAAACCTGAATCCTGGTCGTTAAAGTGTTTGTTTGCACTCATATTTTAACGATTTGGACTCAGGTTTTTTATTTAAATCAAACTATGGGACAGCAGTGGGAATTCCCCTCCTTTTAGGAGGGGTTAGGGGAGGTAAATATTCTAAAAAATTTAAAAACTATTCCGGCATATTCAGCCAGTGCGGACCTAAGGGTAATTCAGGTAATTCAAACTGCGCCGGATAATCAGCATGAATAAAATACAAACCATCTGCTGGCGCAGTCACACCAGCAGCTTTACGGTCTTCTGCCGCGAAAATATTATCAATATGATCGGCAGCATACATGCCCTGACCAATTTCCAATAAACATCCCATGATATTGCGCACCATATGGTGCAGAAAGCCATCGGCCTGAATATCCAGTACCAGATACTGACCATGCTGAATCAAGCGGCAATGGCTGACATGACGAACGGGCTGATTGGACTGACAGGCTGCGGCGCGGAAGCTTTCAAAGTTATGCGTGCCTTCAAACTTTTTCGCGGCGTATATCATCTGTTCAACATCAAGCGGTGCATAGACATGGGTGACCTGTTTATGCAGCAATGCCGGGCGCACAGGGTGGTTATAGACCACATATCGGTAGCGGCGCGCCTGTGCCTTAAAACGGGCATGGAAGCTGTGATCCATTTCTTTGATCCACTGAATCGAGATGTCTTTAGGGAGTTGGCTATTGCAGCCCATTAGCCAGCCACGTTCAGAACGCACGGCATCCGTATCAAAATGCGCCACCATATTGGTCGCATGTACCCCGGCATCCGTGCGGCCGGCACCATGCAGGCTAATCGGTTGATCGGCAACTTTGCTCAGGACCTTTTCAATGGTTTCCTGTACGCTTGCAACTCCCGGCTGTTGAGTCTGCCATCCCCGATAATGCATCCCACAAAACTCAATTCCCACCGCAAAACGCTGCATAATGACCTCAAAACCTTATTGATCGTACCAATGACGATGCCATTGCTCTACAGTGTCGTATTGTAAATACATTTTCAGGGCTTTTGCATACAGATCCGCATGTCCATAACTTTCATTCAGCAAAATTTTGCAGTGATTCACCCATTCGGCAATGGCATAGCGCTGATCCGTCGCACCAAAAGGCACTTGGGTGGTTAAGACGCAAATACAGCCCTGCTCATAGAGTTGATCAATGAGCGCAATCATGGCGTCATTGACCGCCAGGTTGCCAGTGCCAAAACCTTGCAGAAATAAAAAATGCGGTGGTCGAGCCAAGAGGTTGTTCAGGTTATTCAGCTGCTGGGTCAGATCAACCGGCTGCATCATGATGCTCATACAGTTGAATTTAGCCGCTTTCACAATATCTTTAGCTTCGATCTGATAACACGCTTGACTGGTTTGGATTGCGATATTGGCTTCAAGACCTGCAAAGGCATTTAACTCGGTAGTATGCTGTTTCAGTGCAGTTTGCGCATGTAGCAGCTGATGATGGAATGCCAGATAGACTCCAGCGCTACATTCGCTGATGGAATCTAGTGCAAATTTCAGGTTATCCAGGGCATCACTAAATTCACGCTGTTCATTGCCTTGAGCATTCAGCAACGGATATTGGCTACCGGTCAGCACCACATGCGCCGAGTTTCCAATAAAATGTGCCAGTACTGCACTGGCATAACTCAGCGTATCTGTACCGTGAATAATCACAAAATGCTGGATTTGCCGCGATTGCAATTGCTGAATAAACTGTACCAGTTGCAACCAGTCGGTTGCTGTGCAGGCACTACTGTCCTTAATGGCGGGTGCATGGTGGCATTCTACAAAATACTGCTCTGCAAGTATCTGTTCGAGCTTTGGAATAAATAAATCAGCAGGCATCGGTGCGAGAGGATCCCCCACGCAGCCGAATGTGCCGCCCATATAAATTAATGCAATATTTTTTATCATAAAAAAAGCAGCCAATTATTGACTGCTTTAGTGTAAATCGAAATGCATCAAGATGCGATTTGATTCAGTAATTGCTCGGCGCGTTGTTGTTGCTCAGGAGTATATTCAGCTTCTCGCTCCGCAATGACTTCACGGGCAGCGGCATAGGCACCGAGTTGAATATATTGCTGCGCAAGATCCAGGTTGAGACCTGCTTCATTAACATCCAGTAATTCCGGGAAAGATTGCACCAGCGGATCATGCTGATCTATCGTTGCCTGAGCTGGTGTAGCAGGAAGATCGAAACTCATCGCTGTCGCAGCAGGCGCTTCTGGCGTGGTTTCTAAATGATCTAATTTGAAATCCATGCCTGATAGATTGGTTTGTGACGCTGGTTCTGCCACAGGTGCTGCAGCTGTCAAGCTAGACAGGTCAAACTCAGTCGCTGGCACTGCAGTTTTCTCAGCTGCTGGTACTGGCGTGTCAAGCGAGAAAGAAAAATCTAGAGGTTTGATTTCTTCAGTGGCAGCAGCTGTTTGTGGATGGTTACTTTCTAACTTGAGATCAAAGTCAGCAATTTCATTGCCGCTTATTTTCTTTTCAAAATTTGGCTCTAGAGTGTCACGAGCTGCAGAGGGTGAAACTTCAGTTGTAGTGGTCTCTACTTTAAAAGAATCGAAGTCAAATTGAATTTCATTACTGTTTTTAGCTGGTGTTTCAGTCGGTTCAGCCTGAGGAATACTAGGTGCGGTATTAAAATCTAAACTCTTATTCTCGACAGGCTCAGTCTTCGTTGTGACTGGTGCAGCAGGTGCAGAACTAGGCGTAAAGTTAAACTCAAGAGGTGATGGTTCTTCTTTCGCTGGAGCGATTTCCTGTTGTAATTGCTCGAATGCCAATTCCGTTTTAGTATCCGCAGGCAGCGTAGCTTGATTTAAGGCATCAAAGGCGGTGTTATTGGATACGGGCGTGGCAGGTGTAGCAGTCTGAGTCGATTCTGTAGCTTTTGTTTTTTCGTAAGCCGTTCTCTTTTCTTCAGCTGGGCTGAGTACATCGTCAATGTTGAGTGCACGAATATGATTAATGAGTTGCGTAATCGCAAAATCATCTTTCTGCAAGATATGAATATCTAACAGCAACAGATAAAGTTCGTGTTGGGAATTGTCACGATTCAGCGCCTGATTAATCTGCGCTTCGGCGGCAAAAAAATTACGTTCCTGAATTAGGCCTTCAATTTTCTTGCGTGTTTCTGCCGATAATGGTGTTGCTGATTTTTTTGTGACCCCGACTGGCTCCACTACTTTGGTTCTTTGTGGAGCAGCTTTTGAAGCAGAGCCAGGTTTTTTCGCTTTTACCGTTTTAGTTTTTGCTTTATCTGATTCTTGAGCATCTTGTCGTTTTTTAAAGACAATTAATACGATGATCAATATCACTAATGGAATCACATAAATCAGCATGTTTTACCCCTTGGGGATAGAGTAGTTTAAGTTCGCCTATCCCAATAAATCGTCATGTGTAACTTTTTAATTAATTGGCTTCTTATCTGCTTGTTGGGCTTTGAGCTGTTGTTGTAGCTGGGCCAGACGCGCATTTAATAACTGAATTCTGTGATCCTTCTGATTGAGTGCCAATTCTAATTCAGTTACGTTTCTCTGTAATTTAACGGTTTTTTCTCGGGCTGTCATAACTTTTAATGACAATTCCTTTGATGTTTGATTGCGTTCTGTGTTCTGGTTTGCAGAAACTTGCCCGGAATCGCGCTGGTTCTCAGCCACTAGGCTCATTTCTGCCTGATTCAGGCGGTATTTAGTCTTGCCAGTAGGCTTAGACGGTAGCTCGGTTTGCTTTGCCGCAGTGACTTTAATAGGCGCAGGTGTAGGATGAGTCGTATTTAAGTTCAATGCAGCACCTTTACGTAGACGATTGGCATTTCCTCCAATAAAAGCATGCTCATTGTCTTTTTTAATTTGTTGCATGACTTCATTGACCGGGCGCTGCTGCTGTTGAGCAATTCGTGAGGCAATTCCCCACAGTGACTCATTGGATTGAACTACATAAGTAGGTTGAGTCTGATTCGGAGTTGCTTTGACTGGTGAAGCTTTTGTAGTAACTGGAGCTGGAGTTTTCACCGGATTAGTTGATCCAGTTGATTTTCTGGCTTGTTCCTCAGCAAATTTTTTCACCAATGGATCACTGGAAGCAGTTTGATGATCAGAATGGGACTCTACAGCTTTCTGCATATTTGCTTTATTTGGTGCTGATGCACTTTGATTTGCTGGTATCGTACTGGTTGGTTTGTTTGTAGTCGAGGCTGCTGCAGGAGCCGGCGATGCAAGAGTTGCTTGTGAGGTCCTTACTGAATCTGAAAGCGCCGCTGCAGTTTTAACTGGGGCTTGAGTATCGGGTGGAGTTACAGCCTCGCTTTTCAATACAGGCGCAATCGCTTGAGCCTGAATCGCTGGACTTGATGTCATTCCAGCTGGCGCAAATGCGGTTTTAGGAATGGAGGTGTTCGATAATGCAGGTGGTGCTGTGCGTTGCAATGCCAACGGCTTTTCTAAAACCGGTGGCTTATTTAAGGCTGTGGAAGCTGCTGTACTGTAATGGCTACTTACGGGTAAGTTGAGTGCAATATCTTTTTCACTGACGACGACAACTGGTGCAAGCGGGCGTTCATTCTGTTTGAGACTGGCTTTTAATAAATCGGTTTTAGCTTGTAAGGGCGTACGAATATGTTGCAGCCGTGCGGCATTGCCTTCCTTGATTTTGACAATAATATTCAGCTCGCGCTCTGTCATTGGTCGAGAAGAAGTAATAGTAATGACCCCGGTGCCATTATTGCTACGCCGAGTAAAAAAGTTTAGATGACCAGGCGGCTGATGCGATGCACCAATTGACATTAAATCTTCAGGTGAAGCCAGACTGACTTCAATCGGCAAATTGATATTAGACTGCCGAAAAGTCATTTCTGCATAGAGTAATTCCCCAGGGGCAGACTGAATCTGAACCGGATCTACATTAATCGCATAAATGTTTTGTGAAGCGACAATGGCTAAAATGGCAAGCTTTAATTTGTTATATACAGTCATCTTAATCGTGAGCTCAGTCATTATCGCATAGCGAAAATTATAGATTAACGGGATGTTTGTTTTTTGTAAAATACTTACGCAATAGTTACATAAAAAAGCCGATCAATAAAGATCGGCTTTTGGCTTTATATCCAAAGGATATTAGGCATTTTTATAATCAATCAGAATACGCAGCATACGGCGTAACGGCTCGGCCGCACCCCAAAGCAACTGGTCACCTACAGTGAACGCACCCAGATATTCTTTACCCATATTCAGCTTGCGCAGACGGCCGACTGGAACGCTTAAAGTACCTGTTACAGCAACAGGCGTCAGATCAGTCATGGATGCTTCACGAGTATTTGGAACCACTTTAGACCAGTCATTGGCACGTGCAATGATGTCTTCGATTTCATCCAAAGGTACATCTTTTTTCAATTTCAGGGTTAATGCCTGAGAGTGACAACGCATGGCACCAATACGCACGCAGTGACCATCAATTGGCACGATCTGCTGGTTGCCCAGAATCTTGTTGGTTTCAACCTGACCTTTCCATTCTTCTTTCGACTGGCCGCTTTCCAGTTGCTTGTCGATATAAGGAATGAGTGAACCAGCCAAAGGAACGCCAAAGTTTGCAGACGGGAAGCCTTCACCACGTTGTAATTCAGCAATTCTAGAGTCGATATCCAGAATTGGAGAACGCGGATCATCTAGCAACTCTTTGGTATTGTTATATAAATAACCCATACCATTGATCAGTTCACGCATGTTTTGCGCGCCTGCACCTGAAGCGGCCTGATAGGTCATTGACGTTGCCCATTCCACCAGATTGTTCTGGAACAGACCGCCCAAGCCCATCAGCATCAAGGAAACTGTACAGTTACCACCGACAAAAGTCTTGGTGCCTTTAACCAAACCATCTTTGATCACATGCATGTTGACCGGATCAAGTACGATGATGGCTTCATCATCCATACGTAAGGTTGATGCTGCATCAATCCAGTAACCGTTCCAGCCTTCAGCTTTCAATTTCGGGAAAACTTCAGAGGTATAGTCGCCACCTTGACAGGTAATAATGACATCCATTTGCTTCAGACTGTTAATGTCTGATGCATCCATAAGTGCTGGGGCGGTCTTACCGCCAAATGCCGGCGCTTCACCGCCTGCATTACTGGTAGAGAAATAGAATGGCTCAAAATGAGCAAAATCATTCTCTTCAACCATACGTTGCATAAGGACGGAACCAACCATCCCGCGCCAACCGACCAGACCTACTTTCATGTCACTTTGCCTCGGTGCGTTAAAAAATCAAAAGGGATTCGAGTGTACCAAAAAGGGACTCAACTGCAAGAGCTACACAATCAAAACATCAATATTCTTGAGAGAAATATCTGCTTTATGATACATACAAAATTGATAACGTCATTTTTCTTTTAGAAAAAATAATAACTTAATCAAGAGCGCAGTTTATGATATGGGTTATCCAAATTCTGGCAATCATTGTCATTTGGTTAAGTTTTTGGTCACTGATACCACGCGATGAATGGTGGATTCGGGGTGCGGATTTTCCACGCTTACAAATTCTGGTATTGGGCTTTATCGCCTTTGTGCTGTTCTTGGTTCTGGAGCATCCCTGGAACTGGTTGAATCAGTTACTTTTTGTCGGGCTGATGGCGGCTTTGGCCTATCAGCTGAAAATGGTATTGCCCTATACCTTTGTCTGGAAAAAACAGGTCAAGCAAGTCAAGCAGGATCAAATAGATCCGCAGCGGCAAATCTCATTGATGGTCTGCAATGTTCTGACCACCAATAGCAAATATCATTTACTGATCGAGCAGATCCAGATTCATCAGCCAGATCTGGTGTTAACCCTGGAAACCGATCAAAACTGGCAAAATGCACTCTCAGTGATTGAAGCTGATTATCCTTATCGCGTGCCTGTGCCTTTGGATAATCTGTATGGCATGCATCTATATAGCAAGCTCGAACTGAGTGAAACTGAGGTTAAATTTATTCTGAGTGATGAAATTCCCTCCATTCATACCACGGTAATTTTACGCTCAGGACAACCGGTACAGCTCTACTGTCTGCATCCCAAACCACCCAGTCCGACCGAGGCCAAGGATTCTACCTTGCGTGATGCTGAACTACTGATTGTCGGTGATCAGATTAAAGATCTGGATGAAAGCTGTATCGTCATGGGCGATCTGAATGACGTGGCCTGGTCACGTACCACACGCCTGTTTCAACGCATTAGTGGGCTGCTGGATCCGCGGGTAGGACGTCATTATGTGAATACTTTTCACGCAGATTATCCTTTTTTCCGCTGGTCGCTGGATCACGTCTTTCATAGTACCGATTTTGCCTTGGTACACATGGAGCGTTTACCGCATGTAGGTTCTGACCATTTTCCGGTCTTTCTGGTTTTACAAACCGGTCGGGTATTCGAGCATATTCAGGAAGAATTAGAACAAACTGATAAAGATGAGCAGGAAGCACAAAAAGCCATTGAAGAGGGCATTCAGAAAGCAGAGAAAGAGGAAAAAATAGTCACTGATGAAGTTGCCCTGGCTTATAAAGAAAGGGGCAAAATCTCATAGGTTTTTAGAAGAAAAGTGTACGATATTGCTTACAACAGTTTACGCTTCTTGCGAATGGGCAGGGGTTGGGAATCTGGGTATTCTAGGTTTATCAGCACAGGGAGTCGAGAAAGGATATTCTCATAAGGAAGACGAAGCTGAATGAAAACATCATGGATATGATGCTGAAAGGGAAATCACAAAAAAGCAGAACGAATTATAATATGTGAAAGCACAACCTCATTAACCCGAGTTTTACAGGATGTAGAGCTCGGGTTAAATTATTTCAATTACTTAAACATGATTTTAAGCTATAGCCCTTCAAATTCCGTGATCAAATCGATTTAGTAAATTGATTTATAACCTTCAGGGCGAGTCTTAAAACGGCGGTGGAACCACATATATTGGGTCGGTGCGATGCGCAACTGCTGCTCAATCACCCGGTTCACGCGAGTGGCATCTTCAACTTCATTCTCACTAGGGAAGTTTTCCAGTGCCGGTTCAATGAGCACATGGTAGCGCGGATTGTTAATATCGCCATGACGGTAGAAATATAAAGGAATTGCAGCCGCTTTGGTCATTTTCAGTAAACGGCGATGTGCGGTTACAGTCGCCGCAGGCACGCCAAAAAAAGGTGCCGTCACGCCTTGTTTTAAACCATAATCCTGATCCGGACTGTACCAGATCGCATGGCCATTTTTCAGGTTACGTACCAGACCGCGCATATCATCATGGTCAATCTGATTGGCATAAATTGTGGCGCGACAACGGTAAATCAGCATGTCCAAAAGTGGATTATTCTGCGGACGATAGACCACATCCGGTTCAAAATATTGTGCGCAAAGATAACCACCCGCATCGAGCAAAGTTGAATGCGTGCCTAATAACAGCATGCCTTGGCCTGCGGCTTGTGCTTTCTGAATATGTTCCAAGCCTTCAATACTGACGCGGCCCTGAAACCATTTCGGACTGTACCAGGCATTCAGCGTCTCAAACACCCCCAGCATTTGATCGATAAATACCTGACGGGCATTGTCCTGTACCTGCTTTTCAGACCATTCGGGAAAGCAGACTTCCAGATTACGCAGCGTGGTTTCACGGCGTGATTTCAAGTATTTAAAAGAAAGGTGGCCCAGCAGGGACGCCAGACGATGCTGAATGGCCCAAGGTAAGATCGCCAGAATCATCAGGAAAATAATGCCTAGCCATTTGCCCCAATATTGAGGTAACAGGAATGACCATTGAAATTCACCGGGTTGATATGCAGGCTGAGTACTCATAAAACAATTTAGGGCCAAAAGATTAAATGCAGTCTAACAGAGAAGATTATTGAAATAAAAAAGCATCTGTACGAATACAGATGCTTGAGTAAAAGCTCGGGGAATATTTAGCCGTTACTTAGATTGTCCAGCTCTTCCCAGCGCTCTAATTTTTCCAGTAACAGCTCATCAATTTCGGATAAACGGTTAGAAAGTTTCAGTGCTTTATCAGAATCAGTGACAAATAAAGAGCCATCAGCCAGTTGTGCATTGATCTCGGCCTGCTCTTTTTCCAGCGCTTCCATTTCAGCTGGAAGTTGCTCGAGTGCACGTTGGTCTTTATAACTGAGTTTAACTTTTTTGGCAGCTGCCGGCACAGTCTCGGCTTCTGCTTTGGCCATGGCTTTTTTCACGGCACTTTTTTGGTCAACCACGGTTTGATCCGGACGCTGTTCAAGATAATCCTGATAACCGCCGACATATTCGTCGATATTGCCTTTACCATCAAAGACCCAAGTGGATGTCACCACGTTGTCCATAAAGGCACGGTCATGCGAGATCAACAGTAGGGTGCCTTTGTAGCCACCGAGCATTTCTTCCAGTAACTCTAAGGTCACCATATCCAGATCGTTGGTTGGCTCATCCATCACAATCAGGTTCGATGGTTTCAGCAACAGTTTCGCCAATAAGATACGGTTGCGTTCACCACCAGACAACGCTTTGACTGGAGTACGTGCACGTTCTGGCGAGAACAGGAAGTCCTGTAAATAGCTATAGATATGACGACGGTTACCATTCACATCCACGTGGTCAGAACCTTCAGAAACATTATCTTTGACCGACTTTTCCAGATCCAGTGCATTACGCAGTTGGTCGAAATAGGCTACTTCCAGCTGTGTACCGGTTTTCACCGTGCCGCCATGCTCAAGCTCGCCCAGAATGGCTTTAATCAGTGTGGTTTTACCGACACCGTTATCACCGACCAGACCGATACGGTCACCGCGTAAAACCAGTGCCGAGAAGTTGTTAATGATCGGTGCATTGTCACCGAATTTCACACTCAGGTTCTCAATCTCAAAGACCAGTTTGCCGGAACGGTTGGCATCCTGAGTCGCCATCGCCACTTTACCTTGTTGCGAACGGCGCGCTTTGGATTCTTCACGCAGTGCTTTTAGGGCGCGAACACGACCTTCGTTACGGGTACGGCGTGCTTTGATGCCCTGACGGATCCAGACTTCTTCTTCAGCCAGCTTTTTATCAAACAGCGCATTCTGCTTTTCTTCAGCTTCCATTTGCATGGCTTTGAGTTCTAAGTAACGTGAATAGTTACCTTCATAACTGCGCAATTGACCACGATCCAGCTCGACAATACGGGTGGCAATGCTATCGACAAAGGCACGGTCATGCGAAATGAACAGTAGGGTCAAATTGTTTTGATCGAGCAGGAATTTTTCCAGCCATTCGATACTTTCAACGTCTAAATGGTTCGTCGGTTCATCGAGTAACAGCACATCGGGTTGGGTGAGCAGGGCACGTGCCAGCAAGACACGACGCTTACGACCACCCGACAAATCGGCAAGATCTGCATCTGGGTCCAGACCCATTTTGCTTAAAATCGAATTGACCTTGGTTTCCAGCGCCCAGCCATCGAGCTGGTCCATTTTGTGTTGCAGATTACCCATGCGGTCACAAGCGTCCATATCGCCCAGTACACAGGCTTCACTGGCTGCATGGTAGGCACGCAAAACTTCCGACGCTTCACCGGCACCGTCAGCCACGATATCCGCCACTCGGCCTGAGTCCATCGGTACATCTTGCGCCAGCATCGAAATCGTGATGCCATTTTGTAATGAAACTTCGCCGCTATCCGGCAGTAAACTTCCTTCAATCAGCTTAAGTAAGGTAGACTTACCCTCACCATTACGGCCAATCAAACACACTCGTTCGCCGCGCTCCAAGTTAAAATTCGCGCCGTTGAGCAGGGCGGGTCCACCAAACGCAAGTTGGACATCCCTAAGGGTAATATAGGCCATAATGTTTCCTGAAATCCCCAATGAGGACTTTAAATGACTAAACAACAAAATCTAAATGATCAGGCGTCATTTTCCGCACCCATTGAAGATTTGCAAGTGCGAATTGCATTTTTAGACGATTTAGTTGAACAGTTGAATGATCAGGTGGCCAAACAGACCCTGGAAATTGCTGATCTGAAAAAGCAAATGATGCTGTTATATCAACGTGTTGAGTCTTCAGATCTGTCTGAAGGCATTGTAGAATTTGATCCGGTTGCAGATCGCCCACCGCATTATTAATTTGCAACCAATGATTTAATCAACAACAACCCTTAGCTGATCTAAGGGTTTTTTATTGAAAAATAAAAATGAGCCAATCGATAAGATGTTAAAAAGAGAAATATTATTTTTTTGAATTGGCTTTTAAATTGCATTAAATCCGCATATAAAAGAAAAGTAATAAAGCGCAGCGCGATCATCAAGTTTAAAAGAGTTTTTCTGCTGAAAACAAACATTCGCGCTCGTAAACAGATTTCTTGCAGGCATTTCATAAAATGCAGTTTGGCCCTCTGCCGAAACAGGCCTGCACCCATTCAGTCGTAAAATTATTTGACCTTTCACTCACTTCCTACTCTAATACCGGCTCTCAGGTACATTCCGGAATTGCGTCCCATGCACCCAAAAGTTGTTCTACTCGACCTCGAAAATAATTTCCCCACAGCCAAGTTAATGCGTGAGATTGTGGCGCATTATTCGACTTTATATCTGTTTAGCTGTGCTGGAAAATTTGAATTCTCCTTAGAGGATTTAACCGAGCTTGCCGGCTGGGTTAGCAGTGGTCAGGTGGTGGTACTGGACACGCCTGAATCGCCACAAAAAGAATATGAATATGCGGTCATTGTCGGTCAGCTTATGGCGCTACTGGAGCCGGAAACCGAGGTTAAATTGATCTCGGCGATGGACAGTTGCGAAATGTTGCAACAGATGCTGCAAACTTCTGATATTACGTGTCACCTGATTCAGATTCAGCCTGATGAGACAAACATTCCAACCGATCAACCTAAAAATCATCTTCCGAGTCTGGATACCATCAAGAACAAACCTGCCTTGCAACTGGTGAAAAAATACTGTGATGCGTTAGGGAAAATGAGCGGCAAACCGAATACGGTGGAAACCCTAAAAAACTCAGTGGCGAATATTCTGCAAGTGATGCCGGTAAAAGCTCAGCATGTGGTCGGCATGTTGATTAACCTGAAAATCGTCAAACGCTATGATGAGCAAATCAGCTTCCGCAAAAAAGTTTTGAAACAATGGCTGCAACTCAATCTGGATGAACAAAGCCCGGTTGAAAATCCAAAACTGGATCAGGTCATTTCCCAACTGAAGGCAGAAGAAGCTCCAGTTGAATCTGAAATACTCAGGTCACCAATCCAGTCGGCACAGCAAGACCTGTTCAAAAACTTTGGCCGGATCGATCCGGTACAACTGGAAGTGGCACGTAAACTACGTGAATTGCAGGGCAATAAACCCAAAGACATTTATGAGCTGCGTGATTTACTGGAACAGTTATTTCCGAAATCGGACATTCGCTTGCTGCTGAAAGAGCTGATCGAGAAAGGTTATATTTACTGGAATGGTCACGAAATTTTATATAGTCATGAAATGTTCCTGAATTAATTTTATCGTGCAAACTTGCGTTTTATATTGTGCTTATGCAACTCTAATAATAGAACATAAAGGTTGAACTATGGAAAACACTGGAATCTGGGTGACGGTGGTCATCATCATTTTCGTCATAGGGTCGATTTTCGGGTTACGTGTAAGTCCCCGAGAAAAAGCCTTGGGGCTGATGCGTGATAAAGCCCGTAAAATGGGTTTGCATCCACGTCTGGTGGTGGCACCGGACTGGACCAAAATTCCCAAGGCGACTGAAAGTCGTGCCAGTATGGTCGCATACTACAGTGTGCTGATGCCAGATGCGCGTTTACCCTTGATGCGCGCCCGTGTTGTCGATAATAAACTCGAAATCGTGCAGGGTGATGAGAAATTTAAAGATTTTCCCATTGCATTAAAAGGCATTTATGCTATTGATATGCAGGCCAACTGTGTCGGTATGTATTGGGATGAAGAAGCTGATTTAAGAGCGACCCAACTCGACGACATCAAAGCGCTGTTACACGCTTTGGCTGAACTTTAATTTAGAAATAAACAGGATTAACGGTTAATTATGGCGAACGCTCCTCGGTCCACATCAAAAAGCAGCACAGCGAAGTCTCCCGACGCTGGAAGCAAGCGTGCCCTAGTGATTGTGGAGTCGCCTGCAAAAGCGAAAACAATCAATAAGTACCTTGGTCCGAACTACATCGTAAAATCATCAGTGGGTCATGTGCGTGACTTGCCGACTGGCGGTTCTGCAAAATCGACAGAGAAAAAACCGGCGACACGTACCAAACTGACGGATGCAGAAAAAGCTGAAAAATCACAGAATGCGTTAATTAACCGCATGGGTGTCGATCCGGAACATGACTGGAAAGCCAAATACGAAGTCCTTCCTGGCAAAGAACATGTAGTTGCCGAACTGAAAAAACTGGCATCGCAAGTCGATGAAGTCTATCTGGCAACGGATATGGACAGGGAAGGGGAAGCGATTGCCTGGCATTTAAAAGAAGTCATCGGCGGTGATGATTCGCGTTATCAGCGTGTGGTCTTCAACGAAATTACCAAAAACGCGATTCAGGATGCCTTTAAGCATCCGTCACGTCTGGATACCAATAAAGTCAATGCGCAGCAGGCACGCCGTTTCCTGGATCGTGTCGTGGGTTTTATGATTTCGCCATTGCTTTGGGAAAAGATTGCCCGTGGCCTGTCAGCCGGTCGTGTACAGTCGGTTGCGGTGAAACTGGTGGTTGAACGCGAACGTGAAATTCGGGCCTTTATTCCTGAAGAATACTGGCAGGTGTTTGCCGATACCAAATCGAAAAAAGATGACATCCGTCTGGAAGCAGTCAAGCAAAATGGCAAGACTTTAAAGCTTCGTAATAAAGACGAAACGGATGCACTGTTAAACCTGATTAAAGATGCGGATTATACCGTTTCTGCCCGTGAAGATAAGCCAACCAAAGTCAATCCAAGCGCGCCCTATATCACGTCAACGTTGCAACAGGCGGCCAGTACCCGTCTCGGTTTTTCTGTGAAGAAAACCATGATGCTGGCACAGCGCCTGTATGAAGCCGGTTTCATTACCTATATGCGTACCGACTCGACCTTCCTGAGTGATGATGCGGTAAGCATGGTCCGTGGCCATATCGAATCAGAATTTGGTGAGAAGTACCTGCCGGCCAAACCAAACCGCTATGGCAATAAAGCCGGTGCGCAAGAAGCGCATGAGGCGATTCGTCCATCTATGGTTGGCTTAAAAGGCGACAGTCTGGTGGGTGTTGAGCGTGATGCACAGCGCCTCTATGACTTGATCTGGCGCCAGTTTGTTGCTTGTCAGATGACTCCGGCAGAATATCTGTCTTCTACCATTTTGGTGGATGCCAATGGCGTAGAACTGAAAGCCAAAGGCCGTACCTTGGTCTTTGATGGCTTTACCCGCGTGCGTGGTGCCAATAAAGCCGATGACGATATTTTATTGCCTGCGGTCAAAGTCGGTGAAGTGCTTAAACTTGAGAAACTTGATCCATCTCAACATTTCACCAAGCCACCAGCTCGTTTTACTGAAGCCTCACTGGTCAAAGAACTCGAGAAAAAAGGCATTGGCCGTCCATCGACCTATGCTGCGATTATCTCGACCATTCAGGATCGTGGTTATGTGAAACTGGATAACCGTCGTCTCTATGCCGAGAAGATGGGTGAGATCGTTACCGATCGTCTGGATGAAAATTTTAGTAATCTGATGAACTATGCCTTTACCGCAGATCTTGAAGGTCAGCTGGATAAAGTAGCAGATGGTGAGCGTAACTGGAAAGAGTTATTAGACAGCTTCTATGGCGATTTTAAGCAACGTTTGACTACGGCGCAAGGCGAGAACGGTATGCGCCGTAATCAGCCTGTAGAAGTGGATGCAGTACACTGTAAAGAATGTGACCGTCCAATGCAGATTCGTACCGGAACCACAGGCGTATTCTTGGGTTGTTCAGGCTATAACCTACCGCCGAAAGAGCGTTGTAAAGGAACCTTGAACCTGACACCAGTTGAGTCTCTGGCTGCATTATCTGATGATGAGGCTGCGGAAACTGCTGACCTGATGTCGAAGAAGCGTTGTCCGATCTGTGAAACTGCCATGGACAGCTATGTGATTGATGGCGGCCGTAAACTGCATATCTGTGGGAATAACCCGGACTGTAGTGGTTTTGAACTTGAAGAAGGTGAGTTCAAAATTAAAGGCTATGATGGCCCGAGTATCCCATGCGACAAGTGTGATGGTGAAATGCAGCTGAAGACGGGTCGTTTTGGTCCGTATTTTGCCTGTACCAGCTGTGACAATACCCGTAAAGTCTTAAAGAGCGGTCAGCCTGCGCCTCCACGTGTGGATCCGATCAAGATGGAGCATTTACGTTCTGCCAAGCATGACGATTTCTTTGTACTGCGTGACGGTGCAGCCGGTTTATTCCTGGCGGCAAGCAAGTTCCCGAAAGTGCGTGAAACCCGTGCACCGAAAGTGGCCGAGATTCGTTCTGTTGCCGACCAGCTTGATCCAAAGTATCAGTTTATCTTGCAGGCACCTGATGTGGACCCGGAAGGGAATCCAACTCTGGTAAAATTTAGCCGTAAGAACCAGTCACAATATATTGGTTCGGAAACTGCAGAAGGTAAGCAAACCAAATGGTCTCTGGTTTATCAGGACGGGAAATGGGTTGAAGCCTAAACTCTAAGATTCAAAAAAATGCTGACGAAAGTCGGCATTTTTTATGTCAGAATCATTTATACAAAAAATTAAAAATAATATTTTGGGGTGGATGTGGATATTCAGACAAAAAAATTCGCTGTATTAATCGATGCGGATAATTCTTCTATCAACGCGATTTCATTAGTGTTGGAAGAAGTTGCGAAATATGGAATTGCCAGTGTCAAACGTGTGTATGGGGACTGGAGCAGCGAAACGTTAAAGAAATGGCGAGATGTACTCCTTCCTCATGCCATCACTCCGGTACAACAATTCGCTTATACCAAGGGTAAAGATGCGACGGATATGATCCTGATCATTGATGCTATGGATTTACTTTATGCAGGTGCATTAGATGGATTTTGTATTGTATCCAGTGATAGTGATTTCACGCCCTTAGCTTCACGTATTCGTGAAAATGGTCTAACTGTGTATGGCTTTGGCAAAAAAGCTACACCTGAAGCATTTAAGAAAGCCTGTGACAAGTTCATTTATATCGAAAATTTACTTGTAGATAGTGAAATCAAGCAACAGGAAGATGATGAACTTTCTAATGTTTCCCAAAAGAAAGTATTAAGCTCTGACAAATCTCTTGATCATAAAATTTTGCCTCAGCCTAAGGAAAATTCGAATCTTCCTGAAACGATGGATCGAGCTACGCTGAATCTGATTTATAAAGCTGTAAAAGATAATGCCGATGATAATGGATGGGCGAATTTAGGGATGGTCGGGCAGTATATCAGTGCAGTAAAGCCTGATTTTGACTCTCGTAACTATGGTAGAGCCAAATTGTCAGGATTAATAAAAACTTTAAATTTATTTGAAACAAAAATAGAAATGAGTCAGATGTATTTAAGAAAAATGAAAAAGCAGAGTGTGTAATCGATATGTGGAAAAAGATTCGGATTCTGATTTTATTAATCATCTTATTGATTGTCGCGGTCAATGCCTATCGTGATCAAAACCAGAACTGGTCAAAGCCGATTATTGTGTTGCTGCATCCGATTAATGCCGATGGATTACCGACCACACAGCAATATATCCAGCAACTGTCAGCTCAGGACCTGAATGGAGCGCGGGAATATCTGGAAAAAGCAGCTCAGCAGTATCGTGGACAGCCGACTTATTTTTATTTTAATTTAGGCCGTGAGCTTCAAGTTCTACCACCCAAAGTCCCTGAGCAAGACTCGCTCATCGATACAGTTTTATGGAGTTTAAAATTCCGGTTCTATGCTTGGAAACAGCGACAGAGTTCAGACCCTTCAGCTAATGTGACTTTATTTTTAAATTACTATGATCCTGTGCAGACCAAGCAATTGAAACATTCCACTGCCTTGCAAAAAGGCCGGATTGGTTCGATAAATCTATTTGCATCCAAACAACAAACTGAACAGAATAAAATTGTATTGGTGCATGAATTGCTGCATGCCTTTGGCGCTTCGGATAAATATGATTTAGCGACAGGTCAACCGATTTATCCGCTGGGTTATGCATTTCCAGATCAGCAACCCTTATTTCCGCAAACCAAGGCGGAGCTGATGGCAGGACATATTCCACTGTCTCAAACCACCAGTAAAATGCCAGAATCTTTAAATCAAACCTTGATTAATGAGATAACTGCAATTGAACTGGGCTGGAAATAAAGACTTGTGGATAGTGCTGGATTTATCCACAATTTAGACTTCATTTGTGGATAAAAGATCACACCATGCCGCTCACCTTTGTGCTTGCTCCTGACTCGTTTAAAGAAAGCATGTCTGCTGCGCAGGCTTGTCAGGCCATGCAACGCGGTATTCAGAACGTCATTCCGGATGCCAATATTATTCATGTGCCAATGGCTGATGGCGGTGAAGGCACGGTCGATGCACTGATTTCAAGCTTGAAGGGGGAAAGTATTGCATGTGAGGTGACCGGGCCATTATCTGAGCAACGTATCCAGACCTATTGGGGGATGGTTGATGCAGGCCAGACTGCCGTGATTGAAATGGCCAAAGCCAATGGCATACATTTGCTTGCAGCAGAAAAGCGTAACCCGATGCTGACTACAACCTATGGCACAGGAGAAATGATCAAACGGGCGCTGGACTTGGGAGTGAAAAAAATCATTGTCGGTTTAGGTGGCAGTGTCACCAATGATGCGGGTGCGGGCATGGCGCAAGCATTGGGTGTGCGGTTTTTAAATCATGCGGGAGAGTCAATTCAGGTCTGTGGTGGAAACTTAGAACTGGTCAAATCAATGGATCTATCCGAACTGGATCCACGTTTAGCAGATACTGAAATACTCATTGCATCGGATGTCAATAATCCGTTGTGTGGGCCAAGTGGTGCCTCTTATATCTTTGGCCCACAGAAAGGGGCAATGCCTGAAATGGTCAAGCAACTGGATCAAAACTTTGGGTATTTTGCCGATGTAGTCGCTGGGCAGTTTGGCCGTGATTATCGTCATGTTGCAGGGGCTGGTGCTGCCGGTGGACTGGGTTTTGGTTTAATGGCATTCACTGCTGCCTCTATTCGGTCCGGGGTGGAACTGATGATTGAACAGGTTCAACTGAATGAGAAAATAGCGCAAGCAGATTATGTCCTGACCGGTGAAGGTAAAATTGATAGTCAAACATCTTTGGGCAAAACCCCTTTTGGGGTAGCACAGCTCGCCAGGCAATTTAATAAACCGGTAATCGCTTTTGCTGGTCTAATCGGTGAAGGAATTGAGGATCTGTTTGAGTCAGGATTTAGCCAGATTATTGGTATTAATCCACCAGATTGTCCTTTAGAAGAAGCCTTAAAAAATGCAGAAATGAACTTGGAGAAAGCTGTCGCTGAGATAGTTAAAAATCTTTTGACAGAGTGAAAGTATTTCTCTCTCCTGCAATCCAGCACGCCCTGTCGTTAGCTAATATCAAATCAGGAAATAAAATTGGAGACAGTTTCAGGACAACTGAAAAGCCATAATTCTGGAAGCGATCTGTTAAACTACATACATCCACAAAATGATGAGTGAAAATGAGTTTAGCCACCCTGATTGATGAATTAAATCCCCAACAAAAGCAAGCAGCGACCACAGAAGCAAAACACAGTTTGGTGCTGGCCGGGGCAGGTTGTGGCAAAACCAAAACCATCGTGGCACGCGCAGCTTACTTGATTGAGCAGGGTGTGCCTGCCAACCAGATTCAGATTCTGACCTTTACCCGCCGGGCTGCCAGTGAAATTGTGGCGCGTGTCGAACTGGCACTTGGTGAAGAAGCCAAGGGACTGCGGGCCTCGACCTTTCATACCTTCTGTATGTATCTGCTGCGCCGTATTCCGAAAGCTTTTGGTCTGGAACAGTTTTCGATTATTGATCGTGATGATCAGCTGATGATGTTCCGCCTGATTCGCGGTCGTGATGACAAGAAAAATCCCAATCATCTGCCTAAGCCTCAGGAATTATGTGATCTGTATTCTTTTGCACGGAATACCCGGCAAAAGCTCAGTCTAACACTGGAAAAACAGATGCCTGAATATCTGGCTCTCAAAGACCAGATTGCTGAAATCATGAAAGAATATGAAGCACGTAAGCAGGCACGCAGCTTTCTGGACTATGACGATATTCTGGCGGTAGTGGCTACGGCGCTGGCACAGTCCGAAGGTCTGGTCGACTATGTCGCTTGGATCTGTCGGCATATGTTGGTCGATGAAATGCAGGATACTAATCCATTGCAATGGGCTTTGCTGGAGCCACTTAAAGACCGGATCAGCCTGTTCTGTGTCGGTGATGATGCGCAGTCGATTTATGGCTTTCGTGGTGCAGACTTTGAAAATATTCACCATTTCAAAGAACGTGTGCCAGATGCGCAGATTTTCAAATTAGAAAAAAACTACCGCTCGACCCAGGAAATTCTCGATCTGTCTAACTGGCTGCTGGATCAGTCTGAAATCAAATATGACAAACGTCTGGAAGCGTATCGCGGAGAAGGTGTTAAGCCGCGCATGCATATTTTCCCGAATGAATTTGATGAAGCCAAATGGATCGCGATTGATATTAAAGAGCGTCATTATCTGCAAGGTAGTAAGTGGGGCGAGCATATGGTCTTGGTACGCTCCAGTTTTGCCGCGCGGCATATTGAAGCGGCCTGTATTGCAGCCAATGTACCCTATCGCTTTATTGGTGGCATGAAGCTGCTGGAAACGGCGCATGTCAAAGATTTGCTCAGCATGCTGCGGGTGGTGGCCAATCCACTAGATGATATTGCCTGGATGCGTTTCTTAACCCTGTGGAATGGTGTGGGTGATGTTGGTGCTAGCAAGCTATCGCAGCAATTATTGGCTGAACCGGAAATGGATCAGATTGCAAAGAAATTAGAACAGTTTGGCAAGATACCGCTAGAGACTATTCTGATCATGCAGCAGATGAGTGTGCTCAAAGGCGAAGTGCAAACCTGTGTCGGTCTGGCGATTCAGGTGATTGAATCTCAATTGGCAGAAAACTATAAAAAGGATTGGCCACGTCGCCAAAGTGATTTTGAACTGGTCAAACAGCTGGCGTCCAAGCATTCACAGCTGAGTGAATTTTTAGAGGAATATGTACTGGATCCAGTGTCAATCTCGGAAATTGAACGCCAATCGGATCACGATGTGGTGACCTTAATCACCATTCACTCGGCAAAAGGCACCGAACAAAATGTCTGTTATGTGGCCAATGTCACGCCGGGCAATTATCCGCATGCGCGTGCTCAAGGCGACTTTGATGATGTCGAAGAAGAGCGTCGTGTGCTGTATGTGGCGCTGACCCGGGCGAAAAATGAATTGATTCTGACCAAACAGAACCTGAATCATTGGGCGCGGGAAACGGTCGATGAGCAGGGACGTAAAGTCGAAAGCTATTTCCTGAATGATCTCACCCGGCATTTATGCACCACGGAAACCCATTACAAGACCCGGCAGCAAACTGTAAAAAGTGCCCTGATTGAACGCAAGTCGATTAATTTAGATTTTGGGATTGATCTCGATTAAACTATAGCAAAGTTGTTTCATGCAAAAAGTAGAGTAGGCGCGTGCTTTTTGATATTTTTTGCCTATCTTCTTAAGGTTGTAAGATGAAAATTTTAGTTCGTAATTTAGAACGTACGGTCACAGAAGCCGAATTGCTGAAACTGTTCCAGGAATATGGCACAGTGGAGACCTGTACTTTGGTGCTTGATGCATCAACAGGCAAATCAAAAGGTTTTGCTTTTGTAGAAATGCCACATGGCCGTGAAGCAGTCAAAGCCATTAAAGGCCTGAATACTTTGCGCCTGCACGGACATGGGATCCGCGTGAAAGCCGCAGAAGATAAGCCTCAGGCTTAAACTCAAAAAAGGAGCACTGGATAGGCTCCTTTTTTATGGCTGAAATTTATTATCGCTTTAATTAGTGAGCTCAATGCTCTGAATTTCAGTGCTGGATGGATTCAGCCTAAACATCTTTTGATTGCGAAATGCAGACGAACCTTTTACTTTATAAAAGCCAAAATTTGTTTTAAACCTTAGGAAATCTCGATGACCCGTGTTGCTCGCTATCATGCGGACCGTACCAATCAAAAACTGTATTTTGCCCGCCTTTCCTGCCAGCAAGCAGAGCAAACTGAACATGTACAACAGGCTCAGGCGCAACGTGAAGCAACTGTGTTTCATTTGCATGGTGCTTTGTTAGCATTTTTACAGGAACTGGTACGTTACTATCGCCTGAATGATCCTCATCCGACCTTAAAATCGATCGAAGAACTGATGGCGGCCAAAGGCCAAATTTCGCCAGAAGTGGCGGTGCTGCAACATTTATCCAAGAGCGGTTTCATTGCTGAACTGAAGCGCGCCTATCGTTTATGCCAGTATGCGCCGGAACCGAGTGCACCACAGCCTGAAGACGAAACTTCTTCAAATCTCATCATTAAAGTCACACAGACACCACAAGCGTGGTTACCTGATACTGCTATATTGAGAGAGTGGCATCGTGACCTGACCCAATTAATTGATGGTTTTCGTAATGAGATGATTGAATTTTAATCGGATCGGCTGTACTTGAAATTGCAATTTTTAACCCTATATCAATTACTCTAATGATGCAAAGTGCACCCGGCGCTTTGCCACCATGTTGAACATGGAGGATATATGTCTATAGAACAGTTGAAAGATTTATTTGGTAATCAAGACGCGATTTTAGAACTCGTTCAACTTGAAGGTGGCGCGTTGGCTTTACGCAATGCAGGCTCACATAAACAGCCTTTGGTCATGATTCAATTTAATGATGAGGTGAAAGCTCTACTTGGAGAGCAGACGCCCGTGATTGCGCAACAGATGATTCAGGCAGCACTCTATGGTTTGCTGGAACAGCAGGTCAATGAATGGCAGGCTGAAGTTGTGGATGAAGAACCAAAGTATATGAGTTAATCGTTGAAATTTATTTAGAAAGCACACTATCGGTGTGCTTTTTGAGTGTTATAGGTTATTAAATTAGGCAGATTTTAAGTATCACAAAAACGTTCATTTAAAATGAAGATGAAAAATCAGTATTTTAAAATTTAAGTCGTGAGCAGTCTGAAGCCAGTGTGTTAATAAAATCTTTGGCTCAGAAATATATTGATGTCCATAAAAAAAAAGTTGCCAGATCCGGCAACTTTTTTATTCAGTGTTTATTTAAAGAAAAACTTTAATGAGAAGGCGTATGCTGATGCGCGATCTCAATCTGGTTCAAAATATGATTGCTCATATTTTTCGCCATTTCTTCTTTGGCATAATAAACCGCACCGACATTATCCCGACGAATGGCTTCAGCTTCTTCCTTGCTTTCTGCACAGACCAATACCTGAATTTGTGGATTCAAGGTCTTGGCAATGTCGACAATTTTATGAATATCGATGATATCCATAGGGGAGATGACCAGTAAGCGTGCATGCTGAATATGTGCCTGAATCAGCACTCCGGCTTCAGTGGCAACACCAGACACCGCAGCAATGCCTTTTTCACGCAGATTTTCGACGATGTCACGGTTTTCTTCGGCAATCACCACCTTGATATTTTCTTGCATCAATGAGCGGGTAATGCGACGACCGACCTCACCATGGCCAATAATGACCACCTGATCGCGCAAGTAATCCTGTGAGACTTCATCGGGTAACATCGCCAGAGGGTCACCACTGCGTTCCAGTAAGCGGGCCAGAGTCGAGCGTTCCCGAATCCATTTCTGTACCGGTTCAATCGCGGAAAAGATAAAGGAGTTAAGCGTAATCGAAATCAAGGCACCTGCCAGAATCAGGTTTTGACCTTCCAGCGAAAGCAGATTGAGCGAAACACCGAGCGCAGCCAAAATAAAGGAGAACTCACCAATCTGTGCCAGAGAAGCACCGACGGTCAAGGCGGTATTAATCGGATAGCGGAAGAACAGCACCAGTGCCATCGCGGCAATAGTCTTACCAATCATGATAATCCCGACCACTGCCAGTACATGTAAAGGCTGTTCCAGCAAAATGCGCGGATCAAACAGCATGCCGACGGAGACAAAGAATAAAATCGAGAAAATTTCACGCAGTGGCAAGGTTTCTTCTTCAGCACGATGACTGAAATCAGATTCCTTAACGACCATTCCGGCAAAGAAAGCACCTAGTGCCATCGACACGCCAAAGACTTTATAGGCACCGAAGGCGATTGAAACCGCAGCAGCCACCACTGTTAAAGTAAACAGCTCACGTGAACCGAGACGCGCCACCACCCGTATGATCATTGGAATCAAGCGTTTACCAATAATCAGCATGAAGGCAATAAAGCCTGCGACTTTGAGCAGGGTAATGCCTAAGGTGAGCCAGATATTCTCATCGCTTGCACCTTCCAGCGCTTGCCCACCTAAAAGCACCGCAGTG
The DNA here is from genome assembly GCF_029024105.1 of Acinetobacter lwoffii. NCBI lineage: Bacteria > Pseudomonadati > Pseudomonadota > Gammaproteobacteria > Moraxellales > Moraxellaceae > Acinetobacter > Acinetobacter lwoffii. Next base: position 2,762,058 of record NZ_CP118963.1, on the reverse strand, counting down.
GCAGGTAACAGTACCAGCGCCAAGACCATGACCAGATCTTCGACCAGCAACCAGCCAACAGCAATTCGGCCATTGATTGAATCCAGTAAGCCACGATCACCAAGGGCTTTGAGTAGAACCACGGTACTGGCACAAGACAGGCTTAGGCCGAAGACCAGTGCTGAGCCAAAGCTCCAGCCCCACAGCATCGAAACTCCAACCCCGAGCAAGGTGGCAACTGCAATCTGTAAAATCGCACCAGGCAGGGCAATCCGGCGTACCTGCATCAGATCGTTCAGGGAAAAATGCATTCCGACGCCAAACATCAGGAACATGACGCCAAGTTCTGCCAGTTGGTTGGCCAGATGAATATCACCGACCACACCGGGTGTATGGGGACTAATCAGAATGCCGGCAATTAAGTAACCGATCAAAGGGGGAAGACGTAACCGTGCAGCGAGATAGCCAAAGACCAAAGCTAAGCCAAAACCAACAGCCAGTAATATAATGAGCTCTACGTCATGTGGCACTAAATACTCCTTTAGCTAGGTTTGCTGGGAAATAAGCACAAAAAGTGCCAAAACATGCAGAAAGTTTATCAAGTCGGATAAAAAAAGTGCAAAAAAAAACGACCCGCAAAGGTCGTTTTTTTAAAGAAACTAAAATTATTTGATTTTAGCTTCTTTGAAGATTACGTGTTGACGGATTTTTGGATCAAATTTTTTGATTTCCATTTTTTCCGGCATAGTACGTTTGTTCTTAGTCGTGGTATAGAAATAACCTGTACCAGCTGAAGAAACTAAGCGAATTTTATCACGCATGGTTCAGACTCCTTAGATCTTTTGACCTTGAGCACGTAGGTCAGCAACAACCTTTTCAATGCCCAATTTGTCGATAATACGCATACCTTTAGTGGTTAAACGAAGACGTACAAAACGTTTTTCGCTTTCTAACCAGAAACGGTGGTGGTGCAGGTTCGGCTCGAACCGGCGCTTAGTTTTGTTGTTGGCGTGTGAGACGTTGTTACCAACGACTGGACGCTTGCCGGTAACTTGGCAAACCTTAGACATGGTGTAACTCCATTGATTTAGCCAACAGCAAATCTGTATGGCCAGTCAAAAATAAACGGATTGAAATCATTCAAGGGGCGTTTTATATCAAAAATGCGCTTAAAAGACAAGCGATTTTCGTCAAAACGCGGCACGAACTATATCGATAGCTCATGCCTTGATCATTTAGCGGAGAAGTGTCTTCGAAATCAGCTTGTGAATCGGTTTATTGAACGGTGGCAGAATGTATTTCAAGCTGTACAGCTTTGGATTCGACATTACTGAGCGTTCATGCGACAAACTGAAGAAGCCTTCTGGGCCATGGTATTTACCCATACCTGATGCACCGACACCCCCAAATGGTAGATCATCCTGCGCAACATGGGTCAGTACCGTATTTTGCCCGAAATGCCCTGAATGGGTACGCTGTGCGACATAATCGGCACGCGCCTGATCAAAGTCGAAGTAGTATAAAGCAAGTGGACGCGGACGGCTATTAATAAAGTCGATGACATCGTCAATTTGATCATATTCCATGATCGGTAACAGTGGGCCAAAGATTTCATGCTGCATGATCTGCATCATCGGGGTGACATTGGTCACGATGGTCGGTGCAATCTTGCGCAGATCAGCCGAGTTTTCACTACGCGGATTAATTTCAATGACTTGCGCACCCTGTTCACGCGCATCATCCAGATAGCCTTGCAGACGGTTATATTGTTTGACATTAATAATCGAGGTGTAATCCTGATTATGGGTGATATCCGGATACATACTTTCGACACAGGCTTTAAAGTGATCAATGAACTCGGCAGTTTTCCCGCGAGGCAAGAACATATAGTCCGGAGCTACACAGGTCTGACCGGCATTCCAGAGTTTACCCACCGCAATCCGCTGCGCGACATCGCGCAGATCAATCGATGGATGCACCAGTACCGGCGATTTACCGCCCAGTTCCAGAATCACCGGAACCAGATTTTCGGCAGCGGCTGCCATGACGGTTTTACCGACTGCAGTTGAGCCAGTGAAAATCAGTTTATCGAAAGGCAAACGACAGAAAGCATCTGAAATCACACCACCACCATTCACCACAGCGACCAATTCTTTAGGGAAGGCTTCAGCCAGGGCTTTTTCCAGAACTTCACCAAAAGCAGCGGATGCACTGGAAATTTTGATCATGGCATGGTTGCCGGCCGCTAGTGCGCAAATCAAAGGGCCAATCGACAACAACAGCGGATAGTTCCACGGTGCGATAATTCCGACTACGCCCAAAGGCTGATATTGTACCCAGGCTTTTGCCGGCTGATGAATAATGCCGACATGACGCTTGGAAGGTTTCATCCATCGGGTCAGGTTTTTGCTGTAATATTTGATATGTTCCAGACAGGTGAGCAGTTCACCAATCTTGGTTTCCCCAATGGAACGGTTACCATAGTCCTGATTAATTGCATCAGCAAATTGATCTTGATACTTAACTAAGATACGCTTAAGTCGAGCTAAACGATCGATACGTTCCTTTGCAGTCGGCAGAGGGTAGTGTAAGTAAGCGTGTTTTTGTTGCGCTAAGACTTCATTCAGATATTGGCTATCAAAAAAATGTGGTGTCATTGATGTTGTTTTTGTGTGACTGTTCATGCCGCACTACCATTATTCAAAAATCGATTAATTAATTTTTAGAGCAAATACTCTAATTAGTCAAGTGACTTTGTGTGTTAGCCTGCTAATGCATGAACTGAATGGTTATTTTAGGATGTCCCAAACCAAAACCTTAAAAACTAAAGAGCGTATCTTGCAGCTCAGTTTGCAGCTGTTTAACGAGCGTGGCGAACGATCGGTAACCACCAATCACATTGCGGCTGAACTCGGCATGAGCCCGGGTAACCTGTATTATCATTTCCGCAATAAAAATGAAATTATTAAAGAATTGATGGAACAGTACCAGCATCAGACCCTGGAAATGCTGGCGCTGCCGGATGACCGTGCACTGGATGCCAATGATAAGGTGCATTATTTTCAGGTGCTGAGCAGCCAGTTATGGGCTTACCGTTTCCTGCATCGTGATGTCTATCATCTGGTAGAAAATAACGAAGATTTTCGCAAGATGTATCCACGCTTTGCCGGACAGGTGATGCAGCAGGGCCAGAAAATTTATAAAGGCTTTGTTAATGCAGGCCTGATGGACATGACCGATTCAGAAATTGAAGCCCTGATCATTAACCTGTGGATTGTACTGACCAACTGGACCAACTTCCTGTATATGTCAGGTCATTTAACCGATTCCAATACGCTGGAAGAAAAATGGGTCTGGCAGGCACTCCGTCAAATGGTATTCCTGGAAGGGGCGTATTTACGTGGTGAAAGTCGTCAAACCTATGAAGGTTTATTGAGTAGTTTGGGCTCTTCGGAACTTTTTGCCAGCCTGTCGTCATCTAAAGATTCTGAATCTGAACAAACTATTCAGAATATCCAAGAAACGCGCTAGAATACTCGGCTTATTTTTAATTTAACTGATTAGTGACTTAAACCAACATGAATATGACGACTGCTAACACCGCACGTTTATTGATTACTTGTGAAGACAAGCCGGGCATCGTGCAGGCTGTTTCGAGCTTCTTGTATCATCAAGGTGCCAACATTACTGCGCTTGACCAATATGCGACAGCAGCGCAGGGCGGACGTTACTTCATGCGCGTTGAATTTGAATTAGATAATCTTCAAAGTCGTAAAGAAAGTATTATCCAGACTTTTGCAGCGAATGTGGCAGAACGCTATGGCATGCAATGGCGTCTGGCTCTGGTCAGTGATGTGAAAAAAGTCGGTATTCTGGTGTCTAAAGTCGATCATGCCTTGCTTGAGCTGTTATGGCGTCATGCGCGTGGTGGTCTGCCTTGTGAAATTACCAAAGTAGTATCGAATCACGAGACTTTACGCGAAGCAGTTGAAAATTTTGGCATTCCATTCGAAGTTGTGCCGGTGACCAAAGACAACAAACCTGAAGCTTATGCAGAAATCGACCAGTTGATGCAAGGCAATGACCTGTTGGTGCTGGCGCGTTATATGCAGATTCTGGATGAAGAATTTGTCAGCAAGTGGGAAATGAAAGTGATCAACATTCACCATTCTTTCCTGCCAGCTTTCGTAGGTGCCAATCCGTACAAACAGGCCTATGAAAAAGGTGTGAAGCTGATTGGTGCAACTGCACACTATGTGACTGCTGATCTGGATCAAGGTCCGATCATCGAGCAGGATGTGGAGCGCGTGAACCATGACTTTACCGTTGAGCAGTTACGTGAACTCGGTCAGGATGTGGAACGTAATGTATTGGCCCGTGCGGTAAAATGGCATTTGGAAGACCGTATTATTGTCGATGGCAACAAGACTGTCGTGTTCCAATAAGACTTGCATTGAGTTTTAAAAAGGCATACTTTTAGTGTGCCTTTTTTGTTTTGATGCAAAAAAGTCAGTTAAAGGTAGGATTAGCGGTTGCAAATGAAAACACTTCTCATTTATTATTGGCATACTTTAATTGTGCTAACCGATGAGCTTGATAGTTTGTTCCACATCATCTCCTCAAGGTAATAGATTTAATGAGTCAAGTTGCTGCGCCCCAAATGCCTACACCGCCGAATCAGATGAAAAAGAAAGTCATCTCTATCGTGGCGGCTGTACTGATTGGGCATGTGGGTGTGTTATATGCGATCAGCCAGATGAAAGCACCTGAGCTGACACCCATTGATAAGCAACCCTTAAAAGTGCGCTTTGTAAAACTCCAGGAAGCGCCAAAACCTTTACCGTCAAAGCCGAAGGCCGAGCCACAAAAAGAGCCGCCTAAGCCTAAAGAAGTCAAAATTGTCGATAAACCGCTGCCACCACCACCGAAAAAAGTAGAAAAAATCGAGCAGGTGAAAAAGGCTGAAGCGCCAAAAGTGGTTAAAGCACCACCAGTTGAAGCAAAACCAACCCCAAGTCCGGTTGTACCGACAGTGGTCACTGAAACTAAAATTAAACCGGCACCTGCTCCGGTCGCGCCACCTGCGCCTGTGACACCGCCAGCACCTGCTGCGCCGCCATCCCCGAAAAGTGTATCGATTGGTGGGGGCGTGTCCTGGCAGCGTTCACCCAAAGTCTCGCTCTCTGCAGGTGAATTAAAATCAGCCTGTTCACTGGTAGTAGATGTTTCAGCGAATGAGCAGGGTAAAGTGGTTTCTGCAACTGCACGAAATTCAAGTTGTAGCCCGGCAGTAACGCGCAAAGTAGAAGCCGCGGTACGTCGTGCACAACTCACTAAATATGTTGAAAATGGTGTGGCTTATCCAACCCGTGTGGAACAGCCTTTCGATTTTCAGGTTAAATAACGGCTCACCCATTAGGAGTTCGAATATGAACTTTTCAGTTTATTGGCAACACGCTGATGCAGTCAGTAAAACGCTGTATTTCGTGTTATTGGCAATGTCGATTGCGACATGGACCATTTTTGTGCTGCGTTTGATGGGCACTCGCCAACTGAAACAGATTGCCTATGCTCAGTTATCTCAAGCATTGGAAAAACTGAAAACCAAGCTGGCTCCTTTGGGCTTTGAACAGCGTAAAGCAGTGGCAGAACAGGCGCTGTTACGCCAGATTTCAGCAGAAAAAGCCAATGCCGAAAAAGGTGTATCAGTTCTGGGTACCATCGCATCGATCTCTCCATTTGTCGGTTTGTTCGGTACAGTATGGGGCATCTTCCATGCGCTGGTTGCTGTTGGTAAAAGTGGTCAGGCAGGTCTGGCACAAGTGGCAACCCCAGTCGGTGAAGCGTTGATTATGACTGGCTTAGGTCTGGCAGTCGCGATTCCTGCGGTACTGGCTTATAACATCTGTGTCCGTGCTAATCGTGGCTTGGCTCATGAATTACAAGATCAGGCACATGGTCTGTTGATTGATACCATGCTGCAACAGGAATCTGCTGCAAAAAAGTCTGATGAAAAAGTAACACAACAGAGTTTCGTGGGAGGTCAAGTTTAATGGCTTTTCAACTGGGTGAAGACAACGATGTAGGCATGAATGAGATGAACCTCATTCCCCTCATCGACATTATGTTGGTATTGATGATCATCTTTCTGGTGACAGCGACCGTTGCGAACCCATCAATTCCATTAACCTTGCCACAAACCACTGCGGAGATTATCGATCTGCCGCCTGAAAATGTCACGATCAGCATCAATGCCGAAGGTGACATTGCTTGGAATGGTGATGTACTGACGCTAGAACAACTTGAAACCCGTTTTAATGAAGCGGGCCAAGCTGAACGTCAGCCGACCATTGTGCTGAAAGCGGATAAAGAATCACGTTATGACTCAGTGGCGCAAGTCATGTCGCGTGCGAGTGGAGCCGGACTCAGCGATATTGCTTTTGCAACCGATAACTAAGATTCAGGTAATAAAAAAAGCGACTGATTGCAGTCGCTTTTTTTATGCCCATTTTTCATGAATCTTAATGAGTTTTTAGCAAGGTCGTAAATTTGCTGCGTAATTTATTCAATTTTGGCGGAATGGCAAAATTGCAATAGCCCTGGGTCGGGTTCTTGGCAAAGAAGTTTTGATGATAGTCTTCCGCCGGATAGAAAGTCGGGGCAGGGCTCAGTTCAGTTACCACATTGATGCCATCGGCTTTCAGGGCATCCATCGCCTGCTGCGCCTGTTGCTGCTGTTCATCATTCAGATAATAAATCACAGAACGATACTGGGTGCCGACATCATTGCCTTGACGGTTTAATGTGGTTGGATCATGGGTCGCAAAAAAGACATCGAGCAATTGGTTATAGTTAATCTGGTTTTCATCGAAATCGATCAGAATGACTTCGGCATGGCCGGTATTGCCACCACAGACATCATCATAGTTTGGCTGAGTTGTGTGCCCACCTGCGTAACCGCTGACGACTTGCTGAACTCCCTGAATCTGTAAAAATACGGCTTCAGTACACCAAAAGCATCCCCCACCGAAAAGTGCCTGTTGCATGGTTGATTCCTCATTCAATTAAATAACTCAATCGGGCTGATGGTTAAATTCCAGCTCATCAGTATGAAAGATAAAAAAGCCTGTCCATACAGGCTTTTTGTAGGGAAGTATTAACGCGGCTGAACAGCACTTTCCAGCTGGATCAAGAGATTTCCATGGCGATCCAGTAATTTTAAGGTTTTACCAAACACTTGATAATGAGTCACTTTGGCTAAAGCTTCATTAAATTTCTGATCAAGCTGATCGTTGTTCATACAGGCCATACGGGTAGTGGCCATCTGGCTCAGGGTCAGCGTGTCTTTTGCTGCTGTGTAGCTGCCCATAATCCGGTTACAGCTATCTGAACCTGAAACGCGCTGGGTACTGGCATCAAATTGCAGACTCGGAACATTGCGTGCGGTTGGCACCGTCTTGATTTCAGTATTGCCAATCTGGGTTGCAATCCAGATACGATTTTGCAAAAGTTGTAAATGATTCGCGGTTTGTGTCGTGGCTGTATTGGGTACAGTTTCGCAGCCCATGACCGTTAAAACCGAGCCTAGAATCGCGATTGCAGTTAATTTTTTTAGCATGAGAGATACTCTGATCATTGACTAGCTGTTTGTATATAAACAAAAAAATGATCAAGGTTCCAGTTGATTTTGTATCTTTATTGAAGTGGATTTGCTACACAGTTATTGCATGTCGGGTTTTGGTAGGCCCTGCCGGATCAGGCGTGAATAGTCCTGACTGGAGAGATTAGCGGTGCGTTCTACCCGTGGATTGACATGTGCCCGTTGATACCAGGTGTGCATATCCCAAGACTGTTCCAGTACTTTAAGATCATAGAGATAATTCGGTAAATAGCCGGAGGCAAGCAACCGGTAATCTGAGGGTAGCTGTTGTTGCGATATCGCCTGAACCATATCAAAGACTAGTGTGGTGCAATTACTGGTCAGGGTATTGTACCATTTTGGCTTTTGGGCCAGTTCATCGGCCTGACGCAGATATTCCTTGAATAGCGCTTTAGCCTGAGCTTGCGGCATTTTGACTGGGAAAAAATAGACCTGTTCACCACGGACATTGCTACGGGTATAGACAATATCCTTTTCATCCGATGCGACCAGACTCAGTTCATATTTTCGGAAAAAACCACCAATCGCTGAAAACTCTTCATTCTTTTCCTTGCGAATTTCAATCGAGAAGGTGAGTGGCTTTTGATTGGCAAAATCGAAGCTGACCAGGGTATGGGCAATTTTAGGCCCCATCCAGTAGGAAGTAATGATGTTCACGCCAGTAATCTGATTCAGATCAAAACTGCGGCTTTCCCAGCGTTCGATATAGCGACCATCGGCCTGCCAGTCAAAGTTGCGGATATTGTGTAAGGTAACCTGATCGCCTTGCTGCTCATAATGCAGAAGCTGGGAAACCTCAGGATTCCACTCTCGATCCTGACGCGCTTCCAGACTGAAATATCCCAGCAGACAGAATAAAAAGGCCAGAAGATAAAGAACGCTATCCACTTGGCGGGAGATCAGATGCCGGGTGAAATAAATCCCGAGAACGACCAGTGCAAAGGTCAGCCAGAGTCCAATCAGCATCAAGCTGCCGATTTTTCCAATAGGTTGATGCACCCAAAGCATCAGGCTGAGCCACAAACTCGACAGAATGACGAATAAAGTAAACAGACTGCCCAGCAGCCACAGACTCCAGTGCCTGGAAATATATTCGCGTCCCTGCATCATCACTTTTTCATGAGAAATAGGTTTTATTTTCTGTAGGTTGCGAACTCAAAAGCAATGCCGGTTTTGTCGTCGATATGTTGCTCGGCGGCGACCTTTTTAAATTCCGCTGGAATCTCTGGATAATAGGCATCGCCCTGTACATCCAGTTCGACATGCGTCAGTTCTAGACGGTCTGTAATATTCATGGTCTGTTTAAAGATTTCACCGCCACCAATGATGAAAATGGTTTCGGGTTTTTCTGAAGCCTTTACATCTGCAACGGCCTGACTCAACGCATCTTCAATGCTATAAGCGACTTTGGTGCCTGCAAATGCCCAGTCTGGATCACGGGTAATCACCCAGTTCACCCGTTTAGGCAGAGTACGTCCCATCGATTCTAGTGTCTTGCGACCCATCACCACCACACCGCCTTGGGTGATTTCCTTGAAGTGTTTCAGGTCGGCAGAGATATGCCAAGGTAGATCATTGCCCTTGCCGATACAACGCTGCTGATCCATGGCAACGACGTGTACAACTTCTAAATCTTGAAATGACATGTATTGAATCCTTCTTATCAAGCCCAAAGTCCTTCGTGTAATTTTTTACTGGTACGAAAGAAAGGTTAAAAATCTATATTGATTGCCTTCATGCTTTAGGGCTAGGAATATATTTTGAAAGGAGGTGGCGATTCACGCGTGGTAAAAAACCTCTTCCTAGCCCTCTCCTAGGAGGAGGGGGAACTTTATAATAAAGAAAATTAAACAGCGACAGGGGCTTTAATTCCTGGATGAGATTCATAACCGACAATTTCGATATCTTCAAATTTGAAATCGAACAGGTCTTTAATCTCGGGATTTAGTTTTAATTGACAAAGGCCGAGTGGCTCACGGCTGAGCTGTAATTGTGCCTGTTCAAAATGATTGCTGTACAAGTGGGTATCGCCACCAGTCCAGACAAAGTCACCAACCTCCAGATCACAGACTTGCGCGATCATATGCGTCAACAAAGCATAGCTGGCAATATTAAATGGTACACCCAAAAATACATCGGCACTGCGCTGATACAACTGACAAGACAATTTGCCATTGTGCACAAAAAACTGGAACAGGGTATGGCAAGGGGGTAAGGCGACCTGACCCGCTTCATTCGGGTTCCAGCCGGACACGATCAGACGACGCGAATTCGGATTAGTTTTAATTTCATTGATCAACCATTTGATTTGGTCAAAACCGTCCTGATTATAGCTATTGTCTGCATTCTTGCTGGCCCCAAAATTGCGCCATTGGTGACCATATACTGGGCCTAATTCGCCTTCAGGACGGCCAAAACGCGCAGTTTGTTCTGCGGTCGCCCATTCATCCCAAATCGAGACTTTATTGTCTTTTAAATACTGAACATTGGTATCGCCTTTCAGGAACCACAACAGTTCGATCACGATAGAACGGAAATGAACTTTTTTGGTGGTCAGTAAAGGAAAACCTTGGGAAAGATCAAAGCGCATCTGATGACCAAATACCGAACGTGTACCTGTACCGGTACGGTCGCCTTTATCGCCGCCGTTGTCGAGGATATGTTGTAATAGGTCAAGATATTGGCGCATAGGTCTCTCTTAAAAATTTGTTTAAATTACCTTTTTTTTCAGCAGAAAAAGTTTATCTCGGATAAATCCACTTTCTGTCGAGCTGGGTAAATTGAATTGAATGCATCATAACATTTTTTTCTAATATTTCTGATATTGCATCTTCTGCAAAAAAGATCGGCAAGCACCCAATCAAAAAAAATACCCAGTGCGGGTGCTTGTTGTAGAAAAGGTTTAAGCGGTTTTATGGCCAGTATGGACGGTATGAATCAGATCAGACAGATCATAACCTAAGGGTGCTGCATAACTTAAATATTCGCGTTGAATGGTTTCATCCAGACTGGTACCGCGATGCAGTAGCCATAAATATTCTTTATTCGGTTCGCCTACAAGCGCGGTCTGATAATCTGGATCGATTTTTAATACCCAGTAATCACCCTTGGTGAACGGAATCCAACGCAGGCCTTCAGGTAAAAAGCTGACTTCAAGCTTGGCATGTTCTGCATCGATAATGGTCGCTTCAGCAATGGCTTCATCCACCTTGCCATTTTCATTCAAGCTCTATACCGCAGAAATATCGGTGCTGTCTTCAGGTTGGCGCTTCATCGGCAAACGTGCAATTTCATACCAGGTCCCTAAATATTGTTCTAAATTAAAATTTGAAACGGTGCTTAAAGTCTGACTTATTTTTCTTCTCCGTTTGGTTCAATATTTAAAAATGCCGCATCAGTGTAATATAGGGTGCAAAGCTCAAAATGATGTAATCATGTAGTGAAATGTTGTCTGAAAATGGCCGAGCTACAAATTAAATCCATAAGGTTTAAGTAGAAAAAAATAAGGACTCATTTTGCGTATTTCAGGCTAAAAAGGCTTTGCAAGGCATCGAAGTTGGCTTTGCTTTACATTTTTTTTGCAAAGATGATGGGTTTTGTAACTGTATGAGAAAGAACGGCTTAATTTGAATGCCGGAAAAATAGACAAATTTATTTACATTTTTAATGTGAAAGATAACATTTAAACGACTAGTATTCTCGGCTTGTTAACAATATGAAAGCCTAAATTACAGGCGAGGAGCGGTTGGTAAGGCATGATCTATGATCATCAAGTAAACATGAGCGAAGTACATGCTCCTGTCCAAGCGAATATCATGGTGCGTTCCCAATCGGAGCAAAGACCTAAAAAGTCATCCCAAAAAGCCACTGTCCGTAACGCTTCAGGCGTAAGCAATGGCCATCGTATCAATATCGAGAAATTTACCAGTTATCTGCAAGGCATTACCCGAAATACCAGTACACAGAAATGTGCGCGCAGTATTCGTGTCGGTCTGCAATCTTCTGGTGCGAAAATTGTGAATCATCCGGTCGCAGCAGCAGATTGGGGAAGTACCCTGATGCAGCTGGGTTATAAGAAAATTAATGCTTCTTTTGATCGGCCGAAAAAAGGCGATATCTATATTATTGACCGTACTCAGGGACATAAATATGGACATATCGCGGCTTATTCAGGTAGTGCCTGGGTATCGGATTTTAAACAGCGAGATCATGCGGTTTATCGCAATAAAAACGTGACTTATAGTTACTATCGTCTGGAAACTTACTTCTAAGAAAACACTGCGAAGTGATCAGTCCTCAAAACGCTTCGCACGGCTTTCATAGATTGAAACGATAAATAATCCAATCGCGGCAAAGCCAAGACATTGCAGACCCAAGGCAAATTTGCCCCATTGCTGGTGCTGTTCTGGTAAATAGCCAAACAGGGTAATTAAGGCAATGATGGGAATCACCCGGCTCAAGGCGCTAAAGCCATTTGCATAGGGATTGGATTTTGAGATTTTCAGGCGGAAATGGTGCAGTAAATGCACGACAATCCCAATCGCTAAACTCACCCCAACAAATACCGGACTTAACTGGACCACAGTCGATGCTGCATAAATCAAAATACAGGTCGCGATGATGACGATGAGTTTGATTTGACGGGTACAGCGTTCGGAATACCAGAACTCAAGCACGGGGTGAACCCTCATCTGATTTGTTCTGATTGAGCAGCGACAATGGTGAAAACAGGCAAATCGCCAGTGCCATAAATGCAATGCCTTGTGCACCCGGAATCAGGATTTCGCCCTGTTGCATATTCATAAAAACTAAAGCAATCAATAAGGCAATTGGAATCCAGGTCAGTAATCTATACAGCAAACCGGTCGGGTTTTTGCTGGTAAAGTGGATTTTGCAGTAACGACAAATCAGAAAAATGATGCCGGTACCGATAAACATTAAAATCGAATCTAAGGGCAGTGGTTCCATCCAGTACAAGCCTGCAGCTGTCGCTGCAATCACAATAAAGATCAACAGTTTTTTGAGAACAGATACCTGCGGATTAAACCAGAACTCAAGCATAATGATGAAAGAATAGAAGAGATAATCGGCACTTTAGCATATTTTGAGTATAAAAAAGCGAGGCCTTTGCCTCGCTCAATTACGCGATTTTCTCAGCTATTTTTGTTTGGACCCCAGTCATATATTTTCTTCTGGTAGGCATACCACATCATCCACAAGCCAATCAGGATCATTGGTAGGCTCAGGAATTGTCCTTTGCTCATCCAGCCAATAAACAGTTGGCCATTGTCCGGCTCACGGAAGAATTCAACCACAAAACGTGCCAGGCCATAACCGATCAGGAACAGTGCGGAAACTGCCATACGTGGACGCGGCTTGGAGCTGAACCACCATAGGACAATAAACAGGATCAGGCCTTCACATAGCGCCTGATACAGTTGTGAAGGATGACGAACCAGTTGCAGGGGATCAGTCGGGAAAATCATGCCCCAGGCAAAGTTTGGGTCGGTCACCTGACGGCCATACAGTTCGCCACCAATAAAGTTACCAATTCGGCCAAACATCAAGCCTGTCGGTACGCAAGGTGCGATAAAATCCAGAGTCTGGAACCAGGTCATCTTATATTTCTTGCACCACCATAACATGGCCAGAATAACCCCGAGGAAACCGCCGTGGAAACTCATACCACCGGTCCAGATCTGGAACAGCCATAAAGGATCGGCCAGGAACTGGGAAAAACCGTAGAAGAAGACATAACCGACACGGCCACCGATGATCACACCGAGTGCACCGAAAAAGATCAGGTCAGACACCATATCCGGTGTCCAGCCACGTTGTTTGGCGCGAAACGTCGCCAATCCCCAGGCAAATAAAAATGCCAGTAAGTACATCAGTCCATACCAGTGGACTTGTAAGGGCCCGAGCGAAATCGCTACGGGATCAATATTGGGATAGGTGAGCATTCCTGTTCCTTGTGATTCTGTTTTGCACAGATTTTAGCTGAAAGCAAAGAAAAATGTTGTACATTCAATGTGTAAAGATCGAGAGCGTAAATTATGTGTATCGTGGCATTGGCTTGGAAGGTTCTGGATCAGAGCCCATTATGTCTGATTTCAAATCGGGATGAGTTCTATCAGCGTCCTACGCAGGAGCTGCATGAATGGGAGAATAGTCCTATAATTGCCGGGCAGGATCTACAGTCGGGCGGTACCTGGATGGGGATTACGGCTTCCGGTCGCTGGGCGGTGATTACCAATTTTCGTGATGGACAGGACAAAGGGCATTATCCGACTTCACGTGGACATATCATCCAGAACTTTTTAGATTCTGACTTAACGCCCATTCGTTTTGCCCAAGATCTGGAACAACGTCAATGTGACTATGCCGGCTTTAATCTTTTTATTGGAAATCAAGATCAGGCCGTATATATGAGCAATCGCGGTGAAGCACCACAAGTACTGGCGCATGGCGTCTATGTGGTTTCCAATGGTCTGATGAGTGAAGACTGGTACAAGACCCGACATTTGCGCAAACGCTTTACCCAGGAATTTTTACCGATGCTGCAACAACAGTCAGTTTCGGAAGCTGATCTGTATCATGCAGTCTGGGATATTCTGGAAGATGAACGCAAGGTGATTCCTGAACTTCTGCCAGATACCGGTATCTCGGTTGAAATGGAACAGCTGCTGTCTTCGACTTTTATTCAGAGTCCGGCCTATGGCACCCGCTGCTCAAATTTTTTGATAATGCAGCAGGAACAATGGCACTGGATCGAGAAGTCACAACAAGGTGCGACCACAGGTCAAACTATTGAGAAAATAATTAGCCTGAAATAATCACCGAATATAAAAAATGCCGACTAGAAGTCGGCATTTTTTAGGTCACTTCAGGGTTTAAGCTTTAGGGGTTTCTAACGATTCACCTGCAATGACACCGCCATCTTTACGGGTAATCACGACTGTTGCTGAGCGTGGACGTGAATATGCACGACCAGTACTGATTAAATGTTCAGCTTGGTTTGCAGGCCAAGTACCACCTGGATGTTGCACGTTTACAAAAATGGCTTTGTAGTCAGGTGTCATAGTGACCCCTGTAATTTCACAGCCAGCAGGACCAACCAAGAAACGACGTAGCTTCGAGTCATCGAGCTTCGCACCCATAGGTGTTTTTTGTGTGCCTGTCCCCGCTGTTGCGGTTTGTACAGAACCATCGCTCACTGAACCAGGAAGTGCTGCCAGCATCATGCAGTTGGTTGTATCCGTATATGCACCATCGTCAGTTTGTAACCATAATACGCCTCGGTCATCAAACCACATACCATCTGGGCTAGAGAAGTCATTTGCATCCGTCAAGCCAGAAAGGTTTACACCTGGGATTGAATCTGCTTCGGCACCAAATAGGAAAATATCCCATGTAAATGATGTTGCAGTAACATCGTCGCCTGTTTCACGGAAGCGAATCACGTGACCATTAATATTGCCACGTAGGCGGTTCGTTGTATCATCATCATCTGAATATTGGCGTGGATTAGCTGCATCAATTACATGTGCTGAACCGCGTTGTGAGTTATTAGTTAATGTGACATACACTTCGCCATTATGTGGATTTACCGCAACCCATTCAGGGCGGTCCATTTTAGTTGCGCCCGCTGCATCGGCTGCGATACGTGCATTGACCAAAATATCTGCTCGGTCTGCAAATTTGTATTCTGCATAGTTGGCAATCTTTGGATTAGACAAAGAGAGTTCTAACCATTGGCCTTTAGCTTCACCCGTTGCTTCATTGAAATCAAATTGCGCAACATAAAGCTTACCGTTATTCATGTATTTGTCGCCAGCCGCATAGCCACCGTTGACATCAGTAGGATTCCATGGAGTATCTGAGACAAATTTATAGATGTATTCGCCTTGTGAATCATCACCCATATAGAATGCAAGTGGTTTACCTGCAATGGCACGGCTAGCACGGCAGTCTTCATGAGCAAAGCGACCTAAAGCGGTACGTTTTACTGGCATACTACGATTATCAAACGGATCTATTTCAACAATCCAACCGAAAGTATTAATCGAGTTGCGATAATCCTCTTGTTCCGATGCACCGCTGATGACTGTGTTCCAACGGCTGAAATAATCTGGCGTAAAGATTTGTGGATTTCTAATGCTTTGCCAGTTATAACCACGTG
This sequence comes from Acinetobacter lwoffii, assembly GCF_029024105.1. Lineage (NCBI taxonomy): Bacteria > Pseudomonadati > Pseudomonadota > Gammaproteobacteria > Moraxellales > Moraxellaceae > Acinetobacter > Acinetobacter lwoffii. The sequence goes on along the minus strand of NZ_CP118963.1, from coordinate 2,746,237 downwards.
CGCCATTATTGACTTTATAGCGTTTTAACGCATGTTCGGTATTGGCATCGCGTACATCCCCGCCTTCGGTGTCTTTTTGACGTGCGAGATATTGGTTGAAGTTTTCTTCAGTGGTGAGATAAGTGCCCCAAGGGGTATAGCCGTTACCACAGTTGTTGATGGTGCCACGTGTTTTGGTACCATCTGGGCTAAATGCTGTTTGTACCAACGTATTACCACGTACAGGGCCACGGTATTCCATTTCAGTTGCTGCTGTAATACGGCGGTTAAATGGCGAGTTTAAATCGACCGTGATTTCTTGTGTCTCAGGATTTTTGTTGATTGCAACAATAGAAACACCATGAGAGTTCACTTCACGGATCACTTCATCTTCAGTGATATCATCTTGATCAAATATGCTACCACGAGGGTGTAAGTCATCACGTTGTAAATATTCGTGATTCATCACCAATAAGCCAGTGTCCGATACAGTCGCATCAAAATTTTGCTTGCTGGTATTTAAACCAAAAAAGGTCATACCATCATGGTTGTCACCGACACGGCGTTCGTAGGATACACCACTAGGAATATTGTTTTCATCCCATACAGGTAGGCTTGGGTGTAAAGGATCACCTACCGCATGTAGGACTTTAAAATCATAGCCTTCAGCCACAGTAAATTGCTCTAAAGTGTTTTTATCCACTGGTTTGAAGGTTAATGATTTAGGTGTTGCAGTTAAATCTGGTTCATTCGGTGTTGCAGGTATGCTTGGCGGAGTTGATTCTTCATCATTATCGCTACAGCCCGTAAGTGAGGCTGCTAAGGTTAATGCTACTGCACCACCAGCCGTCTTTTTAATTAAATCGCGACGACTCATCTGTTGGTTAAACAGTTGGTGAAATTCTGGGTTCCCCGAAGTGTTGCTGTCATAATCATCATTAAAAGCAATTTGATCAGTCATATTTTGTTCCTAGCAGTATGTGCTTGGTTGTTTTAAATGGTTATGAGTAAATTAACGGCTAAAAATGACAGGGAAGTGAAAGAATTGTTTCAATAAAATTAAATAAATCAGTATTTTATTGAAAATTAAAAACAAAAAGACAGCAAGAGCTGCCTGAGTAAATCGATATTTTTGTTGTTTTGGCTGGTTATTGTTATTCGGTCTTTAAACGACGTTTCTCAATCAGTTTCCCTGCCAGCAAACCCAGTTCAAACAGTAGCCACATTGGGACAGCCAGCATGATCATCGACAGGGCATCCGGAGGTGTAACAAACATTGCCACAAAAAAGCAACCCACAATAATAAAGCGCCGTTTCTCTACCAGAGTCTGTGTCGAAACTGCGCCAATCAAGATCAGAACCAGGGTAATAATAGGAATTTCAAAGGTAAAACCAAAGACCAGAAACAGCTTTAAACAGAAGCTGAGATAACTGTTAATGTCGGTCATCGGTGCCACAGTTTCCGGCGAAACACTGATAAAAAAATGCAGAATTGAGGGCAATGCCACAAAGTAGGCAAAGCTGATGCCAGTATAAAACAGCACGATACTACCGATCAGAAGCGGCAAGGCCAGGCTCTTTTCTTTGGCATATAGTGCAGGCTTAATAAAGGTCCAAAGCTGATATAGGATAAACGGCATCGCGATCATCAGCGCGACAAAGAAGTTCAGCTTAAAGGGTGCCATGAAGGTTGCAGTGACATCCGTAGCAATCATGGTCGAGCTGGCAGGTAGCTGTGCACGCAATGGTTCAGACAACCATTGATAAGTCTGATTGGCAAAGGGTAATAAGCAGAAAAACAGGCCAATCAGGACAGTAACCACTTTAAACAGATGCTTTCTTAAGATGATCAAATGCTGGGTAATCGGCATCTGTTCAAGGTTCAGCGCTGCAGCATCATTTGAGGCTGGTGTGGTCGGTAAGGATGTCATACGGCCACCTTCATTTCTGTATAGCGTGGTTCTGAAATCACGGTTTGAGTTGCTCTAGGCTTAGGTAAATACACGGGGGATACAGGCTGTATCACCGGCTGATAGCTGAGCAAGGGCTGAACAGCTTGCGATTTTATTTTTACTTCATCGGTTGCCATCGGCTGCTGCAAATCTGTTATTTGTGCCTGCATCTTGGCTTCCAGTTCCTGAATCCGTTGCATTTCAGCTTGCATCTGTTCACGTAGCTCGGACAGGCGCAATTCACGGTCAAGATCATTCTGAACATTGCTCACCATACGCTTGATCTTGCCGTACCATGTTCCGACAAAACGGACTGCTTCCGGAAGCTTATCTGGCCCAAGGACCAAAAGTGCAATAATTCCGAAAATCAGCAGCTCGGTCATTCCAATATTGAGCATAGCGAACTCTTAACTTTTAACCGAATGTTCAGGCGTTTTGACTTGGGCCTCAATAGTGCGCGGCTCTGCAAGTTTGGCCTGTTCAGCTTCTTCATCTTTGACTGATTTTTTAAAGTCTTTAATCGCGCCGCCGACGTCTTTACCCAGATTTTTAAGTTTCGATGTGCCGAACAATAAAATCACTACAATTGCAAAAATCAGCACATGCCAAATTGATAATCCTGCCATTATTTTATCCTCTATATTTCATGCACCTATCTCAGCAGGCTTGTATGACAGCGCGGTGACGCTTTGATGACAGTTTGCCGACACAGCAGCGGGGTAATGAATCACTCAGATCAAAAATTCTATCATTTGAGAAAAACTAAGCTGTGCTAGCATACAGCCTGATATGGAAATCTCAGCAGCATTGTCATGGCCTTGATTCTTCCCCTCCTGTCTTTTCTGATCGGTTATTGGGGGGTGCAATATTTAAAACCGATTCGACCTTTTTTGGCTGCTTTATTGGCACGGGTACTGATTCCGGTACTCATTATCTACAACATGGTGTTTTACCAAGAGGGTAGTTTGTGGCTGATTGCCTTCAGTTTTTTCTGTTCCTGTCTGTTTTTTGCCTTATTTTATTTCACCCTGAAAAATAAACTGCGTGCCTTATGCCTGAGCTATTTAAATGGGGCATGGCTGGGAATTCCTTTTGCCTTGGCAGTTTTTGGTCCACAAGTGACCAGTACCGTGGTGGCGTTGTATATTGGTGGTTCTTTGTTTGGCAATGTCTGCGCAGTAATGGCAGTCAGTGAAGCCCGACAAGACACGCGTTATATTTTAAAAAATGTGTTGTTCTCACCTCCGGTGGTCGCTTTGTCGATGGCAGCTTTATTGTCATTTTGGGATTTGAGTCATTGGCAGCAAGTGCCTTGGATAGAGATACTGTATCAGGCCAATAAAGTACTGGTCACTTTTAGCGGCATGTGTGTGCTGGGAATGTGGCTGAGCAATGTGCGGATCAGCCGCTTCGATTTAATGCGCAGTCTGCAACTTATTTTTTGTCGTGGGCTATTTGCTGTTTTACTGTGTGTTGCCGCCTATTATTATTTACCTATTCCGCAGCAGACGCTGACCTATGCGGTACTGCTGATGTTCTTTTTATTGCCGCCTGCAGCCAATATTGTGGCACTGGAAACCCATTATCAGGGAACGGGCCATTCCGCCAAATATATTGCTTCGGGAACTTTGGCCAGCGCGATCTTGATTGCCTTATATGGGGTAATCGTGCATGCGTTGATGCCTACGCTATAGATTCCCTCTCTTTTTAGGAGATGAGAAACGCTGTTTCGCAAGGGGAGAGATGTATTTTAAAAATCCCTCACCCCAGCCCTCTCCCAAAGGGAGAGGGGGTAATGAGAGGAGGAACTTACTTCGCCAAACTCTTCTTAAACAACTGCATCGCCTGACCACGATGACTGATTTTATTCTTTTCTTCCTTGCTCATTTCTGCACTGGAAATTCCCAGTTCCGGTAACCAGAACAACGGGTCATAGCCAAAACCATTTTTACCACGTGCAGCTTCCAGAATTTCCCCGTGCCAGATACCCTGAAAGACTTGCGGTAAGGGATCTTCGGCATGTTGGACCAGTGCCAGTACACAAACAAACATGCCTTCAATTGCTTCACCATCTTGGCGTAAGGGTTTGAGATCGGCTAGCAGTTTTTCATTATTGGCGGTATCGTTGCCATGTTCCCCAGCATAACGGGCCGAGTAAATGCCGGGAACGCCTCCAAGAACTGGCACACAAATGCCTGAATCATCTGCAATAGCAGGTTTTCCGGAAATTTTAGCGGCATGGCGGGCCTTAATAATGGCATTTTCGACAAAGCTTAAACCGTCTTCGATGGCATCTTCGATATTCAACTTGCCTTGAGCCACGACTTCAACCGGGAGTTGTAGCTCGGCAAACAGTTTTTCAAACTCGGCAATTTTACCTTTGTTATTACTCGCCAATACCAGTGTGCCTTCGGATAACCAGTCAGTTGCAGCCATGTTAAAACTCATTATTAGATCAAGAATGAGTACTATTTTAGCAATGGATCAGGAACTTGCGGCAATAAAAAAGCACCCGAAGGTGCTATTTATACCATTCAGCTTATTGTGCCTGAATCCATCTGTCGGCACGATCACGCGCCTGACGGATCTGCTCTTGGGTTAAGTTCGCTGCCAAGGCAGTTTTTCTGCCTTCCGACAGCGTAATCACCTTATTGTCGAGCATGCCATCACGGGTAGACAGTTCATACCACTGGTAAGCGCCCATATAGTTTTTCTTTTTCTCTTCCATCATTGCCAGATTAAAGCTGGCACGGTTATCGCCACGGCTGGCCGCTTTTTCAAAATACTGACGCGCCAGCGCTTCATCTTTTCTGGTGCCAATACCATCTGCCAGCATACGGCCGACATTCAGCTGGGCAACTGCCAGACCTTGATCCGCAGCAGCTTTATACCAGGCAAAGGCCTGTCGTTCATCTTTTTGAATGTCTTTACCATACTGGTATTTGGTGGCCAGATAAAACTGTGCGCCGGCCTGACCAGCTTTCGCTGCTTTGGTCAGACTGTTGATATCCATGATGGAATACTGAGCCGCTTGACTGGCAACAGATGGACTAGGTGCAACATAATCTGCATGGGCTTGCATGCCAAAAAGTCCCGCCAGTAGCGTCGTACTTAATAATAATTTTTTCATAGCGCGCTCACTCGATAAATTGCGACTTCACCAAATAGATTAGGGAGATGCTTGCTCAGCAAACTATCTTCTTGATTCCCGTTCACAGCGAGTCGATTAATAATTTTGATGTTATTTTCCGCACAAAGTGCTTCAAAATCACGAAATGTACATAAGTGGATATTCGGGGTGTTATACCACATATACGGCAAGGCTTCAGAAACCGGCATTCTCCCTTTGATTGCCAAGAAAGAACGGGTCTTCCAGTGGGCAAAGTTCGGGAAGGTAATAATAGCCTGTTTCCCCACACGCACCATATCACGTAATAATACGTCAGGCGCATCTACAGCTTGCAAAGCTTGTGCCATGACCACATTGTCAAAAGACTGGTCAGCAAAGCGGCTTAAGCCGAGGTTTAAGTCTTGCTGGATGATATTTAACCCGCGACTGACTGCAATTGCAATCTTTTCCTGATCAATTTCTAATCCGTATGCACGAATATCGTGCTTTTTGCTCATTTGTGCCAGCAGTTCACCGTCGCCACAACCAAGGTCGAGTACGCTGGAACCTGGCTTGATCCACTTTTCAGCGAGTTGTTGATCGATACGCATTATATGGTCTCCTTCGGTGTTGCTTTCAGGTGTTCTTCACCACCCAAGAATGCACGCAAAGATTTTACATAGAGCGGAATCGGGAACAGGAAGGAGTCATGGCCTTGCTCCGCATCAATATCCAGATAGCTGACAGGTTTGTGATTGCTGATCAAGGCATCCACGATTTCCTGTGAGCGGGCAGGGGTAAAACGCCAGTCAGTGGTAAATGACACCACCAGGAACTTGCACTGGGTATTGGCCATGGCTTTTTTGAGCGACTGTTCATATTCACGCGACGGATCAAAGTAATCCAGTGCCTTGGTCATGATCAGATAGGTATTGGCATCGAAGTTACGGCTGAACTGTTCACCCTGATAACGCAGATAGCTTTCGACCTGAAATTCGACATCGAAACCATACATAAATTTGCCTGATTTTAAATCACGGCCAAACTTCTGCTTCATGGCTTCTTCGGACAGGTAGGTAATGTGGCCGACCATACGCGCCAGAATCAGGCCACGTTTAGGATAGCTGTCATTTTCCAGATAACGGCCATTATGGAAATCTGGGTCTGATAAAATCGACTGACGTGCCACTTCGTTAAAGGCAATATTCTGTGCAGAAAGCTTTGGAGCGCTGGCAATAATTACGCATTTTCTTAAACGGTTTGGATAATCCACTGACCATTGCAATGCCTGCATACCACCCAGTGAACCACCAATAATGGCATCCCAGGTATCAATCCCTAAACGATCAGAGAGCAGGGCCTGAGTTTTGACCCAGTCACGGACCGTAACCAAGGGGAAATCGGGACCATAAGGACGGTTATCATTTTCAGGGTTTGGCGAGATTGGGCCGGTAGAACCGCTACAGCCACCAATATTATTCAGTGAAACCACAAAGAATTTTGAAGTATCAATGGCTTTGCCGGGGCCAATGCATGAATCCCACCAGCCGGCTTTTTTATCATCTTCATGATGATAGCCTGCGGCATGGTGATGACCGGAAAGGGCATGACAAATCAGAATGGCATTGGACTTATCGGCATTGAGTTCGCCATAAGTTTCAACCATCAGTTCAAAACGTGGGAGGATGCGACCGCATTCAAGCTCTAACGGCTCTTCAAATTGGAACTTTTGTGGGACAACAATGCCCACTGAGTCAGCTGGAAAAGACACGGGGAGGATTCGCCTTAAATCTTTAGTATGAATAATAAAAGGATACCATTTGCCGGTATCCTTCTAAAGTCATTTTAGTGCTATGAATTATCGCAAATTCTAATACAGCCGTTTAGACTGCAGCAGCAATTACCTGATCAGTGCTTAATACACCCTGATCAATCAGGCGATTGGTCGAGGCAATAATTGCTTCAATAGAAGAGGTCACGATGTTGTCATGTACCCCGGCACCAAAGGCAGATTTACCGGTACCTTTCACCTGAAGTTCGATCAAGGCCAAGGCTTTGGCATGAGCACCTGAACTGATGCTGCGCTCTTCATAGTTCACCACGTCAATTGGCAACTGAAGTGCATCCAAAATCGCAGAAATTGGACCATTGCCTTCACCGCGAACACGACGTGACTGTCCATCAATTTCAAGATCAAGCTCAATCACCTGATTGCCATTATCATCTGACAATTTGTAATTTTTCGCAGAATAGTGAACGTTTTTAGCATCCACATAAGTTTCTTTGAATAACTTCCAGATTTCAGTCGCACTGATTTCAGTGCCTTGCTCATCGGTACGTTTTTGTACGATCTGAGAGAATTCAATCTGTAAACGACGCGGCAAGATCACGTTGTAGTTCGATTCTAACAAGTAGGCAATACCGCCTTTACCTGATTGTGAGTTAACACGGATCACGGCGTCATAGTCACGGCCCAAATCTTTCGGGTCGATTGGCAAGTACGGCATATCCCAGATTTCTTCGTTCTTCTGGAACTCGAAACCTTTTTTGATCGCATCCTGATGCGAACCCGAGAATGCAGTAAACACCAAATCACCGGCATAAGGATGACGCGGGTGCACAGGTAAACCAGTACATTCTTCCACAGTCGCAATGATTTCATTGATGTTGGAGAAATCCAAGTTTGGTGCTACACCTTGGGTATACATGTTCAAGGCAATCGCAGCCACGTCGACGTTACCGGTACGTTCACCATTTCCGAAGACACAGCCTTCAACTCGGTCAGCACCAGCCATAATTGCCAATTCTGAAGCGGCAATGCCACAGCCACGGTCGTTATGACAATGCACAGAAATGATCACACCGTCACGACGCTGAATGTTACGGTGCATCCATTCGATTTGATCGGCATAGATGTGTGGACCTGAAACTTCTACCGTTGCAGGTAAGTTTAAGATCACTTTATTCTCTGGAGATGCTTCCCAGATTTCAGTGACGGCATCGCAGACATCTTTCGCGACTTCTAATTCGGTTGCAGTAAAACATTCCGGGCTGTACTGAAATACGAATTCAGTTTCCGGCTGTTTTGCGGCATATTCTTTTACTTTCTGTGCAGCATTAATGGCTAACTGTTTTGCACCTTCAACATCAACATTCAAGACTTTGTTGCGGAATGTCGGCGAGTTGGAATTATAGATATGTACAATGGCACGTTTCGCACCTTGTAAAGATTCAAAGGTACGTTGAATCAAGTGATCACGTGCCTGAACCAATACCTCAATATAGACGTCATCCGGAATATGACCTTCTTCAATCAATTTACGGGTGAAATCGAAGTCAATTTGCGATGCTGACGGGAAGCCGATTTCAATATGCTTGAAACCGATTTTGACCAACATCTGGAACATCTTGAATTTCTGCTCCATGTTCATTGGCTCAAAGATCGCTTGGTTACCGTCACGCAGGTCGGTACTCATCCAGATTGGCGCTTTGTTGATTTCATTGTTCGGCCATTGACGGTCTGGTAAGTCCACACGTTGATACATGCGACGGTATTTTTTACTTGGATCAGCCAACATCATGAGAGAGCTCCTTATGCTAACTTGGGTACCGTAATCTTGGTTAAAGCGGTGCGTGGGTCAGCGACATAGATTTTGTCTATTCATCTTGGGTATTTAGTGACAATCTGGTTCAAACCTGAAATATGGTCTAAATATTGGTGGTTTAGCTTCGCCAAATGCACTAAATGCCTTACTTATAATTTAAAGTTTAATCCACTTATCCCGAAAAGTTTTTGCTATTTTTATGGATTTTAGTCGTATGGTAATAAAGATTTTCTTATAAAGTTTAAGTGGTGAGAAATATTTTCACTTATTTTAAATATTGTATTTTATATTTTCTCTATTTGGGCATAATTCGTTATTTATTACGTTCAATAGTGCCATAACGCAGTATATTTTAATAAAAAATAAATCCAATGATTTTCAAAGATCATTGACGTCAGGGCATCTTTTAAAGTTCAGCCCATTTACGCATTAAATTATGATACAGATTGGTCAGTTTCATGACCTCTGCATGCTGATCGCCCAGCTGCATTCTCAGGTTTTGAATACTCTGATCCAGATTAAACAGCATATGCCGTTCTGCATCATCACGGATCATGCTTTGTACCCAAAAAAATGAAGCAATTCGACAACCGGAAGTGATCGGGGTGACTTCATGCAGGCTGGTGGATGGATACAGAATCATATCACCGGCAGGCAATTTTACTTCGTGATAACCGTAAGTGTCTTCGACCACCAGTTCACCACCGACGTATTCTTCAGGTTCACTCAAGAAAACCGTACAGGATAAATCCGTTCTAAGGCGTTCATTGCTGCCGCGAATACGACGAATCGAATTGTCGACATGAAAGCCGAAAGCTTCATTATTTTCATAGCGGTTAAAAAGCGGGGGAATGATATCCAGCGGAATCGCCGCCGATAAAAACAAAGCATGCTGTCCCAGAGATTCAAGAATGATCGTGCTTAAATGCTGGGTCAGGGAATGATCTTCAGGCAGTTGCTGATTCTGTTTCACCGTTGCAGAGAGTGTACCTGCGGTAACCTTGCCATTGACCCACTCAATCTTATTCATCTCCTCACGGAAATATTGCACCTGTTCTTTGCTCAGTACATTTGGAATATGATGCAGCACTGGAAACCCCTGAATAATCGTATTTTAAAAATAACATAGCCCCCATCAGGAGGCTATGCGGTTGCATTGAATTAATATTTAAAGTTGACTGCCAGCACTGCGCTACGGCCTTCTGCTTCGGTCGCATAATGAGATGAATAGGCTTTAGTGAAGTAACGTTCATCAGACAGGTTGTTGACGTTCAATTGTAAATCAACGTTTTTATTCACGTTATAACGTGCCATGGCATCATAGCGAACATAGCCCGGTACAAACTTGGTATTAGTAGCATTACCATAGACTTTGTCCATTGCGACGGCACCAGCACCTAGAGTTAAAGCAGGAGTTACTGCATAAGTAGTCCAAAGGGTTGCACTGTTTTTCGCGACGTTTTGAACTTGGTTCCCATTGCTAGGATTTGGCGCATATACAGCAGGTTGACCTGTAGCGGCAGTATTTACAAATCCACCATCAATCATTTCACTGTCTAAATAAGTATAACCCGCAGATATAGCCCATTTATCCGTGATGTTGCCATTTACACCAAGCTCAATACCATCGACACGAGTTTCACCAATATTACTTGTGGTGCCATCATCTCCGGTCGCACGAGTATTGGTTTTTTCCGTGCGGAAAATAGCTGCAGTCAGATTAAGTTTGTCATTGAGTACATCCCATTTAGTTCCTAACTCCATGGTCCGGACTTCTTCAGGTTTAAGATTATTTATTGCAGCAGTAATCCCTTCAGAGCCATCGCCACCATCTACGCCGACTGGATTTGCAGATGTTGCATAACTTGCATAGATACTGCCATTTTCAACAGGTTTAAAGGTCAGGCCAGCTTGATAGTTGATAAAGTCTTTATCATTTTCAAGTTTAACAATTGTTCCTGCTGGAGTCGTAGTATTAAAACGACCTGCAAGCATGGTTTGCTCAGTTGAGTAGTGATCCCAACGTACGCCTAAATCTAAAAGCCACTGAGGGGTGAATTCAATACTATCCAGGAAATAAACAGACTTTGATTTGCTTTGAATATTGTACTGGTCGGCACCATTGGTACTTAATGTACCTGTCCATGGCCCACGGTTTGGGTTTTGTACCGAAGTACACCAGCCCGAAGTAATATCACCAGCGTTACAGGCATTGTGTACATTACCTGTAGCGTTAACCCCATCAATAATGTATTGGGTACGGTCAGTTTCTTGGTCTGAATATTCGGCACCTAGATTAAAACTATGTTTAAGCATACCGGTATTAAATTTACCGGTTAAAGCAAGTTGGTCGGTAAAAGCATCAGTATCTGCCACACGTGAGTTGGCACGTGCCCAGACATTTCCATTCAGTAAGAAGTTGCCTCTTGAGTCATCCGGGTTAGTCCACAGGTAATCATTTTTAGACGTGTTATACACTGCGGTATTGCTAATGGTTAAGTTGTCCGTCAGATCATGTTCTAATTTAAGCGTTCCTGACTGATTTTCCTGTTTCTGGAAGTCACGATCTTTCCAGCCATAGTATTGACCTTGTTTAATATCAATTGGCTTGCCGTTGCCATTCAATCCTACATTTGCATTTGTGAGCGCAAATGGATTGTTATAAGGAATACCTGAATCAGGTGTGTCATCGGTTTTTAAATAGTAATAACTTAAAGTCGCGCGGGTAGGAGTGTCCAGACCAAATACAATACTCGGTGCAATACCGGCACGTTTATATTCGGCACCATTTTTCTGGCCAGCTTTTTCATTATGGTGACCCATCACGGCCACACGTGCTGCTATACCATTTCCAAAATCTTTATTGCCATCCAAGGTTATGCGTTGATAGTTGTCAGTACCACCCGCGACAGAACCTTCTAGAAAGTCACCCGCTTTAGCAACTTTAGAAATCATGTTGATACTACCACCAGTCGTTCCTGCACCGCCCATAGCAGATGCAGAACCTTTGGTGACTTCAACCTGTTCGACAGCAAACATTTCACGGTTCTGTGAAGTGGCGTTGCGTACGCCGTCTACATACATCGAGCTTTCAGAATTATAACCCCGAATAAAAGGACGATCACCGTTTGGATTGCCACCTTCACCTGCGCCCAAGGTAATCCCCGGAACTGTACGCAAGGCATCACTTAAGGTAGTGACTTGTGTATCTTCAATTAACTGTTTTGAAATGACCGAAACTGACTTAGGGGTATCGAGTAAAGGCGCTACAAATTTGCTGTTTGCAGATTTGTTTACTTTTAAGCCAGGTGCTTGTTCAGCTCTAACCTCTTGATGAATAGTCTCTAACTGGATCACCTGTTCTTCTGCCATCGCAGATCCAGCCACCATTGATAAAGATGAAACAATTGCAGAGGAAACGATTTTTTTACGTGTTTTAATGAAGGTCATGTTAAACCTAGAAAATGAATATTAAAAAAGTATGAGAATAATAATGATTCTTGTTTTTATTTTTATCCTTTTGTCATGGGAATTCATGATCTTTAAGAAAATATTAAATGAGATTTTAAATGTAATGATATAACAATAAGTATTTAAGTTTTTGATTTTATTTAGTATTGATAAAGAAAGCGGATTGCTGGCTTTTTATTGAGAATAATGATGTTTATAAAAGGGCACAAATTAGGGAGGTTTCATGGAGTACTCATTGAGTGATAAAAAACCCTGCCGAAGCAGGGTTTTGAATCATGACTTTTATATTAGAAGTCGTATGAAACAGATAACCAGTAGTTACGGCCTGGAATATAAGTACCCGCTAAACCACTCGTCGTTTTAGTATATAGGAAAGCATTTTCAACTTCGTTATCACTATTAATAAATGACTTATAGTCGCCAAAGTCTTTGTTCAATAAGTTATTCACACGACCTGAAACAGTAACTTGATTGTTGACTTTATAAGATGCACCTAAATTAAATAGCTCATAGGCTTTTAACTTATTGCCGACAGCATCAATTTCACGACTTACATTGACATCGCTTAAATCAGGATCTATGAAACGTACACGGTCAGATTTATATTCAGCTTCTAACCAGGTAGTGAACTTATCATTCACATACCAAGTTCCTGTGAAGTTCAAAGCGTGACGAGGTGTATTTTCAATAGGATTACCTTTATTTTCACCTTCGGTAATTTCAGACTCTAACCAAGTATAGTTTGCTTTTACATCAAAGCTTGGAGAAATTTCATATTTAGCACTAAGTTCCACACCGTAGCTTTCAGCTTCGCCTGCATTGCCTTTAAAGCTAAAGTTTTGCTGATTATCAAAACTGCCTACAGTCATGCAGTTGTTTGCAGGTGCTTGTCCTGTTGGGCGACCTGCCCATAAACAGTTTTCAACGACGCGTGCATCACTGATGATAATATCTTTAAACTGAGTAAAGAACGCAGTGGTAGCTAAAGAGAAATTAGACAAGTTGTCGTAAACGAAACCAAGTTCATAGTTTGTGGTTTCTTCAGGCTTAAGATCTGGGTTGCCCAAAGTCACGTTTCGGCCTTGTGAGCTAAAACCATTGATTCCATTATGAAGGTCATTCGCTGTTGGAACTTTATAGCCAGTACTTATACCACCTTTTAAAATCAACTGATCATTGGTGTTCCAAACTAAATATGCGCGAGGTGTAAAGTGACCACCAAAAGCACTATGGTCTTCGTAGCGACCACCGAAAGTGAATGCAAGAGAATCCGTTAGATTCCATTCATCCTCAGCGAACACAGACCAAGAATCTTGTTTAAAAGCAACTCCATTACCTGCTGAGTTATCGATGGTTTCACCATCTTTATATTCAACACCAGCTGTAAGTTTATGGTTGCCAAGTGTTGAAATAATACGAGAATCAACGGTTAGGTCTTTATTTTCTAAAATACGATCTTGTGTACCATCTGAATAATAATTGTATTCAGGTACATTTCCTTTTGGAAGACGACGGCCTTCTTGTTTAGAAGAAACATAGTTTGCAAATGTTTTCCATTGACCTAAGCTAAGCTCAGCATCTACACCTGCAGAAATACGATCTCTTAAGAATTTGATCTCGTCTTTATATGAACCAATTCCTGATGGTAAACCTGTCGTACGGTTGAATTCGTAAAGTTCACCTAAACGGGCATCACTATTATCAAAACGTTGTTTAGCATGATCAAAGTCTACCCAAGTAGAGACATTATCATTTACATTTAGCGTAAGTTTTGTACCCACAGCATAATTATTTGCTTCTACTGTACGTGGGTCACGACCTTGGCTACCTTCATCAATAGTTTTTGCGGGGGTAACAAGTCGATCTGATTGATCGCGGTGGAAAAACTCGCCACGTACTTGTATACCAAGTTTATCTTGAATCACTGGACCATTAACAACTGCACTGGTTTTCCAGTTATTACCAATATCAGAATTTTCTTGAATATTCTGTTCAACAGAAACGTTACCATTCCATTCTGATGCAACTTTCTTGGTAATAATATTAATGATACCGCCCATGGCATCAGAACCATAAAGGGTAGACATAGGACCACGAATGACTTCAATACGTTCAATAGAAGCTAATGGTGGCATAAAGCTTGTACTAAATTCACCAAAACCATTTGGACCAATTGAACCAGAAGTATTCTGACGCTGACCATCGATCAAAATAAGAGTGTAAGATTGATTCAGACCACGCATTTGGATATTTAAACCACCAGTTTTGCCTTGGCCATTTCGTACGTCGACACCTGGTACTTCACTGAGCGCATCTGCAATACTGGTAATACCTTTTTTCTTTAATTCTTCTGCGGTTACTACACTAATTGAAGCAGGCGCATTTTTAATATCTTGTTCAAAACCCGCCGCTGAAACCACAATCGTAGACATTTGATGTGTTGTTGTAGGAGTCGCTGTCTCGTTCACAGTCTCTGCAAAAGTAGATGTTGCTGTAACCCCAAGAATTGCCAATGTAAGTGGACGAAGACTAAAACTATGCATGACCAGATTCCCGAACCGAAGAATAAATTAGTATTGTTGCTCAAATAAGAAACTGGATATTAATGATAGTATTTATCATTTGCAATAAAAATATACATTTTCTCTATTTAAATTGGGTTGACTAGGTATCTGGAAAGGTGGCAATTCAAGTGAAAAAAGGGCTTAAAAACTGGAACTCGCGCGTATTTTTTGTATATCCTTAAATGTTGTCATATAATGTGGCACATTTTTATAAACCTGTTATAACCTAATATATAGAGGAAGCCATGCAAGTAACTTCTGAAGCGGTTTCGGGCGTTGCCCGTCGTTTAAATGTTTCTGTACCGACGAGCCGTATTAATGAGCAATTTGAAGCTCGTTTAAAGCGCACTGCTAAAACTGCGAAGATCAACGGCTTCCGTCCAGGTAAAGTGCCTGTAAACGTAGTTCGTCGTGAATACGGCGCGGGTATCTACCAAGAAGTAGTAAACGATATTATTCGTGACACAGTTTTCGAAGCGATCCAGCAAGAAAAAATCAATGCTGTGGGCATGCCAAACATCGAAAAAACTGAAATGAAAGACGACGCGCTGGTATATACAGCGACTGTTGAAGTTTATCCAGAAATCGAAGTGAAATTCGACGGTTTGGAAGTTGAGCGTAAAGCAGCTGAAGTAAATGACAAAGACGTTGAGAAGATGATTGAAAATCTTCAAAAACAACGTGCTGCTTGGGCTGAAACAAAAGGCATGGCTAAAAAAGACATGCAAGTAACTTTTGATTTTGAAGGTTCAATCGACGGCGAAAAATTTGAAGGCGGTTCTGCAGAAGACTTCAAACTAGTACTTGGTTCTGGTCGTATGATCCCTGGCTTCGAAGACGGTATCGTTGGTATGAAGAAAGGCGAAGAGAAAGTGATTGATGTAACTTTCCCTGAAGACTACCAAGCTGAAAACCTTGCTGGTAAACAAGCTCAATTCAAAATCACTGTGAAGCTTGTTGAAAAGCAAAAACTTCCAGAAATCGATGCTGAATTCCTGAAAATCTTCGGTGTATCTGAAGAAGAAGGCGTTGAGAAGTTAAAAGCTGACGTTCGTAAAAACATGGAACGTGAAGTGAAGAATGGCCTTCGCAACCAGGTTAAAGGCGCGACTTTCGATGCACTTGTAGCTGCAAACGAAGTTGAACTTCCAGCTGCTATGCTTGCTCAAGAAATTGACCGTCAACGTCAACAAATGATCCAGCAGTTCACACAGCAGTTTGGTGCTCAAGGTGCGAAAGCATTTGATTCAAGCATGCTTCCAGACGAATTGTTCAAAGAACAAGCTGAAAAATCTGTAAAACTTGGCGTACTTGTAAGCCGTGTTTTAGCTGATGCGAAAATTGAAGTAGATGCTGCACGCGTTGAAGCGTACATCGAAGACATGGCTTCTTCTTATGAAGATCCAAACGAAGTAATTGAATACTTCAAAAACGATGCGCAACAACGTGCCCAAATCGAAGCAGTTGTACTAGAAGACCAAGTTGTTGATTACATTTTGGCTTCTGCTAAAGTAACTGATGCGACTGTAAGCTATGAAGACTTATTGAAAGAGCAGCAAGCTCGTCAACAAGGCTAATTTAGCTTTCGATAAAAAAGGCGCTTAATGCGCCTTTTTTTCATATTGATGCCTGAAAAAAGCATTTCTGTTTTTCACAAAACTAATGCAAAAAATATAATGGATTTGTTGGCGAATTTTTTGCAATTTCAGTGATTATCCCTCATATTGTGATTATGGGTTAGGTCACAAAAAATTTAGGAATAAATAAACGTATGTATGTTCCAACGATTGAAAACGCTTTAGTGCCAATGGTGGTAGAACAATCCTCTCGTGGTGAGCGTTCTTTTGATATTTATTCACGCCTTTTGCGTGAACGTGTAATTTTTATGACGGGCGAAGTTGAAGACAACATGGCGAACCTGATCGTTGCGCAAATGTTGTTTTTAGAGGCGGAAAATCCAGATAAAGATATTCATCTATATATCAATTCACCAGGCGGTTCGGTAACTGCGGGTATGGCGATTTATGACACCATGCAGTTTATCAAACCTGATGTCGTAACGTACTGCATGGGTCAGGCAGCATCAATGGGTGCGTTCCTGCTGAATGCCGGTACCAAAGGCAAGCGTTATTGCCTTGAAAATGCCCGTGTCATGATTCACCAGCCATTGGGTGGTTTCCGTGGTCAGGCTTCAGATATTGAAATTCATGCACGTGAAATCCTGTTTATTAAAGAACGTTTAAACCGTTTAATGGCTGAACACAGCGGTCAGGATTACGAGAAAGTTGCACGTGATACAGACCGTGACAACTTTATGACTGCTCAGCAAGCGAAAGAATACGGTCTTGTGGACGAAGTTTTAACTAAACGTCCATAAG
The DNA here is from genome assembly GCF_029024105.1 of Acinetobacter lwoffii. Taxonomy (NCBI): domain Bacteria; kingdom Pseudomonadati; phylum Pseudomonadota; class Gammaproteobacteria; order Moraxellales; family Moraxellaceae; genus Acinetobacter; species Acinetobacter lwoffii. The sequence goes on along the minus strand of NZ_CP118963.1, from coordinate 2,729,179 downwards.
TTTTAAAGATTGAGATAGTGGAGTAAATATGTCCGAACATCCTCAAGGACAAAAGCATTGTTCATTTTGCGGTAAAACGCAGTCTGAAGTCGGGAAGCTGATTGCAGGCGAGGACGCATACATTTGTAACGAATGTGTGGACGTATGCTTAGATTTGGTTCAAACCAGTCAGCAGGTGGAAACCAATGACTGGGCCAATCGACCTTTGCCGAAACCGCATGAAATTCGTGCGGCCTTGGATCAATATGTGATTGGTCAGGACGTCGCGAAAAAAACCTTGTCAGTTGCGGTTTATAACCATTACAAGCGCTTGAAAGTGCAAAATAATGGCAAGAAAGCTGATGATTCAGTCGAGCTTTCAAAAAGTAATATTATGTTGGTTGGTCCGACAGGATCGGGCAAAACCTTGCTTGCACAAACGCTGGCACGTCTTCTTGATGTTCCATTTGCCATGGCAGATGCAACGACACTGACCGAAGCCGGTTATGTGGGTGAAGATGTAGAAAACATCGTACAGAAGCTACTGCAAAAAGCCGATTACGATGTCGAAAAAGCGCAAAAGGGCATTATCTATATCGACGAGATCGACAAGATTACCCGCAAGTCTGAAAACCCATCCATCACGCGTGATGTATCGGGTGAAGGTGTTCAGCAAGCATTATTGAAAATGATTGAAGGTACGGTTGCATCAATTCCGCCACAAGGTGGACGTAAGCATCCGCAGCAAGAATTCATTCAGATTGATACCTCGAACATCCTGTTTATCTGTGGTGGTGCATTCTCAGGACTTGAGAAAATTGTACAGCAACGTCAGGAAAAAGGTGGCATCGGCTTTACTGCAGAAGTGCGTAAAAAAGATGAAACCAAGAAGCTGTCTGACTTGTTCCGTCAAGTTGAAGCAACTGATCTGGTAAAATTTGGTTTGATTCCAGAATTTATTGGTCGTTTGCCAGTAATTGCCACTTTGGACGAGTTGGATGAAGAAGCACTGATGCAGATTCTGACTGAGCCGAAGAACGCCTTGACCCGTCAGTATCAACATCTGTTTGATATGGAAGATGTGGATCTGGTCTTTGAAGAATCGGCATTACGTGCAGTGGCTAAGAAAGCAGTTGAGCGTAATACAGGCGCGCGTGGTCTACGTTCAATTCTTGAAAATTCATTGCTGGAAACCATGTATGACTTGCCAAGCCGTAGCGATGTCGGCACTGTCGTCATCAATGAAGCTGTGATTAAAGGTGAGGCAGAGCCGGAATACCGTGCTGAGCGTCAGCCACATGATCAGCAAGAGACAGCGACAAAAATAGATTTAAAGGTGGTAAATAGCAAATCTGCTTAATTGCTATTCGTCCGAAACGTGCGAAAACTCCGTGTTTTCGCACGTTTTTTATTTCCAAAAATAAAGCTCGGTGTTAATCTGATTCACTAGGCGTGGATGCCTAAAACTTATAAAAAACAAATCGCAAAGCACTTGCATACAAAAGAATAAAGACGCAGTGAGGGATAAGCATGCGTGGAGTCGCAATTGTACTCATCAGCAGTTTGGCATTGCTGGGGTGTCATGGTAAGAAAGCCGTGGTTGAGCCTACACAGCCACTCAGCACTTTAAAAAATATCGATCTTGAAAAAAAACCGGGCTTCGTCGAGCAGCATCGTATTGGCATGTTCACCATTGGCGGTTGGGTCAATCAAAAGCAGGGCAACCGTTTTCAGACCGTAAAAGCGCAGCATGATGAAGCCGCCATCGTGTATTTATACCGGCCCGATTCTAAATGGAATCGTCAGGAAATTGTCGCTGCCAGCCTGTTTATCAATCAAGAACATATTCCAAGCTTATTGCACAACCATTATTACTGGATTGAACTGCCTGCCGGAACTTATCGGTTGAGTACCAGTCGACCGCTAGGAGCGCTGCATTTCCAGAAGCCGAAATATCTGGATTTTACTGTCGAAGCGGGACAGTCTTATTTTATTAAATATGATGAAGAGAATATCAGTACACGCCGGAGTGTTTCAGGGCCACTCATGCTGATGCCGGAAAAAGTTGGTCTGAACGAAATTGCTTTTACTCAGCTAAAATCAGACAGTTTTAACTTTGTGGCACAAGATCAGGAAACAGGCCAGATTCGTAAAAAAGCCCAAAAAATTGAACCGACTGCTTATGATCCATCATTAGATGTACAGCTAAAAGCACCTTTTAAACTTTGGGATCCACGGACTTGGTAATTTGGACATTTCTTTAAGCAAACACAATAAAAAAGCACCCATTCAGGGTAATGCCAGTCAGTTAAGCAAAAAAAGTTAAAATGCTGTAAAAAGAGCGTATGTAAATACGCTCTTTTTTTATGAATTTATCTCAGAATCTAGATTTAACATTAAAACAAACCCTACCTTCACTTTCACAATTCAGTGAATTGATTGATTTAAACTGGATTGAAGATTGCTTAGACCAAACAGGTAAAGCATCAATTCGAAAAAGAAAACTGCCTGCTGAACATGTTGTTTGGCTGGTAATCGGACTTGCTCTATTTCGAAATCAACCGATTTGGTATGTGGTTCAACAATTGCAACTTGTTTTCGGTACGGCAGAATACTGTGTACCGAGTGCATCCGTACAAGCAAGACAACGCTTAGGCTTAGAACCCATGAGTGCTTTATTTTCGACATTAAGTCAGGCATGGTTTAAAGACTCACAACAACAATATAGCAACTTTCACGGTCTATGCGTTTGTGCTGTAGATGGTGTGGTTTGGTCTATGCCTCATACAGAAGAAAACTTTAAGCACTTTGGTTCATCCAAAGGCAAAACAGCAGCTGCACCTTACCCACAAGTTAGAGCGACTTGCCTGGTGAATACCAATACCCATGAAATGATTGATGCCCAAATGGGTAGTATGGATCAAGGTGAATTAACCTTAGCCAGTCAATTAAAAGCACCAGTTCGCAGTATTACCCTATTTGATCGTGCTTACTTCTCTGCTGATTTTTTAGTGAGCTGGCAATCTCAGGCAGAAGAGAGTCATTGGTTGATGCGAGCAAAGGACAACCTGCGTTATGAAGTGATTCATCATAATGCGGCCCATGACTTTCAGATCAAAATGCCTGTTTCAGCAAGAGCAAAAAAGATAAATCCGTCATTGGGTGACTATTGGGAAGCACGTTTAATTGAAGTTGAATATGCAGGAAAAATAAGACGTTACATTACATCATTAACAGATTCTAAAGTTTATCCATTCAAAGACCTTGCAATGCTTTATATCCAGCGTTGGGAAATAGAAATGTGTTATCGGGAAATTAAAAGTGATTTACAGGATGCAAGGATTTTAAGAAGCAAACAACCTGATTTGGTCTATCAAGAATTGTGGGGGGTATTTATTGCATATAATATCTTAAGAAGACAGATGAGGTTTATCGCTGAACATGCAAAGGTGAGTCCTTTAAGGATCAGTTTCCATATTGCATCTATGAGTATTATCAATATCTTAAGGCACACACCTTTAGAATCAGCAGGAAACCTACCCAAACATTTAGCGCAATTATTTGAACAATCTAAAATATTTGTATTACCTGAAAAAAGGCAAAGGCAATGTCCGCGAGTAGTGAAAATTAAAGCACAAAAATATCCAAGAAAATGCCAGTCAATTTCTTAACTGACTGGCATTACCCATTCAGGGTGCTTTTTTTCTTGCAGTAAAAATTAGCCCGCAGCAGCGTCAACTACTGGAATCTTACCAATTTTTGCTTGCCAGATTTTAGGTGCAGTCGCGTGAATAGAAGTACCATTCACATCAACTGCTACCGATACCGGCATATCTTTTACCACAAACTTGTAGATCGCTTCCATGCCTAGGTCAGCAAAGGCAACCACTTCAGCTTCACGGATGGCTTTAGATACTAAGTAAGCAGCACCACCGACAGCCATAAGGTAAGTCGCCTGGTTATCTTTAATTGCTTCAACGGCAGCAGGACCACGGTCTGCTTTACCGATCATGCCGAACATGCCAGTTGCTTCAAGAACTTGACGCGTAAATTTATCCATACGCGTAGCCGTTGTTGGACCTGCAGGACCAACTACTTCATCACCGACTGGATCGACTGGACCTACGTAGTAGATAAACTTGCCTTTCAGATCAACAGGAAGTTCTTCACCGTTGTTCAGCATGTCGACCATACGTTTGTGTGCAGCATCACGACCTGTATAGATTGTACCGTTAAGAAGAAGTGTATCGCCTGGTTTCCAGCTATTCATTTCTTCTTGGGTAATCGTGTCAAGGTCAACACGTTTAGAAGATGAAGAATCCCAAGTCACAGCAGGGTAGTCTTCAAGTTTAGGTGCTTGAATATGTGCAACACCTGTACCATCTAACTGGAAGTGTGCATGACGAGTCGCAGCACAGTTCGGGATCATACCAACTGGTTTACCTGCAGCATGACATGGATAATCTTTGATTTTAATATCAAGTACAGTGGTTAAACCGCCAAGACCTTGTGCACCAATACCCAAAGCATTTACTTTTTCGAAGATTTCGATACGAAGCTCTTCCATTTTGCTTTGTGGACCACGACGAAGCAATTCGTCCATGTTGATCTCTTCCATCAATGCTTCTTTGGCAAGCATCATGGCTTTTTCAGCAGTACCACCGATCCCGATTCCCAGCATACCTGGTGGACACCAGCCTGCACCCATGGTTGGAACAGTTTTCAGTACCCAATCCACGATTGAATCAGATGGGTTTAACATTGCTAGTTTAGATTTGTTTTCTGAACCGCCACCTTTGGCTGCCACAGTGATATCTACTTTATTACCAGGCACAAGCTTGTGGTAAATCACGGCAGGAGTGTTGTCTTTGGTGTTCTTACGACCAAATGCAGGATCAGCCAGAACTGATGCGCGAAGCACGTTCGAGTTTTCTAAATAACCCTGACGTACGCCTTCATTGATTGCATCATCCAGGCTCATGGTTAAATCGAATTTAACGTCCATGCCCACTTCAACAAATACGTTGACGATACCGGTATCTTGACAGATTGGGCGGTGGCCTTCTGCACACATGCGTGAGTTAATTAAGATTTGTGCGATCGCATCTTTAGCAGCTTTGTTCTCTTCACGATCATACGCACGGCTCATCGCTTGGATAAAGTCTTGTGGATGATAATAAGAAATGAACTGAAGCGCATCTTTAACTGATGTGATCAAGTCATCTTGCTTGATAATAGTTGTCATACAAATATCTCTTGAGCGGGCTGATAGCTAGCGGGCTAAATTATAAGACAAAAGAATCAGGTTGTGGGCATTTTGGGCGAGCATTGGCCGAAAGTTTATAGTTTAAGCAATCTGAGCAAGGACTTTAGCTATTCCATGGGTCAAATATGACAGCAAGTTGTCATATTCAGTGTCATATTTCAGATTAAAAATACGCATAATTTTGCTTATTCCGTTTTAAGTAATTGAATTTTATTAATTATTTTAAATCTAATAAAAAACCAGATTGTCATATAACTGTCATAAAACTTTTACATAATGCAGCTATTGAAACGGGAGATCCTAACAATGGTTACAGGTATTTTGATGGCAGCTGGTTTTTGTGTATATATCGCTGCAACTTGGATGTACGGTCAGAAAGAAGATCAAGCCTAAGCTTTATCTTCTTTTTTATTTTAAGACCTCAAAGAATTAACCTATCTTCAAATCTTCAAATCTTCAAATCTTCAAATCTTCAAATCTTCAAATCTTCAAATCTTCAAATCTTCAAATCTTCAAATCTTCAAATCCAGTTATAAAAATATTTGAAAACTCAAATTTAAAAAGTATCTTGCCTATAGCTTACTCAAGCCATGTTGCCCATTTACATTTTTAACCCAGAAAAACTCAAAGCCTGAAAACCCTTACACATGCGGCATTTTTTATTGCTTAGACTGTTTCTCTCAACTTCTAGAAACAGGCAAGTAGAATGAACAATTTTAATGCAAGTGATATTAAAGAACATGCTTCAGTCATTGCTTCATGTGGTACTCAAGTCGGGAAGGTAGACCATTTAGAAGGTCAGGATTCAATTAAATTAACAAGAAGTGATGATGAAAATAATGAGCATCATCTGATTCCCTTGAGTTGGGTAAGTGAAATCAAAGACAATAGCGTGGTGCTCAATAAAACGGCGGAAGACGTGCATAAAGAGTGGACCACCTTATAAAAAACTAAAGTCAGTGGACTGAAAAACAGGGCTGCCTCAGCTTAATTTTTTATGTCACAGACTTTATGGGCAATCGTTGAAAATGCCAGTTCGAAAGACTGGCATTTTTATTGTTTATTAAAACGAGATAATGATCGCGTGCTGAATTTATTGAAGCTATGAGTGTTTTTTTATAAAAAAACCACCTGATTTTTCAATCAGATGGTTTGGAAAACTTAAATTCAAGAAGTATTAAGCTTCTTGCTGCTCGGCCTGAATCGCGGTTAAGGCAATGGTAAACACGATGTCATCGACCAAGGCACCACGCGACAGGTCATTGACCGGCTTATTCAAGCCTTGCAGCATTGGCCCGACACTGACTACATTGGCAGCACGTTGTACCGCTTTATAGGTCGTGTTACCGGTATTCAGATCCGGGAAAATAAATACATTGGCACGTCCAGCCACTTGTGAATCAGGTGCCTTTTGGCGCCCCACGCTTTCCACCGATGCTGCATCATATTGTAATGGCCCATCAATCAACAGGTCAGGACGACGTTCTTTGGCAATGCGTGTAGCTTCCGCGACTTTTTCCACATCTGCACCTGTACCAGATGTCCCTGTTGAATAACTGATCATGGCGATGCGTGGGTCAAGACCAAAGGCTTTGGCTGAGTCTGCGGATTGAATCGCAATTTCGGCAAGCTGTTCCGCATTTGGATCAGGGTTGATCGCACAGTCACCATAGACACACACTTCATCAGGCAATAGCATAAAGAAAATCGATGATACCAGTGAGTAATTCGGTGCGGTCTTAATGAGTTGAAATGCAGGTCGCACCGTATTGGCTGTGGTATGAATCGCTCCCGAAACCAGACCATCTACCTGATCCAAGGCCAACATCATGGTGCCAAGTACAACAGTATCTTGCAATTGTGCTTTGGCTTGCAACGCATCCAGCTTGCCTCTGCGTAACTCAACCATTGGCTCGATATATTGATCACGGATAGTGTCTGGGTCAATAATCTGTAGATCAGCAGGGAGCTGAATCCCACGTGCCTTGGCAACCTCGGCAACAGACTCTGGTTTTGCCAAAAGGATACATTGGGCAATGCCACGTGTCTGGCAAATCACGGCAGCCTGTACAGTACGTGGTTCATCACCCTCTGGGAGTACAATACGTTTTTTCGCTGCAATCGCTTTCTGTACCAGCTCATAACGGAAAGCTGATGGAGAGAGGCGAGGATGTAGGTTGTTCTGAGTATGTTGATCCAGCCAGTTATTGTCAATATGACTTGAAACAAAACGGGTAACCTGCTCAGCGCGTTCAATATCATCAATTGGAATTTCATTGCCAAAACGATTTAAGCGTTGTGCTGTTTCAAGTGTATCAAGTGAAGTATGCAGAATTGGCAAACCTTGCTTAATTGCACTTTGGCAAAACTCTAAAACATTGTCTGAGGGTGGCGCCTGTTCAGTTAAAACCAATCCTGCCAATGGTGTACCATTGCTACTGGCGAGACTGGCTGCAAGCAGGGTGTCGGTACGCTGTGAGGCACTGATGATCAGCTCACCCGCAATAAACTTGTGCAGTTCAGATTCAATATTTGAGGCAATCAGGCTGGTATGTAAAATACGGCGCTGTTTTGCTTCGCCCTGATGCAGCCATGTCCCCTCAACAATTGCTGCAATATCCAAACTACGTGGCACACTCAGGATATTGCTGAATGGAACCAGACCGATAATTGGCAATTCATCTGTTCCCATAAAGCGGTTATAGCGTTGCAGCTCTAATGAAAATTCGGCAATTTGCTGGTCCAGACGTAGGCTTGGGTCAAGTGTGACAGGAATTTCAGCCGTGCCGTCTGGAAGCCCCTTGGTTCGCATGAACAGAACCCCTGTAGTGCGGGGTGAGGCTGCGCCGCCAAACTGACGTAGATGGGCATCGACTTTTTCTGCTGTCTTGCGTGGATCAGCAAGATCGGCGGTACTGACCAAAACCACCTGGGCATCCAGCGCCTGCGCAAGCGCAGCATTGATTTCACTGGCAAAATGGTCTTGTCCATTGGGAACAAGGCCCTCGACAATAATTACATCATGATCAACCGCAATCTGGCGATGCAATGCAACCGCCTCTTCAAGCAGTTCATCTGTCTCACCTAATGCAATCAGTTGAGTCAATCTTTCATAAGTAATCGGTTCAACCGAACGACGATGGAATAGATGACGATATAGGGTGGTAGTGCGGTCAACCGTCGTATCTGCAATTTGTGAAAATGGCTTGAGGAACCCCGCATTAATTCCTTTACAGTCCAGTGCGTAAATCATGCCTAAACAGGCAGAGGTTAAACCAACACCCTCACCTGTAGGAATCAGTAAAATTGTATTCATAATGACCTTGGTATTATCTAAATATGATTGTTTAAGCTATTTGTGCAAGCACCTGACGGGTCTCTTTGGCGATACGACCTTCTTCATCAGTTGGAATCACCCAGATTTGTGGGCCTGTACCTGAATCAATTCGGCCTTCGGTACCGCGTTTCAGCTCATTATTGGCATTTTTATCCAGACTGAAACCGAAATGAGGCAGGTAAGTCATGGTTTTTTCGCGGATATACGCTGAGTTTTCGCCAATGCCGCCAGTGAAGAACAGACCATCAAGACGTGGCAGACCACAGCTCAACGCTGCCAGAGACTTAGCTAAACGGTAGCAGAATACTTCAATCGCCAGTGCGGCATCTTCATTGCCTTGCTCTGAAGCTTCAATCAGGGTACGCATGTCATTCGACAGGTCAGACAGACCCAAAAGACCACTTTGGCTATTCAGCATCTTGTCAATTTTATAAATGTCCCAACCCAGGTTTTTCGCCAAGAAACTATGCAGGCTTGGATCGACATCACCACTGCGTGTGCCCATAACAATGCCTTCAAGCGGAGTTAAGCCCATTGAAGTATCTACACTTTGCCCATTCCAAACGGCACAGGTCGAGCTACCATTACCTAAATGCGCAGTTAACCAGCCACCTTGTTTGAAACTACCTGCCAGTTCAGAACCACGTTCTGAAACATAGGCATGACTAGTCCCGTGGAAGCCATAGCGACGCACACCATGAGCAGTATATAAAAATTTCGGCAGGGCATAACGATAAGCATGCGCTGGCATGGTTTGATGGAAGGCAGTATCAAATACTGCAACTTGTGGTAATTCCGGGAATAAACGTTTGGTAGCTTCAATGCCAATCAGATGAGCCGGATTGTGTAATGGTGCAAGCGGTGTTGCTTCACGAATTTTTTCAATAATTTCGTCATTGATCAGTTCAGCCTTGGTCAGGCTGCCACCATGTACGACACGGTGACCGATCGCATCCGGACGGTAGTTGGCCAGACGTTCCAGACCCACTTCGAGTGCTTTTTTGTGGTCAGCAAATGGAATGTGGATATCGACCGGCTCATTGCCAACCGTCACGCCTTTAATGCGAGCATTCTCTGTGCCTAAGTTCTCAGCTAAACCATGAATACGGAAATTCTGCTCCTCAAGAAGTAATGCAAATTTGATTGAAGAAGAGCCACAATTAATAACTAATACTGACTTAGACACGATTGATTACCCAATTTTTAATTAAAATTCTCGTCCATTTGCTTGACCCAATTGCGAACAATGAAGCAGCAATCCAGATCAATGAATATGTTTTAACATTTGTTTTTTTTCTGTCCTAGATAGACTTTAGCAGATTAGACTTAAGCATTATCGACCGATTTAACAATAATAACTAAAATTTATCAGTTCATAGTTTTCATTTATAAATAAAATGATGCTAAAGAGATGATCAATAAGAATACTAAATTCTGCTTAAATTTAATTTTAGAACAAATTGGTTTTTAGTTTAGCGCCTGAAAAGGCAAATATTGTTTCTAAATACAATTCTATAAAGAGATTCATCAATAAAATGACCTGAAGGTTCTGATCCATGTATTTCAGTGTGAATTTATCTGTCCATAAAAAAACAGCCTCACACATGAGGCTGTTTTAAATGAGCGATCTGAATACTTATTGGCGAATCTGACCATCACCAAAGACAATCCATTTCTGCGAAGTCAGGCCTTCAAGACCGACTGGGCCACGAGCATGGATTTTATCGGTCGAAATCCCGATTTCTGCGCCTAAGCCATATTCAAAACCATCTGCAAAACGAGTAGAGGCATTGATCATGACCGAACTTGAATCTACACCCGCCAGAAATTCGCGTGCCAGACTGTAGTTTTCCGTAATAATAGAATCAGTATGATGCGAGCCATATTTGTTAATGTGCTCAATGGCTTCTTCTATACCAGAAACAACTTTGATCGCCAGAATCGGGCCCAGATACTCGGTATACCAGTCTTCTTCGGTTGCTGTAATGACTGCATCTCCAAGAATACGCTGGGTTTCCCGGCAACCACGCAGTTCGACTTTTTTCTCTTGGTATAGCTCTGCGATGCGTGGCAAGAATTCTTCAGCGACTTTTTCATCGACCAGCAGGGTTTCCATGGCATTACATACGCCATAGCGATGGGTTTTGGCATTGAGCGCAATCGGCAAGGCTTTCAACAAGTCCGCTTGAGCTTCCACATACACATGACAGTTGCCATCTAAATGTTTAATGACCGGTACGCGTGCTTCCTCGGTAATTCGTTCGATCAGGCTCTTGCCACCACGAGGCACAATCACATCCACATATTCGGTCATGGTAATCAACTGACCCACTGCAGCGCGGTCAGTCGTATTCACCACCTGTACGGCAGCCTCAGGCAAGCCTGCGACTTTCAGGCCATGCTGAATCGCGACTGCAATTGCCTGATTCGATTCCAGAGCTTCTGAGCCGCCCCGTAAAATAATGGCATTGCCTGATTTGAGCGCGAGTGATGCCGCCTCCAACGTGACGTTAGGACGTGACTCGTAGATCATGCCGACCACACCCAAAGGCACACGCATCTTGCCCAGTTGAATCCCGGATGGGCGATAAGCCATACCACTAATTTCACCAATCGGATCTTTCAGGCCAATGACATCTTTCAGGCCCTGTAACATACCTTTAAAGCGCGCGGGGTTGAGTTCTAAGCGATCAAGCAGGGCAGGGTCCAGATTGTTATTATGCGCCTTAGTCATATCTTTCTGGTTAGCAACCAAAATAGCAGCTTGGCTATTTTCCAAAGCCGTATAAATAGCGGATAACGCATTATTTTTAGTTTGGGTGGACGCGCGAGCCAAAATGCGAGACGCTTGGCGTGCCTGCTGTCCTACCGTTTGCATGTATTGTTCAATAGACTCTTGCATAGCGGTTTGATCACTTAGAAATTTCATTTCGATATTAACAGCCTGCTGCTGCACAATGAAGCCCATCTGTTAAAAATCATCCGTTTTCGCAGACTTCTAAACATTTTGAAAATGTTTTCTGTTTAAAAGCAGATAAGTGGTCACTGAAGCGGTTGCTTGTGAAAAGCAGCTCTGTATAGAATGAAACACGCGACATTGATGTCATTTATAATTATTAAAGAGCAGGATGCGTGTTCAGGCACACCGGAATGTGCCTGAATTATAAGATCTGTTAAGCATGACTTGCACAATAAAAATAAGGCAAGGACGGAGGAAAAGGAATATGAATTCCATTATCCACATGGACGCCCATGTATTGGAACAACATAGACACGATGGTTTTTTTGATTTTTATGATAAGCACAGTTTTAAGCAGCCACCACGCACCACCTGGATGGATGGCTGGAAAATCGAATATATGGCGATCGCCCGTCCGGATACCTTACATTTAAGACCCATGGTGATTATTGGGGGAGCTTTTCAGAATTTTAATTCCTACAAATACTGTGTAGAACAGCTTTTTGATGCAGGCCCCATTATTCTGATTGACCTACCATCCATGGGGGCCAACCAGCAGATTAGTAATGTCGACACAGGTCTGTCTGCCGGAACACTGGAGCTTGAAGACCTTGCTGCGATGCTGGGGCGCTGGCTGGAACAGATGCAGCTGCCGCAAGTGGCAATTCTAGGCATGTCCTTGGGGTCAGTGGTGGCTTCCTGTCTGGCAGATCAGCGTCCTGAACTGGTCGATCGGATGATTCTGATGGGTGTGATGCAGAAAACCCGTAAAAGCTGGCGAATGCTGCTGGAAGAATCCCTACACCTGATGAAAGAACAGCGTATGGATGAATTTGGTCAGGCCGTGATTTTATATCTGGTCAATCATGCACGTTTAACAGAAACCCGGATGTCACCGACTGCAAAGCGTTTATTCTTTAAACAGATGGCGGAATTTACGGCCACCGAACAGGATCGTTATGATATCAATTGCAACCGTTTATTACGTCTGACCAATGTGCCGATTCCACAGTGCAAAGTGCTGGTGGCATGTGGGCAATATGACAGTTTTACCTTGCCACATGAGAATGCCAATTTTGCCCTGCAATGTCCGAATATGCAGTATGTACAAATTGCAGGCGCCGATCATGTACCGCAGTTACAACGTCGTAAAGAAACCATGCATCTGTTTGCAACCTTCTTACGTGATGAACCGGTCGATCAGTTGCCGGGAATTATTCCGTTTAGCCCTGAGCAGATACAGCAGCTTGAACGTCGCGGTGAAGAGCGGATTCAGGTGCAAGATTCACAGCGTTTCCTCAGTCATCGTCATTCTGATCTCATTTTAAAAGCAGAGATCGTGGACATGAATTTCTTTGGGGTATTGCTGGAGTTAGATGTAGAACAGGCAGTATGCGCAACAACTTATCCACGTGATTTGGCCTTGCATCTGGAAGATGAAACAGGGGAATTTCAGATTGAATGCCTAATCTTTGAACAGGATGATACTCAGCTGCGTGCCTTATTCAAACATGGCAGTTTTGAAGTCGCAGAACGCTTATTACGCTTTGTACAAATGCAAAAAGTACTGTCACAAACTGAAGTATTTGATGCGGCAATTTAAAAACATCATCTTTAAAAAACAGCGTACTTAAACGCTGTTTTTTTTCACGGCATGAATCATCCAGACCAGATCACCTAAATGTTCATCCTGTTCATGAGTCGGGTTTGGCTGATGAGGCTCGGCAAAATAACGTTGTGGTTGTTGTACCTCAACCTGGTCAAATCCTGCATCTTGAAAAAAGTGCTGTAGTTCTTGAGGGGATTTAAAATGAAAGGTAAACGCACTTCGAGACATGAATTTAAGCAGACGGCTACTGCTCCAGATAAAGTTCGCTAGTTTATTTTTCACCGGTTCGGGGTAAATATCGCTGAGATAGTGAACTGCCGGGAAATACTGCGCATTTTCTGTAATACCCTGCATCAGAATGCGTAACATCTGCTGATCAAAATAATTAATCAGTCCTTCACTAATGACCACTAAGGGCTGGTTGCGGTCAAACATCTGAAAAATACAGTCCAGTTCTTCACTAAAAATATCGGCAGTCAGGACTTCAGGTGCATGCTGATCAATTTGCTGTAAAGCCTGCGTCTTGATCTTGGCCATATCCGGCAGGTCCAGTTCACGATAATTAATCTCTGGAAATTTCTGTCTGAAATTCCAGCTGCGTGGAGATAGTCCGCAGGCAATTTCAAGAACCTGAAGTTGTGGATGTTGCTCAATTAGTTGACACAAATGCTCATCAATCATTTGATGACGCTGCTTAAGTGTCGTACGCATGCTACCGCCGACATGGCGTTCTGCCCAGGATTCAAGTGGGTGAAGCAGTTTGGCCAGAATTTTACCTTTAGTGGTCGCAAAGGCTGGATGCGAGATCCCCATTTGATACCAGATATAGCCGGTATAGTGCGCCGTAAAAGAAATATGGCGATGTTGCGAAAGTGAGTCTGTCATATTTATTCTGACCTTATTGTTATTTTTAAATTGATTAAATAATTGTGTAACCTTTTCATTACTATAATTAAAAAGGAACACTTTGTCGTGTCCCTTTTTCCTATTGATTGGATTTAAAAAGCTTTAGCTCATCTGCTGTTTGAACGCCAGTATTTCATCACGGATCTCGCGCCATTCTTCACCCAGATCCAGTTCGTCACCAATCTGGATGTCCGGGATGTTGCCGCGCATGCGTTCCAGGCGTTGCTGGTTCGGGAGGGGCAGATTTTCAATTCCTTCCAGTGCGATACATTGTGCCGCACGATCATTGCAGACCAGCCCCATATCACAACCAGCTTTAAGGGCGGCCTGAATTCGGGCATCGGCACCGCCTGCGACACATGCTGCCTGCATGCTTAAATCATCCGAGAACAGGACACCGTCAAAGCCCAGCTCCTGACGTAAAACTTTCTGAATCCAGAATTCTGAGAAGCCTGCCGGATTTGGATCAACCTGGCTATAGATGACATGAGCCGGCATCAGTGCATCCAGTTGTGATTGTAACTGGATAAAGGTTTGCATATCTTTTTGCTGGATTTCTGCATAGGAGCGCGTATCAATTGCTGCAGCAACATGCGAGTCTGCTTTAACAGAGCCATGACCTGGGAAATGTTTACCAGTTGAAGCCATACCGGCACGTTTCATACCTTTTAGAAATGCGCTGGCGAGTGGAATAATGTCCTGAATATTTTGGGCAAAGCTACGATCACCGATCACATCACTGATGTCATTCAAGTCCAGTACCGGTGCAAAGCTGAAATCAATGCCAACAGCCAGCACTTCAGTCGCCATCAGCCAGCCGCATTTTTCAGCCAGCTCTAGGGCACGCTGTGGATCGCGCGTATAAAGTTCGCCAAATTTCCCCGTGGCAGGCAGCAGGGTAAAGCCTTGTCTTAAACGCTGGACACGACCGCCTTCCTGATCTACCGCAATTAAAATATCAGGATGCACCTGACGCATATGATCGGTCAAAGCACGGACTTGCGCCGGAGATTCAATATTGCGACCAAATAAAATCACTCCACCGACTTGCGGCGCACTTAATAGTTCAATATCTTCTTGAGTGAGGGTTGTGCCTGCGATGTCGAGCATCAATGCGCCAATCATATGCGGAATCCGTTTTAGAGTTTTCGGAGAAAACAATACCTGAATTCTGCAATGATTTGCTACACTTTGTCAGCACAGAATATGATAAAACTACACGACATAAACATATTAAGTTGTTTAAGATGCTGAATACGTTAAATTCTGGTCGAAAAGCAACACGGTCACATTGGTCTCTAGGCCAAGGAAGTACGAATTATTTATGAAATTTCAAACTATAGCTTGCGCAGTTGCGATTGCGACAGGTGGATTCTTTTTTACCCATGTAGTGAATGATGCGATTGCGGCCAATAGTAATGAAGTGGTCAGTAAAGCAATTCAGCCATCTCAAGAGCAGGCGCTGGTGTCACGTCAGCTGGCAACCCTGGTTGACCGTCAGCATTATTTAAATATGCGTCTGGATGCCCAGACTTCGCAGCGTATTTTTGATTTCTATATTGATAGTCTTGATCCGGAACACAGTCTGTTTCTGGCCCCAGAAGTTGAAAACTATAAGAAACGCTACGGTGCCAATTTTGGTGCCAATCTGAAAGCTGGCAATTTGTCTGGTCCTTATGAAATGCATGCGCAATATCAACAGCGCTTGCACCAGTTCTACACCTATATGTTGAATGAGCTGAAAAAACCGCAAAATCTGAATCAGCCGAATGTTTATATCGAAACGGATCGTGAAAAAGCACCGTTCTTTAAAACTGAAGCTGAACAGCGCGCGCATTGGTCAAAAATGCTGGTGTCTCAGTTGATCAATCTGACCATTAGTAAAGAAGAGGAATTGGCCAAGCAGAAAGCCCTGAAAGCCAATCCGGAACTGGCCAATGGACAAGACCTCACGGGTCCTGAAGATCTAACGCCTGCGCAAACCTTGACCAAGCGTTATACCCGTCAGCTGGAACGTCTCAGCCGCGTCAAAAGTGATGATGTGCTCGACAAGACACTGAACGCGATGATGCTGACTTATGATCCGCACAGCAATTATTTCCCGCCTGTGGATGCGATGGAGCTGAATCGTCAGACGACTTTACAGCTGGAAGGCGTCGGCGTATCGATTCGCCCGGAACGTGGCAATGAAGATTACACCAAGATTGAAACCATCGTTGAAGGTGGTCCAGCCAGCAAATCCGGTCAGGTGAAATCAGGTGATCGTATCATTGGTGTGGCCCAAGACGGCGAGCAAATGGTCGATGTCATTGGCTGGCCAAGTAATGAAATTGTCGGTCTGATTCGCGGTAAACGTGGCACTAAAGTCACTTTACGCTTACTCGGTGCGGGTGCTGCCATGGGGCAGGCACGTAATGTGACCATTACCCGTGACGTGATTCAGGAAGAAGATGCCGGTGTACGTACACGTGTAGTCGACATTCAACGCGATGGCAAGAAATATCAATATGGTGTGATCGAAATTCCGTCGTTCTACCTGAACTATCGCGCACGCCGTGCCGGTACCGATTATCGTTCGGTGTCTGAAGATACCAACAAAGCCTTGAAAGAGCTGGCAGCGAAGAATGTTGCCGGAATTATTGTCGATTTGCGGAATAACCCAGGTGGTTCACTGGAAGAAGTGGCACGTATGTTGGGGCAGGTAATCAAGTCTGGTCCAGTGGTACAGATCCGTGATGGCAATGGCAATGTCAGCGTCTTTGAGGATGATGATGGCGGCGCACAAACCTATGCAGGTCCACTGGCAGTGATGGTGAATCTTGCCTCTGCATCGGCCAGTGAAATTTACTCTGCTGCGATTCAGGATTATGAACGCGGGATTGTGATTGGCAGTACTACCACCGGTAAAGGTACAGCACAAGTACAATTGGATAGTCTGGCGCATGGTCAGGCGACATTGACGCAGCGTAAATTCTACCGTGTGACCGGTGGCAGTACCCAGAATAAAGGGGTCGTTCCGGACATTAAACTGGTCGATATTTATAACGAGGAGTTTGGTGAGCGTAAGGCCAAAAATGCCCTGCAGTGGGATACTATTTCAACGGCACCATTTAAACGCGAAGGTGCAGTACAGAAATACGTTCCTGAATTGGCTAAACTTTCTCAGCAACGGGTCACACTGGATTCTCAGTTCAAGTATTTAGAACAGCGTAAAGCCGTGATGAAGAAAGCTGAAGAAGAGAAACGTCAGGTACTGGACTTGCAACAGCGTAAAGCTGAGTTGATTGCCATGGAGCAAAAAACGCTGGACGCAGAAAACACTCGTCGTGCTGCAACAGGTCTGAAACCTTATCCAAACTGGGAAAGTTATCAGGCTTCACTGGATGCCTTGATTGAAACACGTGCCAAGATGAAGGCCAAAGAACGTCCGGCTCTGCCTGAAGAAGAAGCGTTTGTGATTGAAGCGGCAAATGTGTTACTGGACTATGCCAAATTACAGGCAAAACCCTAAGTTTTAGCCTCATTGATCGTTGATAAAAATAGCCTGTTTCGACAGGCTATTTTTTTATTTTGCAAATCTGCATAAAAATCCAAATAAAATTTTGCTATGAAGTGCCATCTGTCTAAATAAAAAGAAAAAAATTGTGATGGTGATCGAATAAATGAGCTAAAAAAATGAAGCTAAATATTTGCTTAAATTTGAAACACTTCTAATATATAAGTTGTATTTTATTTTTCTGTTGAGTTTTATTTTTGGGGCAATTCTCAACTTCAAAAGAAAGAAATATAAATTCTAAATTTTAGTTAAGACTGATGTTGTTGCAGACCAATTGGCTTGCATGGATAGTCAGTCTTGAGATTTTACTGAGTTCAAATTTGACCGGGTGAAAATGGAAATATCAGTGCAGAGAATAATAAAAATGATCACCGATGGGGAACATTTTTTATGATTGATATTCAGCATGATATTGGTCTGTTCATCGGGTCCATTCTTTCTGCATTGGTTGCTTGCTATCTCATCGCACGGATTAAAAAATTTGCTTCAGGCGCTTTACAGCTAAACTTTAAAACCTTCAATTTAATGCTAACCGCCATGCTATTGGGCCTATTCATATGGTTGATCCATTTTATTGGGCTGACAGCAAGTTTTGTGCTGAATAAATATGAGATGGATTTGGGCCTGATGCTCCTGTCTGTTCTGGTGATATGCATTGCATCTATGTTTATCCTCTGGTTAAGTACCAGAAGTACCTGGTCATTTTTCCGGTCAGTTCTCGTATTAGGTGTGATCGCACTCAGCATCTTTGGCATGCACTCTATTAGCATGATGTCATTCAATTTTACTGCCGCCCATATGCAACAGTCACCGGAATTAGTTCAGGCACATGATCAGCTATTTCTGGCCATGATACTGATGAGTGGATTGCTGCTGGTAACGCTGATTTGTATCATCGTGTCCGAACTGCGTGTGGGATTACGCAACCGTCAGCTTGCATGGGCCAATCAACAAATTGAAAATCAGACCATTCAGGACAATCTGACCAAATTACCTAACCGTTTGTATCTGGCTGAATATGCAAATCTGCTGTTTTCAGGTCAGTCCGAACAGCAGCATGAAATTGCTTTTTTATATATCGATCTGGATCGTTTTAAGGCAGTCAATGATGTGTTTGGCCATCTGGTCGGCGATCAGTTGCTGATTCAATTGACCACGCGGATTCATCTGTTATTAGGCCATCATTCCAAGCTGCTCAGAATCGGTGGGGATGAATTTCTGCTGGTACTGGAAAATACTTCAGTCGCCAAAGCTGCAAAAATGTCAGAACAGATTCTTGAACTGATTCAGGAAAGTTTCCTGATTGAAGGCAAGAGTATTCATATCTCGGGCAGTATTGGTATTGCCATGTATCCGGAGCACGGCAAAAATTTACAGGATCTGCTGGTCAATGCTGATGCCGCGATGCTGAGTTCCAAGTATCAGGGACGCAATACCTATTCAGTCTTTAATTACTCTACCGATCAGGATGAAAGCAAGAGTCAGAGTACCCTGATTAATGATCTATATAAAGCCGTGGAAGAACAGCAGTTTGTGCTGTTTTATCAGCCCAAGTTTTGGACCAAGGATCGTAGCTTGTGTGGGGTAGAGGCATTAATTCGCTGGAACCATCCCCAGTTTGGGCTGCTCGGCCCGAATCTGTTTATCAATGCAGCTGAAAAAACCGGACTGATTATTCAAATGGGCTATTGGGCATTGGAACTGGCTTGTCAGCAGATTCAAAAATGGCAACGGACACATACTGAATTTTTCCCTATCGCGGTCAATTTGTCTGCGGTACAATTTGAACATAAGCATCTGTTTAGTACTTTAGAAAAGTTATTTGCACAATATAAAATCAGTCCTCAGCATTTAATGATCGAGATTACTGAATCGACTGCCATGCATCATATTGATGTGAGTATGCGCAGCTTTAAGCGCTTAAGACAAATGGGCATCCGTCTAGCCATTGATGATTTTGGTACAGGGCATTCCAGTTTTCTCTATTTAAAGAATTTCGCCGTAGATGAGTTAAAAATTGACCGTGAGTTTATCAAAAATCTGGCAGTCGGCTCCACAGAAGAAATGATTCTGGAAAGCATTATTCAGCTGGCCATAAAACTGGGCTTGGTGGTGACCGCCGAAGGTGTTGAAACAGAAGCGCAAGCAGAAATTTTAACCCGGCTCGGTTGTGAACAGTTACAAGGCTTTTTGCTGGGCTTGCCGGGAGATGAACAACGACTAGAAAACTTACAATTCCATGAATAGCGCTCTAATTCATTGAGCGTCAGGATAGATAGACAACATGGCTCACGGAACTCCACCCTGAAACTCTGCTACAATATCGCCAATTTTTTTCATATTGATCGAATTTGATCTCGAATGCTGTGCATTGAGCAGTAGGTATATTTCATGAGCTTTAAGCAAGAACTGGCGGCACAAGTCGCCCAGCGACGTACGTTCGCTATTATTTCCCACCCCGATGCCGGTAAAACCACCATGACAGAAAAATTGCTGTTATGGGGTCAGGCCATTCAGGTTGCCGGGATGGTAAAAAGCCGTAAATCTGACCGGGCCGCAACATCGGACTGGATGGAAATGGAAAAAGAGCGTGGTATCTCGATTACGACCTCGGTAATGCAATTCCCTTTTAAAGACAAGATGATCAATCTTCTGGACACCCCGGGACATGAAGACTTCTCGGAAGATACCTATCGTACCCTAACCGCAGTAGACTCTGCGCTGATGGTGATTGACGGGGCAAAAGGTGTCGAAGACCGTACCATTAAACTGATGGAAGTGTGTCGGATGCGCGATACTCCGATCATCTCATTCGTCAACAAAATGGACCGTGAAATCCGTGAACCGCTTGAGCTTCTGGATGAAATCGAAAACGTTCTGAAAATTAAATGTGTCCCGATCACCTGGCCGCTCGGTACAGGCCGTGATTTTGCAGGTGTATTCAATTTAATCGAAGAAAAATTCTACGTGTATAAAGCCGGTTTCGGTTCAGTCATTACCGAGATCGAAGTGCGAGATGGTTATGACTATCCTGATCTTCGTGAGAAAGTGGGTGAACTGGCTTGGGCGGCATTTGAAGAATCGCTGGAACTGGTACAAATGGCCAATGAGCCTTTAGATCGTGAAGAATTCCTGGCCGGTCGTCAAACGCCTGTGTTGTTCGGTACAGCCTTGGGTAACTTTGGTGTCGACCATGTTCTGGATGCCTTCAGTCAATATGCACCATCTCCTAAAGCCCATCCGACCCAAGATCGTGTTGTAGAAGCGGATGAAGAAGGCTTCACCGGTTTTGTCTTTAAAATTCAGGCCAATATGGATCCGAAACACCGTGACCGTATTGCTTTTATGCGGATCTGTTCAGGCAAGTATGAAAAAGGTCTGAAGATGAAGCATGTACGTCTGGATAAAGATGTGCGCATCAGCGATGCCTTAACTTTCCTTGCCGGCGATCGTCAGCATCTGGAAGAAGCTTGGCCAGGTGATATTATCGGTCTGCATAACCATGGCACCATCCAGATCGGGGATACATTTACCTCGGGTGAGAAACTTCAGTTTACCGGTATTCCACACTTTGCCCCTGAAATGTTCCGTCGTGTCCGCTTGAAAGATCCACTAAAATCTAAGCAGCTGCAAAAAGGTCTGAAAGAGCTTTCAGAAGAAGGGGCGACGCAGGTGTTTATGCCGCAGAATAACAACGATCTGATCGTTGGTGCTGTAGGTGTGCTACAATTTGAAGTGGTGGCTTACCGTCTGAAAGAAGAATACAAAGTTGATTGTGTTTACGAACCGGTCAGCATCAACACAGTACGTTGGGTGTCTTGCGATGATGAGAAGAAATTCAACGAATTCAAGAAAAAAGCTCATGACCAGTTGTCTGTCGATGGTGGTGGTCATTTGACATATCTCGCACCAAGCCGCGTGAATTTGCAGCTGATGCAAGAACGTTATCCGGACATCGTGTTCCACAATACGCGTGAACACTAAACTTTAACGTTCCGCAGCTAAAGTTTAAAAATATCAAACAGCTTCTCCGGAAGCTGTTTTATTTTATGCTACATTTAAGCAATTAATAACTCGATAGATATAGCAAAGAGAATGAAGCTCAGCAAGGAAGTCGTCCTCGGTTCTGTGATTGGTTTAAGTCTTGTCCTGAGTGGCTGTGATCAAAGCGAAAAAGAGCCTGTTAATACTCCGCAAAATGAGAAAATGACCGCAGCTCAGCAGACCGCAGATGTTTTGCCTTATCTGAATATTCAAGAGCAGCCGGCTAAAATTGCCTTGCCATTTTGTGAAAATAAAAACTGTATCAATCTGGATATTCAGACCTTGCATACGGTTGATCCATGGATGAACCAATGGATTGAAAAGCAGCAGGCCAAAGTGATCCAGGATCAAATTGGGTTGAAACAGGACATGAATTTACAGCAGGCGATCAATGCCTATGTAAAAAAATCGGATGCCTGGCAGGCGCAGCTCAATCTGAACAAGGCTTATGAGTTATCGCTATATACCCGCATTCCCTACCAGCGCAATCAATATGTATTGATGCAGATTGGGGTCGATACCAAACAGGAAAATGTCAGCGTGCATGAGCGCTATTATTTTTTTGTGGCTGATCGTCGCCAGCAGAAAATGCTGACTCCACTGGATATTATTGATCCTAAGCAACAGTTATTAATGGATCAGATTATTCAACAAGCTTATGAGACATGGCTCAAAGAAAACGATCAGCAAGTTCAGCAGAAAGCACCGAAAAAACTGTATTGGGGACAGGCTGACTGGTTCTTTGATCAGGAAGGCATTGGTCTGCATTTTCGCAGCCATGAAATTAGCAAAGATGCCAAACAACTGGATATTTATTTAACAAAACAACAAACACAACAGGTCTTGAAAGCTGATATCTATCAGCATATGTTTTAAAGCTCATGATCCTGCGAGATTACAGGTTCCAAAAAGGTGAATGAATGCCAAAATACAAGAATATCTTTTGTCTATCTATCCTGGCATCAGCGATCTTGCTGAGTGCGTGCCAGCCGAAGAGTAATGAGCCGGAAGAATCAAGTGCTTCCGAGGTGCTACAAGCCGAAGCTGAAGCACTTAAACTCAGCGGCGATACCGAAAAGCTCAAGCTGGCGATTCCAGAATGTGAAGACAAAAGCTGTCCGGAAATCTCGATCGAACGTCTGAACAGTAATCAGAGCTTTATTGATGAATGGATCGACCAGCAGATTCTGCAACAGTTGAAAAATATCCTGTCTCTTGATGCGATTGAACCGGCAAAAGTGAGCGCTGCCAGCGAAGCGGACGTTGCCGCCTCTGAACCCAAAGCTGCTTTAGCAACAGTGGTGACACCAAAACAGCAGCTTGAGCAGCAAACTCAACCTTATATGCAGACTTTCTTGAATCTGGATAAAGAGCTCAAGGCCCTGAGTGCCAGTCATAGTATTAGCCTGATGATTAAGCCCAAGATTCTGCATTCGGGTGATCCTCTAGCGACAGTAGTTTTGAACAGCAGTTATTATCTGGGAGGCGCACACGGGGCATCTGCACAGACTTATTATAATTTTGATCTGGAACAGAAAAAGCTGATCAAGCTGGATGACATTATTGCGGTCAAACAGAAAGCCCAACTGGAAGCGCGTGCTTATGATGCGTTTAAAACCTGGGTGGTAGAGTCCAAGCTGGCCAAAGATGTCGCCGAATATGAACAGGCCTGGAAGTTCAAGCTTACCGATAACTTCTATCTGGGCAAAGACGGCTTGATATTGCAGTATGCCGAATATGAAATTGGGCCATATGTTGTTGGCTTGCCACGTCTGATGATTCCTTATGAGCAGTTACAAGGTGTGCTGAAACCCGAATATCTGCCTCAAACTGAAAAAGCTGCCTCCGAGGCACAGCCAGCATCTGCTGCAAAAGCCAAATGACCTTAAAACTGTTTGATACGCATACCCATTTTGATGTTCCCGATTTTGATCCTGATCGGGAACAGTTGGCCTATACGGCCAAAGCGGTAGGTGTCGATCATCTGGTTTTAATTGGTTTTTTGCAAAACCGTTTTCAAGATTTGTTAAGGACCCATCACTTCATCAATGATCTGGAAAATGCCCCGCAAAGCCATTTGGCACCCGGCTTGCATCCGTTTTATATTGAACAGCATCAGGCTGAACATCTATACGATTTGGAACGGCTGCTCAAAACTGAACCATGCATTGCCATTGGCGAAATCGGTCTGGATACCTTTTTAAAACAGCACAAACAGGCGGAAATTTTTCAGAAGCAAAAAGATTTTTTTGCTGCACAGCTTGAACTGGCACAGCAATTTGATAAGCCGGTTTTGCTGCATATCCGCAAATCGCATGCGGAGGTTTTGCAGATTTTAAAACAGCAGCAGTTTAAACAGGGCGGCATTGCGCATGCCTTTGGTGGTGGGATTGAGGAAGCCAAGGCTTTTATCAAGCTGGGATTCAAACTGGGCATCACCGGGCAAATCACCAATCTAAATGCCAAAAAATTGCATCAAGTGGTGCAGTATGTCGGACCAGAACATTTGGTATTGGAAACTGACTGTCCGGATATGACGCCACTCTGTTGTCAAAGCTCGACCGAGCAACGTACCCGAAATACACCTGCAAATTTACCTTATGTGCTGCAAGGACTGGCAAAGAGCCTGCATATGCACAAAGAGGAACTGGCTGAACAGCTCTGGCAAAATACTCATCAGGCCCTGCATCTGACCATTTAAGTTAATACTCTTAACTCAGTCTTAAATTCCCAGTTCATCATAAATCGAAAAAAAGGTGCATTATGCAATTTCTAAAATGCTTCAGACTTGGCATCATGCCATATACATTCTTTTAGGTGAGATTCACATGGCACAAGGACTTTTGGCGGGTAAGCGCTTCTTGATCGCGGGCATTGCGAGTAAATTATCGATTGCTTTTGGTATTGCTCAAGCATTGCATCGTGAAGGTGCTGAATTGGCTTTTACTTATCCAAATGAAAAGCTGAAAAAGCGGGTAGATGACTTTGCTGAACAGTTTGGTTCGAAACTGGTTTTTCCTTGTGATGTGGCAGTCGATGCTGAAATTGACCATGCATTTGCCGAACTGGCTAAACACTGGGATGGTCTGGACGGCGTAGTGCATTCTATCGGTTTTGCACCGGCACATACGCTAGATGGTGACTTCACCGAGATCACGGATCGTGAAGGCTTTAATATTGCACATGACATCAGTGCTTATAGCTTTATTGCAATGGCACGTGCGGCAAAACCTTTGCTGCAAGTCCGTCAAGGCTGTTTGCTGACATTGACCTATCAAGGTTCTGAGCGTGTAATGCCAAACTATAACGTGATGGGTATGGCCAAAGCCTCTTTAGAAGCAGGCGTACGTTATTTGGCGTCTAGCTTGGGTCAGGAAGGTATTCGTGTGAACGCGATCTCTGCGGGTCCAATCCGTACCTTGGCAGCTTCAGGTATTAAATCATTCCGTAAAATGCTTGACCTGAATGAGAAAGTTGCACCACTGAAACGTAATGTGACGATTGAAGATGTCGGTAATGCCGCATTATTCCTGTGCTCGCCATGGGCTAACGGAATTACCGGTGAAATCCTGTATGTCGATGCCGGTTTCAATACGGTAGGTATGAGCGCTGATTTGATGGCGGATGCGGAATAAGTCCTATAAATCCTCTCTCCCTCAGGGAGAGAGTTAGAGAGAGGGGAATGACTTCTTTCTCTGAGTGAGGAAATGATTAAAATCCCCCTCATTCCCCCTTTGATAAAGGGGGAGGCCACTCAAGGCAATAAAAAAGACCGCATAAGCGGTCTTTTTTAGATTTGAAGAACAGCGATTAAGCTTGACCATCCACAGCAGCAGCTTGCGCACGTTGCATATTGGCTTCAAATTCAGCATCAAAGTTGATTGGAGTCAATAGCAATTGTGGGAAGCTGCCTTTAGTCACCATATCATTCACTGCTTCACGTAGGAAAGGGAACAGGATGTTCGGGCAGTATGCACCTAGGATGTATGGAAGACGCTCTTCTTCAACGCCATCTACCAGGAAAATACCGGCTTGAGTCACATCAACGATAAACGCGGTATCACCTTCGTTGGTCGCTTGAACCACGACTTTCAAAGCTACTTCAAAATGAGTTTCATCAATTTTTTCTGCAGAAGAAGAAAGATTGATGTTTAACTCAGGTTGCCATTGCTTGGTAAAAACTTGCGCCCCAGGAACTTCAAAAGAAATATCTTTGGTATAAATACGCTCTAATGCCAATTGTGGTTGAGCTTGTTGTTCTTCACTCATTTTTTGATCCTTAATATGAAGTGATAATTTTAGTAAGGTTAAGCCAGCAATTCATCAAGTTTGCCTTCACGCTCTAAAGCATAAAGTTGGTCAAAACCACCGATGAACTGATCATTAATAAAAATTTGTGGCACGGTACGGTGATTGGTACGCTGCATCAATTCAAGACGTACTTCAGGCGCTTCTTGAGACAAGTTAATCTCTTTATATGCCACACCCTTACGTTCCAGTAGCTGTTTTGCACGCACGCAATAAGGACACACTGTCGTCGAGTAAATAGTAACTTCAGCCATGATCAATCTCCTGTTCGTGGATTATTTGCTTTTCACCAAAGGTAAACCTTGAGCTTTCCAGTTGCTGACGCCGCCATCAAGACGGTAGGCATCGGCATGACCAACCTGCTGTAATGCAGTACCAGCCACCTGTCCAAGGTTACAAATGAACACCAAAGGGCGATCAGATGCTTTCAGCTCTTCAACATGTTTTGTAATCTGGCTATATGGAATATTACGGCTGCCGCTGATATGACCTTCACGGAAGTCTTTGGCATCACGTAGATCAACCAGCATGGCATTTTTTGCTTTGACTAAAATTCCCAGCGATTGCGGAGAAATTTTGCGACCGTTACGTTGACCTTCGATAATGAAGAACAAAACCACTAATACCGCGAGTGTTCCAAATAAGAAGGGGTGATTCCCCATAAACTCGAACCAACGTTCCACAATTCACCTAATTACAATTTTAAAATTGCCAAGAGTATAGCTCATAAATATGGTGATCAAAATCACCGCTTCAAGGGCCAAGGGTTAAGAAAATTAATTTTTTTGCTGTGCTTCAGTGATTTCGTCGATTAAACGTAAATAGCTGTCCAGTCGGCGCGGCAAAATTTCACCTTCGGCCGCAGCCTGACGCAAAGCACATTGTTTTTCATGCTTATGGGTACAGTTACGGAACTGACAATGGCCGAGCAGATTTTCAATTTCAGGAAAGCCGCTTTGTACCTTATCTAAAGTCAGATGCCACAGGCCAAATTCACGAATTCCCGGAGAGTCAATCAGGGCCGCACCTTCACCAAAACCGATCAAGCGCGTTGACGTCGTGGTGTGTTGACCGAGTGCCGAGTTTTCCGAAATAATATTGGTTTTCTGTGCGGCATCCGGCACGATCGCATTAATCAGCGTGCTTTTACCCACACCAGATTGACCAACAAAAGCCACCGTTTCATTTTCCAGACGATTAGATAGTGCAGTCAAGTCGCCATCGGATTGGGTCTGCATCACCTCATAACCAAGGTCTTGATATTCTTGCAGCAGAGTCAGAATCGGATCGTTTTCTTTCAATAAATCGGCTTTATTCATTACCAGCAATGCGGGAATGTCGGCATCGGCACAGGCCACTAGATAACGGTCGATTAGACCTGGCGCCGGCTCAGGCAATGGTGCAAACACAATCACAATCAGTGAAATATTGGCCGCTACCGGTTTAACCTTGTGATAGCGGTCAGGACGGGTCAATAAGGATTTACGGGGATGAATCGCGGTGATAATCCCTAAACCGGTATTCGGATCGGCTTGCCATTTGACCCGGTCACCCGTTACCAATAAATCCAGATTGGTTCGGGTATGACAGCGCCAGACGCTGTCCAGTTCAATCTCTTTCCAGAAGGGTTCAGGCTCACCATCGGCGACCACAGGTTTTTCAGGGTGAATGTCAGGACGAGACAAAGCTTGCACTTCAAGTTGGCGGCCATAATGTTGCACTACTAAACCTTCAAGATCACTGGAGGTATCGAGATCTTCTTGACGTGTTTTCTGTTGTTTCTGAATGCGGCGCTGTTGTTGCTCTGTCAGACGACGCTTACGTATTAAGGCCATTCATATCCTAAAAAAACCGGGTAAATCAGATGGCAAAAATAGCATGAAGCAGCCCCCGAATGACACCCAAGATGTAATTAATTTGCTACTATAGTTGTTTTTAAACCCAATAAGATTGCACATTTATGAGCAGCACCGCTGATACCCGCCTGATTTGGATTGACCTTGAAATGACAGGTCTAGACACAGACAATGATCAAATTATTGAAATTGCAACAATTGTAACCGATGACAATTTGAATATTTTGGCAGAAGGTCCTGTGCTTGCGGTACATCAGCCTGCACGTCTGTTAAATGCCATGGATGAGTGGAACACTCGCCAGCATGGCCAGTCCGGTCTGATTGAGCGTGTACGTCGCAGTAAACTGACCGCTCAGGATGCCGAGCAGCAAACTATTGAATTTCTGAAAAAATGGGTGAATCCAAAATCTTCACCGATGTGTGGTAACTCGATCTGTCAGGATCGCCGTTTCTTGCACCGCCTGATGCCTGAACTGGAGCAGTATTTCCATTACCGTAATCTGGATGTATCGTCAGTGAAAGAGCTGGCCAAACGCTGGCGCCCGGAAATCATGAGTGGCCTCAAGAAAAATGCTTCGCATCTGGCAATGGATGACATTCGTGATTCGATTGCGGAACTGAAATATTATCGTCAATATTTCTTTATCATGAATAAAGACTAAATTTCGATGAACTGAAAAGAGGCGCAAGCCTCTTTTTTATTTTACTGAACTGGATTTCTTTCTAGTGTAAAACTGCTCCATGCTTTCAAAGCCTACCCACGAGAGCAATAACACGATCAGATGATTCTGTGTTTCATAACGATCGAAAATAACCAAGCCAAATAATCCTAAAGTCATTAAACGAATGAGAATGCTGAGATAATAATTTTTGTTCTTTTGGCTGATCAGAACATAAAAATAAAGCCCGATACAAAGCACGTTCAAACCCAAAAGGGTGTTAAATAGCATGACATTTCACTCCTTTTGGCCAAATGACATAGAATTAATTTGTTGATATTTTAGTCAATCTCGAGTGGGTTGTCGCTCTCATCCAACCTGAATGTCATTTAAATCGATCAAAAATTTAGTGGCGGTAAAGAAAAGCGGATTTTGCTAAAATGATCCGGTATTTTTATTGCTATAGATGACCTATGACCGACCTGCTTCAAGATGATGAATATGATCGCCGTTTTGCTGGTGTTGCCAAAATTTATGGAGAAGACAGCTTTAACCATTATGAAAAAAGTCATGTGATGGTGATAGGCATCGGTGGTGTCGGTTCATGGGCGGTAGAAGCACTGGCACGTAGCGGTGTGGGCGAACTGAGCTTGGTCGATATGGATGTGGTGGCGGCCTCTAATATTAACCGTCAATTACCTGCCATGAGCACCACACTGGGTCATGAAAAAATTGAAATCATGGCTGAACGTTGCCGCGCAATTAATCCACGGATTAAAATTAATCTGATCGATGATTACCTGACGCCTGAAAATATCAAAGAAATTTTAGCAGGTGATCCAGATTTAATCCTCGACTGTATTGACGATGTCAAAGCCAAATTTGCTCTGATGCTACATTGTCGCTTTAACAAGATTCCTTTAATTGTATCGGGCGGGGCAGGGGGTAAACTGGACCCGCTGAAAATTCGGGTCGCCGATTTATCTAAAACCGAACAGGATCCGATGCTGGCCAAATTACGTGCCCAGTTACGCAGCAAAGGCATCTGCAAAAAGCCCAAAGAAAAATTCGGCATTACTTGTGTCTATTCCATCGATAATCCATTCTCCAGTGCCGATGTCTGCGCCAGTGCCGGCTTGCGCTGTGGTGGTTATGGCTCTGCCGTGGTGGTGACTTCGAGCTTTGCCATGGTCGCTGTAGCAGAAGGCTTGAAAAAACTCGATAATAAAAGAGCAAAAGCCTGATTTAAAAAATAAAAAGCACAATCTATGTGCTTTTTTTAAACTGGCGTTTAGAATGAAAGGATTCATTTGCAGAACAAAAATAATGTTTTGGAGCAGCTATGTGGTTCTTGCTGGTACTGATTTTGGGGATAGGGGCGTTGGCGATCTGGATGTGGAAACGTCCGGATCCGGTGAAACGTGATCAGGCGAAGGCTGTACAACATGATTTATGGATTGAGCAGATTGATGCTCAACTGAAACATGCAGCACGTTTGAGTTCAGATCCTGAACATCCGAATTATGCACGCGCCTATCAGATTTACCAGAATCTTGCCCAGCAACAGGAAATTCCACAGGCTTATGTCGGCATGGGGCTGATGCATTTGCAGGGTCTGGGACATGCGCAAAATACGGAAACAGCCATCAGTTATCTCGATAAAGCCTTTCATCTGGGCAGTGATGACGCAGCTTATCATCTAGGGCAGATTCATGAGGAGCAACGCTATCAAATGGCTGACCCGGAAAAAGCGCTGTACTGGTACCGACATGCGGTAGCACGTGGCAATCTGGATGCCCAATATCGTATTACTGAACTTTCTTCTACCGAAGGCCAGCCTCAAAACGAGATGACTGCAGAAAAACAGCGTCTGGCATTATTAATTCAAAATGCCGGGCAGGGTCATGCCAATTCGCAGTATCAGTTGGCTCAGTATTATTTGGCAGATTCAACAACCCAAGATTTAGTGCAAGGAATTCATTATCTGTTTCTGGCGGCACAACAAGATCATTTGGCCGCTAATCAGCAGATCGCCGATGATTATGGGCATGGACAGATTCTCCCCCAAGACCTGATGCAATCGCTGCAATTTATTAAACGCTGTATCAGTCTCGGTGACCAGAAAGGTCTCTATGATTATTATGCCGGTGTGTTACAAGGCCGTATCGATACCGACCAGCGTCAACGCGTGTTCCAGCATTTATTGCAGCAGTCCAAAGAACACGCCGATGCACACGCCAAGACCTTAATCGGACTGGCTTATTTTCATGGCTGGTATGTTGATAAAAATGAAACCATGGCATTTCGTTACTGGTCGGAAGCGGCCAACAGTCAGCATGCGCCTGCATTATGCATGATTGCTGCGCTGTATTTTGAGCAGCACCTGGTGGCCAACGAACCGCAAAAAGCATTTGAGTTATATCAGGCTGCCTATCAGCTTAGTCCTGATGATGTGTCTGCAGGGATGGGGCTGGCGCTGTGTTATTTAAACGGTGTAGGCACAGTTAAAGATACGGGCAAAGCCACACAAATGATTCAGAGCGCGGCACAGCAGTATTGGCTGATTGAAGCTCAATCTGAAGCGGATTTAATTTATAGCGTCGGCCGATTTTATAGTCTGGCTGAATATCCATTGCCGACACGTAATAAAGCTGTCCAGTACCTGAATCAGGCGGTTGCGAAAGGTTCGAAAGAGGCGGCATGGTTCCTGTACCAAGCTCTGTCAGGCATTTATCCTGTCTTTGTGAACAATTTAGAGCTAGCAAATCGTTATCTGCATCAGGCTGCGCAATTGGGTCATGCCCAAGCACAGGCAGAATTGGGCTTGAAATATCTTAAAGGCCAACAGATTGCGCAGGATATTGCCTTAGGCTTGAGCTATCTGCAAAAAGCAGCCGCTCAGCAGAATGGTGTAGCACTGAATGCTCTGGGTGAAGCATATGAACAGGGTCAAGGTGTTGAGAGCAATATTGAGCAAGCCGTACAGTATTATCAGCAGGCGGCAGCGCAGGTAAATGCGGATGCTTATAGCCATCTTGGACGTTTATATACCAAGGGAATTGGCGTGGAGCGTGATATCAGAATCGCACGGGACTGGCTGGAAAAAGGCAGTTTACTCGGACATGAGCGATCCACTGAATTATTGAAAAATGTGAATGCGTATTTGCAAATGAAATAAACTGACTCAAATCATATGAGCTAAAAAACCGCTGTCTGACAGCGGTTTTTTTATGGATCAAGCTTTGTTAAGGTAATTGTTTAATCGGGCTACCACCCAATGCCTGCATCAAGGTGACATAAGCATTGTACTGGTTCTGTCTGGTTTGCACCAAAGACAGCCGCGCATTGCGCGTAGTTTCCTGTGCATCCAGCAGGTTTTTCAACGCCACCGCACCATTACGATAACGCACTTCAGTCAAGCGTTCAGTTCTTTCTGTCAGCTCAACATTGCGTTGCTGTAATGCAACCTGCTTAGTGAGCTCAGTACGATTCGACAAGGCATTTTCCACATCGGCAAAGGCTTCGTACATGGTCTGGCGATACTGGATAATGGCTTTTTCATATTCCAGCTCATTGACTTGCAGATCACGTTTCATGTCATTCCATTGCAGGAAAGGCAAGGTCAGACCTGCACCTAAAGTTGCAACCGGATTTTTCAGTGCATTCGAGAGGGACGTACTGCTGCCAATACCGGTGGTCAGATTGCCGGTCAAACTAATGGATGGATAGTAGCTGGCTTTGTTGGCATCTTTATTGGCCAGTGCCTTACGCAAGCGCAGTTCAGTCGCTCGAAGGTCAGGACGACGTGACAATAAACTCGCCGGTAAGTCAGCCTGAATACTCGGCAATTGAATATTCGGTAAACGGCTTGGCTCTTGAATCGCGAGCTGTTGAACCGGCATGTGCAGCAATACCGCGAGTCCGGTACGTGTTTCCACACGTTGTTGTTCAATCTGGCTTAAGGTTGCCTGTTGGCTTTGAATCGCCTGTTCCGCCTGGGTTAAATCCAGACCGGATACTGCGCCGGCACGATATTGCACTCGCACCAGATCATAGGTTTTTTGCGCGGTCGCCAGATTTTGCTGTACCACGCTATAACGTTCATTCAGATAAGCCAGTTGCCAATAGAGTTGCGCTGTGGTGCCGATCAGGCTCTGAGCAGTTGCCTGCAAGTCTTCTTCAGAGGCTAAGGCCTCCCAGCGCGCCGCTTCAGTCTGATTGGCCAGTTTGCCAAACAGATCCAGTTCATAGCTTAAGCCCGGATAGCCCAGTGAAAGACCCGTCGAAGCATTGCTGCCACCCTCCAGATCAAAACGCTGGCCCGTTGAAATTCGTGCATCACCGACACGGACACGGACGCCTTGCTGGCTTTGTGCCTGTCTGGCCTGAATGCGCGCCTGCTGTAAACTGATGCCAGCCACCGCCAGATCTGTATTCTGCGCCAGCACTTGATCGACCAAACTGTTCAATTGCGGATCTTTAAATAAGGTCCACCATTGATCTGCCAGAATGTCGGCATGGATCTGCTGACTTAAAACCTTATTATTTTGAAAGTTGCCCGGCATATTGATCGCAGGCTGCTCATAAGGTGTTTTTACCACTGCCGCACAACCGGTCAGCGAGCTTCCCAGCAACAGGGCACTGGCAAGCTTGGTTAAATTCATTTGCATATCAGGTTCCTTATTCGCGAGAAAGCGCATCGACTGGATTCAGACGAGCGGCATTACGTGCCGGGATAAAGCCAAACACAATCCCGATCAGGCTTGAGCAGACAAAGGCAGCCACAATCGAAGTGGTTGAATAGGCCATCTGGAAAGTACCGCCGGCAAAGTGGGTAATTAGCTGGCCAATCCCGAGCGAGAGCAGCACCCCCAAAATACCGCCTAAAATACACACCAGCACTGCTTCAATCAGGAACTGCTGCAAAATATCACTTTGACGTGCACCCACTGCCATCCGCACCCCAATTTCCTGAGTACGTTCAGTCACGGACACCAGCATGATATTCATCACCCCGATCCCGCCGACCACCAGTGAAATCACAGCAATCGCCGAAATTAAAAGCGTCATAGTCGCTGTGGTCTGCTGAATGGTTTCACGAATACTGTCGGCATTCTGGGTAAACACATCCTGCGCGCCATGGCGCTGTACCAACAGGTTTAAAATTGCATTTTCAGCCGCCGCACTTGGATATTCATCCTTAATCCGCACAATGATGCTGCGAACGTTAGATTGCCCCAGCATACGACTCATCACGGTAGAATACGGCAGGTAGACATTCAGGCTGTCATTATTGCCCATCATGCCTTTTTGTGCATCAATCACCCCGATAATCCGGCTCGGGACGCTACCGAGTAAAATCACCTGTCCCACCGGATTAGTACCATCTTTAAAGAAGGTATTTTTGGTATTGGTGTCAATGACAACATCTTGTGCCTGTTGCATGACGCTACTGCGGTCAAAGGGCTGACCGGACTGGAAAGTCATGCCACGCACATAAAAGAAATCTTCACTGACGCCGTTGACCGTGGTTGAAGCTTCGATTTCTTTATAACGGCCGGTGACACTGCTATTCACCGATGGGCTGACGCCATCGACATACGGTTGTTCAGCCAGCGCATCGGCATCGGCCGGAATCAGGGTTTTGGACTGTGAAGATCTGGAATTGTCCCCAAAGCCTCGACCCTGAAATACAGTAATGGTATTGGTCCCCAGACTACTGATATTTTCCAGAATCTGTTTTTGTGAGCCATTGCCCAGCGCGACCACCGAGACCACCGAAGCGATACCGATAATGATTCCGAGCATGGTCAGGAAAGTCCGCATGCGATGTGCATTCATGGCCAGCAAGGCCATACGAAAGGCTTCACCTAGACGGTCAACTGCAGAACGCCATGAAGAAATCTTCTTTTGTTCACTGCGGATTAGCGGCTGTTTTTCCAGATGCTCTTCGACTTCAGGAACATTGGGTTGGTCGGAAATGATATTGCCGTCTGAAATCTCGATAATACGCGTCGCATTTTTCGCTACATTATGATCATGCGTGACCAGAATGATGGTATGACCTTTGGCATTCAGTTCACGCAAAATACGCATCACTTCAATACCGCTGTTCTTATCCAATGCACCTGTCGGTTCATCGGCCAAAATCACGTCACCGCCATTCATCAGCGCACGGGCAATCGAAACCCGTTGCTGCTGACCACCAGAGAGCTGACTCGGACGGTTCAGGGTTTTTTCACCCAGCCCCAGATCGGTCAGAATCTTGACGGCTCGTGCATGCCGTTCAGATGAATCTGCACCAGCATAAATCGCAGGAACTTCGACATTGCCTGCTGCGTTTAAATCGCCCAGTAAATGATAACGCTGGAAAATAAAGCCGAAATATTCACGGCGTAATTGCGCGAGTTCATCCGCTTCCAGTTCGCGGGTTTCACGGCCTTTGACCTTGTAGCTACCGGTAGTTGGTTTGTCCAGACAACCCAGAATGTTCATCAGGGTTGATTTACCGGAACCGGACTGGCCGACAATCGCCACCAGTTCACCTGGATAAATCTCCAGATTCACCCCTTTTAAAATCTGGACCGTGCTTTCACCCGCAGGGAATTCACGAACCAGATTTTTCACCTCGAGGAGAGGCTGTTGTTGTGAATTCATGCTTACATTCTCATTGGGCCACGGCTATTGCCACCGCGTTTTGCTGCATCATTGGAGGTATCAGAACCATCGGCAATCACCACCTGATCACCACGTTTTAAACCTTTCAGCACTTGCGCAGTCGCGCGGTTATTCAAACCGATTAATACAGGGGTTGGTTTTGCAGTACCATCGGCTTGCAAGACACGAACCATGCCACGCTGTGCTTTACCTTGCTCAATCAGCGCAAGTTCTGCTTCAGACAGGTTTAGACGCGCTGGACGTTCAGCGGCAGGGCGGTTGCCTTGAGCCGATTCAGCTTCAGAACGTGATGCCGGGCCGCCTTCACCGCGAGAACCCTCACCACGAGCTTCACCACGATTGGCACGTGGCGGACGGTTTGAACCTTGAATGGCTGCAGCAGGAATGGTCAGTACATTTTTGGCTTCATCCAGCACGATATAAACTTGCGCCGTCATATCAATACGCAATTTTCCATCTTCATTCGGGACATCGAACAATGCGTTGTAATACACCGCAGAACTTGACGATGAGCTTGATGTATTGCTATCGGTATTAATTGAATTGGGTGCAGGCTCAACCTGACGCAGTTTAGCGTAAATCTTTTTCTCGTTATTACCTAAGGTGGTGAAATAAACCGTCTGACCTTCTTCAACTTTCATGACATCTGCTTCAGAAATTTCAGCTTTAATGGTCATGGTGTCGAGTTTGGCCAGTTTGACAATGGTCGGCGCACTCTGGTTGGCGTTTACAGTCTGACCTTCTTCGGTCACAATCGCCACAATTGTGCCATCCATCGGGGCCACAATCTGGGTATAGCCAAGATCTTCTTTGGCAGTCGCCAGCGTCAAACGTGACTGTTCAATCTGTGCATTGATGGCAGTAATATCCGCTTGTGCTGTTTTATAGTTCGCAAATGCAGATTCTAGCTCTGAGCGAGAAGTGGCATCCTGTGCATACATGGCTTTTTGACGGTTGTATTCAGCTTCAACTTTGGCCAAATTCGCCTGTCTTACTGCAAGTTGTGCCATCTGATTTTTAATGCTGGCTTCAGCGGTTTTTAAATCATTTTCCTGACGAACGGAGTCAATCCGCGCAATCAGCTGACCTTGCTTGACCTGATCGCCCAGTTCTACATACATTTTTCTGACCTGACCCGAAACCTGCGCCCCCACGCTGACCATCTTGGTCGCTTCCAGAATACCAGTTGCCAGTACAGAGCTTTCGATATCGCCTTGGGTGACTTCAGCCGTAATATATTGCGGAGGCTGTTCTTTGGGTTTGAGGAAGTACCACCCCGCAGCGATGAGCGCAATGGCAATCACGGCGGCCATAATCAATTTCGTCGGTTTTATTTTTGGCATGATCAATATCGGTTCAAAATCAGAGAATTGTGAACGATTATAAAAGCGAAATTAGGATAAATCGTGTATTTTTTTAAACTAATAGGAATGATTATTATTTTATTTTTCGAATTTTGACAAAGACTTAGTGAAATAGGGGCTTGCCACAGATACTGGAAATCGCCTGTAGTACCAGATGCTCCGGATTCTCATGTCCAAATCCTTTAATCGAGGCATCAATTCTTAATAATAACCCCGGCCAGGCCAGAAAAGTCTGCGGACTAAGACGGCGCAAGGCCTGTTGATATAACCCGACTTTGGTTTTCCAGATCCCGATTTGCAAGGCATTTTGCGGTTGTTCAAACAGCTGCATCAACAGACGCATTTCCTTGCTGAGACTCCATAAAATCAGGCTCATCGGTTCACCTGAAGCGACCAGATACTGAAAAATCTTGATCGACTGGGAAAGATTGCCTTGTAGCAGGGCATCGCTCAAATCATAGGTGCTATAACGTGACTGATCTTGTAAACATGCATATAAATGCTCCACCTGAATCACATCGATTTCAGCAAAGGTATCGCTGACCCGCATCAGGCTGTTCTTTGCCGCAAGCAGGTTGTGCTCATGATGTTGTTCCAGCCATTGCCAGGCATCATTGGCTAAACGAATGCCGAGTTTTTCAGCTTCAATACCCAGAATCTGCTGCCGGTCTTTGGGATAATTGGCCACCAGCGAAACATTGACGCCATTGGCATCAATGACCTGAAAAAAGCTGGTTTTTAGGCTACTCGCATCTTGCTTGGGCATCACCACTAATAGCAAATTATCGCTGTCTTGTTGTAAATAGCTTTTTAGCAGTTTAAGACTACTTGCATCTGGCTTGATATTGCCATGCACTTCAATCGCCAGCTGTGTTGAAAATAGCGACAGACTGTTCAGAGCATTAAAGACGGTTTTCCAGTCAGCGACCGAACTAATGTCATAGCGTTGACGTTCAATGTCCTGTTTTTGCCAGCTGCTGCGAAAGGCGTCAATTAAATTCTGTTCCAGCAAAGGCTCTTGACCATGCAATACCCAAGCACCGCGAGCTTCATCGACACGTTTCAGGGCTTGCAGATAATCAAGTTTCATAAGGTGGTCTTATTGAGCAGGTTGCGCTGGAGTATTTTGTTTGGCTAAGGGTAAGCGGTTCGATGAAATCTGACGCGCGATCTGTTGCGCCACATCATCAATAATGACCTGATTCAGATATTTTTGTTCCTGGTCATCGGTGTTGACTGTTTCAATATCATATTGATACGTACGTGTTGCCACCACAGTGCGTGGTTCAGTGATTGGATTGCCTTGTGCATCTTCAATCCGGAAAGTCACGTTTAAACGTAATAAGGTTTCAACCAGTTTACCGTTTAGTTCCAGACGGCGAGGGGTGTAATCCAGGACACGTAACACATAAGCATTGGGTGCATTACTCAGCTGTACACCTGCAGCACCGAGGTAAACCGCCAGTTTCTCTTGCAGTTCTTCAGTATTGGGCGGTAAAGACAGGTTCATGACAGAGTAAGCAACAGGTGCGGAACTCGGATTGGTCCCTTTCAGATGAAAACCACAGCCGACTAAGCCTGCACTCAGACCACAAGTTAAAACAATTGCTGCTAAACGTTTGCCCAAATGCATGTGTTGCCCTCTATGCTTCCCGAAGGGGAATATTCGAAATCCTGAACTGGATTGTAAAGTCAAAGCCCGTTGGCTGGCAACGGGCTTTGTTTGGGAATTTTGAAATCCTTCATAAAGTTCCTTCTCCCTTTGGGAGAAGGTTAGGATGAGGGTTTATATATTTACCTCTCCCTAACCCTCTCCTGAAAGGAGAGGGAATGTAAGGACTTAAACCACCAAATTCACTAATTTATTCGGTACCACAATTTCTTTCTTGGTTGGGCCAGTCAAGAATTGTTGAACTTCAGGCAATGCTTTGGCTTGAGCCAAAATATCATCTTTAGAAGCATCGACTGATACTTCTAACTTACCACGGAGTTTACCGTTGACTTGAACCACAATCGTTTGTGTATTACGTGTCAGCGCAGATTCATCTACCGCAGGGAATAAAGTTGAATTCAATCCAATCCCAAATTCGGCCAATAAAGTCTGGCTTAAATGCGGTGCAAATGGTGCAAGTAAAGTTAACAGCGTGGTAATCGATTCACGTGCAACCGCCACGTCATTGTCATCTTGGGCTTCAAATTTGTTGTTCGCGTTTAGAAGTTCCATCAATGCAGCAATGGCAGTGTTAAATGCATGACGACGTTCGATGTCATCACCGACTTTCTGGATGGTTTCGTGAGTTTTACGACGTAGGTCTTGCGCGGCCGTTGAAAGAGCAGTTTTGTCGATGCTGGCAGCAGTATTCGCTTTTTCAAGGAAACCTGTTGCTAAACGCCATACACGTTTCAGGAAGCGGTTTGCACCCTCAACACCGGCATCAGACCATTCCAGTGATTGATCTGGTGGTGCTGCGAACATCATGAACACGCGTGCCGTATCTGCGCCGTACTGGTCAATAATCGATTGCGGGTCGATACCGTTATTTTTCGATTTCGACATTTTTTCCTGACCGCCAACCACAACTTCTTGGCCATCTTCTTTATATTTGGCAGAAAGCACACGGCCTTTTTCGTCTTTTTCAAGTTCGATATCCGCAGGGTTAAACCAGGTTTTCTTGCCAGATTCAGCTTCACGATAGAAGGTATCTGCTAGCACCATACCTTGCGTTAACAAGTTAGTGAATGGTTCATTGCCTTGTACTACGCCTTCATCGCGCATCAATTTGTGGAAGAAACGCGCATATAACAAATGCAGAATCGCGTGTTCAACACCACCGATGTACTGGTTTACAGGCAACCAAGTTTGGCCAGCTTCTGGTTTTACCATGCCACCCGTAAAGTCGGGAGATGCATAACGTGCATAGTACCAAGATGATTCCACGAAGGTATCCAGCGTATCTGTTTCACGACGAGCATCGCCACCACAGCTTGGGCATGACGTTTTGTAGAATTCAGGCATTTTGTTCAACGGGTTACCTGAACCATCTGGAACAACGTCAGTCGGAAGAACCACAGGAAGCTGCTCTTCAGGTACTGGCACTTGACCACATGATGGACAGTTAATCATTGGAATTGGACAACCCCAATAACGCTGACGAGATACACCCCAGTCACGTAAACGGAATTGAACTTTAGAACTTGCCAGGCCTGTTGGTTCTAATTTAGCAAGAAATGCATCGTATGCACCCTGAAAATCTAAACCGTCAAATTCGCCTGAATTAACCAGTTTGCCTTCTTTAGAGCCGTACCATTCTTGCCATTGAGTCGCATCAAAGTCAGCATCATCTGCGCCTTTAGCATCAATCACTTGCTTGATGGTCAAGCTATATTTATTGGCAAATTCGAAGTCACGTTCATCATGTGATGGAACCGCCATCACTGCACCTGAACCATAAGACATCAATACATAGTTGGCGATCCAGACCGGAACTTCTTCGCCAGTCACAGGATGCTTCACAGAAAGACCGGTTGCCATGCCTTTCTTCTCGGCAGTCGCAAGATCCGCTTCTGCCACAGAACCCATACGGCATTCTTCAATGAATGCAGCCAATTCTGGGTTTGTTTCAGCCGCTTTCAGCGCCATCGGGTGTTCTGCTGCAACTGCAACATAGGTCACGCCCATCAAGGTATCGGCACGGGTAGTAAATACCGTTAAACCATCTGCATACACGTCAGGATTTGCTGAAGGGAAAGTGATGTCCATCCCTTGTGAGCGGCCAATCCAGTTACGCTGCATGGTCAACACTTGTTGTGGCCAGCCATCTTTAAGCGTGTCTAAATCGTCAAGTAACTCTTGCGCATAATCAGTGATGCGGAAGTAGTACATTGGAATATCACGCTTTTCTACCAATGCACCTGAACGCCAGCCACGACCATTTTCAACCTGTTCGTTGGCAAGAACAGTCTGATCGACCGGATCCCAATTCACGGTTGAAAGCTTACGGTAGATCAAGCCTTTTTTATAAAGCTGAACAAATAGCCATTGTTCCCAACGATAGTATTCAGGGGTACAGGTCGCAAATTCACGATCCCAATCTACGGCTAGACCGAGTTTTTTCAACTGGTCACGCATGTAAGCAATATTTTCAAATGTCCATTTTGCCGGTGCAACCTGGTGTGCAATCGCTGCGTTTTCAGCAGGCAGACCAAAAGCATCCCAACCCATCGGTTGCAGGACAGTTTCACCTTTTAAGCGATGGAAACGGCTGATCACGTCACCAATCGTATAGTTACGCACATGACCCATATGTAGCTTGCCACTTGGGTAAGGGAACATCGAGAGAATATAACGACGTGGACCTTCTACTTTGTCGGCAACTTTAAAGGCTTTGCGAGATTCCCAATCCTGTTGGACTTGAGGCTCAATCGCACTGGCTTGATATTCGGAATCAATGTGAGTAGTCATAAACGTATCAGTGAATTACGGTGAAAAAAGTCTGTTGCACAGCATAGCGCAAAATGTACCTAAAAGTGAATTTTGCGCCGGCATTTCCCGAAGAAAAAACACGCTGTTCTATATAGAGGTGTCTTATAAAGCAACTGCACGATTTTTAGATTGCTGCAAGGCTTCGTTGGCTTCACGTTGTTGCTGGTCCTGATTCGCAGGAACTTGAGGGGCTTGTTGCTGTTGTTCTTGAGGTGTGTTCTCGGTTTGAACTTCAGTTTCAGTAGTTCTAGATGATGCTGGTGCTGAATTTTTCCAGCCATAGGTATCCACTGTGGTGGCTTTTTTCGCAGATTTCGGTGGTGGTGTTTTCGTATAGTGCGTGGTGCCCTTGGTATCGACCCATTTATAATACTGGATTGCTGAAGCACTGCTGCTACAGATGCCTAGAGAAATTGCACAACTCAGACTTAAGGCAGTTAAAAAAGATATTTTCATTGTTTTTGAGCCTCTGTGTTCTAGCCATAAAATACTACAAAACATTGTAGTGATTTTCACAGTAAAAATAATGAATTTTTTATCCGCTCTATTCATGATTAAGAGTCGAACAGCTTCTGCATCTCGTTTGTAGAAGTGGTGAGCAAATTTTCAGACACAAAATTTATTGATAAACAACTTCACTTGATTTAATAAAAATTCATTCATTTTTTTTATATAAGACATACTAAAAATTTATAAAATTAAATATATAAGTTTATGAATTTTATTGGATTAAATATTATTAGATTAATTCTTTATTACTGTCTTTGCTCTAGATCGCTGTTAAAAACAGCAAATCAGGTGTTTTTAAGCGCATATTGCCTGTTTTTTAAACTTGACTTTAAAGCCTGAAAACACAAGAATGCTGCAATAGTTTTATATGCCTTAATCGATCACCCTTCGACTAAGTGTCATTTCATGCAGTGGGCGATTTCTCTAGCCGAGAAATTGAACAAAGCTAAGCAAAATATGTTTATCCCAACATGTTTTAGGTCTTGTATTGCTCGAACAGCCAAGAGATCAGATTTTTTTCCTATTGCTATGAAAACTATGAAATTTGTGTGCTATAACAGTGCAGACAGTTAACAAATGAAACACTGCAAATGCCTCCCATTTGTGCAGTGTCATAATATTAGGGTGAATCACGTTGGAACTTCTATCTGGTGGTGAAATGCTTGTTCGCGCATTAGCGGACGAAGGCGTTGAACATGTTTTTGGATACCCAGGCGGCGCAGTTCTTCATATTTATGATGCGCTATTTCAACAAGACAGAATCAATCATTATCTCGTACGTCACGAACAGGCTGCCGGTCACATGGCCGATGCTTACTCACGCGTGACAGGCAAGACCGGTGTTGTGCTAGTGACTTCAGGTCCGGGTGCAACCAACACGGTAACGCCAATTGCAACGGCCTATATGGACTCAATCCCGATGGTGATTTTGTCAGGTCAGGTTGCGAGTCATCTGATTGGTGAAGATGCATTTCAGGAAACCGATATGGTCGGTATTTCACGTCCTATCGTGAAACATAGCTTCCAGGTGCGTCATGCCAGCGAAATTCCTGCGATTATCAAGAAAGCCTTCTATATTGCGTCTTCAGGTCGTCCAGGTCCTGTAGTGATTGATATTCCAAAGGATGCGACCAATCCTGCAGAGAAATTTGCTTACGAATACCCAGAAAAAGTGAAGATGCGTTCGTATCAGCCACCGTTCCGTGGTCACTCAGGTCAAATTCGTAAAGCGATTGAAGAACTGATCCATGCTAAACGCCCAGTTATTTACTCAGGCGGTGGTGTGGTTCAAGGCAATGCTTCAGCACAATTGACAGAGCTTGCGCATCTATTGGGTTATCCAGTGACCAATACCTTGATGGGTCTTGGCGCATTCCCGGGTGATGATGAACAGTTCATCGGTATGTTGGGTATGCACGGTACTTATGAAGCTAACATGACCATGCACAATGCAGATGTAATTCTGTGTGTGGGTGCGCGTTTCGATGACCGTGTGACCAACAATCCTGCAAAATTCTGTCCAAATGCTAAAGTCATTCATATAGATATCGACCCAGCGACAATCTCAAAAACCATTATGGCGCACATTCCAATTGTCGGTGCTGTAGAGCCTGTACTGAATGAGATGTTGAACCAGTTGAAACAGCTTAATGTTTCTAAGCCAAATCCTGAAGCGATTGCGGCATGGTGGAAACAGATCAATGAATGGCGCAAGGTTCATGGCGGTCGTTTTGAAGCGGGTGTTGATGGCGTGATGAAGCCACAACAAGTGGTTCAGGCATTGGATAAA
Organism: Acinetobacter lwoffii; assembly: GCF_029024105.1. Lineage (NCBI taxonomy): Bacteria > Pseudomonadati > Pseudomonadota > Gammaproteobacteria > Moraxellales > Moraxellaceae > Acinetobacter > Acinetobacter lwoffii. Next base: position 2,685,876 of record NZ_CP118963.1, on the reverse strand, counting down.
GTGACCAATGGCGAAGCGATCATTACTTCTGATGTCGGTCAGCATCAGATGTTTGGTGCGATGTATTACAAATACAAACGTCCACGTCAATGGATCAACTCAGGTGGTCTAGGCACCATGGGTGTAGGCTTGCCGTATGCAATGGCTGCGAAGCTTGCATACCCGGAACAGCAAGTGGTGTGTATCACCGGTGAAGCATCGATTCAGATGTGTATCCAGGAACTGTCGACCTGTAAGCAATATGGCCTGAATGTAAAAATCCTGTGCCTGAATAACCAGTCTTTAGGGATGGTGAAGCAGTGGCAAGATATGAACTATGAAGGACGTCATTCAAGTTCTTATGTAGATTCATTGCCTGATTTTGCCAAACTGATGGAAGCCTATGGTCATGTCGGTATTCAGATTAATCATGCCGATGAGCTAGAGTCGAAGCTTGCAGAAGCGATGGCGATTAACGACAAGTGCGTATTTATTAACGTTATGGTAGATCGTACCGAGCACGTTTATCCGATGTTGATTGCGGGTCAGTCGATGCAGGATATGTGGTTGGCTAAAGGGGAGCGCACGAAATGAGACATATTATCTCTGTACTCGTAGAAAACGAATCAGGCGCGCTTTCCCGTTTAGTGGGTTTGTTCTCACAGCGTGGCTACAATATCGAAACATTGAATGTTGCTCCGACTGAAGATCCAACGCTTTCACGTTTGACATTGACCACTTATGGTGATGATCACAAGATTGAGCAAATTACCAAACAGCTTAACAAGTTGGTTGAAGTGGTGAAAGTGGTTGACCTGTCTGAAGGTGCACATATTGAGCGTGAATTGATGCTGATTAAAGTCAAAGCATTGGGTTCATCGCGTGACGAAATCAAACGTACGGCAGATATTTTCCGTGGTCAGATTGTCGATGTAACCCCAACGACCTATACCATTCAAATCGCGGGTACCACTGAAAAAGTGGATGCGTTTATTGATGCACTTGCAGAACACACGATTTTAGAAGTGGTTCGTTCAGGTGTATCAGGTATCGCACGCGGCGAAAAAGTACTCACCATCTAATTTAAATATTTCCTCATCCTAATAAGAAGGGGGTATCAGGCAATGTAAATACAAGGGTCATTGCCTGATTTAAACAGACAAACAAGCATTAAGCGGAGACAGCAATGCAAATTTTTTACGATAAAGACACTGACTTATCTATCATCCAATCTAAGAAAGTAGCGATCATTGGTTACGGTTCACAAGGTCACGCGCATGCGCTTAACCTGAAAGATTCTGGCGTTGATGTCACTGTAGGTTTACGTGCGAACTCTACTTCTTGGAAGAAAGCTGAAAATTCAGGTCTTAAAGTTGCTGAAGTTCCTGCTGCTGTAGCACAAGCTGACGTAGTGATGATTTTGACTCCAGATGAGTTCCAATCTCAACTTTACCGTGACGTAATTGAGCCAAACATCAAGCAAGGCGCTACTTTAGCATTTGCTCATGGTTTCTCGATTCTTTATAACCAAGTTGTTCCACGTGCTGACTTAGACGTAATCATGGTTGCACCTAAAGCTCCTGGTCACACCGTACGTTCTGAATACCAACGTGGTTCAGGTGTTCCTGACCTTATCGCGATTCACCAAGATGCTTCTGGTAATGCGCGTAACGTTGCTCTTTCTTACGCTTCAGGCGTAGGTGGCGGCCGTACAGGTATCATCGAAACTTCATTCCGTGAAGAAACTGAAACTGACCTTTTCGGTGAGCAAGCAGTTCTTTGTGGTGGTGCTGTTGAATTGGTTAAAATGGGCTTCGAAACTCTGGTTGAAGCGGGCTATGCTCCTGAAATGGCGTACTTCGAATGTCTACACGAACTTAAATTGATCGTTGACTTGATGTTCGAAGGCGGTATCGCGGACATGAACTACTCAGTGTCAAACAACGCTGAATACGGCGAATATGTAACGGGTACTGAAGTAATTAACGAACAGTCTCGTGAAGCAATGCGTAATGCACTTAAACGTATTCAATCTGGTGAATACGCGAAGATGTTCATTCAAGAAGGTGCGTTGAACTATCCATCTATGACTGCTCGTCGTCGTCAAAATGCGGCTCACGGTATCGAAGTAACGGGTAACAAGTTACGTGCGATGATGCCTTGGATCCAAGCGAACAAAATCGTAGATAAAGAGAAAAACTAATTTCTCGAATCAATTGATTTGAATGCGAAAACCCACTTAATTTGAGTGGGTTTTTTATTTCTATGTTTGCGTACCTTAAAAAATGGGAAAGCAGTGCTTTCCCATTTTTTCATATTTTGGATTCAAACAAAATCGTTGATAAATAGAAAAACTAATCTCTTAATTGGCTGATTTTTATGCTATAAAAGTCCTGCGAAAGCGGGGTTTTTTATTGGATAAGAATAATGATTTTATATAAATATGTTGGCTTTGATGCTGGTTTAAAAATATTAGAAACAAGTGCTTTAGGCTTTTCTTTGACGCGCGATTTTAATGATCCATTTGAGGTGACGGCTTTAGCTTTAATGGGGGAAACGGTAAATGTTGGTGTAGAAACGCAAGCTGTAAGAAGTCGGTTTATCAATAAATATGCAGTATTGTCTTTAACTCGAGCCCCCTTACTTAAATCCTTTAATGTGGTCTCATTATGCAGATAGTCATAAAGGAATGGTGATCGGGATTGATACAGAGAAGGCAGGTTTAGAAAGTTTTGAAAATTATACGATACCTGCTCAGAGAGGAGAGATAATTTATGTGAATACAGTGCTACAACATATTAATTCAATAGATGCCGTGCAATTAATGCAAATTGGAAGTAAGCATCATATATGGTGGAAATCTCATGAGAGATTACTAAAACATGCTGTTCTTTATAAGCAATTATGTTGGGCGTATGAAGAGGAGGTTAGGGTAGTGAAATGTTTGGGGAGTGAGGAATACCATTCTTATCATTCAAAGGAAGATAAGAGATTTGAGTTGGATGGAGAGCAGTGGGAAAGAAAATATATTGGTTCAAGAAGTATATTCTTAAAAAGCATCCCATCAGATGCATTTGTTGAGATATATCTTGGGGAAAATAGTTATCGTGATCAAAGAAGGAAGTATGATAATTTAATCGATGGTTATAAAGTTCCTAAAATTTTACAGTTAAAAGAATTTAGTCGGAATAATAATATTGAATTATTCACTGTTTTAGTTGATACAGAAACATGGTCTTTAAAAAGAAAAATTATTAATTCAGTTGATTTAGATTAGGGTGTGTTGACACTTTTAGCTTAAAAAAATAGCGAAGTAGTAAAATCAAATCGCCAAACCCAATTTTACTATTCGCTATGCCTCGTACCATGCTGACAGATCAACACTGGCAAAAGTTGAAAGTTATTCTGCGTAATTTATCCATTCACCACAACTCAAATTTACGCAATTTTATTGAAGCTATTCTCTATAGAATTAGAACAGGCTGTCCGTGGCGAGATATTCCTTGCTGTTTTGGTCATTCAAACTCTATTTTCAAACGTTTTAATCGTTGGTCAAGCAGCGGTAAGTTACTTAGATTATTCAAATTACTAGCCTCATGCCCCGATATGGAGTGGATTTTTATTGATGGCTCTCATGTACGTGCTCATCAACATTCTGCCGGCATAGCGAATCAATCTATTTCTAAAAGTGTAGGAGGAAACTCCTCAAAAATACATTTGATTGTTGATGCACATGGCAATCCTATTGATTTCATGATTACCGATGGAACCACACATGATGTTAAAGTTGCACCTGATTTAATATCAACATTAGATTTAAAAGAGACAAAAGTGGTATGTGCAGATAAAGGCTATGATTCAGAACCACTGCGTGAACAGATCAGGAAAACAGGGACTAAAGCGAATATACCAAAGAAAACAAATAGCCAATCAAACAATGATCATATGGACTGGTATTTATATAAAATCAGGCATTTAGTTGAAAATATGTTTTGTAGATTAAAGCAATTTAGAGGAATAGCTACTCGATATGACAAGCTCAAAAGAAATTATCAAAGTTCTGTTGCTTTAGCCTGTATATTTTTATGGCTACCTTTATAGGGTTAATTATGAACAGTAAATGTCAACAGACCCTAAATAGCTGCAATTGTGGTAGCGGTTCATATATTAGAGTTCTTTTATAAATTGTATTAGTTCAGCCTTGATCAGCCAATCTTCGACATGACCTACAATTCTTGAGGCTGTTGGCTCTGAAACTCCGTAACTCGTAGTAACGTGAAATAAGGTTCGGTATTCTCGCCAATAGCTTAGACAGAGCAGAATCTGATCCTTAATACTTAACTTGGGCGGTCTGCCTTGAGTTAAAACATGTTTCTTCAATTGATCAACCATTAAATAAAAAGTTGACCATGATATGCCTGTATATCGCTTAAACTGTGTTTCTGAAAACTTTTTGAATCGATGTGTTTCATTCATAAATTAGGCACGAATGCCAAGAAAATTAGAGGACGAATATTAAGCAAAATAGTGTTCAATTTTTATTTATGAAAGAAGATTATTGTATATTAACATATTGTTTTTTTAGTTAATTTATATTAATTATTGCTTTTTAGAAAGTTTTTCATAGCTAAGAAAAGTCTTGATGTATGAAAAAGAAAGCAAAAGTTTCGACAAAATCACACATTTCTTAAATAAAGTTGCATAATTTACAACTATTTGTAAAGTTCGTAACTTTGTTTTATTTTTTTGTAAATTAAGGTAAATTATAAAAAAATAATAAAATTAGTGGTTTAATTGTTTTTTATAAAATTTAAAGATTATTTTATTCTTTTTATTTGACATAGTTAGAAACATTTTTAAATTGTATCAATTTATTTTTTGTCTTAACCTTTTATAAGTATAGGATTAAATTTTTTAAAACAAATAAAAAACCAAAAATAGAGAATAGTATTGTGAATAATAAACTTTTGCATATTTTTAGCTCAAAGATAATAAGATAAGTTAACGGTTACTTAACTTTACTCATAATAATAAGAGTTACAGCGTAATCGTTAAAATAACTACATATACATATTCTTTTATTAAAAAGAAATGGAGAAAATCATGAACAAAATTACACAATCGGCATTAGCGGCATTAGTTCTTGGTGCTTGTTCTACGGCATCTTTTGCAGAAGATGAAGCAGCTCGAGGTGGTTATCATCCTCCTAAACCACCCATTGACTGGAGTAAATGTAATACTTTAGGCTGTGAAAAAGAAATTCCAATTTCACTTAAAATTAATAAGAAATGTGTTTTAACTGGTGGAAATGCAATAGTATTATCTGCTGCTGGTGGAACCCAAACTACAAATTATTCAATTACAACAAATACCCCTTATGTTCTGAATTTACAAACTGCAAATGCCGGTGCTAATAATACTACGTTTGTTAGACATGAAACAGATGCATCTGAAACAATTGCTACAACAATTGTGACGACTAAACAAGGTGCTGCAGGTGCTGTTCCATTTGGTAATTCAAATCATGCTGGTCAAGCAGTTGATAATTATACACTTGCAGTTACCAATACTGCAGTTGATGCTACACAGTTAGCAGGTAATTATACCGATCGCTATCTAATTAAAGCTTACTACTAATTTATTTAATCAACCTAACCTGATATTTATGTCGGGTTAGGTTGCCTCATTATACTTTTAAATGGAAAATTATAATATGAGAAAAACAACTATATTATTTTTTTTATCTTTTTTTTATTTTTCTGGCGGGAAGGCTGATGTTGCAATTGATCCAGTACAAATGTATATATTTAATGATAAAAAACAAAAAACAACAACACTTACTTTAGAGTCTATAAATGAAGTAGAAAAAAAGATATTTGAGGTGAAAGCATTTAAATGGGATCAAAATGATAAAGGTGAAGATGTGTTGGAGAAGGATGATACTCTTATAATTAATCCAAGAAATTTTATTTTAAAACCTAATGGGAAACAAGTTATACGTGTTGGTTTTAATCGTCCAATAGTATCTGTATTGGATGGTCGGGAAGAGGGTGCCTGGCGCATTGTAATTGAGGAATTACCTCAACCTGTAAAAGAATCATCTATTACTTTCTTGATGAATTTTAACCTGCCATTATTTATTGGAAAGCAAGATAACTTAAAATTAAATTTTAATATTGAGAATGATAAGCTTATAGTTAAAAATAAAGCAGAATCTCATATTCAAATTTCAAAGTTACAAATTTTAGATTCTAATAAGAAAGAAGTTTTTACTAGTAATAATATGAAATATGTACTTAAAGATAAGAGTATTTTTTATGAGTTGGAAGGGGTTAAAATAAATAATCCTCGTAATTATTTTGTTAAAGTAATGACAGATAAGTCGCATGAGGAAATAGAGTTAAAGCTTATGGATTAAAATTATAATTAAGGATTATATTATGCAGTTAAATAGAAAAATAATTATTCTAGTTAATATTTTATTCTTATGTAATGCTAATGCTAACCAGAATCCTGATGAATTTTTTGCTAATCTTTGGATAAATGAGCTTGATCATAATATAGATATTATTTTAATAAAAAGTGATGATAATTTTTACATAGAGTGCAATATATTGTCGGAACGAGATATTGATATATCTAAATTATCAAAAATGGCTTCTCGGGATGAGTTTTGTCTTATTTCGGACCGGAATATTCAATCTAATTTCGATGCCTCTAAGCAAACAATTAATCTCACCATACCTACCCAACTGTTTAAATCAAATACACAGATCTCCCAGTTGCAGACTATGCCAGAGAGAGCCAGTTTTGGAGGTTTCGTAAATTATGATTTTACCTATTTAAATTCAAAAATAGACAGAGAAACGAATTCTTTATATAACGGCCTGACAGATCTGGGTGTCTTTAAAGACTATTGGATTTTTAAGAACTCAATAGCATATTATAATCATCCTTTGAATGAGTATTTTACTCGACTCAGTACTAGTATTGAGTTTGAATTTCCTAAAAGTATGACTCAGCTTACTTTAGGAGATACAACTACAGTATATAATCCATTAATTAATTCTTTACGTTTTGCCGGTTTAAACTGGGGAACTAATTTTACTGAGCGACCAAATTTTATTTATTGGAATACTCCAATCTTACAGGGAAGTGCGCGTGTTCCTTCTACAGTTGATTTGTATATTAATGGGGTAAGTATATATAGCCAAAGAGTCAGTCCTGGTGATTTCAATCTTCAAACTGGTGCACAAATTCAACAGGCAGGAAATGCACAAATTATTGTTGAAGATGTGTTAGGGAATAGGAGTGTACAAAGTTTTCCTATTCTGGTGACGAATCGGCTATTAAGATCTGATCTTAGTGAATATAATGTTTCATTAGGAAAGTTGCGTTATAACTATAATATAGAAAGTAATGACTATCGTAATTTTTTCTCTAACCTTTATTATCGTTATGGGGTATCTAATTGGACAACACTTGGTTCTAATTTTTCTTATAGCGAAGACTTGCAAAATTTAGGCTTTCTATGGACTCAAGCTATTAGTCATTATTTGGTTTTGGATAGTGTAGTTCAAGCTTCACACGATGAACTTAATAATTTTAATTATTCATATGGATTATCTGCTGCAAAGGATTTCGGAAGAGTTTCACTTGGTGCAAGTGCGAAATATACAGAAAGAGATTTTAAATATTTAGGTGATGACCTGGATAATTTTTATAGTTATCCTAAGTATGAATATTTAATTTATGGGGGAATGAGCAATATTCCTCTCTTGCATAATATTTATTTGAATTATGCTGCCCAGAGTTTTCATCAGCAAGAAATACGCGTGGAAGATGAGATTCCTTCATTTTTTCAAAATGATCGTAAAACTTTAAATTTAGGGTTTAATCGTCGGCTAGGTAGGAAGGGAAGCCTAGGTTTGAGTTATTTTAGCTCATTTGGTAATGATCGGGATTCTGGAGTTGTCTTATCACTTAGCTATAGTTTTGATGATGATAAAGCAGTTTATTTTAGTCATTCAACAGATGAAAGAACTAAATTGCAATTTGTAAAAAGTAATCCTAATCAGGTTGGATTTGACTATGAAACAGGTGTAAATAGACTCGAAGATGAAACACTATATAATTTCAATGGGCGATTGAAAACAGATGTTGGGGATTTAGGTTTTTATCATATAGAGGGAGATAATGAGTCTGAATCACAATTAAACTATCGTGGTGCGGTTGTTTTTCTTAATAATAAATTCAATTTTACCAAGTTGGTTGATAATGCATTTTCTGTTGTTAGTGTGGGAGATTATCAGGATGTCGATGTTTTAAGGTCTTTATCTGTAGTAGATAAAACGAATAAGAAAGGCTATACCTTTGTTCATGATATTATTCCTTATGTAAATTATGATATTGGTTTTGATCAGAATCAATTACCAGTCGAAGATAAGATTCCTTATGCAACCAAGAGGCTTACTGCTTTAGATCAGCGGGGGTATATTATTAATTTCCCTATATATAATACAAAACAGGTCACGATTTTGCCTGTAGATAGTAATAATCATAAATTCACAGCTGGTTCAGAGTTATATATCGATAATGATGGTGGGGAGGTTTATCCTATCTCATCGAACGGTACGGTCACTCTATATGGGCTTATTCCAAATACTTACAATATTAAAATCATCAGCACCGAATCTAAAACTTGCTTTGCACAATTGACGGTTACAGAAAATCAAAAAGAAGAAAGCGGACTATCTACGCTTATCTGTAAATAAAGGATGAAAAATAATGAAACTTAAATTTACTGTACTTGTGTTCTCTCTATTATTAACCAGTCTAAGTCATGCCCAACGTTGTCAGATTGATCGATCGACAGCATCAGAACTCAAATTGAACTCCTCTTATCTGAGCCAAGCTGCGACTTCTTTTATCGTAAGGTGTGATAGTAGTTATGCTATTCAATTTAATTCTAGAAACTTAACCAGCACTAATGGCAGTAGTTATTTGGTTAATGAGCACAATCATAAAATAAGAACACAAATGTATATTTCTGGGGCGACCTCATCCCGTTGGAATATGCCGATATCCCAACCGGCAACTAGCCTAAGTAAATTTATTGTATTGGTACAACTAGCTGAACAACCTTCTGCTTTGACCCCAGCTGGAGTTTATAAAGACAGTTTATATGTGGATCTTATCTACTGAATTCTTTTAGTTGGCTCTTAAAAGAGAATTGGATTTTGGTCTATTTAAGTCCTTTAACCAGATTTTGAAGCTTTCTGACTGGATTTTTTAGGCATGAGCTATGGTTATGAATAGGTGAGTTAATTTACTCTTAATTGTTAGTCAAGTTAATTAGATATCTCTATAAGTACATCAACTTCCGAATAAAATGAGAGAAGGGGGTAATATCATTAAAATGCAATAAATAAGCATTAGACTTTAGCTTAAAATATAATCACATAGGTGTGATATGGAACAGCCCTGCACCTCAGCGTTATCGAAAAAAATGTCTGCACTTCAAAATATTAGCTTTGACTTAAAACAGTTGCGACAGCAAAAAACAAAAATGACCCTGCCTTTGGAAGAGTTGACTCGTCCTCGTCTCAAAATAGCCATTGTGACTGAAACCTGGTCTCCTGAAATCAATGGGGTTGCCCATGCTTTATTGCAACTGTGTAAAGGATTACAAAAACAGGGGCATAAGATTTTATTAATTCGTCCGGAACAACGACAAGCCTATAACGATTTTAAGCCGCATAGCGAATGTCTAGTTAAAGCGCATTGCATTCCTAAATATAGTAATTTGCAGTTTGGTAGGCCGCAATTTTTAAAAATCCATCAAGCTGTTGAAACTTTTACACCCGATATTATCCATGTCGTGACCGAAGGTCCTTTGGGTCTGGTAGCTCAACAGCTTGCAAAATTCCATAAAATTCCGGTTTCTAGCGGTTTTCACTCGTCATTTCAGGAATTTAGTCGATTTTTTGATTTGGCTTTTTTACTGAAGCCAATTCAAGGCTATTTAAAGTGGTTTCATAATAATACTGATTTGACCTGTGTTCCGAGTCGAGGCACGGCTCAAGCCTTAAATCAGTTTGGTGTGACTTGTCCCTTGGCAGTTGTGGGCAGAGGCGTCGATCCAGATACATTTTCACCAAAGTGGCGATCACCAGATTTGCGCTATGCTTGGGGAGTTTCAAACGAGACCCGGGTGATGTTGTATGTCGGACGGCTTTCCCCTGAAAAGGAAATTGACGTGCTGATCAAAACCTATTTTGTGCTGCGCCAAGTTCGTCAGCAAGATATACGTTTGGTGGTGGTTGGAGATGGGCCGGATCGCACTCGACTGCAACAACTGAATCAGGATGGCAGTATTGTTTTTACCGGTAGCTTGACAGGAGAAAAACTGTCAGCGGCGTATGCCAGTGCAGATGTCTTCTGTTTTGCCAGTCAGGTTGAAACCTTTGGAAATGTGGTATTGGAAGCGATGGCCAGTGGCTTGCCAGTGATTGCTTATGATTATGCTTGTGCAAACTTGCATGTGCAGCATGGTGAAACGGGATGGTTGAGTAGACTTGGACATCAGCAGGGGTTGATCCAGCAGATGCTCGGATTGCCTGATCAGCAAAAATTGCAGCAGATGGGTGCGCAAGCACGTAAAAAAGCCGAAAAAGTAGGCTGGCAATATCCGGTCCGGCAATTTGAACAGGCACTGTATTCACTGATACAGCATCAGGAATACAGGATATAAAACAAGAAAGGAGCACCAGTGTGAAACTCCAGAATGTAAAGATTAAATTTTTAGAAATCGATTTGAAAGGCTGTGTTTATCTGAATCATTTTTCGCATTCAGTCCGTATTGCCACTTTTTTTAAAATGATTAGCCGCTTAGGAAATGGTGCATTTTGGTATTTCATGCTGATACTGGTTTGGATCATGCAAGGCTTGATCTATACCGTGCAGATTGTTTATCTGATTTTGGGAAGTACTATAGGTACTATGATTTACAAGGTGCTTAAAATCAAAACTGTACGACCACGTCCTTATCAGGTACATCAAGTGATCCGTTTGGGTGAGCATCCACTGGATCATTTCAGTTTTCCTTCCGGGCATACCTTGCATGCCGTGATGGCAACCACCGTTTTAGGTTATGTCGCACCTTTATTACTGATGCTGATGTTGCCTTTTACGGTTCTGGTCGCAGTGTCCCGAATGGTGCTGGGATTGCATTATCCAAGTGATGTGGCAGTTGGCGCAATTCTGGGTGGCATGATGGCAATTGCCATTGTCCTGACCGCGCCTTATCTGAATATTGTGCTGTAAAAATAAGTGAAAGCCGGAGCAAAGGCTCGCAGATTTTCACAGATTTGTTAAAGTACAGCATCAAAGCAATTATGGTGAGAAATAGAGATGGGTTTACGTTGGACTGACACGCTCGATATCGCGATTGAACTCTATGAAGCGCATCCAGATGTGGACCCGCAGTGGATTCGTTTTACTGATTTACATGCCTGGGTGTGTGCTTTGCCTGAGTTTGAAGATGATCCAACCAAGTCGACTGAAGGTTTGCTTGAAGCCATTCAAATGGCATGGATTGACGAGGCACGCTAAGGCCTCATCTTAAAAAAGCATTTTTTTACAGATGAAAAGCAGAAAAATGCGCATTATCTCGGTATAATGCGCCAAATTTTCATGTCAACAATTGACTTAAGGAGCCTATCATGGCTATCGAACGTACTTTATCTATCGTTAAACCAGACGCAGTTGCTAAAAACCACATCGGCGACATCTTTGCTCGTTTCGAGAAAGCTGGTCTTCAAATTGTTGCAACTAAAATGAAACATTTGACTCAAGCTGAAGCTGAAGGCTTCTATGCTGAGCACAAAGAACGTGGTTTCTTTGCTGACCTAGTTGCATTTATGACTTCTGGTCCAGTTGTTGTTTCAGTTCTTGAAGGCGAAAACGCTGTTCTTGCTCACCGTGACATCCTTGGTGCGACGAATCCTAAAGAAGCTGCTCCTGGTACTATCCGTGCAGATTTCGCTGTAAGCATCGATGAAAACGCTGCTCACGGTTCTGACTCTGTAGCATCTGCTGATCGTGAAGTTAACTACTTCTTCGCTCAAACTGAGATTGCTCCACGTACTCGTTAATTCGCAGTATTCAAGCCAGATAAGTGTTATTATACTTATCTGGTTTTTTTATTCTCTGAATAATTCTTTGCTCACATATTGAGCTTCTCCTTTCATCTTTAGACATGGTTTAGGTAATACACATGAGTACTGAAGCAGTCGCTGTATCAGCAGTTTCTGAGCCACAGCAACACACTCCATCCGCTCCAGCACAGGCAAATACTGTCGAGAAAGTGAATTTACTTGGCATGTCACGTCCGCAAATGGAAAAATTCTTTGAGGACATAGGTGAGAAGAAGTTTCGTGCCGGGCAGGTAATGAAATGGATTCACCAGTTCTTTGTGACTGATTTTGCTGAAATGACCAATATTTCCGGCAAACTGCGTGAAAAACTGGAAAAGATTTGTGAAATTAAAGCGCCTGAAGTGGTGCATAAAAACTATTCTAAAGATGGTACCCGTAAATGGGTATTCCGTGTTGGCGACGGTGAAGGTTCCCTCGTCGAAACCGTATTGATTCCTGCTGAACATCGCAGTGGTTTACGTCGCACTTTGTGTATTTCTTCACAAGTGGGCTGTGCACTGGACTGTTCATTCTGCTCAACCGGTAAACAGGGTTTCCAGCGTGATTTGACTCAAGCCGAAATTATCGGTCAGCTCTGGATGGCGAACTATTCCTATATGGAAGATGTGCCGGTACTTGAGCGTGAACGTTCAGTCACGAACGTGGTGATGATGGGCATGGGCGAGCCATTGCTCAACTACGATGCAGTATTGAATTCAATGCGTATTATGCTGGATGACTTTGCATACGGCATGTCAAAACGTCGTGTGACTTTATCGACTTCTGGTGTGGTACCGAAAATCGATCAGATGGTCAAAGATATTGACGTGGCGCTGGCTATTTCATTGCATGCGCCAAATGATGAACTGCGTAACGAGCTGGTGCCGATCAATAAAAAATATCCGCTTGAGCAGCTGATTGCTGCATGTCAGCGCTATATTGCTAAAGATGGTAACGAAAGTTCACGTAAACATGTGACGATTGAATATGTGATGTTAGATGGCGTGAATGACCATCCTGAACATGCTCAGCAAATGATTAAGCTGTTGAAGAATTTGCCAAGCAAGATTAATTTGATTCCTTTTAATCCGTTCCCGCATGCGCCATATGGCCGCTCAAGCCGCAACCGGATTATTTCTTTCCAAAAAACTTTGTCTGATGCCGGTTTTGTGTGTACGATTCGTCAGACACGCGGTGATGACATTGATGCCGCGTGCGGACAGTTAGTCGGACAAGTTGCTGACCGTACCCGTCGTGCGGAACAGTGGAAAAAGAAAATTGCGCAATCGAATGAGATCATGCGCTCACAAGGATAATAAGAGGTCGCCAGTTGAGAAATCTAACATCAAAGTTTACTTTGATTTCAACAGTATGTGTGTCTTTGGTTTTAGTCGCGTGTCAGACGCCAGATCTGGGTCAGAAAGACCCTGAAAAGGCCACCAAAGTCCGTACCCAATTGGCGGTAGAATATCTGAGAACAGGTGACCTGGATGCAGCTAAACGTGCGCTGGATCAGGCACTTGAAAGCAGTCCGCGTGATTCTCAAGCGAATATGATGATGGGCGTGCTACTGCAACAGGAAGGTAGTAAGCTTAATCTCGAAAAAGCAGATCATTATTTCAAGCGTGCGATTTCGGCAGATCCGAAAAATGCGCAGGCGCGAAATAATTACGGCACTTATTTATATCAGCTTGAACGCTATAATGATGCAATCGAGCAGTTTCAAATTGCTGGTGCCACGTTGGGTTATGATCAGCGATTCCGCGCACTGGAAAATATGGGGCGGATTTACCTGAAACTGGGTGATACAGCAAATGCTGAAAAATCATTCAAACAGGCGCTACAAGCCAATCGCGATTCCTATATTTCAATGTTAGAGTTGGCAGAAATATTTTATTTGAACCAGCAGTTCCCGGCAGCGACACAAATGTATCAACAGTTTGTGCGTGGTGTGGGGCAGAAAAATCAGGGTGCCCGTGCACTCTGGATTGGCATTCGCACTGCGCGTGCCGGAGGTGATCAGTTGGGTATGCAGGTATTGGTCAACCAGTTACGTGCACTCTTTCCTGAAAGCCAGGAATACCAACGTTATTTGCAATTACAGTACAGTACTGAGGCCGTATGGAAGTAAATCCTAATTCACCATCGAATCATTCGAGCGTAGCTCCAAATGCGTTAGGAAATATTCAACGTCCGGGCGAGTACTTGCGCCAGATTCGTATCAACCAGCAACGTAATCTGGAAGATGTAGCGAAAGAGCTGAATATTCCGGTCAAAACCCTGACTGCTCTTGAGCAGGATGAATACAAATCTTTGCCAGAAGCGACCTTTATCAAAGGTTATTACCGGACTTATGCCAAATTTCTGGGTGTAGATGCGTCTAGTATTATTCAGCGTTTTGATGAAATCTATACCAATGATACCGGGTTGCTGCCGAATCATGCCCTGAACAATTCTCCAATTAAAATTATGGGGAAATTACCAGGTTCCAAGCGTGACCGTAATCGTAAGTGGTTAAAGCGCATTTTTATTACGCTGGTACTTTTGCTGATTTTGGGCGCACTGTTTGCCATGATTCAGAACTGGTCGAGCAGTAATTCCCAAAATAGCAGTGAAGTCTCTGGAGTAGGCGCTTCTAATGTCGAGATTCTGAATCTGGATACAGGTGCCGCACTTTCCGGTGATCAGCTGAAACTTGATTTTAACCGTCCGACTTCGGTGCATATTGTCGACTCGGCGGGTAATGTTCTGGCAACTGGCCGTCAGGCATCGAGCTTGCAACTGAATGGTGAAGCGCCATTCCAGATTCGTCTCGATGATGCATCGGCTGTATCGCTCAGTTTGAATAATGAAAATATTTCATTGTCACCCTACACTGTGAACGGAAAAGCAGAATTCCGTTTATCACCTTAACAGATCAAGAGTAGAGCAGAACGATGATCGTAAATCCAATTAAACGTCGTCCAACACGTAAAATTCGTGTGGGTTCAGTTTATGTGGGTGGTGATGCACCAATCAGTATCCAGTCCATGACCAATACTGAAACCTGTGATGTAGCAGCTACGGTTGCACAGATTCAGCGCTGTGTAGATGCCGGTGCAGACATCATGCGGGTTTCTGTGCCTACCATGGAAGCGGCGGCGGCATTTGGTGAAATTCGCAAGCAGGTCAATGTACCTTTGGTCGCCGATATTCACTTCGATTATAAAATTGCTTTGGCAGTTGCCGATTTGGGTGCAGACTGCCTGCGGATTAACCCGGGCAATATCGGTTCTGAAGCGAAAATCCGTGAAGTGGTGGCCGCAGCACGTCATAACGATATTTCCATGCGGATCGGTGTTAATGCCGGCTCACTGGAAAAAGATATTCAAAAGAAATATGGCGAGCCGACGGGTCAGGCTTTGCTTGAATCTGCGATACGTCATATCGATATTTTAGACCGTCTGGATTTCCAGGAATTCAAAATTTCAGTCAAAGCCTCGAATGTGTTCCTGACCATGGATGCGTATCGTTTGTTGTCACAGCAAATTGATAATCCGCTACATTTAGGTGTAACGGAAGCGGGTATTTACCGTACCGGTTCGGTTAAATCTGCGATCGCTTTGGGCGGCCTGCTGATGGAAGGCATTGGGGATACTATGCGTATTTCCTTAGCTGCCGAGCCTGAAGAAGAAATTAAAATTGGTTTTGATATTCTGAAATCGCTGGGTCTGCGCTCCAACGGGATTAACTTCATTGCCTGCCCAAGCTGTTCACGTCAGGAATTTAATGTGATTTCAGTGATGCAGCAACTTGAAGAACGTTTAGAAGATATTCGTACCCCAATGGATGTGTCTGTTATTGGCTGTAAGGTCAATGGGCCGGGCGAAGCCAAAGAAGCGGATATTGGTGTTGTAGGTGCAGCACCACGTTCACTAGTATACCGTAATGGTGAAAAGAGCCATTTAATTGACACGAATCAATTGGTTGATGAAATCGAAACCATGGTTCGTCAACGTGTTACCGAGCTTGAAGAAGCTAAATCTAAAGAAATTATTCGTACAAGTTTTTCTGAGTAGATCATGAGTTCAATCGTCGCAATCAAAGGTTTTAATGACATTCTCCCAACGCAAACCCCAGCTTGGAGACGTCTTGAACAGCATCTATCCGGTTTGATGGATGCCTATGGCTATCAACAAATCCGTTTGCCTATCGTTGAACAGACTAATTTGTTTAAACGTTCGATCGGTGATGCAACCGATATCGTTGAAAAAGAGATGTATACCTTCCTCGACAAGGGTAATCCACCTGAGTCTTTGACACTACGTCCTGAAGGAACGGCAGGTTGTGTACGTGCCATGCTGGAGCATAACCTGCTGCGCGGTGCGACGCCTCGCGTCTGGTATATCGGATCCATGTTTCGTTATGAAAAACCGCAAAAAGGCCGTTACCGTCAGTTTCACCAGTTTGGTGTGGAAACCTTTGGTGTGGCAACGCCAGATATGGATGCAGAACTGATTCTGATGACGGCGCGTCTGTGGAAACGTATGGGTGTGGCAGACAAGGTTCAGCTTGAGTTAAATACACTCGGTGAGTCGGATGAGCGTGCAGCCTATCGTGCGGCACTGGTAGAGTTCCTGCAGGCGCATAAGGCTGATCTGGATGAAGACTCACAACGCCGTCTGACGACTAATCCACTGCGTATTCTGGATTCTAAAGATGCCAAAACTCAAAGTATCCTAGAAAATGCGCCTAAACTTCACGACTTTATGGGTGAAGAAACACTGGCACACTTTAACCAGTTGCAACAGTATTTGTCAGATGCCGGTATTAGCTTTGTCATCAATCAAAAACTGGTACGTGGTCTGGACTACTATAATAAAACCGTATTTGAATGGACGACTACCCACTTGGGTTCACAAGGTACTGTATGTGCTGGTGGTCGTTATGACGGCTTAGTCGGTCAATTGAAAGGCAAAGCGGATCAATCTGTGCCTGCAGTTGGTTTCGCGATGGGGATGGAGCGTTTATTGCTTCTACTGGAACAGATTGAAGACAATACGCCAGTACGTGATTGTGAAGTATTCCTGGTTGCCGATCCTGCTTCTCAGGGTAAAGCGCTGGTATTGGCTGAACAGATTCGTGATCAATTGGAAGCTGCTGGCAGTAACATTCGCCTGAAAGTCGGCTCTCAGGGTTCAATGAAATCGCAAATGAAAAAGGCTGATCAAGCCGGTGCTTTGTATGCGGCGATTTTGGGTGAACGTGAACTGGAAGCTCAGGCGTTTACTGTGAAAGAGCTGGCAACCGCAGAGCAATCGAATGTACCATTTACGGACTTCGTTGCATTTTTTAGTACTAAAATTTCTTCAAAATAATCGATAAAACATTAGGAAAAGGGTAATCTCATGAGCGCAATGAGTGGTGATGAACAGTTTGAAAGCTTAAAATCCTTTATGAAGAAATATGGTTCTTCGATGATTACCGGGATTTTAATTGCGCTGATTGCCTTTTTTGGATGGGAATATTGGCAGAAGAAAAACCTGGCAGAGTCGCAAATGCACACTGCCAAGGTTCAGCAGTTGATGGATGATGCACAGGCATCGAAAGGTGATGGTTTTGCCAAGCTGTCTGAAACTGCGGACAAAATTGTCAAGGAAGCGCCTGACTCAGCTCAGGCGATTCAAACCCAGTTAGTCATGGCGAAACTGGCTTATGACAAAGAAGATTATGCTGCGGCCGAGAAAGCACTACAGAAAGTTGAAAACTCGAAAGTAGATGATAAAGGCCTGGTTCAGGTGGTTAAACTTCGTCTGGCCTATGCGCAACTGGCACAGAAAAAATATGATGCTGCATTGAAAACTTTAGAAGCAGTGACTGAACCTGCATTTAAAGCAACTGCCGATGAAGCACGTGGCGATATCTATGTTGCCAAAAATGATATTGAAAATGCGAAAAAAGTATATCAAAGTGCATGGGATGCTTTGATTGAACGTAAAGAAGAACGTCAGATTTTACAAATTAAGCTCGAAAGCGTAGGCGTGTTAGTCGATGATCCAGAAATCGAACGCCCAATTATAGAAACACAAGCGGAAGAAGCTGCATGAATAGAAAATACAAAATTACCTGTGCCTTGACTGTTTTAACGCTTGCACTGGCTGGCTGTGCAGGTAAAACCACTAAAGTTCCAGAAGTAAAACCGAATCCACTTCCAAAACTGACCCAAGCCAAAACCCTGGTCCCTGTATTTTCCACCAGTGTGGCGTCAACAGATGCTGCTGATCCGTTGCGTTTACGTCTGGATGCAGACAATGGCGTGGTCTTTGCGATTGACCCGAAAGGCGAAGTGTCTGCATTTAAAGGCAAACAGCGTCTGTGGCAGAAGAAAGTCAGCAAAGACAATTTAAGTTCTGGCGTTGAAGCTGCCGAAGGTCTTGTTGTCGTCGGCAACCAGAAAGGTCAGCTGTTTGCGCTAGATCAACAAACCGGCGAGCAGAAATGGACTGCGCAATTGACGGGTGCTTTACTGGCGCCTTCACTGATTCATGCAGGGCGGGTCATTAGTGTCAGCAATGACGGCACCGTATATGCGCATGAAATTGCGACGGGTGCGCAAGTTTGGACTTATGACTTACCTAATGTACAATTCAGCTTACGTGGCATGGCTGCACCGGTTGCATTAGATGCCCGTAATATACTGATTGCCTCTTCCAATGCTTATATCTATGCATTGGATGCCTTAAGTGGTGTGCCAAAATTACAGCGTCGTGTCGCAGTGTCGGATGGACGTTCTGATATCCAGCGTCTGGTGGATATTGACGGGGAACCGGTCGTTGCAGGCCAGTTTGTGGTGACCACCAGTTATCAAGGTCAGGTGACTGTGCTGGATTTAGCTTCACAACAGGTGGTCTGGAGTGAAGATGCCAGCAGTATCCAGCGTCCAGAAGTTGTGGGCAATGGCGTATTTGTGGCGCAAACCGATGGCAGAATCAAAGCCTTTGAGATTACTTCGGGTCAGCCACTTTGGGAAAATGACCAGCTGTTGAATCGTAAGTTAAGTAATCCGGTGATGCTGGGTACTGATCTTGTAGTCGGTGATCTGGATGGTGTCTTGCACCTGATTGATCCGCGTACTGGACAGATTACTGGTCGTTCGAAAACTTCTGGGGAAGTGCGTAGCTTACGCGTTATCGACAACCAGCTTTATGTTTCTACACGCAAGGGCGCATTAAGCATTTGGCAGAACCGTTAATTTTAACGAGCCTTATGCTAAACTAGCCACAACCGTATTTTGTGAACGCGGGGTGATTGAAAAATCAATGCCCCGTGTTTTTATTTAGGGTATTTACCCCTTATATCTTCCTATGCTTTCTGATGTTCAGGCCACTTTGACGCCTGATATTAAATAAAGGTTACTCTATGAAACCCGTAATTGCGCTCATTGGTCGTCCGAACGTCGGAAAATCGACGCTGTTCAACCAGATTACCAAGAGCCGTGACGCATTGGTGGCAGACTTTGCAGGTCTGACACGCGACCGTAAATATGGCGATGCTACCTATCAAAATAAATCTTTCATTGTGGTCGATACCGGCGGTATTGGTGAAAATGAAGGTGGTATTGATTCATATATGGCAGAGCAATCTAAAACTGCCATTCATGAAGCCGACATCATTATTTTTGTGGTTGATGCGCGTGCCGGCCTGCTGGCTTCCGATGAACAGATTGCACGTGAATTACGTACTTTAGGCAAAAAAGTCTTTCTGGTGGCCAACAAGGTCGATGGCGTACATGCTGAAGCTGCCTTGGTTGAATTCTACAAACTGGGTATGGGCGAGCCGCTACAAGTGGCAGCCAGCCATGGTCGTGGTGTTCAGCAAATGTTGGAAGACGTGCTTGCTGATGTACCGGAAGATGAAAATCCGGAAGAGCATGACAAAAACACGGGTCTGCGTTTGGCGATTATTGGTCGTCCAAACGTCGGTAAATCAACGCTGGTGAACCGCTTGCTCGGTGAAGAGCGTGTGGTGGCATTTGACCAGCCGGGTACAACACGTGACTCGATTTATATTCCATTCGAGCGTGATGGCCGTCAATATACCCTGATTGATACTGCCGGGGTGCGCCGTAAAGGTAAAGTTGATGAAATGATTGAGAAATTCTCGATTGTTAAAACTTTACAGGCAATGAAAGATGCTAACGTAATTGTTGTTGTGGTTGATGCGCGTGATGGTATTGTTGAGCAGGACTTGCATTTGATTGGCTATGCACTTGAAGCGGGTCGTGCCATGGTCATTGCAGTCAATAAATGGGATAACATGACTGAATATGATCGTAAGCAATGTAAGCTCGATGTAGAGCGTCGCTTCGATTTCATTCCATGGGCCAAAGTGCATTTGATTTCTGCATTGCATGGAACGGGTGTGGGTGATCTTTATCCATCGATTCACCGTGCTTATGATTCATCTCGTTTGAAAGTGTCACCAGCAAAAATCACCCAGATTTTAAATGATGCGACAGATGCCCACCAACCGCCGATGGTTCAGGGTCGTCGTATTAAAATGCGTTATGCGCATATGGGTGGGCAGAATCCACCAACGATCGTGATTCACGGAAACAAGGTGGATAAAACTCCTGCAGATTATCGCCGTTACCTGGAAAACGTGTTCCGTAAAGTGTACAAGCTTGAAGGTACACCGATTAAAATCGAGTTTAAAACTTCGGAAAACCCGTTTGAAGGTCGTAAGTCTCAAGTGGATGAGCGTGCAGCTGCACGTAAACGTCGTTATGTACAGAAGTTCAAGAAAGCCGAGAAGAAATTTAAGCGTTAATTTTATAGTTTAAATTTTCCGGATAAAAAGCCTGCGTAAAGCGGGCTTTTTTTATTACCTATAAAAATATTTTTTAATCAGGCTTAATTTTGAATTTAATAAAAATAAAATATTCTTTTAATTATAGTTATTTAGTATAGGACTTACGCACTATTATTTATAGATTTTCTGTGGCAGCAGATGATTCTTATCGAGAATAAATTCATCAATAAAGTTCTTGATAATTGGTTTAAATAATTTCTTCTGCCAACGATATACATTTTCAAAGATCCGCTCAAACTGGTTCTTTTGTATCTCAACATAGGCCATCAAGGCTGAGAAAATATGATTCAAAATCAGCTTGGATCGTCTTACTTGAAACTTTTCAATATGACAAACCTGTTTAATTACTCGATGATATTGTTCTATTTTCCAATGACTTGAATGTAATTCATAAAAACCATCAAAGGACAATAAATCATCTTCATCTTGATGCACAATATAAAATCTCTGCTGTTCTTTTAACTGAGTCTTAAATAATTGTACAAAGCCAACATCTTTGAGCCAGACCACTTGACCCTGATGAAAATTCGGCAATAAACGGAGTTGAAACCATTGTCCTTTTTCAGGGGAAACCTTACGGTTACTGTCGACACCAAACATAAATCGAATACCATGTTTTCTTATGGTTTTTAGATTTTCAGTCGATGAATACCAACTATCACCTGTAATGAATTGAATCTTTGCACCCCAATCGAGTACTTCACTTAACATCTCCATAAAGTAATCATTCTTGGTTTTACTTTCTGACTTATCATAAATTCGAAAATTAATTGGAATATTTTTGCCATGTTGATCTGTCGCATACAAGGTAATGAGATTAATACCCTTGACGGATCGGTGGTGTTTACCTGACCAAAAATAGCTAACTAAGTCCATATGTTGACTATATGGCTTATCTAAAACAGTATCATCAATACTGACTATAAGTTTATTATTATCAATGTGTTGAATTGCTTCTTGATATAGATCGTGAGCTGTGTAGTCTTCACGCTCCAAAAAGCGATTTACACTGTCATGCGAGATATTATAAGTCTCGGCAAGTTGTGTGCAGCTAATAGAGTTTGGTTCTGTCATGAGAAAGCCCATATAAATGGGTAATGTACAAGTTGCTGTAGAAGCATGTTTAGTTCGTCTGATCACAGATACGTTATAAAGTAGTTTGAGACTTTTTTAAATCCCTCAATGCGTAAGTCCTATTTAGTATAAGTATTAATTTAATATTTATGTGATATGTATTATATTTGTGTGAAATTGTTAATTCAGTCGCAAAAATGAAAATTGACTGAAAAAGATCATAAGAAATTACTACCCAAATTTGCGGTGGTGTGAGGGGAACATGAAAAAAACTGCATTGGCCTTAATCTGTATGATGGGCTTACCAAGCCTTGCATGCGCTGAAATGATCAAAGTGAATGGTGAGGGCAGTAGCCCCATTATAAAAAAAGATCCAATAGGAACACGGAATCAAGCATTGAATAATGCAAAAACTGATGCAGTCATTGCTTTAATCAAAAAAATAAATGGCCCTCAAGCCATGCAGGATGCCGAACTCCATCTGGCAGATATTGTGAAACAAGTTGACAATGGCTACGTATTTAATCGTGGTAGTCAAACCAACAATAACAATGAACTGGTTACTTCTATTTCAATTGAAATGGATGATCAGGAGTTTCGCCAGATCTTAAATGATCTGGGTTTATCCAAAAAGAATAGCCGAACCAGTCCGATCATGATCGTAATGGATGAATATTTTGGTGTACCGCGAGATAACTCAAAACCGGTGAAAGAGTTTACGTCGTACTTTTCTGACAAGAGCTATGCCTATGATGAAAAGGCCAGCTATGACGCGAAAGAAAGTGCAAAAGCCAGTGAAAGTTCATCATATTCATCAAAAGGCAAATCAGCTTCGGCTTCAGGCTATGCCTATGGTAATTACTATGGTGCAGGTGCGGGCGTTGCTGCACGTTCATCAAGTCACAATAATTCAGGTAAATCTTCTGCTTCAGCAAGTTATAACGCCAGTGAATCAGCACGTTATAGCCAGTCTGAACGCCAGAATGATATTCAAAATTTTGTGAAATATGTGGAATATCAAACCCCGTCGACCACACCTGAGCGTGAAAATCAAACGTTAACCTCAATTGCCCGTGCAGCATCTAAATATGATCTACGCTTAATGGATTCGGATGTGTTTCGTAGCCGTTATCTCAAAGGCAAGAGTATGACCATTCAACAATTGCTGGGTGATGCAGAGCTGGCAAAACTTGCAGTGGCTGCACGTCAGGAAAAAGCGGACTGGTTTATGGTCGGTAGCTCTTATATTTATGACCGTGGTCGTTCAGGTGCAACGGGTCAGTTTGTTTGTGATGGTGCACTCAGCTATAAAATTTATTCAGTCGATGATGGCACACTGATGGGCGGCGATACCCGTACTGAATCATCCACGGCTGCAACGACAGATACTTGCCGTACCAATGTTACCCGTAAACTGGGTGAAATGACGCTATCTGAAGTCGGCCCGCAAATCCTTGCCTATTCGAAAAACCGCAGCATGTATGGTAAGGAAATAACCCTCTTTGTAAAAAGTGTATCGGGTAGCGTATCTAGCCGGTTAGGGGATGACCTGTACGTGGCCTTAGATGAAATGGATGGTGCGGAAAATATCGATATCCGTACCCAGGATGGCAAATTGGTCGAGATGACCATGACTTATAAGAGTGAAAAGCCGTTAAGTGCTGAACTTGCCAAAGCATTGCGCCGGGTAAATCCTGTTCTGTCGAATGCAGAACGCCTGCAAGCAGGGAATACCATTACTTTATGTATTGGTGGTACCCAATGCAAATAAGCATGAAAAAAGCCATGCTTGCCATGGCGCTGATGGGAACGGCTAGTACACAGGCCAATATTCAGGTTTTTCCGGCGAAGGGAATTTACGGGCTGGAACTGCCTTGTCGTCAATCGGTGGAACATATAGAAGCAAACGCATCATCCATTTCCTGTGACTTTAGCAAGGCTGTATCTAGCGAGACGATTCGTACTCAAGTTGTACAGGCTTTCGAGCAGCAGCTGAAACAGGCCTTGCAAGATCAGGTGGTTACTTCAATTTCCCAACAGAATAAACATCGAAGCTATGTGGCTTCTCTGGAAGTTTTGCGGGCCAGCGAATATGTGGTGCAAAAGGAGTCTACAGCCGAGATTTTTCTGCCAGTCACTTTAAGTTTAAAGTTGACCAATGTCCTATCCGGAGAAGTGATTTATACCGATAGCGCTACTTTATCTCAACCTATACAGGTGCTGGCGACTGATATCGAGGCGGCTACAACCCGTCAGGCGGTCCAGCAGAAATTTCAAAGTAGCTTGCTGACCTTGACTCAGCAATTGACCCAAGATCTACAGAAGAAATTTAAGGTCTCTGAAGTGCAGACCAAGGTGATTGACCGCTGGAAGTCTTATATGGTTTTGGATAAAGGCTTTAATCAAGGGATTGCCAAAGATGATGAGCTGAGCTCGGCTTCAGGAGATTTAATCCGGGTTGTCCATGCTGACAGCGATTATGCTGTGGCATTGCCTGTATTGATGAGTGGTAATTCGAGCCAGTTTAGCAAGATTTCGGCTAATACCCGTCAGGCACTGAACAAGCCTAAAGCTTTGGTGATGGATGTATTGACTTATCAAGGCGAGTCAAAAGACCTGATTGAGCAGATTTTTTCTGATGCGATCGGAGAAAATGCATCTTTTACCCTTACACCAGTCAACAAACGTTATAGCGTGCTCGCACAGAGTATCAGTGAGCAGACAGGTTTAACTAATCAGGAAACCCAGCATCAGCGTGAACTTCCTGAATTTTTTATTCGTATTAATGTGATTCCTGTAATTGGTTATCAGCAGCAAGTCGGCAAAATGACTGAGCAGCAAGTGGTACATAGCGAAGTCTTTGCTGAAATGATTGACCGTTCTGGGCGCGTGATTTATTCGGCGCATGCGACTGATGAAATCAGTGAAGCCATTTCACAAGGAATGGGTTTTTCACTGGATACGCGTAAAGAAGTGGCACTTAAAAATGCTTTGGTGAAATTGGGTCAGCAATTCCAAAAAGGGATTCAATTTACCCGTTCAGATTTGCAGGTGGCGAGTGGTGGTAGCGAGACCATCACGATTCAGGATGCAGGCGAGCGTTTGACCACAGGCATGAAAATTCATGTGTATAACCGTGAAAAAGTTGCTCAGCGTCAAGTGTTAATCCCGACTTGGGAAGCTACAGTCATTGATCGTCAAGGGACTAAAGTCAAAGCGCAGCTTGATTTTCCTGTGAGTGGAAATGACCGCCTGCCGGTACGTTCGGGTGATAGCATCTTGGTGGATAGCCATGCTGCTGTGGGTGAGTCGAAACTTGCTCGTGTACTTTGTCCAAGCTTGCATACTGATCAAGTCGGAGAGATTCCATTTTATGGATTTGGTCCGCTGATTTATCACGCATTTACCAGTCAGTCCAAACGTCCATTTTATGCCACAGGTTCAGGTTTTAAAGGGCAGACCAGTTTAGAAACATCAATTATAAAAATGACTGAAAATGCCGGCTTTAAAAAACAGCTTGATTTGAAACTGTATGTGCCCAAAGACGAGTGCTTACAGCCAGCATTCAAGATTCAGGTTCGAGAAGACTCTATTAAATGCAATGCAGACAAATCCAGTTGCGATGCCACTTTGGTGTTGGCAGGTGGCGCGCGGCGTTTTAATGCAAAACAGGAACGTGTTGGGGCTGTCGGTTTACAGCAAGAAGTTAGTTTAAAAGGCATTGATATCACCCATCGTCATGAAATGTACAACATTCAGATGTTCAAGGCATTACCAAAAATTTTAAATCAGATCGTGCAAAAAGCCGATGCAGTTCAGTAAGGAATTATAAGGGGAAATACTATGAAAAAAATCGCAAGCATCTTGATCTTGGGAAGTGTTGTATTGGCATCGCAAAGTCATGCCGGTCTTGGAACACTCAGCAGTCTGGCATCAAAAGCAGTTGCAACGACAACAGGTACGTCTTCACAGAATCTGGATTTGGCAGGTTTTCTTAAGCAGGCACAAGCCACCAATGCCATGTTTATTCAAAGCCGAACGACACTGGCAACCCTGTTTGCTGAACGTAAAGACAGTGAAGAGCTGAAAACCAAATTAAACAGCTTGAAAACTACCTCTGACGTAAAGGAAAAAGAGGCAATCCAGAAAGAGATTACCAAATTGACTAATGATGTTCTGGATGCATCAAAAAAGGATGAGGCGGCGACACTGGAACGTATTAATGCATTAAGTGTAAGCCAGAAACAGCTTCTGGTTAACTCACTTACTAACTTTGCGATTGCGGGCTTGTCTGCACGCGAACTCGTGCTTAATAGTAAGCAGGTGTCTATGCAAATGCTCAGTAATCCGCGTAGTGTCAGCGATAGCGGTATGTCTTTTATGGATGCCAAAGGCCTATTAGGTGATGTGACTGGAATTGCAAAAAATGCAACCATGGCATTGGTTGAGTATCCGCAATTGATGAAAAAAGCGGGCTTGAACTTTAAGGCGCCAGAATCTGCAGCAGCAAAACCAGTTGATATTTCTGATTCAATCTAAGCAATATGAGTCTAGCCTGTTTTCGAACAGGCTTTCTTTTTTTATCTGGCGACGTAAAATGAAAAAGTCCATCTGTTTCTATGAGCTTTGCATTGTCGCGAAATATTCAAATTTATCTACAAAAAATAGATCAGTTCTTTTCAATTGAACTGCCTCAATCACGGGTAGAGCAAATCAAGAATCGAAAACTGGCAATTTATGCGCATCGTAACCAGTTGCTGTCAGATCAATTCAATCATCCGATCCAATCTCTGGATTTCACCACCACTGAATATGGCAAGCCTTATTTAAATGACTATCCGGACTTCAGTTTTAATCATAGTCATAGTCAAAATTTCTACGCCTTGGCCACGAGCAGGAATGTCCAAAACTTGGGAATTGATATTGAAGAACTGAGTCGTAAGGTTCGTTTTGAAGCCTTGGCACAACATGCCTTTCATCCCGAAGAATTAAAACATTGGAAAACGCTGGCTTATGATCCCGAATACTGGTTTAAAGTCTGGACGATTAAAGAGGCCGTGTTAAAGGCATCAGGCTTGGGAATCCGGATCAACCTGAATGAACTCAATACCAATATCCATCCTGAACAAAATGGCGGACGCTGCGAACATCCAGAGATTGGCGTCTATGCTTATCAAAATTATTCTGTTGCTGGCTGTATGCTCACCGTGGCCTGGCAAAGTGAGCATTCCTGCAAAGGGTTGAGATTTCCAGTGATCCAGATTCATCACACTGTCTAAAACAAAATCAATCCGAATATTTTTTATTTTCTGGAAATGAGCAGGTTACTCAGCCGATTCACAAATTGCGGACTCATTCGCGATAAATGAAATAAAAACTGGCTTTTGAAACCAACCAGATGATGCGTTGCTTGCCAGATAGAATCTTTGAGTTCTGCCAGTTTCAGAATATCTTGTGCAACATCTTCTGCTTTTAAATGTACGCCCATCTTTTTGATGCTTTCTGCCTGCATATCTTTGACCATGGCCGTACTGACGAAAAGCGGCATGACATCCAAGACTCGAATCCCATAGGGTTGCCACTCAATATCCAGACTTTCAGTCAGGCCACGCACTGCAAACTTGCTGGTGGAATAACTGCTTAAATCGGCCTGGCCATAAATCGCCGAAGCGGAAGATAGATTGATGATGCGGGCAAATGAAGATTCTTTTAAATAAGGGAAAGCGGCATGACAGCCGTTCATGACTCCTTTAACATTAATATCCAGAGTCCGATGATGCGCCATAATATCAGTTTCTTCAAAAGGGCCTGAATATAAAATCCCGGCATTATTGACCAGAATATTGATTTCACCTGCCCAAGCTGAAAATTCGGCTAAAGCTGTTTCCCAGGACGTATAACCAGCCACATCCAGAAAACCGGCTTTGGCATGTTCGCCCAGTTGCTGGGCCAGTTGTTCTGCCTGCTCCACCTGAACATCATAAATACCCACCTTGTAGCCGTGCTGGTAAAATAGGGCGGCTGTCGCGGCACCAATTCCTTGTGCTGCACCGCTAATCAATATACTGTGCATGTGCCTGATCTCCTTATTGTCTTTTTTTTGAGCATAACAAGAAACTGGCAGATTGACGCGACAATTTGGTAAAAAAAAGAGGTTTTTAAACATGGAACAACTACTCAAGGTCATGCGCGAATTACGTGAAAAATGTCCATGGGATCAGCAGCAGACCCCCGAATCTCTGACCAAATATGCCATTGAGGAAGCTTATGAAGTCGAAGCAGCAGTCCGCTCTGGAAAAGTCGACGATGTCCGCGATGAGCTAGGTGATTTGCTGCTACAGGTGGTGTTCCAGTCGCAAATGTACAGCGAGCAGGGGGCTTTCGATTTTCAGGATGTGGTGCAGGCCATTACCGATAAACTGGTTCGCCGTCATCCGCATGTATTTCAGGCTGAACAATTTGCAAAAATGAGTCCGGAAGATGTGTCTGAGCTATGGAAAGAAATCAAACAGCAAGAAAAGCAGGGCAAGCCGCGTTCACGTCTGGATGATATTAAACATGCACCGGCTTTGGTGCAGGCCGATGAAATTCAAAAAAATGTCGCCAAAATCGGTTTTGATTTTCCGGACATGGCGGGTGCTTATGCCAAGCTGGAAGAAGAACTGGCTGAATTAAAAGCAGCGGTAGCCGGACAAAATTCCGATGAAATACAGGAAGAATTTGGTGACTGCTTATTATCTCTGGTCAATGTTGGACGTAAACTTGGCATCTCCAGCGAGATGGCATTATTGCGGACGATCCATAAATTCCGGACCCGCTTTGCCTTAATGGAAGATCAGGCACAATTACAGCAATTAGACCTGGAAAAACTGTCACTGGCTGAACTTGATCAGCTCTGGGAACAGGCTAAATTAGAATTAAAACAAAGAGCAGCACATGAAAAAAACACCTTATCGAATCGGTCCAACATGGATTAATCTTCTTCTGAGTTGCTGGCTGGGCTTTATTTCTATCGGAACAGCGCATGCGACTGCGACCGATTATATGGAATGGAAGACCCAACAACAGCAACACGACGCCCGCCTGAAGAAAAAAGCTGCCGCTACGGCTTCATCAGAAAGCAATCACTATCTGGCGAAGCCTGCATTATCGGCATCTTCCGCTGCTAATAAAATCAGTTTGAATAATGCAACAGTGGAGCAATTACAGCAGCTAAATGGTATTGGTCAAAAGAAGGCCGAGGCGATTATTGAACATCGGCAAAAAAATGGAAAATTCAAAAGCATTGAAGAGATCCAGCTGGTCAAAGGCATTGGGCCGGCATTGTTTGCCAAAAACAAGGCCAAATTGGCCTTGTAAGGCGACAGCATGGATCATGACTAGCTGATTGATTTGACTCGCAGGATTGACATAATCAAATTGCCCTTTAGGCGTGTAAGCGATATGATTAGCGTCATCTTAGAATTTTACGTTCAGACGTAGGAGACAGCGTCTTTTGCAAACTTTGCGCGCGTCAAAATGTGGTTTATCAACCGCTCAATTACCTTCTTATATTCTCGATGTGATTGATGCCTTAAACAAGGCAGGCTATGAAGCTTATATCGTGGGTGGTGGTGTTCGAGATCTGATGTTAGGTTTGAATCCTAAAGATTTCGATGCAGTTACCAATGCAACCCCGGCTCAGGTCAAGGAAGTTTTCGGACGACGTTGTCGAATTATCGGACGACGTTTCGAACTGGCGCATGTCTATTCAGGGCGGGAACTGGTTGAAGTGGCAACCTTCCGTGCACCACCAAAAAAAGCAGTGACCTCGGCCGCGGGAATGATTCTGCGTGATAACAACTGGGGCAGCATCGAGCAGGATTTTGCCCGTCGTGATTTCTCCATCAATGCAATGTATTACCAGCCACGTAAAGGCATTGTGCTGGATTTCTGCAATGCAGTGGATGATATCCATAGCAAAACCTTACGCTTACTCGGTGATCCGACTTTAAGATTTGAAGAAGATCCAGTGCGGATGCTGCGAACCCTACGTTTTGCCGCCAAGCTGAACTTTAATATTGATGAAGCGATTCTGGATGTCTTTACGCCGGAAATGACCCAGTTGCTGCGTGATGTTTCTCCACATCGACTTTATGATGAATCACAGAAACTGTTTACCATGGGACACCTGAATCGTGTCTTGCCAATGCTGATCGATTTTGGGATCTGGCAGCAGTTATTTGCAGATATCAAGCCTGAAATTACGCCATTTATGGAACGCGCTGCGAAAAATACCGATCAGCGTATTTCTATCGGCAAGACCATCAACCCGGCCTTTTTCTATGCGGTATTGTTGTGGCAGCCATTCCTCGAGCGTTGTGAATTCTATCTAAATAAAGGCGTGGTAGCCGCCGAAGCTCGTGCCCAAGCTGGTCTGGACGTGTTAAAACGTCAGGCGACTCGTACCATTATTCCACGTTTTGCGGAAACCTTTATTCGTGAAGTCTGGGAAATGCAGACTCGTTTGTTGAATCCAAAACCACAGCAAATCGAGGCCTTGTCCAGCCATGCGCGTTTCCGTGCCGGCTTTGACTTTTTGCTGCTGCGTGAAAAATCAGGCGATGCAACTGCACAAGGCATGGGCAGCTGGTGGGATGCTTACCAGCAAATGAGCGGTGACGAGAAAGAACGGGCCATTAGCCAGTATAACCGTCAGCGTGCCAAGAGCCGTCGCAAGGCGAGTCAAGAAGAACATCTGGAACAGAAATTGACCCAGCAGCAAGATCTCACCGAGATTGAACCGTTGGTAAATGAACCTGAACCACGCAATCGTCGAGTGCGCAAAGCCAAGTTTGAAGACAAGGTGAAACCTCTGTCGCATGTAGCAGCCAGTGCCAGTGGTGAAATTGGCCTAGATCATCCGATTATGAAACGTAAGCGGGTGAAACGTGATCTGAGTCAGGTGGTATTTGGGCCAACACAATGATCGTGACGTATATTGGCCTGGGCAGTAACCTGGGTGATTCACGCCAGATTCTGGCAGAAGCTGTACAGAAACTGGCGACCTTGGGGCAGGTGAAAACTTCGCATCTGTATCAAAGTCCACCGATGGGACCACAGGATCAGCCAAACTATCTGAATGCAGTGGTGCAGTTAAATACCGATCTGGCCGCTTTAAGCTTGCTAGATCGTCTGCAAGCCTTTGAGCACGACGCCGGTCGGGTACGTTTACGTCATTGGGGCGAACGTACGCTGGATCTGGACTTGCTGCTCTACGGCAATGAGCAGATTCAAAATGAACGCTTAACTGTGCCGCATGTTGGTGTATTAGAACGTGATTTTGTCCTGCTTCCACTTCTGGATATTGATCCTGAAATACAGGTTCATGGACACAGATTAAAAGACCTAGACATCGTCACACAGTCGACCCTCGCGGTACTCGATGACAGCAACTGGGCAAATATTTAATTTTTAAGTGATGGTAGCTTCGTCAGAACTTTCAAGCATAGAGGAACATTTTCATGGTCAGTCTGAGTGATTTAAGACGCTTTAAAGCAGATGGACGCAAATTTTCATGTCTGACTTGCTATGATGCCAGTATGGCCAAAGCCATGGAAATTGCCGAAGTGGACAGCATTTTAATTGGCGATTCTCTGGGAATGTCAATTCAGGGCCGTGATTCGACTTTGCCGGTTACGGTTGCAGATATGGCTTATCATACGGCTGCGGTACGCCGTGGTAACCAGCATGCCTTTATCATGACTGACTTGCCATTTATGAGCTATGCCACCTTGAATGATGCCTTGCAAAGCTCGAAAACCGTGATGCAGGCCGGCGCGCAAATGGTCAAGATGGAAGGCGGCGCATGGTTGGCAGAAACCGTGCAAGTGCTGACACGTAACGGCATTCCGGTGTGTGTGCATTTGGGTCTTACTCCGCAGTCGGTACATGTGTTTGGCGGTTATAAGCTGCAAGCTCGTACTCGTGAAGCGGCCGATCAGCTCATTGCGGACTGTAAAGCAGTAGTAGAGGCGGGTGCTGCACTATTGTTACTCGAATGCGTACCGGCACAGCTTGGCCAGGAAATCACCGAACTGTTTCCGCAGATTCCGGTGATTGGCATTGGCGCGGGTGCAGCCACTGACGGACAAGTATTGGTGGTTCAGGATATGTTGGGCCTGACCTTTGGCCACACTGCAAAATTTGTACGTAATTTTATGCAAGAACAATCGGGTGCGACCGCCATTCTAGATGCTTTTAAAGCCTACCATGCTGCAGTTTTAGATGGATCTTTCCCGGCACCAGAACAAACTTTTCAGGTTGAATTGTAAGATGAAAACAGAAACCACTATTCAGGGCTTAGCGGCATCCTTAAATCCGGCGCGTACCAGTCGCAAGATTATCGGTTTTGTACCGACCATGGGCAATCTGCATCAGGGGCATTTAAACCTGGTGCGTGAAGCGCGTAAGTTGTGTGATGTAGTGGTGGTCAGTATCTTTGTCAATCCGATCCAGTTTGGACCCAATGAAGATTTTGATAGCTATCCGCGCACGCTTGAGCAGGACCAGCAGCTTTTGGCAGAGGTCGGTTGTGACATCGTTTTTGCGCCGACGGTTGAGCAAATGTATGGTAAAAAACCGCGTCTGACCAATATCAGTGTTTCTGACATTACCAATGATTTATGTGGTTTACAGCGTCCCGGTCATTTTGATGGTGTGGCGGTGGTGGTGACTAAATTGTTTAACATCGTACAGCCGAATTACGCCTTCTTTGGCCAGAAAGATTATCAGCAATTGGCGGTCATTCGTCAGTTTGTACAAGATCTGAATATTCCACTGGAAGTAATTGGTGTGCCGATTGCCCGTGCAGAAGATGGCCTGGCTTTAAGTTCGCGCAATGGTTATTTAAGCGAAGAGCATCGTGCAATCGCACCGGTCATTTATCAAAGCTTGCAAAAGGCTGAACAGCAATTACAGGCAGGCGTGGAACTGGATACGGTATTGGCGGAGCTTCGCCAGACTTTAACCGATGCCGGGTTTGTGGTGGATTATATTGAAGCCAGAACTCCAGAATTACAAAAAATTCATACGTTTAATCAAGATCTTGTGTTATTTATAGCTGCAAAGTTGGGGAATACACGTCTGATCGATAACCTGCAGGTTAAATACACTGCCGGCTAAGATGAAAGGGTAGCATGCATGAAGCGCATTTTAATCGTCACGGGACAATCTGGTTCGGGGAAATCATCTGCATTACAGGTGCTTGAAGATCTGGGTTATTACTGTATTGATAATCTGCCTTTGGCATTGCTTCCCGAAATCGTGGCCAAACTGGACAGTGAAAATAATCTGGAACAGTTGGCGCTGGGCGTCGATGTGCGCAGTACCCGGGCAGATTTACAAGAATTTGATCATGTATTTGAGCAGCTGCAACAGCATGGTTCGGTCGATATTATCTATCTGACCACGCAGGATCAGGAGCTGATTGCCCGCTTTAGTGCTTCGCGTCGGCCGCATCCTCTGGCGTCACGC
This sequence comes from Acinetobacter lwoffii, assembly GCF_029024105.1. Lineage (NCBI taxonomy): Bacteria > Pseudomonadati > Pseudomonadota > Gammaproteobacteria > Moraxellales > Moraxellaceae > Acinetobacter > Acinetobacter lwoffii. Next base: position 2,652,262 of record NZ_CP118963.1, on the reverse strand, counting down.
TTTAAAAGTCTGAATCAATGCATTCAGGAAGAAAAAATCCTGTTGATGCCGATTCAGTTGCGTTCTACAGTTCATATCGATACTACCGATAAAAGCGTACATGACCTGAAACATACCTTATTGTCCAAGCTGGGACAGGCCGATAACCTGATCCTGATTCTGCAATCCTTTGGTTATAAGCATGGCATTCCACTGGATGCCGATTATGTCTTTGATGTCCGGCATTTGCCAAATCCGCATTGGGAACTGGAACTGCGCAAATTTTCAGGGCTAGATCAGCCGGTGCAGGCGTTTTTACAAAAGAGCGATCAGGTCGAGGACATGTTCAATGATCTGTATCATTTTCTGGACAAGTGGTTGCCGACCTTTGCCGAAGGGCATCGTCATTATATGACCGTGTCGATAGGTTGTACCGGTGGTCAGCATCGTTCTGTTTATATTGTGGATAGACTAAAAAAAGCCCTTGAGGCAAAATGGTCTATTCAAGTCCTCCATCGAGAAATGAAGCACTGGTCATGATTGATACGACAGTTGACGTAATTAATAAATTGGGTTTACATGCACGCGCATCTGGTAAACTGATAGAAGTTACCACCAAATTTCGTTCCAGTATTCGGATTGGCAAGGCTGACAAATTGGTAGATGCCAAAAATATCATGTCATTGCTCATGCTTGGTGCAGGCAAAGGAACAACTTTACGCTTAGTGATTGAAGGAGCAGACGAGGACAAAGCCTTATCTGAAATTCAGGCACTATTTGCAGCAAAATTTTATGAGGCAGATTAATCGTGGCACGTCGACCGAACAGTTTAACTGAAGAAGATTTTGATTCTTTAGAGGGACGCGCAAGTAAGACCGAACAGAAAAAAGCAGTCCAGCGTATGGCTGCTTTAGGTGCGCAGCTTGCAGAGCTGAGCGCTAAACAAATTAAAAACCTACCCGTAGATGAGCGTTTGATTGACGCCTTACTTGATGTGCAGGCAATTAGTTCGCATGAAGCACGTCGCCGTCAATTTTCACGGATTGGTAAATTATTACGCAATGAAAATGAAACGGTAATTTTGTCTTATTTAACACCTAAACAAGGTCTTAAAAAGACAGCTCAATTACAGCGTTGGGTGGATCGAATTGTCAAAGATGGTGATCCAGCCATCAATGAATTTACCAAAACCTATAATGCGACAGAGCGTCATACCTTACGTCAACATTATCTTCGGGTACACCGTGATTTAAAGAATCAAGCACCTGAAGAAGAAGTGAATGCTTCTAAATTAAAGCTGTTTAACTATGTACAGCAAGTGGCGTTGATTTCTGACAATTAAGCAGCCATGTAAAAAGGCGGTCTTTTTTAGGCCGCTTTTTTATAGCTATTTTGAACTGATTGGTTTGACTTGGACATGCATAGTCTATAAGTGGTCTATCTTAATATTACTATTCCAGCTTCTAAAACTGCATTGATGATAAAAAATACAAAATTTCTGCAATTAATTTGTTAATGAATGTAAAATCTTTACAATTCTCAGTGGCTTTTTTGGCCTGTTTTTAGTCAATATCCTGATATTTAAATATTTCGTAGACTGGAATTGTTAAGATAGTTTTAAAAATTAAAAAATAATTCTGAGTGTTATTAGATAGATGAAACCTGATATAAAATTTCTTTTTAATCATAAGGTCAAGTTATATAATTGAAAAATCATTAGCTTTTACTCCAAATAGAGTAAAAAGCTATAGTGGGTATTTTTTAGTCAATAGTGTGTTACAGTAAATACAAATAAACATGCTTATTTTAGGTGAGATATATTAATTTCAAATACTTATGTAGGTTTTTTTCGAATAGTAAATTTTCAAGTTATTCTTAATCAATTAAATATCAGTGCTTTGCGGTTAAGAATGTATCTGGATAGAAACAGGTTAACAAATCCTTTAACCTATAGGTGAGTTTTCATCGTTGAGTAAATATAGAATCTTTGTTATTGATTGTATGAATTTGGTCGGCAGTGTTTTCTATATTCCATAAACATTCAGAGAGGCAGACATGGAACTAAAACTGCTAGAGGTCGGTCAGAATACGGAGCAATTAAGCTCGTGCCGTATATCTCTCATTTTAGGTGTCTATACCTCCAACAACCTATTAGACACCTTTTGTAAGATCGCCCGTAAAGTTTTAAACGTTAAAACCAGTATTATCGGCTTCCACACGGAACCCTATATCTGGTACATCTGTCCGCGCGGTTTTCGGGCCTTGCACGCCCCACAGGAAGTGAATCTGCCTGCGTATCTGCAACAGTCAGATGTCATTGACCAGACGCATCCTGCTTATACAGAATTGTCAAATTATGTGAAAGATCTCGGTGTAGCGCATCAGAGATTAGTCGCCTTTAATTTAAAATCAAGTAGCGGTGTGTCTTTTGGACAGGTCATTTTCTTTGATGATCAGACTGAACTGTTCGATCAGGACGATATTGCCACCATCAAACAATTTGCTGAAAGTTTAGTGATTCGAATTCAGCTCAATCAAGAACATACTGAGTTGAAAGAATTATACGAGCAGCAATGCGCACAAAATTTCAGTAAAACTAAATTTTTCCAGATTATTGCGCATGATCTGCGTGCACCGTTTCACGGCTTGCTCGGCTTTTCCGAAGTACTGGCACAGGAACGTGACACACTGGATGAATCCAGTATTCAGAGTATTGCGGATTATTTATATGATAATGCACAATCGACCTATAACCTGCTGGAAAGCCTGCTGACTTGGGCGATGGCAGAGGGTGGGCGCTTTGTTTATCATCCGATCAATTATGAATTGAAACAGTCCAGCAAGATTGTATGTGGTGTTCTGAAAAGTTTGGCCTTAAATAAAAAGATCGAACTGGTCGATAATATTCCTGAAGACATCAAGGTACATGCGGATATCAACATGATTACCTCTGTCTTGCAAAACCTGGTGTCGAATGCGCTTAAATTTACCCCGGTGAATCAAGGCGGTAAAGTGATTTTAGCTGCAGAGATGGAAGGCGAGCAGGTCAAGATTACGATTCAGGATACTGGCCTGGGCATGACCGAAGAACAGATGCAGAATCTGTTTAAACCGACTTTGGGTGTGAGTGTCAGAGGCACAGCTGAAGAGAAAGGGGTAGGTTTGGGTCTGGTACTCTGCAAGCGCTTTATTGACCTGAACCATGGTCAAATTGCTGTAGATTCCAAAGAGGGCCGTGGTACGACCTTTACTGTGCATTTGCCGATGGTTACCAATGATCATCAGGCGCTAGTGCTTGAAGATGTACATGCCGAGCAATCTTAAAAGGTAAATTTCAAACTAAAACATTCCCACTGAGACAAAACTCCTGCTATCTTTAGTGTGAAAGAGGACTCCACCCAACATTAGGGTGGAGGTGAATTTCACGACTTTTTTTTAGTGCAATATGATAGAATAATTTGCATTAAGTTTCTGTATCTAAATAGATTTAAGGCGAAATGAAGATCAACAAAGCGTACAAATTTAGGCTTGAGCCTAATGCGGAACAGGAGCTTGTTTTAAACAAGTTGCTTGGCTCTGCACGTTTTGTTTGGAATCAAATTTTAGCTGTTTCGTTCGAGATGCTTGCTAATAATGAGCGAATCAACAAAGTTAATTTAGTCAATAAAATTCCTGAATTACGCAAAAAACCTGAATGTGCTTTTCTAGAAAACAGCTCAAATGGCGTTTCACTCCAACAAAAAGTTCGTGATCTTGGTGATGCTTGGGGGAAGTTTTTTAACAAAAAGGAACAAGCTAAGTTAAAGCAAAAACCATTTAGAGCTAAGAAGCCACGATTTTTTAAATTATCCGATGGTGGTGAAGTTCAACTTAGAACACTTATGCCACGATTCAAAAAGAAATCTGATGGTTATGATTCCATTCGTATTGTTCAATTTGGCAGATATTGTTGGGTTAAAGGCAACCAAGTTAAGTTACCTAATGACATTGGCGTTGTGAAATTCAGAAAATCACAAAATATTGTGGGTGAGATTAAGAACGTCACAATCTCAAAGCATGTCGGGAAATGGTATGTGTCATTTGGTGCTGAAAACACAGTAGAAGCACCAGTCCACCCATCAAAATCAGCCGTTGGCATTGATTTAGGTGTTAAAAAGTTAATTACAACGTCTAGTGGTCAAGTATTCGACCCGATCAATAGTTTCAAGGCCAATCAAGTAAAGTTGGCTAGGCTTCAGCGCAAGCTGAGAAAGAAAAACAAGTTCAGTCAAAATTGGAAAAAGCTGAATCTCAAGATCAATACATTACACCATCATATTGCCAATATTCGGCATGACTACTTGCACAAAGTCACCACAACGCTCAGCAAAAACCACGCAATGATCGTAGTTGAGGACTTAAAAGTAGCCAATATGTCGAAGTCAGCGAAAGGCTCAATCGAGAAAAAAGGAAAGAATGTTAAAGCCAAGTCCGGCTTAAATAAATCAATCCTGGATCAAGGTTGGTCAATGCTTGTTAATATGTTGGTGTACAAACAGCAATGGCGAGGTGGTTTACTCGTTAAAGTTGACCCTAAATATACAAGTCAGACTTGTAGTTCATGTGGTCACGTTGCAAAAGAAAATAGGCTTACTCAAGCAAACTTTAGTTGTGTCGAGTGTAGCTTTGGCGAGAATGCAGATATTAATGCTTCTCGCAATATTTTGGCGGTAGGACATACCGTTTTGTCTGTGGAGGGTGGATGCGGTAAAGGTCGCCTTGCGAAGCAGAAAGCAAGTGAAATCCGTGAGGAAGTCACCTAAGAGCTTTTACTTTTAGAATCCCCCACTTGAACATCGTGAAAGTGGTGGGAGTATGTCAAAACTAAGCAGAATGTTTCAGGGGAAGAGTTGAGTGATGAATGCGGCACAATTGCAGAAAACCTTAAGAGCTAGCCAATATACCGAACAGGTATTGGCCAATCACCAGAGTTTACTGGAACAGGATTATGCAATTGATCAGTTTCAAGGCTCACTCAGTCGGGAATATATTGATCAGCTGGTGCAGCACTGCATCCTGAATATAAGCGATGAAGCAACGTGGATGCGCGCAATGCGTATTCTGCGGGCTCGTTTGATGTTTCGCTGGATCTGGCAGGATGCCAATCAACTCACCGATGTTATTACCCTCACTCAAGAACTCTCCGATTTTGCCGATGCCTGCATCTGTGCGGCGAAAGATTTTGCCCGTATTCCGGTCGCTGCCAAGTATGGCCAGCCGATTGGCTATAACGGAAAAGTCCAGGATCTGATTGTCATCGCGATGGGCAAACTCGGCGCCCAAGAACTCAATCTTTCCAGTGATATCGACTTGATTTTTGCCTTCGATGAGCAGGGTGAAACCGATGGGCGCAAATGTATTGATGTGCAGCAGTTTTGCATCCTGTGGGGACAGAAACTGATTCATTTGCTGGATCAGATCACGGCGGATGGTTTTGTATTCCGGGTGGATATGCGCCTCCGTCCCTGGGGCGATGGTTCGGCGCTGGCCATTAGCCACGCGGCCTTGGAAAAATATCTGAGCCAGCATGGGCGTGAATGGGAGCGTTATGCCTGGATTAAAGCGCGTATTGTCAATCCAAGTCCGGAAGGCGATGAGCTGCTGGAGATGACCCGTCCATTTGTATTTCGCAAGTACGTCGATTACAGCGCTTTTGAAGCCATGCGCGAAATGAAAGCTATGATCGAGCGCGAAGTACAGCGCCGTAATATTGAAGATGATATCAAGCTCGGAGCCGGTGGCATTCGCGAAGTCGAGTTTATCGTGCAGGTGTTTCAGTTGATTTACGGCGGCGCCAAACTTGAATTGCAGGATCGGCAGTGTCTGGTGAATCTGAATCATCTGGATGATGCCGAGTTACTGGATGAACAGGCGGTGCAGGATCTGGAAGATGCTTACTTATTCCTGCGTCGGGTCGAGCACGCGATTCAGGCACTGCATGATCAGCAAACGCAATCACTACCGACTGAGCCAGAGTTAAGGGCGCGTATAACGGACACGCTTGGTTTTGCTAATTGGGATAGCTTTATGGCATATCTCAATGAGAAACGTGACAAAGTTATGTATCAGTTTGATCATTTAATTAAGGAAAATGGTCCAGATACCCTGGTTGAAAGTTTTTCACAGCTGGAAAAAAAACTCAAAGAAGTGTTGGATGAGAATGCGAAGAATCTCGTTTATGAGTTTTGGAATGGGCATGCCTTAAAAAAATTACCGGCAAAGGCGGTACAACGTTTAAAAACCTTCTGGCCACATTTAATTGAAGCCGTTTTACAGTCAAATGATCCTCAGGTGGCGTTGGTACGCTTAATGCCCCTAGTTGAATCAGTGATGCGCCGTACGGTATATCTGGTGATGTTAATCGAGAGCAAAGGCGCATTGCAGCGTCTGGTTAAAATGGCAACGGTTAGTCCATGGATTTGCGAAGAACTGACTCATTATCCGGTACTGCTGGATGAATTCCTGTCAATGGATTTTGAATTGCCAAAACGTCAGGATCTGGAAGATTCCTTGCGCCAGCAACTGTTGCGCATTGAAGTTGATCAGGTCGAAGACCAGATGCGGGTCTTGCGCCTGTTTAAAAAATCCAATGTACTTGCTGTAGCCGCCAGTGATGTGCTGGCAGAAAGCCCGTTGATGAAAGTTTCTGATGCCTTGACCGATATTGCTGAAGTATCGGTGAATGCAGCGCTGCATCTGGCCTATCAGATTGTGGCGAAAAAGCATGGTTTTCCACTGGATGCAGAAGGGCAGCGCTGTTCAGTCGAGCATACTGCTTTTGCAGTCATTGGTTATGGTAAAGTCGGTGGTATTGAACTGGGTTATGGCTCGGATCTGGATCTGGTCTTTATTCACTATATGGGTGAACAGGCCGATACCGATGGACTCAAGCCGATCAGTGGTTTTGAGTTTGCCATGCGTGTCGCACAAAAGTTTATGTCCCTCATGACCACGCAAACCCTAGATGGACGCGTATATGAAGTCGATACCCGCTTGCGTCCATCGGGCGAAGCTGGGCTTTTGGTGACCAGTTTGAAAGCCTTTGAACAATATCAGTTCAAGAGTGCCTGGTTATGGGAGCATCAGGCCTTGGTGCGAGCCCGTCCGATTGCGGGTGAAATGAGCTTGCGGAAAAAGTTTGAAGTCTTGCGCCGGGATATTTTGATTCAGCCTCGCGATGAAAATTATGTACGGGCAGAAGTACTGAAAATGCGTCAGAAAATGAAGGAGCATCTCGGTTCTTCTAAAGAGCAAAAAAAAGATGGTATTTTTCATTTAAAACAAGATGCAGGTGGTATCGTAGACATCGAATTTATGGCACAGTATGCGGTGTTGGCCTGGAGTGGGACGAATAAAGATCTCGCCCATTTCTCCGACAATGTACGAATTCTTGAGGATGCCGCAAAATCAGGTTGCTTATCCAGCGACGATGCGACTGCTCTGATTCAAGCTTATCTCCGTGAACGCGCCGAGAGCCATCGCTTAGCCCTTGCAAATCAATCCATGCAAGTGTCTGCAAGCGACTGGCACGATACCCGAATGACCGTTTGCAAGTTATGGCAAAGACTAATTGATCCAAGTGCAGACTTTGTACTGGATAGTGAATAATTGTGAGAAATTGGAGTTTGTGGCATGAATTTGGCTGATCGTGATGGTTTCATTTGGCAAGATGGACAACTAGTTGACTGGCGTGAGGCAAAAACTCACGTATTAACACATACTTTGCATTACAGCATGGGTGTGTTTGAAGGTGTCCGAGCTTATGAAACCCCGAATGGAACGGCTATTTTCCGTCTAAAAGAACATACCAAGCGTTTGTTGAATTCTGCAAAAATTTATCAAATGAAAGTTCCATTTGATCAAGCAGCATTAGAACAGGCTCAAATTGATGTTGTTCGTGAAAACAAATTAGCGTCTTGCTATTTACGTCCAATTATTTTTATTGGTTCTGAAAAACTCGGTATCGCTGCAACTGACAATACCATTCATGCCGTAGTTGCGGCATGGAGCTGGGGGGCGTACCTGGGCGAAGAAGCAATGGCGAAGGGTATTCGCGTAAAAACTTCTTCATTTACCCACCATCATCCGAACGTGACCATGTGTAAGGCCAAAGCATCAGGTAACTACACCTTGTCCATTCTTGCACATCAGGAAGTGGCGCATTCAGGTTATGACGAAGCAATGCTGCTCGACCCGCAAGGCTATGTATGCCAAGGTTCAGGTGAAAACGTATTCCTGGTGCGTGATGGCGTGATTCATACGCCTGATATCGCAGGCGGTGCATTGGATGGTATTACCCGTCAAACCATTATTACTATTGCTAAAGACCTGGGTTATGACGTAATTGAACGCCGTATTACCCGTGATGAGTTCTACATCGCAGATGAAGCATTCTTTACCGGTACTGCTGCAGAAGTCACACCAATCCGTGAATACGATGATCGTCAGATTGGTGAGGGTGTACGTGGTCCAATCACCACTCAAATCCAGAAAGCATACTTCGATGCAGTTCAGGGCAAAGACCCTAAATATGCACACTGGTTAACTTATGTGAAGTAATTAAGAATTTACTGATTGAAAAAACCTCTCATTTGAGAGGTTTTTTTTAACTGATGTACTTATTCTGCCGAACTTATGTCATCATATTCACCATCAAGAAGATTTTAAGATGAGCTTAGGCATACGCAATGAGTAACATCGTTATTTGTATGAAATGGGGAACCAAATACGGTTCGGAATACGTCAATCGTTTATACAATATGGTTAAACGACACACGACAGTCGACTTTAAAATGGTCTGTCTGACGGATCGTACTGAAGGCATTGATCCTGCGGTGCAATGTTTTCCTATTCCACCTTTGGCATTGCCTGAAGGTGCACCTGAGCGTGGCTGGAACAAGCTATCTACTTTTGAACCTGATCTTTATGGTTTGGAAGGCAATGCACTCTTCCTCGATCTTGATGTAGTGATTGTCGATAATATCGATGAGTTCTTTACCTATCCGGGCGACTTCCTGATTATCCATGATTGGAAACGGCCGTGGCGTATCACCGGTAATAGTTCGGTTTACCGGTTTAAGTTGGGTGCTTTCCCGGGTCTATTACCTTATTTCCGTGAAAACTTTGATGAAATCCGTAAAAAATTCCGTAATGAGCAAGCCTATTTGTCTTGGTACGTAGACCGTGAAGGTAAACAGACATACTGGCCAGAAAGCTGGTGCAAGAGCTATAAATATCATTGCCTGCAAAAAATTCCGATGGCTTATTTTAAGCCGCCTGTGAAGCCTGAAGGTGCCAAAATCATTGTTTTTCATGGCGAGATTAATCCGCCAGATGCAGTGAATGGTGGGGGTGGTAAATGGTATCGTTATGTGTTGCCATCGCAGTGGATTAAGGACGCTTGGCAGTAAGTTATAGAGTTTATTCAAGCTAATTGTTGATTAGAAGTATTATGGAAAAAATAGATTTTGTTATTGCGTGGGTCGATGGCAATGATGTAAAGCATCGACTTAAAAGGCAACAGTTTCAATCTACTAATATCGTAAAAGGTTCAGCAGAAGAAACTCGATTTGCTAGTAATGATGAAATCTATTTTTCAATTGCTTCAATTCTTAAATATGTTCCCTATTTTGGAACAATTTATATTATTACGGATGAACAGCAGCCTGCACATATTCATGATTTTTTCGAACAGGGATTATGTGCTCCTGAGCAGATAAAAATAATTGATCATAGAACAATATTTGCTGGTCATGAGCAATACTTGCCTACATTTAATTCTTTAAGTATTGAAACTATGCTTTGGAATATTCCAGGGTTATCAAAGTATTTTATTTATTTGAATGATGATTTCTTCTTTAATGCCTCATCTGAATTAGATGATTTTTTAGTTGGTGACCAGATAAAAGTCTATGGACATTGGGAAAATAACTCCTTAATTAAAGCAAAATTTAATCTACGTAAAGGTCTTAATAAATATTTTGGTAAACCTTTACAGCCTAAATATACAATTGCTCAAATGCTTAGTGCTGAATTATGTGGATTTAATAAATATTATGAAATTCATCATCGTCCCCATATATTGGATCGTGATGTACTACAAAATTATTTTCAAAAATACCCTACAACATTAGCTGAACAGATTAGGTATCGTTTTAGAAGTGCTTTTCAATTTTTACCAGTAGGGCTGAATAACCATTTAAAAATTCGAGAAGAAAAAACAATCTTGTGTAATGATATAAATATTGCTTACTTAAAAAATGAAGCTTCAGTATCTACATTTTTATCAGACCTGAATAATCCAGCTGTTAAATTCGGTTGTATTCAGAGTTTAGATCAATTTGATCCAAAAGAAGCAGAAAAGGTATCTTTTGCTTTAATTGCTAAATTAAAAAACTATTTACCTCTATCTATTCAGCATTAAGAGTTAATCATGAAAGTTGTAACTTATTTAATTAATTTAGACGGAAGTGATGAGCGTCTAGCTGCAGCAACTCAGCAGCTTAATAGTGTGGGCTGGAGGTTTGAACGTTTTGCTGCTTATGATGGTCGGGGTAAAGCACTCTCTGAATTCATAAATTATAATGACGATCAAACTAATAAGGTATTAGGTCGTAGTTTAATGAATTCCGAGTTAGGTTGTTATTTAAGTCATTATGGATGTGCTGAAAAATTTTTAGCCACTGATGCAGATTATTTAGTGGTTTTGGAAGATGACCTTAAAATTAATAGTGACTTTAAGATTAAAATTGACAGCATCATTGAATATTTGCACCAACATCAAGATTTAAACTGGTATCTTATTAATATTGCTGCAAAAAAGAAAAAACTTGCAAAAGATATTACGCAAATAGGGGATATAAGTCTATGGCATGCTTTTTATTTCCCAATTCGTGGCTTAGGGTTAATCTGGTCGCGGCAGGGAGCACAGGCTTTTGTTGAGGCAGGCAAAACTATAAATATGCCGGTTGATATCTTCTTCCAGTCTTGGTTAAGTCAAAATGGCAAAGGTTTAGGGATTTGGCCACCACTAGTGAAGCCAGCAGGGGTCGATAGTGATATTTTGGGAACGGTTGCTACTCAGGGGATTTCTCGCAAAGCACTTGAAAATAGAAGCCGCTCCTATGGATTTAAAAAACAAAAGCGCATGTGGTGTGATCGTTATTATGCGATCAAGCACTTGATTAGTTCAAAGTAAGTAAATTCTATGAAAAATATTGTAATTAGCCTGAAGACGGCAAAAGCACGCCGTGAACATATTGAAAAAGAATTTGGTAAACAGAATATTGGTTTTGAATTTTTTGATGCTCTGGTCCCTGATTTAGCAAAGCCACTTGCAGAGAAAATGCAATTAAATGTTGAGGATGAATACTTAACAGGTGGGGAGTTGGCTTGCTTTATGAGTCATGTGTCAGTTTGGCAAAAAATGGTCGATGAGCAGCTTCCATATGTTGCAATATTTGAAGATGATGTTTTTTTAGGGGAAAGAGCATTTGAAATCTTTAATTCATCTTCGTGGATTCAAGAAGATTGGCATATTATCAAAACGGAAGCATTTTCTGAAAAGGTTTTATTAGCTAAAGAAGTCTACAGAATCAACGATACAAACCGTCAGATTGCTCGTTTAACTGGAAAAAATTTAGGAACAGCGGGTTATATATTGTCACTTAAGGGTGCTATGGCTTATCTAAATTATATTAAACAATCATCTTTGAGTCCTTTAGATGAAATGATGTTTAGAGATTTTATTCATGCTAAGCACTGTGATGTTTATCAAATGTCACCTGCCAGTTGTATACAGGAAATGATGTTATATCCAGAGAAAAAAACTGTTCTGTCTAGTGATTTAATTGATGAACGTAAAGCCAGAATGAAGAAATATAAGAAAAAAGGTTGGATGAAAGTAGAGAAGGAAATTAGCCGAATTATCAATCAAGTTAAATATTATTTTTTAGGGAAAGTAGTTTCTTTTAAATAAGATTAAATTACTGAGAGTGGATTTTTTAATCCATTCTCAGTGAACGACGATTCATTTTATGGATATGATTATTCTGAGTTGCTAATTTTAAATCTTTTCCTTGGGAAGAATAGACTTGATACAGATGTGGTAAGGTATCATCTAATATAGGTAATAATTGGAATTTATCCCTTAATGTTAATTCATTGAACATAATTTGAAAAAAGAAATAATGTGGAATTGTATTTTGAGTTTTCCAAAAATTGAGTAAAAGATCTAAACATTTGTGTAGGTTTGCTTGTTTAGGTTTTGCAACTATAAAACTATTTAATATATTTACTTTTGAATCTGAGTCCCAGCAAAAATAATCTTGATTAAAATTATTCCAAAACTCTTGATTGGTAGCATCTTTAGTCCTTTGGTACATAAATAAATTACTATTTTTTATTTCATCTGGAATTGGGCCTGTAAGTAAAATAGTAGCATCCATCCAGATTCCACCATAAACATCAAGTAATGCTAAACGAATAAGGTCAGCAAAAAAGGCATGCTTATATTCTTCATTCTTTTTCTTTTCCCAGACAAAATCAGGAAAATTAATATATTCCGAGATATTGTTTTCATCAAGACGGATGATAGTATAGTCTTGTTTAAACTCATCAATAGATTGACAACATTTCTTTACTATAATTGGTAAAGCATTTTCTTCAAATCCTTGACCCCAATATTGCCAAATGATTTTTTTACCTACTAAGTCTTTTTGGGGTTTTAGATCAAAAAAACTTAAGAGTGCTTTGTCATAAGCATCAATAAAGGAGTTAAAACACTTGGCAATATGATTTTTATTACGCTTATTAGCTTCTTTATCAATTCTTTTACGGAAATATTTGGGGATTAGATAATAAAATAGACGCCATGGATATTTTTTACGGATGGTTGAAATGAGAGAGTGAAAGGGTTCTTTAGATGAAAAAACTTTTGATATATTGTTTGAGTCTAAATGAAATTCTTTTTTTGGGTTTACCATTTAATTTTTTCCATTCAATTTGATCAATATATTGATCTGTTTCCCCACGAAGAAAAGCATGTCCACCAAATCGATAATGTGATTTATCAGAAAACATGACTTTCGACTCTTTCTTCCAATATTCTTTCTCACCACGAGTAAAATATGGCGGCAGTATTTTAACATCTGTTCTATCAAGAGCATATTTATTTAGATGACTTTCATCATGCCATAGAGCAATAATATTCTGATCTAAGTCCTCTTTGGTCTTACGATTTAAATGTTCACACATCTCAAGAAAATTTACTGATTTCCCACCGTTTAATGCCCCTGTAAAGTAGTGTTTACCCTGAGAAAGTGGAATATATGCATTTGAAAGTGGATTTCTATCATATGTAAATTGCTTTTTATTTTTATGGAATGCATGAGGCTGATGAGTTAAAACTAAATTTTCAGCACTGTTTAATGGAAGTAGATCTTCTTCTGTAATAGTTTTAACAATTTCAGTATTTGCATTGAAGAAGAAAATATAATCAAATTTTTTTAATTGATTCTTTTGGGTTAAAAAGATATTAAATCTCATTAAGGTGTCATACGGCCAACCTAATTTTGGTTGCTTAATATAAGTAATATTTTCTTCAATATCACTTTCTAATAATTCTTTGCAGTCTGTAAATACAAAATAATGTTTTGAACTATTTAATAAAAGATTTTGCTCAGCTGATTTATAAAAAAAATCCCAGAACTTGATATATCGACCAGTTGCAATGTATAGAATAGCCACTTTAGTTTTGTTGTACATGTAAAAATTTCCTCTTAATTTATTTTCAATAAAACTTTTTTTTATTTAATGTCTTCCTAAAGCGTTTATACCCCCACAAATATTGTTCTGGAGCGACATTAATCATGCGCTCCATTTCTTTATTTAAGGTATCAACTGACAGTTGTAAATCTTTAGATAAAATATCATTTGATAACTTAGTCACGTAAATATCATAACCGGAAAAATCTTCACGTCTTAAACAACTAAGCCCAACTACAGAACATTGTGTTTTAGCTGCCAGTTTGGAAAGAAGCGTAGAGGACAGCGCATTTTGACCATAAAAATAAGAATAGATTCCACCAGATTCTTTAGGAACATGATCCGGCAAAATTGCAGAAAAACCACCCTGTTTTAAATGCTTAAACACAGCACGTACCCCAGAATCATCTGTAGGGACCAGTGTTGCATTCAGGCGTTGCCGAGCTTCAAGCATAAAGCGGTCAACATCCTGATTCTTGCTGGGCTTATACATAATCACAGGGGAGGTATGTTGATTTACCCAAACATTTAATAGCTCCCACGTACCAAAATGTGGAACTACAGCCAAGCAGCCCTGAGGATTTTGCAAAGCTTGCAGGAAAATATCTTTGCCATGCACATCCTGAATTAAAGACAGCGCGTATTCAGGAGATGATCCCCAAATCTTGACTGATTCCGCATAAGTCATGCACTGACTTTTCAGGCTGCGTTTGGTCAAATCAGCCCGTTCAGATTCAGAAAGTTCTGGATAAGCAGAGGCCAGATTAATCTCAGTCACTCGGCGTGCAGAAGAATGGCTGAAATACAAAAGAGATCCAGCCAGTTGCGCAAGATTTTGAATGAATCTTAGTGGAAGCTTGGAGAAATTTTTGAGTAGGGTGTACATGCTATCCAGATGGTCAGATTATAGGTCTTTGTCCGGATTGCCCTTCAGCACCATATAAATCAAACCTACAAAAATCAGCAGGGCACCTAAAATACTGCTCAGGCAAAAATACACAATACGGTCATTGGTATCGAGGTTGAACAGGTTGTTGGCAAGGATATAGCGCATGAACAGCCATTGAACCACTGAAAATACAATAAGCATAATGCTGCGATTACGAACTGCAGGACGCATAGCCATTGCTAATTACCTTAGATTAAAAACTGTGGCTATTATGCCACTGTTCCAGATACGACTCAATCTTACAAAAAAAGCCCCGCACGAGGCAGAGCTTTTTCACTTAATACTTCAAGAATTATTCTTGAGATTCAGCTTTTGGTTTTTCACGTAAGCGAATACCCAGGTCACGCAGTTGATTTGATTCAACTGGAGCAGGTGCTTGCGTTAATGGACATTCAGCAGTCTTGGTTTTCGGGAATGCGATGACATCACGAATCGAAGCACCGCCAGTCATGAGCATCACAAGACGGTCAAGACCAAATGCCAAACCACCATGCGGAGGCGCGCCATAACGTAATGCATTTAACAAGAAACTGAATTTCTCTTCTGCTTCTTCTTCACCAATACCAAGTGCTTCAAAGATCGCTTTTTGCATTTCAAGATTGTGAATACGCAGTGAACCACCACCGATTTCAGTACCGTTCAAAACCATATCGTAAGCAACAGACAACGCAGCACCTGGATTGTTCTTCACTTCTTCTACGCTTGATTTTGGTAGCGTGAATGGATGGTGAACAGAGGTCCATTTACCATCATCAGTTTCTTCGAACATTGGGAAATCAACAACCCAAAGTGGTGCCCACTCACAAGTTGCAAGTTTCATATCATGACCGATCTTCACACGAAGCGCACCCATGGCATCGTTTACAACTTTGGCTTTGTCTGCACCGAAGAATACGATGTCGCCATTTTCAGCGCCAACACGTTTCAATAGATCAAGTACGATTGGCTCGATGAATTTCACGATTGGAGATTGAAGACCTTCGATGCCTTTTTCAAGTTCGTTGACTTTGATGTAAGCCAAACCGCGTGCACCGTAGATGCCTACAAATTTGGTGTATTCATCAATCGCGCTACGTGGCAGTGAACCCGCACCCGGTACGCGAAGCGCAACGATACGACCTTTAGGATCTTTAGCAGGACCTGCGAATACTTTGAACTCAACGTCTTGCATCAAGTCTGCAACGTCAACCAGTTTCAACGGAATACGCATATCTGGTTTGTCAGATGCATAGTCACGCATTGCATCGTTGTAGGTCATGCGTGGGAATTTATCAAACTCTACGTTTAGAAGTTCTTTGAACATCTTCACGGTTAAAGTTTCCATTAAATCCATAATGTCATCGTCACTCATGAACGATGTTTCAACGTCGATTTGGGTGAATTCAGGCTGACGGTCAGCACGTAAGTCTTCATCACGGAAACATTTCGCGATTTGGTAGTAACGATCAATACCGCCGACCATCAACAACTGTTTGAATAGCTGTGGCGATTGTGGAAGTGCGTAGAAGCTACCGTTAGATACGCGGCTTGGCACTAAATAGTCACGCGCACCTTCAGGCGTTGCACGAGTTAAGATCGGAGTTTCAACGTCTAGGAAGCCATTGTCTTCGAAGTAGTTACGAATCAGGTTGGTTAATTTAGAACGAAAACGTAAACGATCTAGCATTTCTGGACGACGGATGTCCAGGAAACGGTATTTCAAACGAATTTCTTCAGAAATATTGGTGTTTTCGTCATTCAAAGGGAATGGCGGAGTTTCAGACTGAGCAAGAACTTCAATTTCTTTACCCAAGACTTCGATTTGACCGCTCACCATATTGGCATTTTCTGTGCCTTCATAACGGCGACGCACACGGCCTGTAATTTTTAATACAAATTCTGAACGTACTTTATCAGCAGTTGCGAATGCTTCAGGAGTATCTGGGTCAATAACCACTTGAACAAGACCATCACGGTCACGCATGTCAAGGAAGATTACACCACCGTGGTCACGGCGACGGTGTACCCAACCGCATAATGTTACGGTTTGGTCAATTTGAGCTTCGGTTAAAGAACCGCAGTAATGAGTTCGCATCATAGCGTTAGAAATCCAACTATATGGGTTAAGGTCAGCGAATACGTAAACAGCGTACCGCTTTGAGTAAAGGTAGGATTATGCCTCTTTGGGCATGTTGTCACAAGAACTTGGGTCAAAAACAATATCATTTTAAAGTGAATAGGCGCAAAGCCAGTGCTTTGTTTAATCCATCCTGTGCTCTCTGTCTAAAAATAAAAACAGTAAACAGCCCAGACTGAAGGTGATCAGAAAGCCTTGGCTAAATTCATTGATCGAGCGACCAGTAAAATAATAGAGGTCTGATTGCCAGACTTCCGTAGAAATATAGCGCGCATAATCCCAGACAGAAAATAGGCCGGTAAATATAGAAAAGAGCAATAAGCCCCAGGCAAAGGATTTGATTTTCACACTGACTGCAAGATATTGCTGATGAGTTTTATAGTAATGCAGGCTCATCCACAGGATAAGAGGCAAGACAATCACTGAGGTGCCAATCTGTAAAATTCGGTGCAGCGGATAACTTTGTCCAAGCAACTGAAAATGTTGGGCTAAGACGTTATGAAAGGCAAAAGTTCGAAAGTCGACATGCGTTAGTCCATCCCAGATTAAATGGGTGGCTGTACCAATGATGACTGCCAGACACATCACCAGGATGAATTTTAGTGCTGCAAGGATATTGTGAATCTTTAAATCATGCTGAATACCGATGAAACGGTAAATAGCTGGGCGATATAGACCATACCAGATCATGCAGAAAATAAGTCCGATCCACAGGTCAGGATGTATCAGCGAAGACCATAAATGCGTGATATTTGAATTACTCGAAGTAAAGAGACGATATAAATCGGGCACCATACAGCCAATCGCCAGCGCAGCAACAGGAAGTCTATTCCCAGTCAAATATGAAATAGGTGGAGCAAGCACAGCATGCGACAAGGTAAAGGGCATAAAGATAATGTTTTAATGTAATCAAAAATATTCAAAGGGCATTCTAATAAAATATAACACTGAGTATCGTAAAGGATTGCAAAAACAATGAAATGTTATATTATAACATTAATCCAAATTGCTGAATTTGAGCTTCGGTCATGTCCTTCCCTAAGAATCTAATAACATTGTCAATTTTTGCTGTAGTTGCGCCTACAGTATTTGCAGAGCAATCCTCATCTTCTATCCCGGTTCAGACCATGGACACTATTCAGGTGCAAGCTCATCCATTGGTGCAGACTGCGGCGGATTTCGCGGTTGCAGATCAGGTCGTGGATCAGAAAGCGCTGTCTGAACGTGCTACCACCATTGGGGATGCCTTGGCAGATGAGCTGGGTGTTTATTCTAATCAATATGGTTCAGGCTCAAGCCGTCCTGTGATTCGTGGTCAAGATGGTCCACGTGTGAAAGTGTTGCAGCATGCTTCTGAAACAGCGGATGTATCCACTTTGTCTCCTGACCATGCAGTAACCGTTGATCCGATTCTGGCGAAACAGGTCGAAGTGATTCGTGGTCCATCTACATTACTTTATGGTGCCGGTACAGTCGGTGGTCTGGTGAATGTCACTGATCAAAAAATTCCGACCCAGATGCCTGAAGATGGTTTGGAAGGTACAGTCGGCCTGCGTTATAACTCAGGCAGTGATGAAAAACTGGCAAGTGCTGGTGTGACAGCGGGTATTGGTGAAAACTTTGCTTTGCGTGTAGAAGGCTCAAAACGTAAAGCCAATGATTATATTGCACCGGATTATTTTCATGAGCATGATGACGAATTAGAAAAAGAACGTCGTGTGGGCAATACTTTTGCTGAAGGGCAAACAGTCAATATTGGCGGATCATGGATTCATGATCGTGGTTTTGTCGGTCTGTCTTATAGCAACCGTCAGGATCAGTATGGCTTACCAGGGCATAGTCATGAATATCATGGTTGTGTTTTACATGGTGATCATTTTCATGGTTGTCCAACACCTGACCCAGATGCACCAGCCCATGAAGAGCATGGTGGACCATGGGTAGATTTAAAATCTGAACGCTATGAAGTACGCACCGAACTGGAACAGCCTTTTGCCGGTGTTGAAAAACTACGTGCACATGCCAGCATTACCGATTATGAACACAATGAACTTGAAGAAAGTGAAGTCATTAGTAACTTTAAAAGCAAAGGTTATGACGGCCGTTTAGAGTTGGTGCATGTGCCAGTTGCAGGCTGGGAAGGGGTGATTGGAACCCAGATTTCACAGCAAAAAATTAATCTTGCCGCATCAGAGCATGACCATCATGAAGATGGCGATGAGGACGATGAAGAACATCATGTTCATAGTTCAGGTGTCGTGATGCCGGACACAAAAACTGACAAATTCAGTCTTTTTGCTTTAGAGCATAAGCAACTTGGCGATGTGCATGTTGAACTTGGTGCGCGTGTCGATCATCAAAAAGTGAAAGTAGATTCGGATCAGAAAGATTATTCGGGGACTGGTGTCTCTGCATCCGCTGCTGCCAACTGGGAATTTGCACCGGACTACAAACTTTCTGTAGTGGGATCACATCAGCAGCGTTTGCCTTTAGCTCAAGAACTCTATGCTGATGGCTTGCATTTTGCGACCAATACCTATGAACTAGGTAATCCTGATCTCGATAAAGAAACTTCAAATAATCTCGAGTTAGGTCTGCATTATGAAGGGGATAAACTGGATTACCGTGTGCATGTCTATCACAACTGGTTTGATGATTATATCTATGGCGAAACGGTAGCGCAAAAAGGTAATTTACGTGGCGTGCAATATACCCAGGACAAAGCCAGATTCTATGGTACAGAAGCACAAGCCGGGTATCAGATCAATGATATGTATAAGCTCAGCGTCTTTGGGGACTATGTACGTGGCAAGATTGAAGGCGAAAATGCACCACGTGTACCTGCAGGTCGCTTAGGCACCAAAGTAGAAGCAGACTTTGCCGATGGCTGGTCAGGTTTGGCTGAGTATTATCATGTCTTTAATCAGGACAAAATCGCCAGCTATGAAGATGAAACCCAAGGCTACAATATGGTGAATGTTGGCCTGAGTTATGCCAATAGCATTGCAGATAACAATGCTTATCGAGTTTATTTCAAGGCCAATAACCTGCTCGATGATCAGGTGTATTCACATACTTCCTTCCTGTCGAATATTCCGCAGGTGGGTCGCAACTTTACTGTCGGCGTGCAGTATGATTTCTAACAGGTCTACTGAAATAATCGACCAAATCATCTAGATCTCACTGAAATCTACTTGAAAAATCATAAGATAAAACCTAGCCTGAGTATATTGGGTTAGGTTTTTTCTTATGCGTATCTTTCAACGAATTCACAATAAATTGAACTGGTCGAATCGCCGTTATGCGACTTTGATCATTAGTATGCTGGCTGTGGGTTATTTGGCTTCGGCAATCTACCACACGTATAAGCCTTTGCCGGAAGGTCTGAATTACACGGGCAAACTGCGTCATGCCGAAGTCAAGTTTCTGGCCGATCAGACTTATCTGGATGCCGAAGGAAAACAGCATTTAGATCATCGCATTTTTAATGAAATGCTGAAAATGATTGAAGAGGCCAAATCGCTGATTGTGCTGGATATGTTTTTATTTAATCAGCAAACCGGTGCATCTACGCAGCAGCATCAGGCATTGAGTCAACAACTGAGCGATGCTTTAATCAGTAAACGTCTGCTGCAGCCTGAGGTAGAAATCAAATTTATTACCGATCCGATCAATTCGGTCTATGGTGGAATTAGATCCGAGCAGTATCGGGAATTACGTCAGCACGGTATTGATGTGATTGAAACCAATCTGACGCCGTTGCGGGCTTCCAATCCAAGCTGGTCCGGCTTCTGGTATATCTGTTGCCAGGGCATTGGCAATAATCCGGAAACAGGCTGGTTGCCGAATCCATTTGGAACAGAAAAAATTACCCTGCGCAGTTATTTTGATTTGTTTAACTTTAAAGCCAATCATCGCAAAACTATGGTGGTGGATACCGATCAAGGCTGGAAAGCACTGGTCACATCCATGAATCCGCATGATGGCAGTTCACGGCATTCCAATATTGGTTTATTGGTCTGGGGGAGCACAGCTGTGGATATTTTGAAAACAGAACTGTCTGTGGGCATGATGTCACAAGCGAATATGCCAGCCATTGTCGCTGGGGATTTTCAGGCAGACAGTAGCCAGCCACAAGCTCAGGTGCTGACTGAAAAAGCCATTTATGATGCGATTCTGAATCTGATTCAGACCGCGAAAGCCAGTGAACAGATTGATCTGGCAATGTTTTATCTGTCTGAGCGAAAAATTATCAAAAGTCTGATAGCGGCCCATGAACGTGGTGTCAAAGTCCGGATTTTACTCGACCCAAATAAAGATGCCTTTGGCCGTGAAAAGAATGGAATTCCAAATCGGCAGGTGGCTTCAGAATTGCACGAAGCGGGTATAAATGTACGTTGGTGTCATACTCAGGGTGAGCAATGTCATAGCAAGATCCTAATGAAGCGCAATGCTCAGCAAGCTGAAATGATTTTAGGTTCGGCCAATTTTACGGTACGCAATTTGAAAAACTATAATCTGGAAACTAATATGCGCGTGGTGGGTCAGCCTCAGGCCGAAGTCTTCCGGGATGCCCAGCAATATTTTGAGGGTGCATGGTCAAATCTAAATGGCCGTTCGATGAGCGTAGATTACACTCAATATGCAGAAAACTCGTTCTTTAAATATTGGCTGTATCGTTTTATGGAATGGAGCGGCTGGTCGACGTTTTAATTTTAAATCCCTCCTGACCTCCCTTTTTAAAAAGGGAGGAAAGTCCCTCTTTGAAAAAGAGGGAGTTAGGGAGATTTTTTATTATCAGCTTTTTGATTCTGGATTCGGCGGAACCAGCTGATCCAGCTCTTTATCCGTTAATTCATCCAGCTCAGAAATATCGGTTTTAATTTTCCATTGCGCTTCATCATCAACCGGATTTGGTAAACGCGCTTCTAACCAGTCACAAACTACATCGGGTGGGAAATCTGCGTGATTACACTGGATCACCCAAGACAGGAAATCTTTGGCTACACCATTCATATATGGCGGTGGCGAAACTGGAAGAAACTGAGTTGGAAGACGTTCATTTTTAGAAATATAATTCAGGACATGACCTAGTTCTTGCACAGTTTGCCAAGCCAGCGGATGATCTACATTGATCTGAAACTTAAACCACCATGCCTGTTTACCATCTGAACCATAGCTATCAATCCGTTCTTTCTGAACACTCGGCACTTTAGAAAAATATTCATGTAAACGATCGAAATTTAAATCAGACACAGTATTCAACTCGAAACATTAAAAAAAGTAATTTTAGCATAAAGCAGCAGGATGCCGATGAGCCCGCTAGATTGAAAATAGGCGAGCGCATTACAAAAAATTGCAGCTCCAACGAGCTTATCCATATTTTTCGCATCTATTTTGTTTAAAATATAAGCAGATTATTCGGAGGAAGCTCAAATGAGAATCGTACTATCGAGCGCAATATTCGCTGCTTTGCTATTGGGAGCTTCTGCACAGACGATGGCTGACAATGCCTGGGTGGGTTATAGCGGTATAGATCGATCCACACCGAATTATCGCAGCGCTCCACGATCTTATGATCCACCACGGCAGCATTATCCGCAACGTTCACTGCCACCAAGACCACATTACCCGCAACGACCACCACATTGGGGCTATCCACCTGCACAGAGTCAAAGTGGATTAAATATTCAGTATCAGGCACCGACCACTATTTATCGAAATTCGAATAGTTATAGCTGGGTCAATGGTGATCCGAATGTTGCCCGGATTGAAAGTTCGAGATATACGGTAATTACTGATTGGCAGCGTTTAGGACTACCAGCACCGCCACGTGGCAGCTACTGGATTTATGAAAACGGACGCTATGTGCTGGTGCCAAATCGTTAAACTGCTTTAAATTCTGAACGGATAATTCAGCAATAAGCGTAAATAACTCAAAAAGACCAAAATAGTTCCCTCTCCTGTGAGGAGATGAGTAGCACTGCTACGCAAGGGAGAGGTTGCTTGAGATAAATAGTTCTAAACCCTGAAAGAGGCTTGAGTATTGCTTTAAGCTGAAGTGCAAAAAAAGAGGGCTTAAAAGACTATGCCAATTCATCATCTTCTGGGCGCGGTGTTTTGCCGAGTGGTAGTGGCTTTTCACTATGTTTGTCACGGATCACGGATGGATAGGTCCATGAGGCATAGCGCACCACTAATATCGCAAAGGCCAAAATCAGAATCGAACCGGTAATAATCACCAGATCCATGCTGGCTTTATGCGTGTGTTGAATATCTGCAATCAGCAAACGGGTCAATGCAGTAATCGCAATATAAATCAGGAAACGTACTGGCATATGGTTGGTTTTAAAGTAGATACCAACCATGGCACCCAGTTCCAGATAGATAAACAATAAAAGAATGTCATCAATGGTGGCGAACTGTTTGACGGTCAGAATGTCAATGACGGTATGGCCGGCGGACCAGATCACCATACAGCCAATAATAAACAGCGCAATATAATGAAAGCTTTCTACAGCAAGATTACCAAGACGGTCGAGGAGGGCTTCAAATTTTTCAATTTTTGGACGTGATTTAGACATATTATCCTCCTGATTTTTCATGTGAAATAAAAGATAGTTGCAGAATAACCTGCAAAGATCATGCACAGAATGATTGAATGAAAAATAAAGATTAAATTATTTGAACTTTTGCGCTTTTTTTAGACTAAATTGCTATATTGTATGGGTGGTACATTGAATAAATAGGAGAAAAAAGTGTTAGATAAAATTCAAACAAAAATTAGCCAATTAGAAGCCGGAAAAAAATTAATCCTCGGCGTAGGCATTAAGGCTGAAGATATGCAAAAGGTGGTGGAACTCTGCGAGTCTTTAGAGTCTGAGGGGAATATCAAAATTGTGAATAAACATCTTAATCCGAAAAGCAATAATCAGCCGGATACCTTACTGATTCAAAAAGTTTAATTATTGCATTTTCATAAAAAAACGCCTGCTGATGCAGGCGTTTTTTATTGCAGATTTTCAGCTTAAGCTTGAGTCGTGAAATAATCTTCAGAGAAGTTCATGATGACGTCAGAACCTGATTTCACTTTAGTAATGCGTAATGCCAGTTCAGGCAGAATGCGTTGCACAAAATAACGTGCCAGAGCGAGTTTATTTTGATAGAACTCACCTTCTTTATTTTTCGCTGCATTGGCAATGCGCGCGAACATATAAGAGAAGCTCAACAGACCTACAGCGTGCAGATAGTCAACTGCAGTCGCATTCGGGAAGTCATGGCTTTCTCTTGCTGCTTCCAGAATGTACTGAGTCACTGATTCAACTTCAGTCGCTGCATCTAGTGTGGCATCTTTAATGAAGTTCAGGTCTGCATCCAGACTATTGGCAAAGTCACGGATTTCAGAGATATATTCAGAGATATATTCGCCGCCACATTTAATGGTTTTACGGCCGATCAAGTCTTGTGACTGTACGCCGTTGGTGCCTTCATAGATCTGGGAAATACGCAGGTCACGGATACATTGCTCTAGGCCCCATTCACGGATATAGCCATGACCACCGAAGACCATTTGTGCATCTAATGTTGCCTGGAATGCGGTATCCGTTAAATATGCTTTCGCGATTGGTGTTAATAGCGCAACGCGGTCATTGGCTTTTTTCACCGCTTCAGGATCAGTAGAGAATTTGGTGATATCCAGTTGCTGACCTACATAAACTGCAAAGGCACGCGAAGCTTCGTTATTGGCACGTACATTCAGCAGCATACGGCGTACATCACCATGCACCAGAATACTGTCTGCAGGTTTGTTTGGTGATTGAACGCCAGCCGCGCTGCGACCCTGTAAACGGTCTGTCGCATATTGCGCAGCGTTTTGATAAGCGAATTCAGAAGCACCTAGGCCTTGGATACCCATGGACAGACGTTCATAGTTCATCATCACGAACATTGCCGCCAGACCTTCGTTTTCTTTACCAACCAGGTAACCTTTGGCACCGTCAAAGTTCATCACACAAGTCGCAGATGCCTTGATCCCCATTTTGTGTTCGATTGAACCTGGGCCGACCGGGTTACGTTCGCCAATAGAACCATCTTCATTCACCAGGAATTTCGGTACGATGAAGAGGGAAATACCACGAGAGCCGGCAGGCGCATCTGGGGTTTTTGCTAGAACGAGGTGGATGATATTTTCCGCCAGGTCGTGATCACCACCCGTGATGAAAATCTTGGTGCCGCTGATGCTATAAGTGCCGTCTTCGTTACGTTCAGCTTTGGTCTTGATAATACCCAGATCAGTACCGGCATGTGGCTCGGTTAAGCACATGGTACCTGACCATTCACCTGAATAAATTTTAGGTAAATAGGTTTCTTTTTGTGCTTGTGAAGCGTAGCTGTTCAGCGCCATGCCTGCACCAACAGAAAGCAGTGGATAGAGCATGAAAGAAGGGTTGGTGGCAAACAGCATTTCATCAGAAAGTACTGTCAGCATTTTCGGCATTTCCTGGCCGCCCCATTCCATATCTGCGCCCAGACCAATCCAGCCGCCTTCTGCATATTGTTTGAAGGCTTCTTTAAAGCCAGCAGGTGTGGTCACATTGCCATTTTCAATTTTTGCGCCTTCTTCATCACCGGTACGGTTCAGTGGAAGCGTGACGTTTTGCGAAAATTTTGCCATTTCTTCAAGAATCGCTTCTGCTGTCGCAGCATCCAGATGCGCTAGATTTTCATTGGCCTGCCAGAACTGTTCTGCATTGAAGACATCGTTCAGGATGAATTTCATATCGGCAAGTGGCGCGTTATAAATTGGCATGGTGTGTCACCTGTTTATTGTTTGATTAAATGAGTTTTAATCAGTCTAAAACACTCAAAATCTGAATGTTAGACGACTAAAGGTTAATTCTGTAACTCTTTATAAAGAAAAAGGACTGCCTGTTGATTGACCGTCCTTTTTCTATGATGTAGCTAGTCTGAGACTAACTTAGAATGCAAAGTGTTCCGCATCCAGGTTCATCAATGGCTCTACACCTGTCGCAATCACTTCGACGTGTGAACGAACGCGTGGCAGGATTTTCTTGAAGTAGAAGCGTGCTGTCGTCACTTTGGCATTGTAGAAGTCAACTTCAGTGGTGCCAGCAGCCAGCTGCTCTTGAGCAACCAGTGCCATACGTGCCCATAGGTAAGCCAGAGTGACATAACCAGAGAAGTACAGGTAATCGACTGCAGCCGCACCCACTTCTTCAGGGTTTTGCATCGCGCGCATACCAATTTGCATGGTCAGGTCGCCCCATTCTTTGTTCAAGGTAGCCAATGGTTCAACGAATTCTTTCATTGCAGCATTGTCTTTGTGCGCTTCAGCAAATTTATGGATGATCTTGGTGAAGTCTTTCAACATTGCACCTTGCGTACCCAATACTTTACGGCCTAACAAGTCTAGTGCCTGAATTTCAGTGGTACCTTCGTACAAGCAGGCGATACGTGTATCACGTACGATCTGCTCCATACCGTGCTCAGAAATAAAGCCGTGACCACCAAATACCTGTACACCGTGTTTCGCAGCTTCAGAACCAGTTTCAGTCAGGAACGCTTTTGCGATTGGTGTCAGCAATGACAGGATGTTGTCTGCAAATTTACGGTCTGCTTCTTCTGCAGCATGTTCAACTACGTCAGCATATTGTGCTAACAGGTAAACCAGTGCACGACCACCTTCTGCATATGCTTTTTGAGTTAAAAGCATGTTACGTACCGCAGGATGCACAATGATTGGATCTGCTTCTTTTTCAGGTGCTTTAGGACCAGAAAGAGAACGCATTGCCAGACGGTCTTTTGCATATGCAAGCGCGCCTTGGAATGAACCTTCAGATGCTGCAAGACCTTGAACTGCTGTACCGATACGTGCTGTGTTCATGAACGTGAACATGCAGTTCAGGCCGCGGTTTTCAGGTCCAATCAGGAAGCCTTTAGCATTGTCAAAGTTGATGACACAAGTCGCGTTACCATGGATACCCATTTTGTGTTCGATCGAACCACAACGTACACCGTTACGCTCGCCAATCGAACCGTCAGCATTCAGGTTGAATTTTGGCACGATGAATAATGAGATACCTTTGGTGCCTTTCGGTGCACCTGGCAGGCGAGCAAGTACGATATGGATGATATTTTCAGCCATGTCGTGTTCACCAGCAGAGATAAAGATTTTCTCGCCAGAGATTGCATAGCTACCGTCCGCTTGTGGTTCAGCTTTGGTACGGATAATACCCAGGTCAGAACCCGCATGGGATTCAGTTAAGCACATGGTACCCGTCCACTCACCTGAAACCAGTTTAGGCAGGTAAGCATCTTTTTGTTCAGCTGAACCATGGTGTTCTAAAGTACGAACTGCACCGTGAGACAGGCCAGGGTACATGCCCCATGCCCAGTTCGCAGTACCGACCATTTCAGAAATCGTGATACCTAAAGAGTTTGGTAAGCCTTGACCGCCGTATTGTTCTTCAGCAGAAAGAGAAGGGAAGCCAAGCTCGATGTATTTTTGGTACGCTTCTTTAAAGCCAGTCGGAGTCGTAACAACGCCGTCATTCCAGGTACAGCCTTCACGGTCACCGGTCTGGTTGATCGGAGACAATTCGTTTTCACAGAAGTCGGCCGCAGCTTCTAAGTACTGATCTACCAGCTCACGGCTTACGTTTTCTTGGAATGCAGGGAGATTTGCATAGTGTTGTTCAGCATTTAATAATTCATGCAACACAAATTGCATATCACGTAAAGGCGCTTTGTATTGTGGCATATCGGTTTCCTCAATACTGGTTGAACCAGCGTTATAATCTTAGATGAACTAAAACCTGTCTTCACTGACACGGTTTGGAATGATCTAATCGTGCAACAACTTCCCTTGCGGTACAAGCTTTTCGGGGTGTTTTCTTGGTGACTGTAAAGTCAAAGATTAATCTGCATGACGCATTAAAGGTCTTGAGTATAAAGACTTTAGCCATATTCTGCAGGAAACGAATAGTCAACTGTATGCATGAAAGAGCACGCAATAAAAAAGCACCCGAAGGTGCTAGTCGTGAAGCCTTGATTCCTATGCATTAATAGGTAGAGGCTGTGGGCTGGAAACGGACATGACATTTGCCATTGATGGTTTGTTCGCTCATCTTGATCTGTGCAGCAGTCCCGTCTTTTTTGCCTTGACAGGCTTGCAGCATGGCTTGTTGATGTGCCTGACGTTGAGCGAGGCGCTGATCAAACTGTTTAGTCAATTCTGCACGTTTGGCATCCGTCAAGACTTCACCGTGCATCATGCCTCTACGCATATCGGCACGCATTGGACGATGCTCAGCTTTCATGTCGCGATGGCTTTTCATCTCTTTATGATCTGCTTTAAAGACCATCTTGCAGGTGCCGTCTATGGTTTTATCGCCAGTCTTGATTTGAACAGCCGAGCCCACAGCTTTATTGTCGCAGGCCTGTTGAAGCTGTTTGGCAAACTGCATGCGTTCTGCACGCTTTGCCTTAAACTGTTCACGCTGTTCGGGAGTTAGATGCTGTTTTTTGCCTTCATGATGTTTCATCATATGGGGGTGATCATTATGTTTCATCATATGGGGGTGATCATTGTTTGGGACATTACTGGTGGATTGACAGGCAGTCAACGCACCCATTGATAAAACACTTGCACTGATTAAAGCTATTTTTGTCATGGTTTGCATTGTATTTATCCCCGTCAAGAAGCTGATTCTATGTCAGATAAAGATTAAACAATAAAGATGAAGAAACAATGAAGAGTTTTTTGCTGCGGTGTTCGCTACAATAATGAATATAGAAGAAAAATTGAGATTTCTATTTTGAACATTCGCCGCATTCCCATTGCATTACGTCTATTTTTGACCGTGCTGTTGACCACGCTGGTCATTACCACGGTAAGTCTAGGTGTATTGCATCTGAATATGCAGCGTAATTTCGCCCGTTATGTCGCTGATGTCGAAATGCAGAAGCTGGATTATGTGATTGAAAATCTGGCAGATGTCTATGCAGTCTATCAGGACTGGGGCAACGCGATTCAGGCACAGATTCTCCAGATGGAAGGTGAAGCCGCACCAGATGATTATGACCGATTATCACGCTGGTGGCTGCGCCGTCAGTATGATATTGCCTTGCAGCAGCGTTATTTTCAGGAACAGACCCTGGCTCAAGTGGCACCGAGTATGGTGGATCCAGAGTTACCACAACGTCAAGTCAATGAAGAAGAGTTACGGGTGCTGGCATCTAATTTGCCGTCCCAGTTTCAGCCCTTTGAAGGCTTAAAATTCCCGCTTAGTTCTAATCAGAATCTGTTTAGAACTGATCGCAAAAATGGTGAGCAGCCAGCACAGCAACCGACTGGCAAGAAACAGTTTATCCAGATGCCGGACCGTCTCGGCCTCAGTTCACGTCTCTCTCTGTATGATGCAAAACGTCGTTTTGTAGTGGGTGAAGCTTCGGATGAGCAAGTTTCTTATCGCCCGATTATGGTGAATAATCAGATTGTCGGCTATTTGGGCTTAAAACCGGTTCTGGATCAGGATGATGCCTTAAGTATTAATTTCTTTAGTAACCAGAAGCGTTATTTATTTTTGGTTTATGCACTCAGTATTTTGGCGAGTCTGATTGCGTCCTTGTTATTGGCGACTTATTTTAAAAAGCCGATTCAACGTCTGCTCAATGGTACGCGTGCCTTGACTCAGGGAAATTATCAATATCAGGTTAAAGTGAACCGGAATGATGAATTAGGTGATTTATCCAATGAATTAAATGCATTGGCGGTGATTCTGGATCAGCATGAAACCTCACGCCGTCAGTGGGTGGCAGATACTTCGCATGAGTTGAAAACGCCACTAGCAGTCTTACAGGCACAGATTGAAGCGATGCAGGACGGGATTCGTAAACCAACGCCTGAACATTTTGCGTCCATGCTGGCGCAGGTAAACAGCCTGAAAAAACTGACCCAAGATCTGGCCGCGCTGGCACAGGTCGATGCCCAGCAATTGCAATTTTATTTCTCCTCGGTAAATCCGTGGGAGGTGGTGCAGCAGGAACTCATCAACTTCCAGCCGAAATTTGAGCAAGCTGAATTGACGGTCAATGCAGACGGTGAGGGGACTGAGTTAAATCTGGATCTGGATCGTTTTAAACAGATTGTGGCGAACTTGCTCAGTAACAGTATTCGCTATACTGAAGCGGGTGGGCAGGTGCATATTCATACGACACAAGATGATAAAGAATGGACCTTATATATCGATGATAGTCCGTTTGGTCTGACTGATGAACAACTGGCGCGTATTGGTGAGCGTTTCTACCGTGTCGATGATTCTCGTACCCGGGCGACTGGCGGAACCGGACTGGGTTTGGCATTATCATGTAAAATTACGCAGGCGCTGGGCGGCAGCTTAAGCTTTGCACATTCACCACTGGGTGGTTTACGATGCAAGCTGAGCTTTCCTAAACAAATGAAACCATGAAGGGAATAGATTGATGAAACATGTCATGCTGGTTGAAGATGAAATCGAACTTGCACAGTTGGTGCGAGACTATCTGGAAGCTGCTGGTTTTGAGGTCAGTATGTTTCATGATGGGCAGGAAGCATATAACAGTT
Organism: Acinetobacter lwoffii; assembly: GCF_029024105.1. Lineage (NCBI taxonomy): Bacteria > Pseudomonadati > Pseudomonadota > Gammaproteobacteria > Moraxellales > Moraxellaceae > Acinetobacter > Acinetobacter lwoffii. The sequence continues at coordinate 2,621,791 of NZ_CP118963.1, read as the reverse complement.
TTACCCAGCGTAAACCGAGTCTGATGATTCTGGACTTGATGGTGCCGCGTATGGACGGCCTGACCATTTGCCGTAAAGTACGTGAACAGTCGGATTTACCGATTATCATGGTGACCGCGCGTACTGAAGAAATTGACCGGGTATTGGGTCTGAATATGGGTGCAGATGATTATCTCTGTAAACCGTTTAGCCCGAAGGAACTGGTCGCGCGTGTACAGGCTGTGTTACGTCGTCTGGATCGTAAATCAGAACCGGAAAGCAATGATTTATTCCGCATGGACAAATCACAACAGCGCATCTGGTACCAGCAAAAAGCCTTGAATTTAACGCCAACTGAATTCCGTTTGCTGGAGTTATTCCTGGAACATGTCGGACAGGTATATTCACGTGCGCAATTGCTGGATCATATTAATCCGGATAGTTTTGATGTGGCTGACCGTGTGATTGACAGTCATATCAAGAATTTACGCCGCAAGATTTCAGATGCGGCTGAAACCGGTAACCGTCATGAGTGGATTCAGGCGGTGTATGGGGTCGGTTACCGTTTTGAATATCCTGAAGACTGATTAAGTTTTTAATGTTTAAGAGAAGCGAATAGGTGAGAACTTATTCGCTTTTTTTATATCTGAAAATGATAAATATAAGAGGGCTAAAAATAATGAATATCATGATCCGAGATGAGCAAATAGATGACATTCAGGCAATTGAAGAGTTAACAAAAGACGCTTTTAAAGACATTGAATATTCAAGTCATACTGAACATTTTATTATCAATGCATTAAGGAAGAAGCATCAACTGACGTTATCGTTAGTCGCTCTTGAAAATAACACTATTGTTGGGCATATTGCCGTTTCTCCCGTATCAATGTCTTCGGGTACAGCAGGGTGGTTTGGATTAGGCCCTATTTCAGTTTTGCCTGATCAACAAGGTTTAGGCATTGGTTCAAGGCTTGTATATGCAGCATTGGACAGACTGAAAGCATTGAATGCAAAAGGCTGTGTGCTATTAGGCGATCCCAAGTATTATGCTCGTTTGGGTTTTCAACCGATTGCCGATTTAGTTTTGGAAAATGTACCAGCTGAATATTTTCAAGCGATCAGTTTTGATGGGGATTTTCCCAAAGCCCAGGTATTTTATGATGAAGCATTTAATGCAACTCAATAACTGACGGTATATTGAATATTATTTTGATGATAGATCTTAAATTTTTTTATATGCATCATTCCTATAAACAAGGTAAAAACCTATCGTACTGTTTTAAGTAGTTCAATTCGCTGCCGATCGACTTTCTTTAACTTTAATACTACTAACTCATAAGAATTCAGCACTAAATTTTCAATCAAAGCTTCGTCCAGATGTTCATCCTCATAAACTGAAATCCAGTGCTGTTTATTCATATGCCAGCCCGTATGAATATAAGGGTAAATGTCTCGAAGCATGGCACCGTGATCAGGCTCGACTTTTAAATTAATCGCAGCTTTTCCTTGCAAATAAAAAGCCAGTATAAAGACTTTATCCAGCACTTTAAATACATCACAACCCTCACCAAAAGGCTGGGTGACTGTTACTTCAGGAAGTTTTAAAGCAGTAAATGATGCAATTTGATATAAAGACATAAGCTATTGATAAATCATCATAAAACTGTGGATAATGCTTAAATTATCCACAGTTTTTGGCTGAGTTGTGAATAAATTAACAGGCAAAATAATAATCTACATCAAGGCTGAGCCCCAAAGAAAACAATGCTTGTATGCTCGTTACACTTAACTTGCGATGATGTGGATTTTCTAAATGCCCATGCGCTTGAATATATTGCTGAATATGAGGGTTGAAAAAGGTTTTTTGTAAGACAGACTGATATGGGTGGAGTTGATCAACGAGATAGTGGAGGTGTTGATCTAAATCGTGATGTTCAGAATTTAAGCGAGATGGCAGTTCCAGCAAGCTAGTTTGTGCATGCTCCAAATATTTTTGTGAACGAATATTTAGACCTTGATCAAAAAGAATATTGAACCGCATGCCTTGAAAATATTCTTGTAGCTGTTGGGCGGTTAAGCATTCTGAACTTATGCGAAAGCTCGCTGATTCTGTGATTGTGAATGGGGTGTCAGCCATTGATGTTAAGGGCTCTGTGAATGTTTCTTGTTCAGAGGAAGTATTTAAGTGGCTATGCACATGAAATTCGATATTAAGTTCGCTGAGTAAACCTAAAAGTTGATGCGTGAGATGAAAACCCGAGCTTTGCTCATTAAACGCTTGAATGTACAAATGCAGGGCTTTACGATAGGTTTCAGTCAACTGCAAGATATTGGTATTTGTTTTGAGTCGATGCAACCACAAGTAGACCTGTTGTGTGAAATCATCATGTAGCTGTACCGCACCGATATTCAGTCGTATGCCTAGAGGCTGTGTGGATTGTTCTAGGTTTAGCAGATCCTCATCGGCATACCACACTTGAACTTGAGATATTTGATCAAGGTGGTATTACAAGATGAAATCTTCAATAGACTGCTGATTACATGCAATAGTGAAGTATAAAGATGCTGATTCTTGAGACATGTGGTTCATATTTTCAATGTTCAGATCATCATAATGTCATCTGTAGTCCAATAGAAAATTTTAAGACGAACAGCTGACCATCACTTCAGGCACATCACTTGGCAAGGGTGCTAAATCTTCAGGCTGTTCCAGATCTGGCTGTTTCTGATAAGGCTGACTCAATAATTTAAACAGGCGGTCTACTTCAGAAAAATCATCCCGCTCTGCCAGTTCAATGGCTTTCTGTGCCATATGATTACGCAGAATATAATGTGGATTGGCCAGTTGCATGGCGGCGTCTAATTCTTCTATATCCTGTTGTTCTCGAATGCTTTCATATTGTGTCAAAAATGCTTCAAACTGACGACGATCCAGACAATCATCTTTAAGGACTTCATAGTCTTTATTTTGCAACCGGATAAAACTCTGGGTGTAGTCCAGTTGTTCACTTTGCAAAATGCGCAGAAATACCATCGCGCAGTCAAAACTGTCTTTATGGAAACTTGGCAAGCCCATTTTCTGGTTTAAACCATGTTTATAATGTTCCAAGAATGTTGGTTCATAATGCTCCAGACATGCAGCTAAATCCTGTTTCCATTGTTCTTTGTCATAATCTGTAGGGCAGAGCGGGACCAGATTGTTTAACCATTGCCACAAATTCCAATGTCCGATACTTGGCTGCTGCTGATAGGTATAACGCCCTTGATAATCCGAGTGGTTATTGATCCAGTTCGGACGGAAGCGCTCCATAAAGCCATAAGGACCAAAGTCCAAAGTTGAACCGGTAATATTCAGGTTGTCAGTATTCATCACGCCATGTGCAAAACCAACCAGTTGCCATTTGGCAATCATCACCGCAGTGCGCTGAATAACTTTGGTGGCAAAGCTCAGAATCGGCTGTTCGTCTTGCAGACATTCCGAATAATGCCATTCGATACATTTTTGGGTAAATTCAGCTAGCAGATCTGGCTGATACTGATTGATCCATTCGAAATGACCGAAACGGATATGACAATCCGAAGTACGCAACATCATCGCGCCCGGTTCCAGTTTTTCACGTTGAATACCTTGTATTGATGAAGTAAAACCGACTGCATTACTCGATGCGACACCCAAACAATTCAAGGCATGACCGGCCAGATACTCACGAATAACTGAGCGCAGTACTGCACGACCATCGCCCATGCGTGAATAAGGCGTAGACCCAGCACCTTTTAAATGCAGGTCAATGGTCTGGTGATTCTGATCCAGAATTTGAGCAATCAATAACCCGCGACCATCTCCCAATTGTCCTGCCCATTGTCCAAACTGATGACCTGCATAGACCATAGCCAAAGGTTCAAACTCAGCAAAGACTTTCTGACCACTACAAATCTCGACCCATTGCGCCTTGTCTTCGTCCGACCATTGCAGTTGTTCTGCCAAAGCTGCATTAAAATGTCCGGCTTTTGCACCTTTTAACGGCAGCGGAACTTGATGATGATAGAGGCGAGCAGGTAGTGTTTGATAGCGAGATTTAAAATACATAGCATCAGTACAGGATTGGAATACATGAACTATAACAAAGATAGCTGTATAAAACTGTTGTATAAGCGAGAGTTCACGTTATCTTTCGGGCATAAAAAAAGCCCCAATCGGGGCTTTAATTTTCAACAGTTTTTATTGAGAAACTGCAGATTTTTTCAAATTACGAACCAGTAGATTCAAGGTTTGACGATGATGAGAAAGACGCTGTTCAACCAGCTGGAATTCAACTTTCAGCTTGTCATCCATTTGATGGATTTTTTCAGCCATAGACGCTTTCTTGACCTGAATTTCCTGTTCTTTCAACTTCGCCCAGTCATTTAAGGTTTGGGTAAATGCATCATATTCCTGTGCGATCTTGGTTTTTACCGCTGAGATATCTTCAGAAACATCATGACCATACACCGCAAGATCCTGTTCGGCATATTTAAACTTCATCGCCAATTCTGCTTTTTTGATATTGAAGCTAGGAATACGGCGCAAGTTTTTAGCTAAACCAAGTTTAGAACAAGTCCAGATCAACCATTTAGTTGGATCGTACTGCCACCATTTCACGCCGTTACGGTAATCGTATTGGAAAATGTGGTGATAGTTATGATAACCCTCACCCCAAGTTGCAACCGCGAGTACGAAGTTGTCACGTGCAGTATTTTCGTCGGTATAAGGACGATTTCCCCACATGTGGCACAGTGAGTTAATGAAGAAGGTTACATGATGGCTCAGGATTAAACGCATTAATCCACCCAATAGCAACACGCCCCATACATCGCCGACTGCCCAGCCAATTGGCAATAAAATCGCAGCATGAACAGCAATCACTAAAGGAACGTAGTATTTGTCCTGAAACATCACCACTTTGTCTTTTAATAGATCTGGCGCATTTTTATAGTTGGCAGCACCAGATGGATAATCACGTAACATCCAGCCAATATGTGCATACCAGAAGCCTTTATTGATCGAGTACGGGTCTTGATCAACATCATCGACATGACGGTGATGGGTACGGTGACCAGATGCCCAGAATAAAATACTATTCTGTACAGCAAATGTACCCATAATCATCAAGATGATTTTTAATGGTAAAGTGGCTTCATAAGCACGATGTGCCCACAGGCGATGGTATCCTGCTGTAATGCCGAGGCTGCTTACGCCCAGTAAAACAAACATACTGATCCAAGCGGCAGCGCTAAAATCATGGTGATACGCATACAACGGAATCGCGATCAGGGCTACAATCGGTAAGAATACCAATGCAAACACAGCAATCCAGTTGATGGGGGCTTTGGGTAAGGGAGCATTCATCTCCAACAGCACTCCTAGAACCTCGGAAGGTATAACAAAAAGCAGAAACTACTGTTGGTTTTAACAGCAGCCTATCTTGTCCATATTAGCATGTGCCCTAAGGCATCACTAGCATTATTGTACGGTTGTATTGTACTTGTCGGTAACAGAATAAGTAGGGCAGAAGTGACCATTTTGCGAGCGTAGACAGGCTCTGATTTCCGACTAAGTGACTGAGGATTATCACTCTCTCAGAAAATGGAAACCGAATGAATCAGAGGAAAATCATTGTTCATAATTTCTACAATATTACCAGGAAATTTGCAGAATATAGATGTTGGGCAACTTAATCTCACTTTCAAATAAAATCTGATTAAGGAAAATTCACACTTTCATTATTGCATTATCGAAATGAACTGGATCAAGAAATACCTAGATCAATCAAGGCTAAGAGAGATTATTTAGAGTTGTTGTAGCATCAATTTTGGATAATCGGTAATCAGCCCCTGAATACCCCAGTCTCGCAGCTGTTTGGCACGGGTGACATCATTGACTGTCCAGACACTGATATTTAACTCGGCAGCCTGCGTAGCCTGAATCAGGTCTTTACTGGCCAGTTCATCCATCCAGCCAATATGACAGCATCCAAGTTCCAACGCCTGATCAATGGCCTGATGTTTGACATCGGTTTCAATCAATAAACCGCGTTTTAAACGTGAGTTTTGCTGTTGCAACGCATCCAGAATTTTGGCATCAAAGCTGGTAATAATAGCCGCTTGTTCATAGCCTTGCAGTTGTTGTTCGACTTCAAACGCGATTTTTTCAGCTGCTGCTTCAGATGCTACGCTTTTAATTTCGACTTCAATATGCTCAAAATTTCGAATGACATTTAAGGTTTGATCGAGCAATGGTGTCGCTTCGATTTTATTCCATTCTGACCAGGCCACTGCGTGATTATATTGGGTAAGATCTTGACGGTTACACTCGTATAGATGCTTCTGCAAACCGGTGGTACGCACAAAGTCATCATCATGCATGATGATTAAGGCATTGTCTTTGAGCTGACGAACATCAAACTCAACGGCGCGAATGCCGATCTCCTGAATATATTGAAAACCGCCCAAGGTATTTTCAGGGGCTTCACCACGTGCACCACGATGACCAATTATGTGCATAAGATGCCCATGAGTGGGAAAGTTAAGTTCATTTTGCGAGGGCTACATGACAAAAGGATGACACTTTCTATTTTCGTCAGATGCTCTGTAAAATCAAGAGACATCTGACGTGTATTTTTAGATGCTAACTTGAAACATAATTTTACTTTTCGATGCTGTCATTGATATTTTTTTGCCATAGTACTTCGGAGCCGCCCTCAGCACGTTGCAGGGTGCGTGATGCGACAAATAACCAGTCCGATAAACGGTTAAGTAGTTGCAGTGACGCTGCCTGAATATTTTGGTCACGGTGATGCACGGACATCACGCTGCGTTCTGCGCGACGGCAGACTGCACGCGCCTGATGGGCAAAGCTGCACACCAGCGTTCCGGCAGGCAGAATAAAGTCTTTTAACATCGGCAACGCTTCATTCATGCGGTCGATATCATTTTCTAAAAACTCAATTGATACCGGTTGCACCAGATTAAAACCTGGAATACACACTTCACCGCCCAGATCAAATAGCCAGTGCTGGATCAGGCTTAAAGATTTATCCCAAGCGGCTTGATCTTCAATGTTACTTGCTGAAATTTGTGCACGTAATACGCCAATCACGGCATTCAGTTCATCGACATCACCCAGCGCGGTAATACGCAAGTCATCTTTGGCAACGCGTGAGCCATCACCAAGCCCTGTAGTACCCGAATCGCCTGTGCGCGTGTAGATTTTACTTAAACGGTGGCCCATATGTGTTCCTTGAATTTTTAATGAAGATAATAAAAAAGGATAATGTCGGTCATAACATTATCCATAAACTGCGCTGTTTTAAAGTTTTTTGCTGTTTAGGGCTTAGTATTTAAAGGTGATGCCTGCAGAAGCGAGACGGCCACCGTTGATATAGAATTCATCACCACCATAAGATGCAGTCTTAAACTTGTTGTCACCGATATTCTGAATATTTGTAAAGACTTTAAGATGCGGATTGAGATTCCAATACGCATTCAGATCAACCGTGGCATAGCCAGGCAGTTCTTTCGAGTTTTTTGAAGCAGAAATTTTAGATGTGGATTTCGCAGTTAATGTCGCACTCAAACCATATACATTATTTTCTAATCCAATCGTTGTTGAAAGCGATTGGCGGGGACGACGAATAAGTTCTAAACCTGTTTGTTCATCTTGAGTTTTGACATAAGCGTATTCAGTACTCATAAATAAATCATCTTTTTGCCATTTTAGACCGAATTCACCACCAGTCATTTTTGCTTTGGCTGTGTTAATGAAGTCTGTTGTTGACGTATTTGTCAGATCGTCCCAACTATAATCAGGCGAAATTAGGTTTTTAACTTTAGTTTGATATAAGGATAAAGATGTACTGAAATGATCCGTTAATATTTGATCTATCCCGATTTCGTAAGAAATACTTTCTTCGGGTTTTAAATTGGGATTACCATTAGTGATGTACGTAGTTCCTTTCCACTCACTACTATCAGAATAGAATAATTGATTCCCAGTTGGTGCTTTAAAGCCTGTACCGATATTGCTGTAAATACTCGTTGTATCAGTAAGGTTATATCGACCTGCAATTTGACCGACTACATGGCTACCAAATTGGTCATGATCTTCTAAGCGTAAACCAGCTTGGGTATGTAGCTGATTGGAATCGTAATTATGTTGAACATAGTATCCGATACTATCTAAATCTTGCTTTTGTCCTTGAATAGCATAGCTCTCGATATTGGCTTGATTTAATGCTGCACCTAAGATGACTTTTTGACTTTCTGAAATCTTCAAATTAAGGTTAAGATCAGCTTCATCACGTTCAGTATTGAACATATAGCTGCTTCTAGATCCAAGTAATTCATCTTTGAAATTTGCATATTGCGCATTTAGTGCAAGGTTTTCTGTAAGCGTTGTACTTGCTTTTGTGATAAAAACTTGGTTAAGAAAGTCTTGAGAACCACCATAATAGACATTTGTTCCCTCATTTTTACTAAAACTTAGGCTGGCGCTGTATTTCTCTTGGTCGAGACCCAATTTTGCGCTGTAACCTTTTTGATCGTATCCTGCATCTTCTTTTGCTTTATTTGTAACGGGAGTTCCACCGCTTTCAAGGCGCTGAGCTTTAATTTGAGCGTATAAACCTGACTGATCTACAAAATCTGCGCCAACAATAGATTTATAGGTATGATTTTCACCTATCTCATTGGTCAATGAGATACCTGTTTTCTTAGGTGTAGCCGAAATCACATTGATGACACCACCAATCGCATCTGTACCATACTGAACGGATGCAGGACCTCTTAAGACTTCAATACGTTCAATATCGCTTAAATCTATATAAGGAATATTAGAGCCACCATCTAGAGCGGTATTTAAACTGACGCCATCTTTTAAAAATAGAAGGTGCTTTGAATCTGTACCACGAAGGAACGCAGATGTCGTTTGACCAATACCACCTGATTGCACAATGTTAATAGATGCTTCTCTATTCAGTAGAGAACCTAAATCTGCAATAGGAGATTGTTGAATGGTTTTTTCATCAATCACTGAAATCCGCGCAGGCACATTTTCTATCTTTTCTTCAGAACGTGTGGCAGTCACCACAATGGTATCTAAAGATGCTTTTGCAACTTTTTGCTCGGCGGCATGGACAGATGAAGTAAAACCCAACGCAAGTGCGATCGCACCTACTAAGGCAGTAGGTTGACAATGAAGTGACATGTTAAAGCTCCATACATTCACTTCCCCGTGAATGATTGAGTTATAGAACACAGCAAGCAGGTTTCCGGACTTAAATGTGCAAAGCAGCGACTTTGCTGTATATCCACCTTCCCACATCAAGATGCAGTGGTGTAAACCGAAGAGTTTAAATTGATAGACGTTTCATTTTTTACCGTTGCGGGGGCAGTGCTGGATTTACACCAGCTTCCCTAAAGCCTGAAGGCTTGGATTTGCTGCAAAGTGAGCGCAGTATAAAGTCAATATGAGTTATACACAATCTGCATAGAGAATAATCCAGATGAACTTTACGCAAGTCAGAAAAATTGCATTACAATGATTTGCCCCAATCTTATAGATTGTTCAATACATTGGTAGATCTAGAGCCAACATAATATGCGAACCCGTGCCAAAATTTGTGGAATCACCCGAGTTGAAGATGTACATGCCGTAGTCAATGCTGGCTGTGATGCGATAGGGTTTGTGTTTTATCCACCGAGTCCACGACATGTTACTTTAGAGCAGGCTGAAATCCTGATCCGGGCGGTTCCGGCTTATGTGCAGGCCGTAGGTTTATTTGTAAATAGTCGCGCAGATGAAATTCAGCATATTCTTAAAACCGTTCCGCTCGATATTTTGCAATTTCATGGCGATGAAACACCTGAACAATGTCAGGCCATCGCCCAGCAGGTCGGACGCCGCTGGTATAAAGCCATTCGGGTGCAACCTGATCTGGATGTGGTTGCAGAAATTCAGCGTTATCAAGATGCAGGCGCAAGTGCAGTACTATTAGACGCATGGCATCCTGACCTGAAAGGCGGCACAGGGCACAGCTTCGATTGGGATACATTTCCCAAACTCAATCTTCCCTTGGTCTTGGCAGGCGGTTTAAATCCTGACAATATCGAACAGGCAATTCTCACCACACAGGCCTATGCCGTGGATGTGAGTGGCGGTGTCGAGTCCGCAAAAGGTATTAAAGACCAACAACTCATAGAACGCTTTATGCAAGGAGTCCATCGTGGATCAGCAAAGTACTAGCCAGAACAGTCAGGCAGTTGACTATACCCAATTCCCGGATGAACGCGGGCATTTCGGTATTCATGGCGGACGTTTTGTGTCAGAAACACTCATGGCGGCTTTAGAAGACTTGGAAAAGCTCTATTTCCGTATGAAAGATGATGCGCAGTTTTTGGCAGAATTTGACCGTGACATGGCGTTTTACGTCGGTCGTCCGAGTCCTTTATATCATGCTGAACGATGGTCGAAAGAGTTGGGTGGCGCACAGATTTACCTGAAACGTGAAGACCTGAACCATACCGGTTCGCACAAAGTAAATAATACAATCGGTCAGGCCTTACTGGCGAAGCTTTCCGGCAAGAAACGTATTATTGCCGAAACAGGGGCAGGCCAGCACGGTGTGGCGACGGCCACCATCGCAGCACGTTTAGGTCTTGAATGCGTAGTATTCATGGGCGCAGACGATGTAAAACGTCAGGCGATGAACGTCTACCGTATGCGTTTATTAGGTGCGACGGTTGTGCCGGTAGAAAGTGGCTCCAAAACATTAAAAGATGCCATGAACGAAGCCATGCGTGATTGGGTGACCAATGTTGATTCAACCTACTACGTCATTGGTACCGTGGCAGGTCCACATCCATATCCGCAACTGGTTCGTGATTTCCAGTCGATCATTGGTCGTGAAGCACGCCGTCAGATTCTGGAACAGGCTGGCCGTTTACCAGATGCCCTAGTGGCATGTGTCGGTGGTGGATCCAATGCCATGGGCTTGTTCTATCCATTCCTGAATGACCAAGATGTGAAAATGTATGGTGTTGAAGCAGCAGGTCATGGGATTGAATCAGGCAAGCACTCTGCGCCGTTGAATGCCGGTCATGTCGGTGTACTGCATGGCAACCGTACTTATTTAATGTCGGATGCACAAGGTCAGATTATCGAAACCCATTCAATTTCTGCAGGTCTGGATTATCCGGGTGTGGGTCCGGAACATAGCTTCCTGAAAGATATGGATCGTGTTAAATACGTACCAATTAATGACCAAGAAGCGCTACAAGGTTTCCGCGACTTGACCAAGATTGAAGGTATTATTCCGGCGTTGGAAAGCGCACACGCCATGGCATACGTGACCAAACTTGCACCGACCATGGACAAGGATCAAATTATTCTTGCGACGGTTTCAGGTCGTGGTGATAAGGACTTGATGACCGTTGCCCGTATTGATGGCGTGGAAATGGTAGAGATGTAAGTTCCTTAAAGTCCTCTCCTTATAGGAGAGGGTTTGGGGGAGGTTATTTCAAATAAAAATCGTGCTAAGTTTTCTTAGCACGATTTTTTATTGAGTAGATTTTGAAAAAAATATACTTGTATGCGGTTAAGAGAACTCACCTTGCGCACGTTCTTTGGCCCACTCACGTAAAACAAATTTCTGTAATTTTCCGGTCGAGGTTTTTGGAATTTCGGTAATCACCACATCCTTAGGCACTTTAAAACGGGCCAGATGTTCACGGCAGAATTCCATAATTTCTTCTTCTGTGGCCTGGGTACCTTCTTTGAGTTCAATAAAAGCACAAGGAACTTCCTGCCAGCGTGGATCAGGTTTGGCGACTACCGCCGCAGTCAGCACCGCCGGATGTTGATACAGCACTTCCTCGACTTCAAGCGATGAAATATTTTCTCCGCCAGAAATAATCACATCTTTGGAACGGTCGGTAATTTTGGCATAACCATCCGGTTGGCATACAGCCAGATCTCCCGTATGGAACCATCCACCAGCAAAGGCTTCTGCTGTCGCCTCAGGATTTTTCAGATAACCTTTCATCACGATATTGCCACGGAACATGATTTCGCCCATGGTCTGGCCATCGTGTGGAACTTCCTGCATGGTATCGGGATCAAGCACTTTCATGCCATCTTGTAATGGATATGGTACGCCTTGACGGGAGTGCAACTGCGCCTGTTCCTGAATGGATAAATCACTCCAGCCCGCTTGAGATGCGCAGAGTGCAGAAGGACCATAGGTTTCTGTCAAGCCGTAAACATGCGTCACGTTAATACCGATATTTCGCATGCCTTCAATGATTGCTGCAGGAGGTGCAGCACCAGCAACCATGACCTCGACACGGTGCTCAAGCTTGGTCTTTTTCTCTTCAGGCATGTTGATCAACATCGACAGGACAATCGGTGCACCACAGAAGTAATCGACTTTATGTTCAGCAATCAGTTTAAAGATCAGTTCAGCATCGACTTTACGCAAGCAAACGTTGGTTCCGCCGTTGGCCGCCATGGTCCAGGCAAAGCACCAGCCATTACAGTGGAATAGCGGTAGTGTCCATAAATAGGTGGCACGTGGTGTCATGCCACAGGCAATAATATTACTGGCTGCGTTAATGTAGGCACCGCGATGATGATAGACCACGCCTTTCGGATTGCCAGTGGTACCGGAGGTATAACTTAAGCTGATAGCATCCCATTCATCTTGAGGTAAATGCCATTCAAAGTTTGCATCGCCTTGCGCAATCCAGTCTTCATATTCGATTTGGCCAATACGCTTGTCTTCACCTTCAAACTCTTCATCGGCCACATCAATCACATAGATGTCTTGTGATATCAGGGCAAGCGCTTCAGTGGCAAGTGCAGTAAATTCAGGATCAACCAATAATACTTTGCTTTCGGCATGCTCCAGCATAAAGGCAAGTGTCTTGGCATCCAGGCGGGTATTTAAGGTGTTGAGGACTGCGCCTGCCATCGGCACAGCAAAATGCGCTTCGATCATGGCAGGGACGTTAGGCAGCAGGACAGACACGGTATCATTTTTACCGATGCCTAAATTTTGGAGTTGGTTGGCAAACTGACGACAACGGTTGTATTTCTCACGCCAGGTGATCCGGCGCTTACCATGAATAATCGCGTTCTGATTTGGATAGATATAAGCTGCACGATCAAGATAGCGTAAAGGTGATAATGCTACAAAATTCGCGGGGGTACGCGGTAATTCATCATATGCGCTAACCATTGTAAAACTCCGTTCTATATTTATTTTCATATCCTGTTGAAAAGATATGTATTTCTCAGAAATCTTGCATTTATGCTTTAGTCGAGTACGATTTTACAAATTTTAAGTATTTGAATATTAATAAAAATATTTAACCCTACTTAAATGTTCTGAACGCATGGGTTCCCAAGTTTGATTTTTTAGGTATTTTACTCTAGTTGAATCATTAAAATAATATGAGCCAGAGAATAATAATGAAAATACAACAGGCGGATAAAATTTGGCGAAATTGGTCAGGGAGCCAGTTCAGTACTGCTCGGATTGTTCAGCCCAGCCAGATCAGTGAATTACAAAGTTTAGTGAAGACCCATGCACACATTCGTGCAGTGGGTGCAGGACATTCCTTTAGCCCCTTGGCCAAGACAGATGAGGTGTTGCTTAATCTCGATCAGTTCAAAGGTATGGTTGCCTTTGATCAAGAGAAAACACAGTGCACCGTGTACGCCGGTACGCGTTTATATGATTTGGGGAAAGATCTGACACCGATCAATCAGGCCTTAATCAATCAGGGTGATATAGACCAACAAATTCTGGCCGGAGCGATTTCGACTGGAACGCATGGCACGGGCATCGATTTACCTTGCATATCCGCTTTTGTGGAAGGCTTTGAATTACTGACCGCAGATGGCGAGCTGTTGCAATGTGATCGTCAGCAAAATACCGAGATATTTCAGGCTGGACGGGTAGCATTGGGCAGCTTGGGTATATTGACCCAAATTACTCTGCAAAATCGACCACGATATAAATTAAAAGAACAGATTCGGCTGTGTTCATTAAAAGACGTATTCGCGCATATTGATCAATGGAAGCATCGGCACCGGCATATCGAATTTTGGGCTTTTCTGCATGCCGATCAGGTGATGTTGAAAACCTTGAATGAAACTGATGACGCAATTCAGTCCAGACAGGACACCTGGCCTTCGGAAGATGCTTTATTAACCCTATGTTCTGAATTGACACGATTCTTCCCAAAGACAAATCCCTATCTGCAAAAACTGCTGAGCGTATTTGTAAAACCGACTTGCTATGTGGATTGGTCAAATCAAATTTTCCCGACTCCACGCAATACCAAATTTAATGAAATGGAGTATCAGATTCCAGTTGAGCAAGGCTTGCAGTGTCTGGACGAGATTCTGCATGTTTTACGCAAACATCCGGTACCGATGTTCTTTCCGATCGAGTTCCGTTATATCAAAGGGGATGATATCTGGCTGAGTCCTTTTTATCAGCGTGATTCAGTTTCCATTTCCATCCATCAGTTTTATAAACAGGATTATCACGCGATCTTTGATCTGGTCGAGCCGATTTTACAGAAATATCAGGGGCGACCGCATTGGGGCAAGTTGCATAGCATGAGCGCTGCTTCGCTACGTGATCTCTACCCGAAATGGGATGATTTTATAAGATTACGTCAGCAACTGGATCCACAGCAAAAATGGCTGAATCCCTACCTAAAACAATTATTTTTATCTGGAAACTGAGGCTTGGGTGATGCAATCGAATTATTTTCAGCAACTGACACAAGACTTAAAACAGCAGGGAACTGGCACACCGCAACTGATTTTAGATTTAAAAACCTATCAACGTAATTTGGACTATGTACAGTCAAAATTGCCTCCGAAGTTAAAACCGCGTCTGGTGGTGAAGTCCTTAGCCAGCATTCAGCTACTCAAACTGGCCAGTGAAAAGCTGAATACCCAGCGCTTTATGCTGTTTCATTTACCCCATCTTTTAGAAATTATCAGCGCATTTGAACAGGTAGATATCTTGCTGGGTAAACCGTTGCCGATCCATGCGGTACAGCGCTTTTATCAAAATTTCCCTGATCAGCAGGCACTAAATGACCAAAGCAATATTCAATGGCTGATCGATGATATAGAACGTCTGCAGCAATATCTGCAACTCGCTCAAAACCTGAACATCTGCCTGAACGTAAATATTGAAATTGATGTGGGACTGCATCGTGGCGGCGTACAAACGCAGCAGCAATTTATAGCTTTGCTCAAATTGATTCAGCACAACGCGGCTTATCTCAAACTTTCGGGTCTAATGGGCTATGATGCACATGTCGCCAAACTGCCAAAAATTTTGAAAAGCCCAGAAAAAAGTTATCAGCAATCACAGCAGATTTATCAACAATACAAAACGATGATTCAGCAGCAATTTCCCAATTTATGGCATGAAGGTCTGTGTTTTAACGGCGGGGGCAGTCCGACCTTTATGCAGCATTGCCAGCAAAGTGTCTGTAATGATCTGGCCTTTGGCTCGATGCTGCTTAAGCCCAGTGATTTTGATCTGGAAAATTTGTCTGCTTTAAGCTGTGCTTTATGGATTGCCGCACCCATTTTAAAAGTGTTGCCTTGTAGCCAGATTCCCGGTTTGGAATTACTAAATCATCTTCCACATCAATATAAAGCCGTATTTATTTACGGGGGCTATTGGCGAGCAGATTATATTTACCCTGAAAAAAGTCGACCGCATATGTTGTATGGTCGCAGCAGTAATCAGGAAATGGTTTTGGTGCCTAAATACTGCGGGCTACAAGTGGATGATTATGTCTTTTTGAGACCGACACAAAGTGAAGCTGTCATTCCGCAATTTGCCCAGCTTTATAGCTACAGCAAGAGAAAATTTATGGCATGGGACACTTTTCGGGAATAATAAAATTCTGAACTAAAAAATGAGCTTAAGTTTTTTTAAATCAGATATGGTTTTGGTGATAAATCTTATTTTTATTGGGGAAAAGGTTTAATCATGCGGCCAAGCCGTGTAAAATTCGAATCGATTTTTATTTATCCACCGTTTTTATCTTTTGAGGTTTTCCCTCGATCATAATCTCGCGGTGATATGCTCCATGGTACGGGGCATCACTCCTTAAGGATTTTCTTATGCCAATTATCACTTTGCCAAATGGCGATCAAAAACAGTTTGATCATGCCGTATCTGTGATGGAAGTTGCTCAAAGCATCGGTCCTGGTCTTGCAAAAAATACAGTCGCTGGACGTGTAAATGGCCGTCTGGTTGATGCATGCGATTTAATTACCGAAGACGCAACTTTACAGATTATCACGCCTAAAGATGATGAAGGCGTCGAAATTATTCGTCACTCATGTGCGCACTTGGTGGGTCATGCGGTTAAACAGCTGTTCCCAGAAGCGAAGATGGTGATTGGTCCTGTCATTGAAGATGGTTTCTATTACGACATTTTTAATGCAAAACCATTTACCCCAGATGATATGGCTGCGATTGAAGAGCGCATGAAAAAGCTCATCGATCAGGACTACGATGTCATCAAAAAAATGACGCCACGCGACGAAGTCATCAAAGTATTTACTGAGCGCGGCGAAGATTACAAACTACGTCTGATTGAAGATATGCCAGATGAGACCCAGATGGGTCTTTACTATCATCAGGAATATGTGGATATGTGTCGTGGTCCACACGTACCAAACACCAAATTCTTGAAATCGTTCAAACTCACCAAGATGTCAGGTGCGTACTGGCGCGGTGATGCGAAGAACGAGCAGTTACAGCGTATCTACGGTACTGCTTGGGCAGACAAGAAACAGCTTGCGGCTTATATCAAGCGTATTGAAGAAGCGGAAAAACGCGATCACCGTAAAATCGGTAAAGCGCTTGATCTGTTCCACATGCAGGAAGAAGCACCGGGTATGGTGTTCTGGCATCCAAATGGCTGGACCATTTACCAAGTCCTTGAACAGTACATGCGTAAAGTCCAGCAGGACAATGGTTATCTAGAGATTAAAACACCACAAATCGTAGACTTTAGCTTGTGGGAAAAATCGGGCCATGCGGCGAACTATGCAGACAACATGTTCACCACACATTCGGAAAGCCGTAACTATGCGGTGAAGCCAATGAACTGCCCATGTCACGTGCAGGTGTTCAACCAGGGTTTGAAATCTTATCGTGATCTTCCAATTCGTTTGGCAGAGTTCGGTTCATGTCATCGTAACGAGCCATCGGGTTCATTACACGGCATTATGCGTGTTCGTGGCTTTACTCAGGATGATGCGCATATCTTCTGTACCAAAGAGCAGATTGGCCCTGAAGTTGCAGACTTTATCAAATTGACACTAGATGTATACAAAGATTTCGGCTTTGAAGAAGTACAAATGAAGTTGTCGACACGTCCTGAAAAACGTGTAGGTGATGATGCGCTTTGGGATATGGCTGAAAAATCTTTGGCTGATGCTTTAGATGCAGCGGGTCTTGAGTGGGAGCTTCAACCGGGTGAAGGTGCATTTTACGGCCCGAAGATCGAATTCTCATTAAAAGACTGCTTAGGCCGTGTCTGGCAGTGTGGTACCATTCAGTGTGACTTCAACTTGCCAGAACGTCTGGATGCATCTTATGTAACTGAAGACAACGATCGTGACCAGCCTGTGATGTTGCACCGTGCAATTCTTGGTAGTTTCGAGCGTTTTATTGGTATACTGATTGAACACTATGCGGGCTTCATGCCACCTTGGCTGGCACCAGTACAAGCCTGTGTGATGAATATTACCGATTCACAAGCAGAAGCCTGTGAGTCAGTCGTCGCAAAACTTAAAGAAAACGGTATCCGTGCAATTTCTGACTTGAGAAATGAGAAAATCGGCTTTAAGATTCGTGAACGTACATTAGAGCGTATTCCATACTTACTGGTACTTGGGGACCGTGAAGTAGAGGAAGGTACAGTAAACGTGCGTACCCGCTCAGGAAAAAATTTGGGTACTATGTCAATCGATGCTTTCGTTGACCTAGTAAAAACAGCCGTAGCCGAACGCGGCCGGTACATTGTGGAGTAACAGCGATTAAACAGCCTGACCGTAATCAACAGGGCGGTAACAAATCAAACCGTCCTGCCTTGAATGATGAAATTCGTGCGAAAGAAGTCCGTCTTGTAGACGAAAATGGTGAGCAAAAAGGGATTGTAAGCTTAGCTGAAGCCCTACGTGCAGCAGAAAGTGTTGAACTTGATCTTGTAGAGATCGTAGCAAATGCTGAGCCACCTGTATGTAAGATCATGGACTTCAACAAGCATTTGTTTGATCTTAAGCAAAAGCAGAAAGAAGCGAAGAAAAAACAACATCAAGTCCAGGTGAAAGAAATCAAGCTACGCCCGGGTACTGATGTTGGTGATTACAACGTAAAACTACGTGCAATCATCAAGTTCCTTGAAGAAGGTAACAAGGTGAAAATCACGCTTCGTTTCCGTGGTCGTGAAATGGCGCACCAACAGTTGGGTCTAGCTCAATTGCAAAAAATTGAAGCTGACGTGGCTGAATTCGGTACTGTTGAGCAGATGCCGAAAATGGAAGGTCGTCAAATGGGTATGCTACTTGGTCCTAAAAAGAAAAAGTAAGCACTCATTAAGCGAAAAAAGCCCTGCATATGCAGGGCTTTTTTTATGCTTTAAAATTCCAGGCACTTTGCATGGCCTGCATAATCTGTTGAGCTTGCTGGCGGGAAAACATCGATAGCTGAATCCGAAAAAACCCGAGGCAAATTTGATTCATCAGACCAGGCTGGCACAATTTAAAATCCAAAGTACCATCGCGTTGACTGATGATATGCGCTGGCATGTTATAGAGCCAGCATTTGAGATGTGCTTTGAGAGAAGCATAGCGCGGATTTAGAAAACTATACTGTACCGAATGCCGTTTTAAGCACAGGCTGATGCGGAAACCAGCCAAAGTATAATAAATAGCGTGTGAGGTTATTTTCAGTTTGGTTCCCAGCATAAACAGCGAAAGACCAAGAAAGCCGCCAATATAAATATAAAAGTCAGGAGACTCCTGCCATAAAAATAATAGTCCTTGGAAAAAACTGGAATTGCTACGCACACTGCTGAAATAAAAAATGCTGAATATTCCGATCGGATAACAAAACAGCAAATATCCCGTAGTGCGCATGATCGGGCTAGCTTGATGAAACAGGATGTTTTCTGGCGCAGTCATGGTTTATTTTTATGATCAGAAAGCGTATTGCCTCCATGAGCTTAGGTAATCTGTAGCCAAAAAGAAAGGCCCTTGCGGACCTTCCTTTGCGTACTTAATCAAGCTTATTCCACTGATTTTTCATCGTTTGCAATAAGCAGTTTATTGCCAATCGGGATTTGACGCGGCAATTTTTCTTCTGGAATAATGCGTTGCAAGTCGATGATCAATAAACCATTTTCATAATCTGCCTGCTGGACCTCAATATATTCATCCAGACGTAAAGACAATTTAAATGCACGTCGTGCAATGCCTTTGTGCAGGAATTCAATACTGTCATTGTTTTGATTTTCAGGCTTGCCTAAGATGGTCAGCAACTTATTTTCCAGACGAATGTCGAGTTCTTCCTGACGAAAACCCGCAGTTGCCACCACGATGCGGTAATTATTCTCACCATGCTTTTCGATATTATACGGTGGATAATTCGGTGCATCGCTTTGCATGGCATAGTCAATAAAGTCATTCAGACGATCGAAACCGATGCTACGACGAAATAATGGATGAAGATTTAAGTTACTCATGATTAGAACCTTCTCACTTAAGCAAAGTTATAAAAACAAGAAAATAAGATCTGTCATGTGAGACATCGACAGGGCATAAGATTGACGCAATCCTTATGCAGAAATAAATATGTGTTTGGGGCTGAAATTTTCAAGATCAAAAATAAAAAATTATATAAATTTTTAATAAGATTTTGATATTTATTGAAAAATAATTTTTAAATGCAGGCTTGTTGTTTCTTTCTAAATCCTCTATGTTGAGTACATCATCGCACAGCAAAGGTGCAGGGAGTATTAAAAAAAATGATCGATTTATATTATTGGGGCACCCCCAACGGCCATAAAATTAGTATTGCTCTAGAAGAAATGAGGCTGGAATATCAAATTATTCCCATCAATATTCTGGAAAATGACCAGTTTCAGTCCGATTTTCTGGCTATTTCTCCCAATAATAAAATCCCGGCAATTGTTGATCAGGATGGGCCAAATGGCCGCGCCATTTCAATTTTTGAGTCAGGTGCGATTTTGCAATATCTGGGTCGAAAAACAGGTCTGTTTTATCCAGATGATGAAGTGAAGCGTATTCAGGTTGAACAGTGGCTGATGTGGCAGATGGGCGGTCTGGGACCAATGCTCGGACAAAATCATCACTTTAGCCGTTTTGCACCTGAGCGGATTGCTTATGCCACAGATCGTTATGTCAATGAAAGCAAACGTTTGTATGGCGTGTTGAATAAACAACTGGTCGGGCAAAATTATGTTGCCGGCGAATATTCGATTGCAGATATGGCGATATTTCCGTGGTTATTACGGCATGACTGGCAGCAGATTAATCTGGAAGATTATCCTGAAGTTTCCAAATATATTGATCGCTTGAATGCTCGTCCTGCGGTTCAGAAAGCGCTGGCGATACAGGTCAGTTAAGCTGCAGCCTTTATGCTAAAATAGCC
Source organism: Acinetobacter lwoffii (assembly GCF_029024105.1). Taxonomy (NCBI): domain Bacteria; kingdom Pseudomonadati; phylum Pseudomonadota; class Gammaproteobacteria; order Moraxellales; family Moraxellaceae; genus Acinetobacter; species Acinetobacter lwoffii. The sequence goes on along the minus strand of NZ_CP118963.1, from coordinate 2,601,050 downwards.
TTAAGCAAATAAAGCCACCCTTACGGTGGTTTTTTATTGGATGGATATATGAACGATTTTCTTCTGAACTTTACCAAGATTGTTGAAAGTAATACCCGGATTTACTGGAGCATTCTTTTCGGCATTGCTGCATGTTTAGTGCTGTATGTTGCTGAAATTGTGCATATCGATCAGGTAATCGCTGCCCTAAATACCAAAGATCAGCAGATTTTACGTGCTGCAATTGCACCGCTCAATGAGCAGTATAAGTGGGCGCGGATCATGGCGATGGTGACAGCAGTTGTTTGGTCCAGTTGGGAATACAGTAAAGCCAAGAAAAAAATGGGCTTGAGCCGTTAATGCTGTAATGAGCCTGTTTTTACTATTTCTGTCGGCCTTGGGTGCAGCGACCTTATTGCCTTTACAGTCTGAAGCTGTGTTACTGGGGCTTTTAGTACAGAACAAGCAGCATGTAGTGCTGTTAATTGCCGTGGCCAGTCTGGGCAATATTCTGGGGTCCTGCGTCAACTGGTATCTGGGCCTCAAGATTGAGCATTATAAAAATAAAAAATGGTTTCCAGTTTCAAAAGACAAGATGCTTAAAGCGCAAGCGACCTATCAGAAATATGGTTACTGGTCTTTATTGCTGAGCTGGGTGCCTATCATTGGTGATCCGATTACCCTGATTGCGGGACTGCTAAAAGAAAACTTCGCCCGTTTTTTGCTCATCGTCAGCGTCGCCAAAATTGGACGTTATCTATTTGTCTATGCAGCCTTTGCCGTGTTCTAAGCCTGAAGCTATTTTCCTGATCCAGTCTTGCATACTATTTTCAGAGCGAAATCATTCTTTAAATTCGCTTATTGGGTGAAGATGCTTTTGTTTTAAACAAAGATGCTTTAGAATACTCGCTCCCTTACCTGCAGGTCGTTTTGTAATGGTGCAAACGAGCCGAACAGGTGTTCAAAAGAGGTTGTTATGCCTAAGATGAAAACTCGCCGTGGTGCAGCTAAACGCTTTAAAGCGACTGCTAACGGTTTTAAGCGTAAACAAGCGTTCAAACGCCACATTTTGACCAAAAAATCTGCTAAGCGTATTCGTCAATTGCGCGGCTGTGTAATGGTTCACGTAAGTGACGTTGCTTCAGTTCGTCGTATGTGCCCGTACATCTAAGGAGATTATAAATGGCTCGTGTAAAACGTGGTGTACAGGCTCATCGCCGTCACAAAAAAATTCTTGCTCGCGCTAAAGGTTACTATGGTGCTCGTTCACGCGTTTACCGCGTAGCGTTCCAGGCGGTAATCAAAGCTGGTCAATATGCTTACCGTGACCGTCGTCAGAAGAAACGTCAATTCCGCGCTTTGTGGATTGCACGTATCAACGCTGGTGCTCGTCAAAATGGTTTGTCGTACAGCCGTATGATCGCTGGCTTGAAAAAAGCTCAAGTGATTATCGACCGTCGCGTACTTGCTGACATCGCTATGCATGACGCAGTTGCGTTTGCTGCTTTAGCTTCTAAAGCTAAAGATGCATTGGCTGCATAAGTCTTTATGACTTGAAAAAAGACCGCCATTTGGTGGTCTTTTTTTATGCTTAAATAAAAGTAGTCATTTTAAATATTATTTAAAAATCAGTATTGTAAATCTTATATTTTTTAGTCATTGTGAAATTGAATAATTAAAAAACAAGGCTTAAAAATAATGATTCGACTTGCCACCCAACACGATGTCTTGCCGATTGCCCAAGTGCATGTACAAAGCTGGCATGAAAGCTATCAAAATATCATTAAACCAGAGATTCTCGATAAGTTGAGTGTAGAACAAAGAGCCGCTTTGTGGCGTTCTGTGCTTGAACAGGAGAATCGACGGGTATTTGTCTATGAAGAAAATGCTCAAGTTTTGGGTTTTGCTGCTTTTAATTTTCCGGTAGATGCACCAATCAGTGAATTGAGAGCACTTTATTTGCTTCAAAATATTCAAGGTCGCGGCATTGGACGTGATTTGGTTCAATTGGGTCTGGGTTTAAGTCGAGAAAAATCCTACCAGCATATGCAATGCAGCGTATTGAACCTGAATTCCAGTCGTTATTTTTATGAAAAGACCGGCGCCTATTTTATCAGTGAAGAAGATGCCAGCGATCTCGGCGAGAATCTTAAAGACTTATGTTATCAGTGGGACATTTAATTTTTGAATACTCTGGGCAAGCTGGCTCAACGTAGAAAAATCTAAAACCTGGAAGAAGACGATGGAAAATAAATCAGCCCTTACATTGTATGGCTGATTTATCCTTTTATCTCAATATATCCATCGGTCAATTAAAAGAGCATTTCCGGGCGATCAGCAAATAACAGCTTTGGCTCATTCCGACAATGCTGAAATTTTCAGGCAGCTGCTTGACCTTAATTCCATCATAGGTTGGATGATAAAAACCCATCGCAAAAATCGTCAGCATTATTTCAAGCTGATGGCTGCGCCTGAGTATCAACATATCTAATGGATTCGGCTGAATTCTGCTAGGAAAATTCAAACTTTTCTGGCGGAACTTTAAAGCCCGAAATAGTAGCCAATCAGACAGATAATCACAGTGATTACAATTAAGGTCAGCACATTTGCAGACGAACTGGATTTGCCTGGGTCCTGAGGTTTTTCTGCTTTAGAAATTTTTGGTGAACGATCTTCAGTACTCATACCGACAAATGGGTCAGGTGCAACTTTAGGTGTTAGCTGTGCAGTTTTATAGTGGTTGGCGACTTTGCTGATGAATTTAGCACTTAAATCATCAATTTTTTGCGAAAAATGTCGCAGATTGAGTTGCTGTTCCGGGCTGAGTACTTCACCATCTGCACGATAGGGATGCTGGATTTTCGTTTGAATAAAGTCATTTAAGGCATCTAGGCGGTACAAAGTCTGGTGAGCATAATCCGCTGAATAGTCAGTGGGAATTAAGGCCAAATGACTTTCGCTATCGACCTGAATGGCAGGCATGGTGCCGTAATAAGGCAAATTGGTATACGCCGGTTCAGTAAAATCTTGGGCAAGGCTACTTTCAAACAGTTCATGATCGGTATAGGCCTGAATATCATCCCAGTTTGGGGCTTCCAGATCGACATCAATGCGCTTGGCCAGTTTAGGATTCAGCTCATAACACCAGAATGTTTCATGGCGTAAAGGAGATTGCTGTGATTTAGGCGCTTCGTAATCATTGTCTGCGCTGTACCATTCAGGGAGTTCTTTGCCAATGATCCAGGCGGTTTTGGCTTTGGCACCATGACTGACAATAAAATGTGCCAGTGGCAGTAGCTCGACATTGGCATTCGGATTTTTTTCATCAACCAGTAAATCAGAGCGATGCAAGCTAAGGCGACGCACGCCTTGTTTTTTCAGACCTTCCAGCCAGATCTGAAAATGCTGAGCCAACAGATGTTGTGACATCAGATCCCGAAAGGCAAACTGATGCTGATTAAAAATGGAATGTTGAATCCAACGATTGAAACTCAGGTCCTGAGTCAAATACTCATTGCCGTAAGTGACCAGGGTCAGTTGCTGTTTCCAAATTTGATCGAGTGCCATAGTGATTTGATCTGATTGATATTGTGTTTATCTTATACTTTTTATATTTAATCATGCCAATCTAATTTTCCTTAAAACGCATCTTCATCAAAGTGTCTAAAAACTGTTAGAATGTGGGGTTTTTAAAATATTTTTTAACCTGTTGCTTTGAGAGTTACTATGTCACTGGAAGCCCTGACCACTGAAGCGCTCGCTGCGATTGCAGCAGCTCAAGACCTTGCTGCACTTGATCAAGTACGAGTGCAATTTACGGGGAAAAAAAGCCAGCTCGCGGAACAATCTAAGTCGCTTGGTAAAATGGATCCTGAAGAACGTAAAGTCTTCGGCGCACAAATCCATGCTGTACGTGAAACCATTACCGCTGCATTGACATCACGTCAGGCAGAACTGCATAAAGCTGCCTTAGAACAAAAACTGGCAAGCGAAACCATTGATATTACTTTACCAGGTCGTGGCCAGCAGGTGGGCAGTATCCATCCAGTGACCCAGGTGCAAGAGCGTATTTGCCAGTTCTTTACCAAGGCAGGTTTTACGGTTGCAACAGGTCCTGAAGTTGAAGATGACTACCACAACTTTGAAGCACTGAACATTCCGGGTCATCACCCGGCGCGTGCCATGCACGATACTTTCTATTTCGATGTGAACCATTTGCTGCGTACCCATACGTCTGGTGTGCAGATTCGTACCATGGAAACCCAGCAGCCACCCATCCAGATCGTGTGTCCGGGCCGTGTTTACCGTTGTGATTCGGATCAAACCCACTCGCCGATGTTCCATCAGATTGAAGGTTTATACGTGGCTGAAAATACTAGCTTCGCGGAACTGAAAGGCTTGCTGATTAACCTGCTGAACGAATTCTTTGAAAAAGATTTGAAAGTACGTTTCCGTCCATCTTATTTTCCGTTCACCGAGCCGAGTGCGGAAGTGGATATTATGGATGAACGCGGTCGCTGGTTAGAAGTATTGGGCTGCGGTATGGTACATCCGAATGTGCTGCAAGCTGCAGGCATTGATCCTGAAAAATACAAAGGCTTTGCTTTTGGTCTGGGTGTTGAACGTTTTGCAATGCTGCGTTATGGCGTGAATGACTTACGTATGTTCTTTCAAAATGATGTGCGTTTCTTACGCCAGTTTGCTTAAAACTTTTTAATAATCCTCTCCTAACCTCTTCTTTTAAAAAGAAGAGGGACTCCGTGAAATAGATGGAGTTCTCCCCTTTGGAAAATGGGGAGCAGAGGGGGATTCTAGAGATTTGAATTACAGGTTTTATATCAATGAAAATTAGCGAAAATTGGCTACGCACATGGGTCAACCCAGCCATCGATAGCGAAAAACTTTCTGATCAATTGACCATGTTGGGTCTGGAAGTGGATGAGCTTGCACCTGCAGCCAAACCCTTTACTGGTGTGGTGGTGGGGGAAGTCCTGACAGTAGAACAACATCCTGATGCAGATCGCTTGCGTGTGACCACTGTCAATATCGGTTCTGGTGAGCCACTACAAATTGTATGTGGTGCGCCAAATGTACGTGCCGGCATGAAAGCACCGGTTGCGACCATTGGTGCAGTACTTCCAGGCGATTTCAAAATCAAGAAAGGCAAGCTACGTGGTATCGAGTCACAAGGTATGCTGTGCGGCGCTTCAGAAATCGATCTGGAAGATAAAATCGACGGTCTTTTAGAGCTGCCTGCAGATGCACCAGTAGGTATGAACATTCGTGAATATCTGGATCTTGATGACAATGTGATTGACATCAGCATTACGCCTAACCGTGGGGACTGCTTCAGTATTCGCGGGATCGCGCGTGAAATTGGTGTGATCAACCAATTGCCAGTGACTGCCCCTGATATTAAAGAAGTAGCTGCGACTATTAGCGACGAAAAGAGAGTCGTTGTGTCGACTGAAGGCTGCCCACGCTACTTGGGTCGTGTCATCAAGAACGTCAATACCAAAGCTGTGACTCCTGTATGGATGGAGCGAGCATTGGCACGTTCAGGTATCCGTCAGCATAGTATCTTAGTAGATATTACCAACTATGTGCTGATGGAGCTGGGTCAACCGCTACACGCATTTGATGGCGGTAAAGTGCAAGGCGCGGTACATGTACGTCAAGCGGCGGAAGCTGAAAAGTTAGTTTTGCTCAATGAACAAGAAGTTGAACTCAACGAAAAAGTGATGGTGATTGCAGATGATGAAAAAGCATTGGCCATTGCCGGTATTATGGGTGGCTTGTCTTCAGCAGTCAGCGATGCAACCACTGAAATTTTCCTGGAATCAGCATTCTTCGCACCACTGCATATTGCCGGTCGTGCACGTAGCTTTGGCCTGCATACTGATGCTTCTCAGCGTTATGAACGTGGTGTCGATTTTGAATTGCCATTGATCGCTATGCACCGCGCATCACAATTGATTGCGGAACTTGCGGGCGGTGAGTTTGGACCAATTACAGTTGCCGAAAATGCAGCATTATTGCCAACACGCGACGCAATTGAGTTGAATCAAGCACAAGTCGATCAACTGCTAGGTTATAGCGTTGATTCAGATTTTATTACCGATGCCTTAAGCCGTCTGGGTTGTGATGTAACTGTGAAAGCAGAAGGTGAGTGGTCCGTAGTGCCGCCATCACATCGTTATGATATGATGATTTACCAGGACTTGATCGAAGAAGTGGCGCGTATTCACGGTTATGACAATATTCAAATCAGCCTGCCTGTGATTGATGTGAAATTGGCGAAATACCAAGATCAATTTGAATTGGGTCAACTCCGTCAAACTGCCGTAACTTTAGGTTACCAAGAAGCGATCAGCTTTAGCTTCGCAGACCTAAAACTTGAAAAGCAACTTAATTCCAGTGTGAATCCATTAGCATTAGCCAATCCAATTTCAAGTGATTTGGCGGTGATGCGTTCAACCTTGCTATCTAGCCTGATTCCTTGTGTTCAATACAATATCAATCGTCAGCAAAGTCGGGTACGTTTCTTTGAGCTCGGTCTGCGTTTTGACTATCAAGAAGCCAGCAGCATCCATGATTTAAAACAGATTCCAACTTTTGCCTTGATTGCAACGGGTTCGCGTACCCCTGAGTCTTGGCATGGCAAGGCACAGCCAATGGACTTCTTTGACTTTAAGGGCGATATAGAGGAAATTCTGGCTGCTGGTCGTGTCAAAGTGGAATATGTCCGTTCAGAGCGTAGCTGGTTGCATCCAGGACAATCCGCAGAGATTCTCGTGAATGGTCAATCAATTGGTTACTTTGGCCGTTTACATCCTTCACTTGAAGACGAACTTGATCTGGCAACCACATGGGTAGCAGAATTGGATCAAACGGCTGTTTTGCAAACTTATGTATCTAATTTTACAGAATTATCACGTTTTCCATCGGTTCGACGTGATATTGCGCTTTTAATTAGTGATAAGATTAATGTTAGCGAAATTCAGGGACTTATCGAAAAAACAGGCGGAGAGCTTTTAGACTCAACTTGGTTGTTCGATGTGTACACTGGACAAGGAGTAGAAGAAGGGAAACGCTCACTGGCATTTGCACTTCTCTGGCAGCATCCAAGCCGTACACTGGAAGATGCTGAAATTAAATCAGGTATGGATAATATCCTTCAAGTGTTAGAAAACACTTACCAAGCGACATTGAGGGCTTCATGACAGCACTAACTAAAGCAGAAATGGCTGATCATTTAAGTGAGCTCACGAGTTTAAACCGTCGTGAAGCAAAACAAATGGTTGAGTTGTTCTTCGATGAGATTAGCCAGGCGCTCATCTCAGGCGAGCAAGTAAAACTTTCGGGTTTTGGTAATTTCGAGTTGCGTGATAAGCGTCAACGTCCGGGCCGTAACCCGAAAACGGGTGAAGAGATTCCGATTTCTGCACGCCGCGTGGTCACCTTCCGTGCGGGACAGAAGTTCCGTCAACGTGTGGGAAATGAGCAGGTCAACTGATCTGCTTTTTTTAAAACCTGAAGTCACAGATTATTTGAATTTCAGTGTTTAAAATAAAAAAAAGAGAGCCAATGGCTCTCTTTTTTTGTACTGAATAATCTAGAAGATTATTGAGCAGCAGCTTCAGAAGCAGCAGTAGCATCAGCAGCAGCGTCAACAGCAACAGCAGCAGCAGCGTCAGCTTCAGCAACAGCAGCAGTTTCAGAAGCAGCAACTTCAGAAGTAGCTTCTACAGCAGCAGCGTCAGCAGCAGCTTCAGCTTCAGAAGCAGCTTCTACAGCTTCAGATGCAGCTTGGTTAGCGTCAGCAGCAGCGTCGTCAGCTTTTTTAGCACAACCAACGAAAGCTAGAGTAGTAGCAACTGCAGCAGCAATAGCGATTTTTTTGAATAACATGGCATCACTCTCTAAAAATTGAGATTAAAAAAAACCAAAGTTAGTCTGTTAAGTGCTTTTATTGTTCCTAATTGTGTTAGGGACTAACAACGCAGGAGCAGTCTAACTGGTCTGCAAATATGCTATCACTGCGCATTTTTAATTGCTACTGGCAATGATCAAAAAAGTACGGAAAAACGATAAAAAATAAGAAGTTTTTAACAGAAAATAACAATGGAATGAAACATTTAGATTGGAGAAAGGCTTATTAAACACTTAAAAGTTATACAATTTTTAATCTGAATATTTTATTAATCAAAAACTTAAAAATAAGTTTACATAAATCAGGCTTGATTGTTTCATTCTGTAATTTATGTCAACCTAAAAAAGGCCACCGCTTAGGTGACCTTTCATTTGAAATTTTAATTTGAAGCTTTGCGTTTCATCTGATCAAAGAAATCATCATTGGTTTTGGTTTCTTTCATGCGATCCAGTAAGAATTCCATTGCCGCCAACTCATCTTGAGTATGCAACAGCTTGCGCAGAATCCAGACTTTACGCAGATTGTCTTCCGACATCAGGCGTTCTTCACGGCGAGTACCAGATTTCTTGATGTTCATCGCAGGGAATACGCGTTTTTCAGCAATACGACGATCAAGGGTAATTTCCTGGTTACCTGTACCTTTGAATTCTTCGTAAATCACTTCATCCATTTTACTACCAGTTTCAATCAGGGCAGTAGAAATGATGGTCAGTGAACCGCCTTCTTCGATATTACGTGCAGCACCGAAGAAACGTTTAGGACGTTCTAAGGCATGCGCATCTACACCACCAGTCAGTACTTTGCCTGATGAAGGAATCACAGTGTTATAAGCACGTGCCAGACGGGTAATCGAGTCAAGCAAAATCACTACATCTTTCTTGTGTTCAACCAGACGTTTTGCTTTTTCAATCACCATTTCAGCAACTTGAACGTGACGTGCAGGAGATTCATCAAAGGTAGACGCCACGACTTCACCGCGAACCGTACGTTCCATCTCAGTCACTTCCTCTGGACGTTCATCAATCAGAAGAACGATCAGAATAACTTCAGGATTATTGCGAACGATGGACTGTGCAATGCTTTGCAGCAGCATGGTTTTACCCGCTTTCGGCGGAGCCACAATAATTGAACGCTGGCCTTTACCAATCGGGGCCACTAGGTCGATCACACGGGTGGTTAAATCTTCAGTGGTACCATTGCCTAACTCCATCACCAACTGTTCAGTCGGGAATAATGGTGTCAAGTTTTCAAACAAAATCTTGTTGCGTGAATTTTCAGGTGTGTCGTAGTTAATTTGATTGACTTTAAGTAAAGCAAAATAACGTTCGCCTTCTTTCGGTGGGCGAATGGTGCCAGTAATGGTGTCGCCAGTACGGAGGTTAAAACGACGAATTTGAGAAGGGCTGACATAGATATCGTCAGGACCTGCTAAATAAGAACCTGCGGCTGAGCGTAAAAAGCCAAAACCATCTGACAAAATTTCTAGAACGCCATCACCAAAAATCTCTTCGCCATTCATTGCATGACGTTTTAAAATGGCAAAAATAATGTCTTGCTTACGGTTACGAGCCATACCTTCGAGGCCCATAAACTCGGCAATCTTGATGAGTTCGCCAATCGGTTTTTTCTTGAGTTCGGTTAAATTCATAGGTGGTCAGATAGAATCAAAGTTCTGAGGTACAGGTTAGAAAGGGAGTAACATTCGGCCGCATACCAGCATTCAAACGAAAGCAATTGAATTTGCAAAAGAACAATTCAGAGATCTGTTTGAGTGTTTCAAAGAAAAATGTGGAAAACAATTTCTATTGCCGAGCGGCATCTTATGTAATGTGTCTTGTAAGAAATTGACAGGATTTAGGATCCTTTATCTCTTGAGTAGCGAATATAAGAGATAATGCCAGGTTTGTCAATTTATAGCCGAAAAAAATACGCGAGCATGGGTCGCGTATTTTTTACTAAAAATGCTGTGCTTAGATATTGTCATCAATAAATGCAGTCAGTTTAGATTTTGGTGCAGCACCGACTTGAGTCGCAACAACTTCACCATTTTTGAACATCAACAAAGCCGGGATGTTACGAATGTTGAAATTCACAGCAGTTTGTTCGCAAGAAGTTACGTCAACTTTCACGATTTTAACTTTGCCTTGGTATTCATCAGCAAGCACTTCAAGTACGGGTGCAATTGCTTTACATGGTGCACACCAGCCTGCCCAAAAGTCCACCAGTACAGGAACGTCTGATTGAAGAACGTCTGCTTCGAAGTTTGCGTCAGTAGTGTTTACGATGTTGCCAGACATGGAATGTGCTCCAGATTAATATTTTAAAGATAACTAATTATTAGTATTACATAGCCATCTTTAACAATGTAGGGGAATCTGTAAATTTTCAATGCTTAATGTTATTTTGTCTAATGGATGATCACGATAGTGATGATCGTGTCTCACTATTATTCCCGATACAAAAAAGAATAAGGCATTAAATTGTCGCTACAAATGGCTTTTAAATTGCATGCATGTGAATTACTCTAAGCACAATTCGTTAAAGGTTTATTTCTGGAATGTCTGACTTTTTGATTGATGAAGAATTACTTGCCGCCATCGATATGGGATCAAACAGCTTTCATTTGGCCATCGCCCGTGTAGATCATGGCGAAGTGAAGAAAGTGGCATCAATGTCAGAAAAAGTTCAGCTTGCCGCAGGACTAGACGAAAATAAGAATTTAACCGAAGCCGCACAGCAGCGCGGTTTGGCCTGTCTGGCTCGTTTTGTCGGGCGTTTAGGTGCCGTTCAGCCGAACCGCTTGCGGATCGTGGCGACGAATGCGTTACGTCAAGCTAAAAATGGCCATGAATTTATCCAGAAAGCTGCAGAAATTTTACCGAAACCGATCGAAATTATCGCGGGTCGTGAAGAAGCCCGTCTGATTTATCTGGGGGTATCGCATACCATGGCCAACAGCGGTCGTCGTCTGGTGGTTGATATTGGTGGCGGTTCAACTGAGCTGATTATCGGTGAAGAATTCGAGCCGATTCACACTGAATCCGTACAAATGGGCTGTGTGGCATTTACCAAGGCCTATTTTCAGGATGGTGAAATCAGCGCCAAAGCTTTTGATAAAGCAGTTACTGCGGCACGTAAAGAAATTTCGGGAATTGCCAATACTTATAAAGAAGCCGGTTGGGATGCTGTTGTCGGCTCGAGTGGTACCATTAAAGCCTGCCGCCAGATTTGTGTCAATATGGGCTGGAGCAATGAACGCGAACAGTTGACGCGTGAAGGCTTGGAAAAGCTCAAAGATAAACTGCTTAAATATAAATACGTCTCGGACATGGAATTCGAAGGTCTGAAAGATGATCGTCGTGCCGTCTTACCTGCTGGTATTGCCATTCTCTATGCTGTCTTTGATGTATTGGAAATTGACCATTTGGTCTATTCTGACGGTGCGTTACGTGAAGGCGTGATGTATGACTTGCTTGGCCGTTTCAAGCACGAAGATATCCGCGATCGTTCCGTACATGCCTTGATTGGTCGATATAATGCCGATGCCAAGCAGGCTGAACGTGTAGTTCAGACCGCACAGAAACTGTTTAATGACGTGGCTAGTGAACTCGGTTTAAGTGTTGAAGATAGTGACCTGTTACGTCGTGCTGCCTATCTGCATGAGATTGGTTTGGCCATCAGTCACAGTGGCTATCATCGTCATGGCGCGTATTTATTGCAACATTCGGATATTGCCGGTTTCTCGCAAGTTGATCAGAATCATTTGTCACATTTGGTCGCGCACCATCGACGTAAATTGCGCGCTGATGCCAAGATTGATGTGATGAAAGTCGGTGGATCTAAACTTTTATGGTTATGTTTGCTGCTTCGTCTGTCGGTTTTGGTCAATCACAGTCGTAGCGATGAGATGCTTCCTGCCATTGAACTCAAGGTTGAAAATGCGCAACAATGGCAACTCAGCGTGTCTGGTGATGCCAAGCAATGGCCATTGCTGGTCGCTGAACTGCACGATGAACAGCAGCAATTTAAAAATTGGGAGATTGAACTCTCGATTCAATCCGAACAATTTGTTAATTAATACCTTTATAGGGATGAAAACGGTTAACCTATGAAAAATAAAGCAACTCCATCAAAAGCATGGGCGACAGTGCAGATTGCACGTCATCCAGAACGTCCACAATTCCTGGACTATGTGGGTGAAATATTCACTGAATTTGATGCTTTACATGGTGACCGCCTATATGGTGATGATGGCGCGATGATCGGTGGCCTGGCTCGTTTCGATGGTCAACCGGTGATGATCGTTGGTCAGCATCGTGGTCGTAGTACCCGTGAAAAATTACAGCATAATTTTGGCATGAGTAACCCGGAAGGTTATCGTAAGGCACAGCGTCTGCTAGACATGGCAGAGCGTTTCAACCTGCCAGTCTTCACCTTTATTGATACCATGGGTGCTTATCCGGGTGTCGGTGCAGAAGAACGTGGTCAGGCTGAAGCGATTGCGACCAGTCTGGCTCAGCTTTCCAACTTGAAAGTACCGGTAATTGCAACTGTACTGGGTGAAGGCGGTTCAGGTGGTGCGCTGGGTATTGGGGTAGCAGACCGTGTGGTGATGCTCTCTCACAGTATTTATTCGGTGATTTCACCGGAAGGCTGTGCCTCAATTCTCTGGAAAACCGCTGAAAAAGCTGAACAGGCCAGTGAAGCCTTGGCTCTGACTGCAGAAAAATTGCAGAAAATGGGTATTGTAGAATATGTGGTGGATGAAGGTGAGGGTGCTCATTTAAATCCGGATCAGGTCATGAACAGCTTGAAAGCAGTGCTGAAAGAAGCTTTGAATGAACTGCAACCAATGGAAGCGCAAGCACGATGCGAAGCACGTTACCAACGTTTAATGAAGTTTGGCAGCGACAATTTAGGTCTGGTTTCTTAAAACAGCTGCAGGACTTTCCTGCAGAGACAAAAGTTCTCATCGGATGCAGTGGCGGCGTAGATTCTATGCTGTTGCTGCATCTGATGTTTTTTTTATGCCCGGAAAAAGTTCGGGCGATTTATGTCGATCATCAGTTACAAGCACTCAGCGCAGATTGGGGTAAGTTCGTTGCACATCAATGTCAGCAATTGAATATTCCCTGCATCATTCAGCCAGTCAATGTCGCCAGTGGCAATTTGGAACAGCAAGCGCGCAATTCACGTTATCAGGCCTATCTGCAACATTTGCAAGCGGATGAAATGTTGGTGTTAGCGCATCATCAGCAGGATCAGGCGGAAACCCTGATGTTGCGTTTATTGTCTGGTGCCGGCGTTGACGGTTTAGCAGCCATGAAACAGATCGATGTACGTGAAAATCTCACGATTTGGCGGCCATTGCTGGATATTTCCCGTGAGCAGATTTGCCAATGGGCATCAGACCTGAATGTTCAGAATATTGAAGATCCGACCAATGCTGATACCCATTATGACCGAGCCTGGGCACGCCAGACCCTGTGGCCAGTATTAAGCGAACGCTATCCTAAAATGCAAGCTGCCTTGGTGCGAACCAGTGAGTTAATGCAGGATGCTCAAGACATTTTACAAGAAGTGCTGCAACAGGATTTAGCATATTGTGGAACTGAAACGCAGCTCGATCTTGGTAAATTTTTACAGCTTTCAAAATCACGACAACGTCAATTACTCTCTGCCTGGATGAAAGGTAAACAACAGTATCGTCCATCCTTAGATATGGTGGAGCGTTTGCAACGCGAAGTGATTTATGCCAAGCAAGATGCTCAGGCAGCATTGCATTGGCAAGGCTTTTATTATGTACGCTATCAGCAGCAATTATATCGTTTGACCGCAGAGATCTATTTAGCCGAGCAGCAACAGGTTCAAACTAGTCCGGAAAGTATAAAATTCGCTTTAAAAGACTGTGTGCAGGTTTTGTCAGGGAAATTTATCATCGCGCCTGCACAGTTCGGTTTATCTCCTGCATTATTGCAGCAAGCTTTGCATTTACAGCAGAGGCAGGGTGGCGAAAAAATTCATTTATATGGCCGTGTCGGTACCTGGCCGCTGAAAAAAGCTATTCAGGAAGCGCAAATATTTCCCTGGGCTCGGCATACTATTCAAATATTAAGCACAGATAATGTTATGCTAGGCGTGTTTACCCCTAAAGGATTTTGGTTGGCCCAATCTGCATATTGTGAAGCAGGTGGATGGCTGCCGATGTCGGTTTCTTCAACTTTAGAACTCAACGATGAGCATTGAACATGAGTGCAGCTTTAAATTGTAATATCTGTTTTATTGGTGGCGGTAATATGGCCCAAGCCTTAATTGGCGGTCTGATTTCACGTGGTTTGCCAGCAACACGTATTACAGTTTCTGATCCGGTCGAAAAAGTCCGTGCTTTATTGGCGGAAAAAGAAATTAATGTGACCGGGGATAATAGCGCTGCAATTCAGGATGCAGATATCGTCGTATTGGCGGTAAAACCTCAGGTTTTGGCTCAAGTGCTGCAACCCTTAAAAGGTCTGGTTAATAATAAGCTGATTATTTCCATTGTTGCCGGTGCAGAAATTGCCACATTGTCAGCATTGTTGGGGACAGAGCGTATTGTCCGGGTCATGCCGAACACGCCAGCATTGGTACAGACCGGGGCTCATGGTTTATATGCCAATGCATTTGTGGAAACGAGTGACCGTGAGCTAGCCAGTCAGGTTCTGGCGTCGACCGGACTGACCATTTGGGTCGACTCAGAAGCACAAATTGATGCAGTCACTGCAGTCTCGGGTTCGGGTCCGGCTTACTTTTTCTATATGATGGAAAGTATGATTCGTGCGGGTAAAAATTTAGGTCTGGATGAAAAAGTTGCAACTGCACTCACCTTGCAGACGGCTTTAGGCGCGGCGCAAATGGCGATTACCAGCTCGAATACGCCGGCTGAGTTACGTAAAAATGTGACTTCTCCAAATGGGACTACACAGGCTGCACTTGAAGTCTTTGATCGCGCCCAGATTTCTCAAAATATTCAGGCGGCACTTGCCGCTGCACAAAAACGCAGTCAAGAACTGGCACAAGAGCTCAGTGAAAGCAGCAAATCTTCAGTTTAATTTTTAGGAACGTTCAAGTATGGGTGCAAATTCTGCGCTAATTTTTGGCATTATCATTAACGTCGCGATTTTGCTCGTATTCTTCCGATTTTTAATGCAACTGGCAGCGGTCAGTCCTTACAATCCTGTGGTTCTTTCTACTGTGAAAGCCACTAAAATTGTAGATGTATTTGGTCGAATTTTCCCAACTTTGGCCAAAGGTCGAGTCAGTACTGCTGCTTTGGCATTACTGGTCGTGCTCTATCTGCTTAAAATTTTTGGCATGATGTATCTGTCAGGGGGGATGCCGAATGGGCCTGTCCATCTGATTATTCTGACTTTTGTTACCATGATGCAGGATCTTATCCGTTTCTGTCGTTATTTGATTTTCGCTACGATTATCTTAAGTTGGGTGGTGATGTTTACTCAGTCTCGTTCGCCTTATATTGAAGTCGTGCAAGAGCTGGCTGAGCCTTTACTGGCGCCATTCCGTCGTATCATGCCAAATATGGGGATGATTGACCTTTCTCCAATCTTCGCTATTTTAACTTTGATTATTATCGAAATGATTATGAACCAGGTGGCGATTGTATTGCTTACCGGTCTTTAATCGGATCCAAATAAAAAGGACGCTGAGGCGTCCTTTTTTATTTGCTCCTCCCTTTAGAAAAGGGAAGTTGGGAAGGATTTGTTAAACTTCCCAAACGGTGAACAAGTTTTAATCGCAGTACAAGAAGATGGGATATTAACCTCTCCCTAACCCTCTCCTGAGAGGAGAGGGGATACCTTTAAAATAATATTGGTTTTCACTCTCTCCCAGAGGGGGGAGGGCTGGGGTGAGGAAACCCTTTAATGCGCCTCATCCCAGTTTTTGCCTTTACCCACTTCTACCACCAATGGTACAGAAATCTGCAATACCGATTGCATCACTTCAGCCAGTTTAGGTGCCAGTTCATCGGCAATGTCTTCATCGACTTCAAATACCAGTTCATCGTGTACCTGCAACAGCATTTTGGCCTGATCTTTTGGCAACATTTTGTCGACTTCAATCATTGCCATTTTAATGATATCCGCAGCCGAACCTTGTAGCGGGGCATTAATTGCAGCCCGTTCTGCCGCTTTACGCACCATCATATTACGGGCATCAATATCTGGGGTATATAAACGGCGTCCGAGCAAGGTTTCAACAAAACCTTGTTCTAATGCGACCTGACGGGTACGTTGCATATAGTCATAAATGCCCGGATAGCGGTGGAAATACTGCTTGATATAGTCCTGTGATTCCTGACGGGTAAAGCCTAACTGACGGATCAGACCGAATTCAGACATACCGTAAAGTAGTCCGAAGTTAACAGCCTTGGCCTGACGGCGCTGGTCATTGGTCACTTCTTCCAAAGGAATGCCTAGAACTTCAGCTGCGGTACGGCGGTGTACATCCTGACCATGAATAAATGCATCCAGCAGGGCTTCATCCTGAGATAAGTGGGCCATGAGACGCAATTCAATTTGTGAGTAATCGGCTGCCAGCAAAACACGACCTTCCGGTGCCACAAACGCCTTGCGAATTTGACGGCCAATTTCGGCACGAATCGGAATATTCTGCAGGTTTGGATCAGTCGATGATAAACGGCCAGTTGCAGTCAATGCCTGGTGGTAACTGGTATGCACACGGTGGGTATCAGGATTAGCCTGTTTGCATAAGCCATCGGTATAAGTGCTTTTCAGCTTGGACAAACCACGATATTCCAGAATCAGCTGGGCAATCGGATGTTCAATTTTTTCCAGTACACTTTCACTGGTGCTGTATTGTCCGGTGGTGGTTTTTTTACCGCCTTTTAGCCCCAGCTTTTCAAATAACACTTCACCGACCTGTTTAGGTGAGCTGACATTAAAGCTTTCACCGGCAATTTCCATAATCTGGTTTTCCAGATTTTGCATGGTATTGGAAAATTCGCCCCCAAGCTGATCCAGAAAAGCCAGATCCAGTTCGATGCCGTTTTCTTCCATTTGTGTCAGTACACGTGCGACCGGAACTTCAATATTGTGCAGAATATTCACCAGTTCAGGATGTGCCTGTAATTTCCCGCTCAAGACTTCATAAAGACGATAAGTGACATGAGCATCTTCTGCGGCATAATGTGCTGCAGTTTCAAGTGGAATCTGGTTGAAGGTCTTTTGTTTAGCACCTTTACCGGCCACTTGTTCATAAGTCGTGGTCAGATGACTCAAATACAGACGGGCCACATCATCCATGCCATGACGGGTCGCGACAGAATTCAGGACATAGGAAGCCAGCATGGTATCGAAATACCAGCCTGCCAGATGAATGCCATGATTTTCCAGTACATGTGCATCATATTTCAGATGATGCCCAATTTTCTTTACAGACTCATCTTCCAGAATTGGTTTGATCTGCGCCAGAATTACTTCACGATTCAGCTGCTCCGGTGCGCCTTCATAATCATGTGCCAAGGGAACATAATAAGCATTCTGCGCATCGAAGGCGACCGAGAAACCGACAATCTGTGCAATACGATAATCCAAACTGGTGGTTTCGGTATCAAAGGCAAAACGTTTTTCGGTACTTAGGCGCTCAAACAGTGTGTCCCAGTCCTGCTGGCTTAATACTGTGTGGTAGGTCGCTTGACCTAGCTGGTCATCACTGCTGGTTACAGAGGCATGGTCTTCCAGAGGTTCTGGTGCTGTAACCGCTTTGGCGTTAATAGATTTTGCCGCCTGCTGGTAATTTGAATTATTCGGGTTGTTCGGGTGATCTAAGGACTGCAGCTGGTTACGGAATTCCAGCTCGGTGTACAAATGACGCAAGGTCTCGACATTCGGCTCACCCAGTTTTAAATCGTCATAACCAAAGTTAAGATCCAGATCGATGACAATACTGGCCAGTTGATGGTCCAGTGCAATACCATCGACATGTTCTTTAATATTTTGACCGACTTTGCCTTTGATCTTGTCGACATTTTCTAAAATGCCGCCAATCGAGCCATATTCAGTGAGCAGTTTTGCTGCCGTTTTGGCACCTACACCTGGCACGCCCATAATGCCATCTGATGCATCGCCCATCAGGGTGAGATAGTCAATAATCTGATTCGGCCAGACGCCAAACTTTTCAAACACACCGTCGACATCCAGCGGTTTTTCTTTAAAGCTGTCTTCCAGGGTGACTTTTTCGGTCACCAGTTGTGCCATATCTTTATCGCCCGTAGAGATCAGCACCTGATGTCCCATCGCCTCGGCACGTTTGGCCAGTGTTCCGATAATGTCATCGGCTTCGGCACCCGGTAAGGTATGCAGGGGAATGCCCAAAGCGCGGATCAAGGCATGCAGATAAGGAATCTGTTCGGATAATTCCGTTGGCATGCTGGGACGGTCACCTTTATAAATCGGTGACAGCTCATGCCGGAAGGTCGGTTCTGGGGTATCGAAAATCACCGCCATATGGGTCGGTTGGGTCCGGCGCATCAGTTTTTGAATAGCAGAAATCGCACCACGAATTGCATTGGTATGTAAACCGGTTGACGTGGTTAATGGTGGCAGTGCGTGAAAGGCACGAAATAAAAAGTAAGAGCCATCGACCAAGACAAATGGTGGCATGTAATCAATTCCTTATTCAAAATACAGCGCTATTGTACGTGATTTTTACCGCGCTCGCTGAGGCGAGTCTGAGTTTACAGCTTAGCGAATATCGGCCGAAGATGAAATAAGCAGCACAAGCTGTTGTATGATGGAACGATTCAGGAAAGAGAAATATAAGAATGGCTGCAGGACGGAATGAGTTGCGCATGATCTGGCTGATTACCCTGCTGATAGCCGGGATCAGCGCCTGGTATCTGGGTTATCAGATTGTAACTTATCTGTGTGGTTTGGGGTTTATCTTTAGCGTGATGCAATATGTCACTGCGGTAGAAGCACCGATGAATCAATTGGCCGGACAGCAGCAGATGTCCTTGGAGCGCAATTCTAAAGTTCCTTTATATATCTCATCAATTACTGCCATTGTCGGCGGGTTGGCTGAACTGGACTGGTTGATGGGAATCGGGATTACGGCATGGGTATTCTTTTTGCTCAGGTGGCTGCAACGTCTGGAAGGACGCTTGATACAGTTGCAATCGCAATCTCATTCTGCCGATCTATCCCCCTCGATACCAGCGACCTGGTCTGATGCTGCCCCTTTGACTTCTCAACAGGCTCTAAATTCTCAGTCCACGCCTAATCTCATAGATCAAGTTCAGCGCTGGATATTTCAAGGAAATCCGGTACTCAAAGTTGCGATTGGTATTTTGGTCATCGGTATTATTCTGTTATTACGCTTCGCGACGGAACACTGGCAAATTAGTCTGGCGATGAAACTGGGACTAATTGCGCTAGCAAGTATGAGTGTCGCCGGTCTGGGTTATTGGCTGATTGAGAAAAACCGCAGTTTTGCTTTGGCCTTAGAAGGTTTAGGTTTAGGAGCACTGTTCCTGACCTTATTCTTTGCCTATTACAATCTGGTGATTCCCACGTTACCGTTGGCGACTTTGCTATTCCTCATCATTCTGGCCATCACTTTGTATTTAAGTCTGAAACAGGAAAGCATCGAACTGGCCTTGATGGCTTTACTGATTGCTTATCTGGCGCCGTTTACCTTGCCGACCCGCGATGCTTCTGCTGTTGAGTTGATCAGCTATTATCTGCTGATCAATATCGGGGTGGCGGTGTTGAGCAGTTTCCGGCCATGGAAGATTCTCAATCAAATTGCCTTTTTAGTGACTGCGGTCGTTGGCGGGATATATAGCCTGATTCATGGTTATACATATGAGCGTTATGCCATGACTGCGTTGATTCTGGCACATAGTGCACTGTTTATCTGGCTAGGTTTCCGCTTCAGTCAGTTGCTGGCACGACAGGATCTCTCACGTTTTCACTTAAAACCGGTACTGGACTTAGCGCTGATTTTTGCTGCCCCTATTACCGCTTATATTTTTCTGTATCTGATTCATTTTAATCAGCCCAATCAAAAACTCTGGCAAGCTGGATTAAGCCTGTTCTTTGCACTGGTCTTTGCCGCTTGCTGGACACTGCTGCGCCGTAAACAAACTATCCAGCTCATTTCGCAGAGCTATCTGAGCCTGATGCTGATTTTCCTGGCCTTGGTGCCACCGATCTTATTGACAGAACAATGGAGTGTGATTGGTTGGGCAGTTGAAGGTGTGCTGATTTATTTATGGGCCTTGGAAAAAAATATCCGGGTAGCACACTATCTGAGCATGGGCTTATTGCTGATGGCCGGATTCAGCAGCCTGTATTATCTGGTCGAGATTAATCCAACACCGCGAATCATTTTCTGGATTTTGAGTCTGTGCTATGTGGCAGTCGTAGTCATCAGCCAGCTTAAAAAGCAGTACCAGCAGCAGATGGATAGTCTGAGTGTCAGCTTTTTAAGCAGTTTAAGTGTTGCGGCCAGCCTGATGTTATTTGCCTTGCTGGAAGATGAATTTCCGAGTCAGCATGCCTATGTGCTGAGTTTATTTATCATCACACTGGGTTATGTACTGTTCAATGAAATGATCCTGCGCAAAACCCAGGAATGGTCCTGGTTGCTGCCGAAGTGGAGTGGCATCTCGCCCTTGCTGGTCATTGCGGCGATTCTGACCCTGGATCGTAGTCAAAATGCGGTGATTGTCTGGAATAGTAGTTTTGAACGTGGAGTTTTTGCCCTTTCTACGATGCTACTAGCCATTTTGTGGCTTAGACCGTTGGCTGGCTTGCAGCTCTCCAAGGAGTGGATGAGCTTTGGTGTTTTTAGTAGTCTGGCTTTGGCAAGTGTATGCCTGATCCCGAACATGCCTTATCTGAGCATGGTGATTTTACCTTTATTCTTCTGCCTGTGGTGCTATCGACAGGATCCGCAGTCGGGCTGGCAGCAGCTTTGGCAAACCAAGAGCTGTTTATTGCTGATGGGAAGCTGGCTGGTATGTTCACAGCTGTTTAGCCAGCAAGCCTTTCAATATTACTGGCTGCCGATCCTGAATCCTTTTGACCTGATCAGTATCGCCATGTTTGCCAGTTTTATCTGGATGCTGTTACAGCAAATCAAGGTGGGACGTGATAAAGGCATGATGGCGGTTTTAATGGTACTAAGCCTGTTATGGCTTTCCAGTTATATTGTTTTAAGAGCTTTACATGTGTATCTGCAGACACCGTTTAATGAGCTGGCATTATGGAGCAATGCAACAGTTCAACTTAGTCTGACCATACTCTGGGTATTGCTGGCCTGGATCACCATGTGGACAGCAACACTCAAAAAACTGAAACCGATGTGGATTTTAGGTGGTAGTATTCTGGTGATTGTGACTTTGAAACTCGTACTATTTGACCTGTCACATATTGGCACCCTGACCCGGGTGATTTCATTCCTGCTGGCGGGTGGGGTGATGCTGCTGATTGCTTATATTGCGCCGATGCCGGAGAAGGAGCTTTGAATCCTCTCGCTAACCCTCTCCTTTAAAAAGGAGAGGGAATCTAAGGTTTATTTCAGATCAGGCTCTCTTTTGAGGGTCTTTTCATTGGCGTATTGATCGATCTCTTCATTTTCTAGAGGGCGGGAAAGTGGAGGATCGACAAAGCCCATTTTTGGCACCGGAATTTCAATCTGGTTATCGACAAAGCCGTTTCGAATCCGTTCCTGCATTTCATCACGTACTTTCAGGTAGTTTTCCTGTTGGCACCACACCGCAAACAGCAGTTCGATCGAAGATTCACGGAAAGCGGTAACGGTGACTGCAGGTTTCGGGTCGGCCAGTACCAGCGGATATTTATTGGCAACGTCCAGCAGCACTTCACGTACCTTGATAATATCTTCATGGAAATTGATCGCCAGGGTAATTGGAATACGCCGTATCGGAAATTTCGACAAGTTCTGCACCGGTGCCCGAATTAGCTGTTCATTCGGTAAACGCACATAGATATTATCTTGGGTCAAAAGTTTAACCGAGAGCAGATCAATCGAAATCACTTCGCCTTCAATGGTATGCCCACGAATCAAGGTAATCTGGATGGTATCACCGACTTCAAAAGAACCTTCACCAATCAGGAACAGACCACTGATCAGGTTGGATGCTGAGGTTTGCGAAGCAAAACCCAGTGCGACCGTTAAAATCCCTGCAGCGCCAAGGAAGACACTGAGTTTAAAACCGGCTTCTTTCAGACTAGCCATCACAAACAGCAGGAAGATAAAATAGAAAATTCCGCGGCGCCAGACCAGTTTCTGATGGGCATTAAAACGGACACCAATGGTGCGAATAAAGGTATTGGAAATAAAGCGTGCGATCAGGAAGCCAATAAAGCACAACACCACCGCCACCAGAACTTCGGTCAAACGGTCGGTATTGATATTGGTAAATACTCCCTTTAGGCTGTTGGTGACTTCGGTCGGAATATTTGAACTTGGCATCAGACGCCCTTAGAAAAATGAATCAAACATATTAAATAACGCACCTGCCGGATCGCGCGGTGGATGCAGATAGGCGACTTCGCCGGCATTTGGTGGTGTGCGGTTTTCGACCCGAATCCGTGGTGGACGATCCGAACTTTCATGCAAAACGCGGATTTGTGAGGTCCATAAGCGGCCGGTACTTTCACTGTAAAAAAGCGGCAGGGCAGGCACTGGCACATTCATTCGGTCAAAGCGCAATTGCTGGTTACTGGTATTGTGAAACTCAATCGGCGTGACTGCACGAAAGGCTCGCGGATGTAACTGTTTCAGTTCGGTTCTGCCATCGACTGCGGTGGCATAACAGATTTCCCCCGAACGGTGATTGGGTCCAAACCAGGTGTCTTTTGGCAAGATTACCGGCAAATCGAAAATCGGTTCGCGCTGCCCCTCGACAAAACCGGCAATCCATAAGGGCGTGCTGATATAAAGCGTACCGCGCTGTCCGGCAGGAATATAAATCGGATCGACTGGTTTAATCACCACAGAACGGTCTGCAAGGCGTGGCATCAGTTGCAATTTGTTTTGCGTGGATTTGAACATATAGCGTTCAATTTTCACAGGTGGGGGAAAGGCAAAATTCGGATCATCAATCTGATGCCATTGCTGTTCATAATCGTATTGCACAGAAGGGCGGAAATATTCCAGTCGCCATTCCTGAATCCCTCGGGTCAGCCGAAACAGCAAGGAGCCAAACTGCCAGGCTTTAGACTGATTTATTTCAAAATTCTGTTCTCCCCACCAGCGCATTTTCGCTGTATTCGGGATTAATTCATCTTTATCTTGCGGCAATCTTGGCACCCTTTCTTGCTAAATCTTTGAAAACATACTTCACGCTGTCATATGCTTAGAGTACACTCAATTTAAATTTTTTCATCATTATTATAATCCGCGATGCAAGTACTTAAACAATTACAAATCCCATATAGCTTCGCCAAGCGCCATGGTGTGCTGTTGCGTTATGAGGGAGATCAGGCCTTTATTCTGCGCCGTGACAATACCTCGATGCTTGCATTGCAGGAAGCCCGCCGTCTGCTCGGTTATCCGGCTCATTTTCAGCTTTGTACTGAACAGGAATTTAACCAGTTACTCAGTTCCAGTTTTGCCGGAGATAGCGGCGAATCACAGCAGGTGGCTGCCGGTCTGGAAGATCATCCGGATTTACTCAGTCTGGCTGATTCGGTACCGGAAGCTGAAGACCTGATGGATCAGGAAGATGATGCGCCAATTGTACGTCTGATCAATGCGCTATTATCCGAAGCAATTCGTGTTGGGGCCTCCGATATTCATATTGAATCTTTTGAGAAAAAACTGTCGGTGCGTTTACGGGTCGATGGCCAGTTACGCGAAATTGTCCAGCCACGCCGTGAACTGGCACCGCTTCTGGTTTCACGGATTAAAGTCATGGCCAAACTGGATATTGCGGAAAAGCGTATTCCTCAAGATGGCCGTATTTCATTACGCTTGGCCGGACGTGAAGTCGATGTCCGTGTATCCACCTTGCCATCTTCTTATGGGGAGCGGGTGGTGATGCGTTTGCTGGACAAGCAGGCTGGCCGTTTGAACATGACCCATTTGGGCTTGATGAATAATGACTATGGTCGACTCAAGACCTTAGTGCATCGCCCGCACGGGATTATTCTGGTGACTGGCCCGACCGGTTCGGGTAAAACCACCACCTTATATGCGGCACTTTCTGACCTGAATGACGGTTCTAAAAACATCCTCACGGCTGAAGATCCGATTGAATATCAGCTGGAAGGCATTGGACAAACGCAGGTCAATACCAAAGTGGATATGACTTTTGCCCGTGCGTTAAAAGCCATGTTGCGTCAGGACCCGGATGTGGTCATGGTTGGTGAGATTCGTGATCTGGAAACCGCAGAAATTGCGGTGCAGGCATCCCTGACAGGACATCTGGTGTTATCCACCTTACACACCAATACCGCGATTGGTGCGGTTACGCGCCTGAAAGATATGGGAATTGAACCATTTCTGCTGTCCAGTTCTTTAATCGGGGTAATTGCCCAACGTCTGGTGCGTACCTTGTGTCCACATTGCGCGACCTGGCATGAGGCAGATGCTTTCGAGAAGAATCTATTTGGCAATATTGAGCATCCCCAAGATTTAAGATTACCGCAACCTCAAGGCTGTGAACGTTGTGGCAATACTGGCTTTAGTGGCCGTACTGCAATTTATGAAATTGTCCCAGTCGATGATCATATGCGCCGTTTGATTCATGGCAATGCGGCTGAATATGAAATCGAAAGCTATGTACGTCAGCAGTCAGGTTCCATTCGTGATGATGGTCTGCGTAAAGTATTGGCCGGAAAAACCACGATTGAAGAAGTATTGCGAGTAACCAACGAAGCAGTAGAATAATTTTTTAATCTGCTCGCTTTATCATAATGATCGTCAGGACTTTTGGATATTTACCAGAGACTGACGATTTTTTTCATGAGTTGTACACGAAAAGGTGCAGTCGGATTTCCCGGATTACGCAGAGTTTCATTTTCATAAAAGTTCTGCCAGGCTTGTGCCATTGCTAAACTCAGTCCTTCCTGTTTCATTGTTTCAACATCTGCCTGAGTAATATTGAGAAAACGGGCTTCAGCATCTTTGGGGCCAGCTCCCCAGCCAATAATCCCTTTACCAAATTCAGGCAGAATCATATTGTTGGGTGTTGCAGGAATGGGTAGGCGTTCAATTTCAGTATTGAGCAGAGATTTTATTTTCGGACGGATTTTTTCTGAGAGATAAAGATCTGCAAAAGAGGTTGTAGCAGTGAGGAGCAGGAGAGAATTCAGAAGAACTAGTTTTAACATCAATATAAATCGAATAAATGTAAATAAGAATCATTATATATAATTTCTTAAGTTTTTGCTGCAGTTTTCAAGTGGGGAAGAGAAGTAGCTTTTGACAAAAGATGAAGCGGGTAAATTTTGAAATTTATAATTGAAGTCTAGCTATCCTGAAGCTATTTTTTCAGGATAG
The DNA here is from genome assembly GCF_029024105.1 of Acinetobacter lwoffii. NCBI lineage: Bacteria > Pseudomonadati > Pseudomonadota > Gammaproteobacteria > Moraxellales > Moraxellaceae > Acinetobacter > Acinetobacter lwoffii. The sequence goes on along the minus strand of NZ_CP118963.1, from coordinate 2,575,585 downwards.
CAGGTAAATCAAAATCTTAAGTAATCACATTTAAGTTCACATCAATATTATTGCGGGTCGCATTCGAGTAGGGGCAGACGATATGCGCAGCATCGACCAGTTTTTGTGCTTCTTCCTGATCCATGCCTTCAAGATGGATATTTAAGGTCACTTCGATTCCAAACCCGGTAGGAATCGGACCAATCCCAACATCACCTTCAATATAGGCATCTTTGCTGATATTGAGCTTGTCTCGATTGGCGACAAATTTCATAGCACCCAAGAAACAGGCGGAATAACCTGCGGCAAAGAGCTGTTCAGGATTGGTTCCACCGCCTGGTCCCCCCATTTCTTTAGGTACGGCCAATTGGACGTCCAGAATCTGATCGTTAGAAATGGCGCGGCCATCACGGCCCCCTGTGGCTTTGGCATGTGCGGTATAGACGGCTTTTTCTAATGACATGAGTTAAATCCCTGTTTATTTTTCGTAGAGCTTCTATGCTCGGTGATTTCACCTGAAGAATAAGCAGGGATTTTGTTATTTTATGCAAGCAAATGAAACGATTCAGGAAAGTTGAAGAAGTCTACGGTGTTGCATTAAAGGCATGGATTCACGCACTTTTTGCTGTTCATTTAAATCAAAGTCGACGGTGATGAGTTGAGCACCTTCTGCATGGATCATATTAAGAAGTTGTCCACGACTATTGGTGGCGGCTGCATGCCCCCAGGTCTGGCGTTTTTCTCCATGCCAGCCTTGTTGAGCTGCACCAAGCACCGAACATTGGCTATCTAGAGCACGTGTTTGCAGAAGAAGCTGCCAGTGCATTTCACCTGTGGTATAGGTAAAAGCAGAAGGTGCGGTCAAGAGGTTTGCACCTTTGGCTCGTAGATTTAACGCTAGTTCCGGAAAACGCAGGTCATAACAGACCATTAAACCAATATTACCAAAAGGGGTTTTGGCTACGACAACATCTGTGCCGGGCTCAAAGAACTTGGATTCCTGATAACCGCCTACAGCATCACCGACTTGCACATCAAACAAGTGAATTTTGTCATAACGCGCTTCGGTCCGTTCCGGACTGATACACAGGCTAACGGTACGCACGCGGCCATCTTCAATGATCGAACCATCCGGACGATAAGGGCAGGGTAATGTACCAGCGACGATCCAGGTGTCATATTGATGGGCAAGTTGTTCCAGACGCTGCTGAATCACTTCAAATTGTGCAGCAGTTTCACGCTGTTTTCCTGCGGCAAAACAGACAAAGTTTTCCGGGAAAACAATCAGTTCAGCTCCATTGGCCTTACTTTGTTGAATTAAAGATTCAATCTCCACGAAATTGGCATCAATTTCATTTTGAGAATTCATTTGTACAACAGAAAGTAAAGTCATAGGGTCCTCTTATAAGATGGTTATACCTTTTGCTCGGAAATTTTATCTAAATTGTCTTGCTCTTTCTGTAGCTGTTTGACTAAAGGTTCAAACATGTTCTGATTGCTTTGATTCAGTTTCATCAAGGTTTTATGCGCATCCAGAACCGTATTCAGCATATTTTGATGCGTGACATGTTCTTCCATCAGCGCACGTGTGCAGACATTTGGATCACCACAATAATTCAGAATCACAAACACTTGGCTCAATCCCATACTGTTGGCCAAAGTGGTAATGTCAGAATTGGTAGAAAGCATGACAGCCTGAATATTGTGTACTTGCTTGAGTTTGAGTCCTAGTTTCGCTAAAACACCCAGTACGGTACTGTCAATGAAACTGGTTTCGGTGAGATCAACGATAGCGCCAACTACGTTGTCTTGCTGTTCAATTTTGTTCAGTAATTTGTCTAGACTAATACAAGATTGGGCACGCACTTCGCCGATAAGCTTAAAAATATGCGTTCCATTCAGACTTGCATATTCAACATGACCTGTTGACATATAAATGCCATTTGCAGAGAAGGATATTAAATTATCCCATAGGGTGTATTGATACTCAAGTGGCTGAAAGTAGTAATCAAATTAAGTGCTTATAAAGCCTGTAAATATACTGCTAATTTACGCGGATAAAGCTTAAAAAGGCGATATCGTCAGCCACATGTTCCGGAGCCTGAAAAGATTGATTCTGCAAATGGTGTAATAATTGCGAGAATTGTTCATTTAAACCACCATCAAAAGGTTCCAGTGCGCCATCCGAACAGATAATAAAGCGCGCATTGCGACTTAATACCCATTCATTTTCCTCAACTTCAAGATCTTCGGTTAAGCCCAAAGGGAAACTGCTGGAAGAGAGGATTTTAGGTTCTTGATTGGGTTCAAATATAATCGGTGGAGGATAATGTCCAGCGCTGGACCATTTTAATACATGGGTTTCCAGATTAAGAATCCCGGCAATCATGGTGATGTGCTTTTCAATATTTTCCTGCATCAGCATGCCGTTCAGCTTTTTGATCAGCTCGCGCGGTGTTTTAGAGCGGCCATGGAAAGCTGCCATCCAGGACGTGAGTAAACTACTGGTGACACCATGTCCAGAGACATCGGCCAAATAGAAAATCACTTCTTTGTCGCTGATTTTCCAATAATCATACCAATCTCCTGAAAGATAGGCAGAAGGCTGGAAATAGGTTTCGACCTCGTAATTGGTCAATTCAATCGGATTTGGTAACAATCTTTTTTGTAATTCTGCCGCAGAAGGAAGGTCGCGGCTATCCTGATTACGTTTATATTGTGCGTCAATTTTTTGTAATGCCAGATCAGGATTCTCGGGAAGTTTATTCCAGATCCAGCCAGCCAAAGCCCCTTGTTCCCAGGCCTGAGCCAAAGCAGTACCTTCATTTTCTAAGGCCAGTACAATCGTAGGCAGATTCCACTTATATTTCAGATAATCATGTACATCTGCAATTGCAATAATCGTAGAGTCATACAGTTCATGATCATCCAGATAGATCATCTGAACATGCGGAAGTGCATCAAGTACTTGATCTAAGTAAGGAATATCACGAGTCGGTTGAATGAAATACATAAAAAAGTGATTCAATCCCAAGATTGGTTATAAGATGTACTATAATAAGCAAAGTATTGCTAGCGAACAGATTTTCACTAGCAATCATACATGAGGCTTAAACTTAAAGATCTTCGTTTGAAGATTTAATGTTGCTATCAATAGAAGGTGCATCATCAGAATTTTCATCTTCAAAATCATCTTCTAGGAACAGCGTATCTTGCTCTGTACCTTTCTTTTCTGCAATTGCATAATTGGTACGTTGTAAATAAATATCGCGAATCTGCGCATAGCGATCGCCAGTCAGCACTCCTTCAACGTCCAGTATTTCTGAACGGGTATCGATGGCACGCCAAAACTGATCAGTCCAGTAAAGTCCATCTTCATCTTCGAGAATGTATTTTTGTGGACGAGCTTGACTATCTACAGCAGTACCGATTACGCCACGGACAGAACTTGGACCTAAAAATGGCAACATGATATAAGGGCCAGAAGGCACGCCATAATAACCTAAGGTAATTCCAAATTTTTCCTCTTCATGACTCAAGCCCAGGCGACGCGCTGGATCAGCCAGTCCTAAAGTTGTTAAGGTGTTAATGGTAAAACGACCTAGGGATTTAGCAGCGCGGGCAGGACGACCTTGAATCAGCTGATTCACCACATTCCAAGGTTCACCTAGGTTACTGCGGAACTGGGTATAGCTGCCACGAACATCTTGAGGAACTTTTTCCACATATTGTACGGCTATGGGACGTACCACGGTGCGGTCAATCGCATCATTAAACTGATAGATCTTTCTATTTAACGGTTGAAAAGGATCTTTAACTTCTTCTGCCTGTGCTGCACTGGCATCAACTTTCAATTGCGTTTGTAATTGTTGAGCTTTGGTTGATATCTTTGTTCTAAGCGGCGTTTTTGCAGGCTCGTTTTCCAGATTTTCCACACCGGTGGCCACCTCAGCGAAAACATGTGCGCTTGAAGCTAAAGAAAATAAGCATATAGATAAGTAAATAGAACGATGCATAAGGTAACCTGAGGCCTTTTCTGTGTAAGTAGCACTACTTATTAGTATGAAAATAATAAACGTTATATTCACGAATAGACATCATTTAAGCAAATTTGTATAAAAAATGAATGAAAACACACGAAAAGCTTAAAAAATATACATACAAAATGATTTTCTTGAAAAAGGTGTTGCAGTCCCTCTGAAATGCTGTAGAATGCACATCCATCGGCGGTGATGTTGATTAAAACTTGTTGAGAAACAAGGATTTAGCCTAAAGGGTGAAATCTAGAAGTCTTGAAGAAGTTTAAAAATAATCAATAAAACCTGTTGACTTTTTAGAAATAAAGAGTAATATAGCCGACCTAGCTTGCTGGTGACGAATCAGCAAGAAGATCATTAAGAGATTATGAAGAACAACTTGTGTGGATTTTTACTGGTTGATTGATCGAAATTATTTTCATTGATTGATGGTAGAAATTACTCGAAGTTTATTTGAGAAATATTTGTCAGAAAATTGATGAGCCAAGATTGGTGCCCTTTAAGGCACTACATAGTATTAAACTGAAGAGTTTGATCATGGCTCAGATTGAACGCTGGCGGCAGGCTTAACACATGCAAGTCGAGCGGGGAAAGGTAGCTTGCTACCTAACCTAGCGGCGGACGGGTGAGTAATGCTTAGGAATCTGCCTATTAGTGGGGGACAACATCTCGAAAGGGATGCTAATACCGCATACGTCCTACGGGAGAAAGCAGGGGACCTTCGGGCCTTGCGCTAATAGATGAGCCTAAGTCGGATTAGCTAGTTGGTGGGGTAAAGGCCTACCAAGGCGACGATCTGTAGCGGGTCTGAGAGGATGATCCGCCACACTGGGACTGAGACACGGCCCAGACTCCTACGGGAGGCAGCAGTGGGGAATATTGGACAATGGGGGGAACCCTGATCCAGCCATGCCGCGTGTGTGAAGAAGGCCTTTTGGTTGTAAAGCACTTTAAGCGAGGAGGAGGCTACCGAGATTAATACTCTTGGATAGTGGACGTTACTCGCAGAATAAGCACCGGCTAACTCTGTGCCAGCAGCCGCGGTAATACAGAGGGTGCAAGCGTTAATCGGATTTACTGGGCGTAAAGCGCGCGTAGGTGGCCAATTAAGTCAAATGTGAAATCCCCGAGCTTAACTTGGGAATTGCATTCGATACTGGTTGGCTAGAGTATGGGAGAGGATGGTAGAATTCCAGGTGTAGCGGTGAAATGCGTAGAGATCTGGAGGAATACCGATGGCGAAGGCAGCCATCTGGCCTAATACTGACACTGAGGTGCGAAAGCATGGGGAGCAAACAGGATTAGATACCCTGGTAGTCCATGCCGTAAACGATGTCTACTAGCCGTTGGGGCCTTTGAGGCTTTAGTGGCGCAGCTAACGCGATAAGTAGACCGCCTGGGGAGTACGGTCGCAAGACTAAAACTCAAATGAATTGACGGGGGCCCGCACAAGCGGTGGAGCATGTGGTTTAATTCGATGCAACGCGAAGAACCTTACCTGGTCTTGACATAGTAAGAACTTTCCAGAGATGGATTGGTGCCTTCGGGAACTTACATACAGGTGCTGCATGGCTGTCGTCAGCTCGTGTCGTGAGATGTTGGGTTAAGTCCCGCAACGAGCGCAACCCTTTTCCTTATTTGCCAGCGGGTTAAGCCGGGAACTTTAAGGATACTGCCAGTGACAAACTGGAGGAAGGCGGGGACGACGTCAAGTCATCATGGCCCTTACGACCAGGGCTACACACGTGCTACAATGGTCGGTACAAAGGGTTGCTACCTCGCGAGAGGATGCTAATCTCAAAAAGCCGATCGTAGTCCGGATTGGAGTCTGCAACTCGACTCCATGAAGTCGGAATCGCTAGTAATCGCGGATCAGAATGCCGCGGTGAATACGTTCCCGGGCCTTGTACACACCGCCCGTCACACCATGGGAGTTTGTTGCACCAGAAGTAGGTAGTCTAACCTTAGGGGGGACGCTTACCACGGTGTGGCAGATGACTGGGGTGAAGTCGTAACAAGGTAGCCGTAGGGGAACCTGCGGCTGGATCACCTCCTTAACGAAAGATTGACGATTGGTAAGAATCCACAACAAGTTGTTCTTCATACGATGTATCTGAGGGTCTGTAGCTCAGTTGGTTAGAGCACACGCTTGATAAGCGTGGGGTCACAAGTTCAAGTCTTGTCAGACCCACCAAATCTGACTAACGAAGCATGAAAGTGCTGAAGCAAACAGAACAGAACGATACATTGACTTATTGATAAGCTGGGGACTTAGCTTAGTTGGTAGAGCGCCTGCTTTGCACGCAGGAGGTCAGGAGTTCGACTCTCCTAGTCTCCACCATACATTCCTACGGAATGTATAAAGACAAAAGCTAATAAATAGACAATCAGTTGATTGTTAGTTTAGTCCTTAAGCGATCAAGTGATGAGATCCTAGAGATTAACAAGTACAAGCGTTATGATACGCGCACTTGATAATCTCTGTGATTTATCACAGTTTCCTGACCTGACGAAGGCTGGAAAAATCATTAACAGAATATATTTGAGTTGAAATAATTTGTTCAAACTCGTTTTTAAGATCAACACTAACAGTGATTTATTACTGTGATGTGAAGATTAAGGAAATGAGTTCTAGCGAAATTAACTGAATCAAGCGTTTTGGTATATGAATCTAATTGAAGCTGTACAGTGCTTAAGTGCACAAACGCCAACTGTATGAGTAAGTCGCAAGACAAGCTCTGTTGCTTATCCTACTTGTAAGGATAAACGACTGTTTGGGGTTGTATAGTCAAGTAATTAAGTGCATGTGGTGGATGCCTTGGCAGTCAGAGGCGAAGAAAGACGTGATAGCCTGCGAAAAGCTCCGGGGAGGCGGCAAATATCCTGTGATCCGGAGATGTCTGAATGGGGAAACCCACTTACCATAAGGTAGGTATTGCAACATGAATACATAGTGTTGCAAGGCGAACGAGGGGAAGTGAAACATCTCAGTACCCTTAGGAAAAGAAATCAATTGAGATTCCCTCAGTAGCGGCGAGCGAAAGGGGAAGAGCCCATTAAGTCATATAAGTTCTAGTGGAACGCTCTGGGAAGTGCGACCGTAGACGGTGATAGTCCTGTACACGAAAGGGCTTATATGATGATGTCGAGTAGGGCGAGGCACGTGAAACCTTGTCTGAATATGGGGGGACCATCCTCCAAGGCTAAATACTCCTGACTGACCGATAGTGAACCAGTACCGTGAGGGAAAGGCGAAAAGAACCCCTGTGAGGGGAGTGAAATAGATCCTGAAACCGCATGCATACAAGCAGTGGGAGCCGGCTTAGTCCGGTGACTGCGTACCTTTTGTATAATGGGTCAGCGACTTATATTCAGTAGCAAGGTTAACCGCATAGGGGAGCCGTAGGGAAACCGAGTCTTAATAGGGCGTTTAGTTGCTGGGTATAGACCCGAAACCAGGTGATCTATCCATGAGCAGGTTGAAGGTTGGGTAACACTAACTGGAGGACCGAACCCACTGTCGTTGAAAAGCCAGGGGATGACTTGTGGATAGGGGTGAAAGGCTAATCAAACTTGGTGATAGCTGGTTCTCCCCGAAAGCTATTTAGGTAGCGCCTCGGACGAATACCATTGGGGGTAGAGCACTGTTTCGGCTAGGGGGTCATCCCGACTTACCAAACCGATGCAAACTCCGAATACCAATGAGTACTATCCGGGAGACAGACTGCGGGTGCTAACGTCCGTAGTCAAGAGGAAAACAATCCAGACCGCCAGCTAAGGCCCCAAAATTATAGTTAAGTGGGAAACGATGTGGGAAGGCATAGACAGCTAGGAGGTTGGCTTAGAAGCAGCCACCCTTTAAAGAAAGCGTAATAGCTCACTAGTCGAGTCGGCCTGCGCGGAAGATGTAACGGGGCTAAAACTATATGCCGAAGCTGCGGATGCATAATTTATTATGCGTGGTAGGGGAGCGTTCTGTAAGCCGATGAAGGTGGATTGAGAAGTCTGCTGGAGGTATCAGAAGTGCGAATGCTGACGTGAGTAACGACAATGCGAGTGAAAAACTCGCACGCTGAAAGACCAAGGGTTCCAGTCCAACGTTAATCGGGGCTGGGTGAGTCGACCCCTAAGGCGAGGCCGAGAGGCGTAGTCGATGGGAAATTGGTTAATATTCCAATACTTCTGTGTAATGCGATGAGAGGACGGAGAAGGTTAAGTCAGCCTGGCGTTGGTTGTCCAGGTGGAAGGTTGTAGGCATGTATCTTAGGCAAATCCGGGGTACTCTATGCTGAGAACTGATAGCAAGCTGTACTTGTACAGTGAAGTGGCTGATACCATGCTTCCAGGAAAAGTCTCTAAGCTTCAGTTACACAGGAATCGTACCCGAAACCGACACAGGTGGTCAGGTCGAGTAGACCAAAGCGCTTGAGAGAACTCTGCTGAAGGAACTAGGCAAAATGGTACCGTAACTTCGGGAGAAGGTACGCTGTTGTCTGTGATAGGACTTGCTCCTTGAGCGGCCGACAGCCTCAGAAACCAGGCCCCTGCAACTGTTTATTAAAAACATAGCACTCTGCAAACACGAAAGTGGACGTATAGGGTGTGATGCCTGCCCGGTGCTGGAAGGTTAATTGATGGGGTTAGCGTAAGCGAAGCTCTTGATCGAAGCCCCAGTAAACGGCGGCCGTAACTATAACGGTCCTAAGGTAGCGAAATTCCTTGTCGGGTAAGTTCCGACCTGCACGAATGGCATAATGATGGGGGCGCTGTCTCCAGCAGAGACTCAGTGAAATCGAATTCGCCGTGAAGATGCGGTGTACCCGCGGCTAGACGGAAAGACCCCGTGAACCTTTACTGCAGCTTGACATTGAACTTTGATCTTACTTGTGTAGGATAGGTGGGAGGCTTTGAAGTCGCGACGCTAGTTGCGATGGAGCCGTCCTTGAAATACCACCCTGGTAATATTGAGGTTCTAACTCTGTCCCGTTATCCGGGACGAGGACCATGTCTGGTGGGTAGTTTGACTGGGGCGGTCTCCTCCTAAAGAGTAACGGAGGAGTACGAAGGTGCGCTCAGCGTGGTCGGAAATCACGCGTAGAGTATAAAGGCAAAAGCGCGCTTAACTGCGAGACCCACAAGTCGAGCAGGTACGAAAGTAGGTCTTAGTGATCCGGTGGTTCTGTATGGAAGGGCCATCGCTCAACGGATAAAAGGTACTCTGGGGATAACAGGCTGATACCGCCCAAGAGTTCATATCGACGGCGGTGTTTGGCACCTCGATGTCGGCTCATCTCATCCTGGGGCTGAAGCAGGTCCCAAGGGTATGGCTGTTCGCCATTTAAAGAGGTACGCGAGCTGGGTTTAGAACGTCGTGAGACAGTTCGGTCCCTATCTACCGTGGGCGTTGGAAATTTGAGAGGATCTGCTCCTAGTACGAGAGGACCAGAGTGGACGAACCTCTGGTGTACCGGTTGTCACGCCAGTGGCATCGCCGGGTAGCTATGTTCGGAAGGGATAACCGCTGAAAGCATCTAAGCGGGAAGCCTACCTCAAGATAAGATTTCCCCGAGACTTTATGTCTCCTAAAGAGCCGTTGAAGACTACGACGTTGATAGGTTGGATGTGGAAGCATAGTGATATGTGAAGCTGACCAATACTAATTGCTCGTGAGGCTTGACTATACAACACCCAAACAGTTGTTGTACGAACTTCGAAAGAAGTGAGGATCAATTGATTCGATATTAAGCAAAACAGCTTGATTTAGTGAACGCTTAAGAACAAATGAGAGTATAATTAAGCACTGCTTAGTTCTACTCGCAAGAACTCAAATATACCTGTTAATGAATTCTATTTGGTAGAAAGCAAGGCAAAACGTAAGACCTAGCAAGTATCCATAAACAGTTGTGCTGGCGACAATAGCAAGAGTGAACCACCTGATCCCTTCCCGAACTCAGAAGTGAAACCTCTTAGCGCTGATGGTAGTGTGGGGTTACCCATGTGAGAGTAAGTCATCGCCAGCTCATTATTCGAAATCCCCCTCCGCTAAGGCAGAGGGGGATTTTTTTATGCGCAAATTTAAGTATTTAAACAATTATTAGTCGCGAAAGACTAGAAATTTAAAATCCAATTTGTATGTTTTTTAGTAAATCTGTGTTATAAAAAATAAAACGGCATAAAAATTGCTTATAAAACGGGATTTTCTATTAAGGGGGTAACAATGAGATTATCAGTGGGCATAAAAATTGCGAACTCGCTGTCATTAACTCCACAATTACAGCAAGCAATTCGGCTATTACAACTTTCAAGTCTGGAATTGGAACAAGAAGTTCAGTTGCAACTTGATAGTAATCCTCTATTAGAAAAAGTTGAAGAGCAAATTACCCTTGAAAGCTTATCTACAATTGAATCAAATAATGAAAATCACGATCTAACCAATGAACTTAATGCCGATCATCTGCCTGATGACTTACCTGTAGATACCGATTGGGATGATGTTTATACCCATCAACCTACAAGTCTGGGGGCAGCCGAGTTCGAAGAGCGTGAAGATAATCGTCAAGGGCATCAGAGCCTGCAAGAATATATGCTAGAACAAATTAATCTGCTGAATTTTTCACAGGTTGATAAATTAATCGCTTATTGCATAGTCGATTCTTTGGACGACAAAGGTTTTTTAGATGCTGAGTTGAGTGAAATTACTGCATCAGTACAACATTTACTCTCTTCTATGGGGTCTGAAGAAGAAATTGAAGATGATGAGGTTGCCGTTGTATTAAAGCATATCCAGCGTTTGGATCCGGTAGGTGTAGGTTCTAGAAGCTTGGCAGAATGCCTATTAGTTCAACTTGATAATTTACCTGCGTCAACCCCTTGCCGAAATGATGCGATCAAACTTCTGCAACATTATGAATTGTTGATTACCAATGAGCTTCCTAAGCTGATCAAACAGACTGGCTTAAATCCAGAACAGTTGCGCTGTGCCGTAGATTTGCTAAAAACATTAAAACCGCATCCTGGTCTGGAATTTGAAAACAAGGAATCGGATTATCAGGTGCCAGATGTCGTGGTGATGAAAAAGAATAACTGCTGGCAAGTCAATTTAAACTCGGATGTGCTGCCAAAGTTACGCGTCAATTCTTTTTATGCCAAAATGATTCGTCGTGCAGATCAAAGCGATGATAATCAGTACCTGCGTAATCAGATGCTGGAAGCGAAGAACTTCATTAAAAGTATCGATGAGCGACATAAAACCTTATTGAAAGTCGCGACCTGTATAGTGGAACATCAGAAAATGTTTCTGGAAATTGGTGCGGAAGGCATGAAACCTCTTGTTTTAAGAGATATTGCTGAAGAAGTCGAATTGCACGAGTCGACAGTTTCGCGTGTCACCACCAATAAATATATGCTGACCCCGCGTGGTCTATTTGAACTGAAATATTTCTTCTCGAGCCATGTTGGTACAACTTCTGGAGGAGAAGCATCCTCTACCGCCATTCGTGCCAAAATCAAGAAACTGATTGCTGAGGAAAATGCCCGTAAACCTTTATCTGACAATACTATTGCCAATATGTTGAAAGAAGAAGGGATTGATGTGGCACGACGTACGGTGGCGAAATATCGTGAATCGTTACATATTCCTTCATCTTCTGAACGAAAAGTCTTGATCTGAAATTTAAAATCTGGCTATTCTAAAGATTCATTATGACAGCATAATGAATCTTTTTTCTTTTGAGGAACAGTGAAATGGTTTAATCCAGTACTTCAAATACGAATTTTTTATTTATAAGTTACTGTATTTAAATTATTTTATATTGTGACTCTTCTAATCCTAACGAAGGTGAGGGATAGAACTATGCAAATAACAATTCGTGGACATCATTTATCGATTACGCCAGCAATTGAAGAACGTATAAAAACCAAGTTTTCACAAATGACTAAACACCTGGATCAGGTAAATAGTATGCAAGTGAAACTCTCTAAAGATCATCAAATTGATAAACGCTCTCGGAAGGGCAGCAGTAATCATATCGCAGAGGCGATTATCAGATTACCGGGAATCGAGTTTTTTGCCCACGCCACTGCTGATGATATGTATACCTCAATTAAAATTTTGACGGAAAAATTAAAACGACAGATTGACCGCTATCGGGAAATGCATTTACAGCAGCATGCTTTGGCCTTATAAAGGACAAATGATAAAAAAGAGGTTTTAAAAGCCTCTTTTTTTTATATATATAATGTATGGATCCATGAATTATTTTTGCTATTTATAGTAAAATGGCTCGTTTTACACCCTTAGTCCTATAAGAGGTCTTGTGATGAATAATGAACAGCTCACTGAAATTTTAAAAGCCGCTTTTCCCGAGGCGGATGTTGCTGTGAGTGGTCAGGGCGGAAAATTCGATCTCCGTATCGTGGATGATCAATTTGAAGGTAAGCGTCCAGTTGCACGGCAACAAGCTGTTTATGCTCCTCTCAATGCCCATATTGCCAGTGGTGCAGTTCACGCAGTGACAATTCGAGCAATGACAAAAGAAGAATGGCGCAAAGCAAGCTTATTTGGAGCTTAATAAATTAATGGATAAATTTTTAATTCAGGGCGGTATCAAGCTCGAAGGTGAAGTGCGTATTTCCGGTGCGAAAAATGCAGCTCTGCCCTTATTAGCAGCAATGATTCTTGCTGAAACACCAACTACGCTCAAAAATGTTCCCAATTTGAAAGATGTGAACACATTGGTGAAGCTGATTGCGGGTCTCGGGATCATCATGAGCTATGAAGGTGATACTGTTATTGCGGATACCTCGACATTAGATAACCAGTTCGCACCGTATGAGCTCGTAAAAACTATGCGTGCTTCTATTTTGGTGCTTGGTCCATTATTGGCGCGTTATGGTAGTGCAAAAGTGTCTTTGCCAGGCGGTTGTGCGATTGGCTCCCGTCCTGTCGATCAGCATTTGAAAGCTTTAGAAGCTTTAGGTGCCGAGATTGAAGTCGAAGCTGGTTATGTACATGCCAAAGTCGATGGTCGCCTGAAAGGTGGCGAAGTCGTTTTTGATATGGTGACTGTAGGTGGAACAGAAAATATTCTGATGGCTGCCGTGTTGGCCGATGGTGTGACCACGATTCGCAATGCAGCACGTGAACCTGAGATCACTGATCTTGCGCAAATGCTGATCAAGATGGGTGCCAAGATTGAAGGTCTAGATACCGATACTTTAATTGTGACCGGTGTCGAACGTCTGCGTGGCTGTGAATATGCGGTTGTTGCTGACCGGATTGAAACCGGTTCATATCTGGCAGCAGCAGCGATCACTGGCGGTCGTATCAAAACCACGCATACTGATCCGTCCCTGATGGAAGCGGTGCTGGACAAGTTTGAAGAAATGGGCGCAGAAGTGACCCGTGGTGACGACTGGATTGAACTGGATATGCTGGGTAAACGTCCGAAAGCTGTCAGCTTCCAAACCTTACCACATCCAGAATTTCCAACCGATATGCAAGCCCAGATTATGGCTGTGAATGCCATTGCTCAAGGCTTTGCGACAATTTCTGAAACGATTTTTGAAAACCGTTTCATGCATGTTCCTGAATTGGCACGTATGGGCGCCAATATTCAGGTTGAAGGTAATGATGCTGTGGTAACTGGTGTAGAAAAACTTTCTGCTGCACCCGTAATGGCAACAGATTTACGTGCTTCGTTCTCTTTGGTGCTGGCAGCACTTGCCGCTGAAGGTGAAACGCTGATTGACCGTATTTATCATATTGACCGCGGTTATGAAGATGTAGAAGCAAAGTTACAAAGTTTAGGTGCCCAAATTAAGCGAGTAAATTAATGAGCGATATGAGAAACGATGATCCAAACTTTGACGTAATGGGCAATTTTGATCATGGTTTAACTTTGGCATTAAGTAAGGGGCGTATCTTAAAAGAGACTTTACCTTTGCTAGAAACAGCAGGGATTAACCTTTTAGAAGATCCTGATAAATCTCGTAAATTGATTTTCCCGACCACGCATAAACAGGTTCGTATCTTAATTTTACGTGCTTCAGATGTACCGACTTATGTTGAAAATGGTGCAGCCGATATTGGTGTGGCCGGTAAAGATGTATTGATGGAACATGGCGCGCAAAACGTCTATGAACCATTGGACCTGAAAATTGCGGTATGTAAATTGATGACCGCCGGTAAGGTGGGGATGCAACGTCCTAAAGGTCGTTTAAAAATTGCGACCAAGTACGTGAATTTGACCCGTCAATACTATGCTAGCCTAGGTGAACAAGTGGATGTGATCAAGCTGTATGGCTCCATGGAACTTGCGCCACTGGTCGGTTTGGGTGATTACATTGTCGATGTCGTAGATACAGGCAATACTTTGCGTGCCAATGGTTTAGAGCCACTTGAAGAAATTTGCAAAGTGTCTTCGCGTTTAATCGTGAATAAAGCCAGCTTCAAGCGTAAGCAAGCGTTGTTAAATCCGATTCTGGCACAGCTTGAAAAAGCCGTAGAAGAACGTGAAAAGGCCAAACAGGCTTAAATTTTTTGCATAAAAAACCGTCCTTTTAGGGCGGTTTTTTTATTCGATTGAACATAAATACGATGTAAATTCTTTCATCAATTTTACCAAAAGCTATTTCCAATAAAACTCATAGGGCTAGAGCACTATAGCTGCCGACAAAAGTCTGGAAAACAGGTAAACTAAAGCCTTCGAATTCAAACCTGATGGGTAAATTGATGCGACGTTTATCGACCCAAGATCAAAACTTCAAGCAAGCATTTGCTGACTTGTTGGCTTTTGAAACTGTTAATGATCCTGAACTTTTAAAAACTGTAGATCAAATTATTGCTGATGTTCGTCAGCATGGTGATGCTCATGTTCTTAAACTCACTCAACAGTTCGATCGACATCCAGCGCATCAATTTTCAGAGCTTGAACTGACCCAGGAACAATTGAAAGCAGCATTTGATGGTCTAAGCATGGAAGTCCGGGAAGCGCTTGAACTTGCAGCGAATCGTATTCGGGAATTCCACCAAGCACAAAAACAGGACGGCTGGACCTATGTCGATGCTTTAGGAAATACGCTCGGTCAAAAAGTTACCCCACTGGATCGTGTCGGAATTTATGTACCGGGTGGTCTGGCGTCTTATCCGTCTTCAGTATTGATGAATGCGGTGCCTGCACATGTCGCAGGTGTGCCGGAAATTATTATGGTGGTACCTGCGCCGAATGGTGAGTTAAATCCATTGGTACTGGCGGCTGCATATCTGGCAGGCGTAACGCGTGTCTTTACAATTGGTGGCGCGCAAGCTGTTGCGGCATTGGCTTATGGTACAGAAACCATTCTATCAGTCGATAAAATCACCGGCCCAGGCAACCGTTTTGTGGCTGCGGCAAAACGTGCGGTGTTTGGTCAGGTCGGTATCGACATGATTGCAGGACCTTCTGAAATTCTGGTCTATGCCGAAGGCCAAAATAATGCTGAATGGCTGGCGATGGATTTACTTTCGCAAGCTGAGCATGACACTGTGGCACAGGCCATTTTCATTACACCAGATGAACAGTTGCTGAATGATGTTGAGCAGGCGATTGAAATGCATCTGGCAACCTTGCCAAAGGCAGAAATTGCCCGTACCTCGATTGCCAATCGTGGTGCTTTGGTCTTGGTGAAAGACCGCCAAG
Source organism: Acinetobacter lwoffii (assembly GCF_029024105.1). Lineage (NCBI taxonomy): Bacteria > Pseudomonadati > Pseudomonadota > Gammaproteobacteria > Moraxellales > Moraxellaceae > Acinetobacter > Acinetobacter lwoffii. Next base: position 2,559,891 of record NZ_CP118963.1, on the reverse strand, counting down.
AAGCATCGGATTTGATTAATCAGGTGGCGCCTGAGCATTTGATGTTATGTTTAGATGATGCAGAAGCAATGTCTGATAGCATTCGTCACGCAGGTGCAATCTTTATGGGTCGTTATACGCCTGAAGCCATTGGTGATTACTGTGCCGGTCCAAACCACGTCTTGCCAACTTCAGGTACTGCGCGTTTTTCATCGCCACTTGGTGTCTATGATTTCCAGAAGCGCTCAAGCCTGATCATGTGCTCACAAGAAGGTGTAAAAACTTTAGCAAAAACCGCGGATATCTTGGCGCAACAAGAAAACCTGGATGCACATGCGCGTTCAGCACGTTATCGTTATCAATCATAAATAGCATTACAACCTCTCACTGACCCTCTCCTAAAAGGAGAGGAGAATTTAAACCACAAAAATCTTGTGTCTTTAGTAATGAAAATTCCTCTCCCTTTGGAGAGGTTAGGAGAGGGTTTAAAGAGAATACAAAATGAATATCACAACAGAACAAATGCGTTTTTGGAGTCCTGAAGTACGTGAATTAAAACCGTATACTCCAGGCGAACAACCAAAAATCCAGAATATTTTAAAACTTAATACCAATGAAAATCCGTATCCACCTTCACCCAAAGTGGTAGAAGCGGTTCAAAAGGTACTTGCGAATTCGGCGGATGTTTTGCGTTTGTATCCAGACCCTGATGCATCAGAGTTGAAACAGGCGATCGCTAAACAACAAAATGTACCTGTTGAAACCGTCTTTGTTGGCAATGGCTCAGATGAAGTCTTGGCGCATATCTTTAAAGCATTTTTTGTTCAAGAAAAACCTGTACTTTATCCAGATATTACCTATAGTTTCTATCCAGTTTATAGTCAGTTTTTTGGCGTCAAAACCAAAATCTTGCCACTCAATGATAACTTTGAAATTGTTGTAGATGACTATAAACAAGCTAATGGCGGCATTATTATTACTAATCCTAATGCGCCGACCAGTATTGATCTAGGTTTGGCTGCGATTGGAGAAATTTTGCAAGCCAATCCGGATTCAGTGGTGGTGATTGATGAAGCCTATGTCGACTTCGGTGCAGAATCAGCAGTCAAGCTGGTTGAGAAATATGAAAATTTAGTGGTATGTCAAACCACATCGAAGTCACGTTCTCTTGCTGGTCTGCGAGTGGGTTTTGCGATTGCTCAGCCACATTTGATTGCAGCACTTGAAGCAGTCAAAAATAGCTTTAACTCTTATCCGATGGACCGTTTTGCGATTGCTGCAGCGGTAGCTTCATTTGAAGATCAAGCCTACTTTGAAGCACAAAATGCAAAAGTGATTAAGAGTCGTGAAAAGTTGGTGTCCCAATTAAATGAGCTTGGTTTTAAAGTTTTACCATCGAGTGCTAACTTTATTTTTGCCTCATTGCCATTTAAGGATGCAGGCGAACTTGCAAGTGAGTTGCGTGAACGTGGCATTATCGTACGTTATTTTAACAAGCCACGTATTAACCAGTTTTTAAGAATTACTATTGGTACAGATGAGCAAAATCAGCGTTTAGTGGATACATTAAAAAACGAGATTTTAGTTTAATCTCTCAAAACCCCTCTTTCATAAAGAGGGAATTTTTCCTCTCTTTTTAAAGGGAGGCTAGAAGGGATTAAAAAAGCGAATCAAATGATTCGCTTTTTTATTTATTCAGGCTGATACCACGTATTTAACAGATCCAGCATTGCTGAAATTTTATCAAAACATTCTTGGTATTCCGCATCACAATCCGAAGAAATGGTAATACCACCACCCGCCCATAAAGAAACATCTTCCTGATATTTTTGGATGGAACGAATCAGGATGTTCCAGGAACCGGTACCATCAAAATTAAAATAACCCATTGATCCACAATAAGCCCCACGTGCTGCACCTTCCAATTCAGCAATAATCTGCATGGCACGAATTTTAGGTGCGCCCGTAATTGAGCCACCTGGTAGGGCTGACATTAACACCTCGAAAGGATTCACATCTGCTTTTAAGGTCGCTTCTACTTCGCTCACCATATGATGCACTTGATTAAAACTTTCGATATTAAATAATTTAGGTGTTTTAACCGAGCCTGTTTCCGCATAAACACTTAAATCATTACGTAATAAATCCACAATCATGACATTTTCTGCCTGATCTTTTTCCGATGCTTTTAAGGTGTGTTTAGATTGTTCATCCAGCACTGGATCGCTATAGCGTGGCATGGTGCCTTTAATTGGTTTGGTGATAATTTTCCGATTTTTTTCGAAGTCAATAAATAACTCGGGTGAGCAGCTGAGTAATTCAAAATCACCAATACGCAGATAACTCGCATAGGGCGCTTCGGTTAATGTCCAGAATGCTTGGGCAGTCGCTAAGAGGGAGCCTTGGGCACGACCTTTAAATTCTTGGGTCAGATTAATCTGATAGCAGTCACCTGCAACAATATAGTCCTGAATTTTCTGAAAAGCCTGAGTATAGACAGATTTGGTCCAGCGTGAGCTACAAGGATTGTTTAAATGAAATGTCGGGTGAATTTTATCTTGGTTAAGTAAGTTCTGAATATGATTGAAAATCTGTTCTGCCTGTGGATCATCACTATAGAACATCCAGCCATCAGGGGTTGGTTTAATGTAGGAAGAAAATTGACCAATAAATAAACCAGGTTGAGTACGATCTGGATACTGAATATATTGTTGAGCCGCATAATCGTAGCTAATAAAACCGACATAGCCTCCACGAAATCCATTCTTTTGAGGATTTTTTAATGCATCAATCACTAAATTAAATTCAGATGGGCTGGGTTGATATTGTTCAATCCCTGTTCTTTTAAAAGACTGAATTTGTGATGTCTGCGCAACAAAATATTCTTGAGCACAGCAGGCAATGAAAGGCTGACCATTATTATTTAAATACACCAGATGATCTAATGTCTTTAATGCGGACAATACATCTGCAACCAGAGATGATTCAAACTTTAAGGGACGATGATAGAGAGCTTTGGTCATTCACGTATAGGGAGTTCGATATGACTCACTATTTTATATCAAGAAGACAAGAAAATATTTTTAAATCATGAAATACCGTTTATCGGTAAGCGACAGATTGCGACCAACGACAGTTGATCGAAAACTGACTCGACGCTAATTTAAGTGGGCTAGCAAAATTACTCAAGGAACGATGTTTAAGCTGTCAGAAAATAAAAAATACAGCCTAAATACTGAGTAATTCACAACCAAAAAAATAGTACTCTTGGGAGAGTAAACAATGAAAAAATTCACAAAATTAGTTCTAGCGACTTCAGTTGCATTTAGTGCCAATGCGATGGCGATGCAGGCAATGGATGATGCATCTCTAAGCGAAACAACGGGTCAAGACGGTTTGACAATTGGTATCGGCATCTCGAAAATTGCGATTGAAAAATTATTTATCCATGATAATGATGGTTTGAAAGATGGTTATAATCTAGTTGATACAACAGCTGGTACATCAACTCCTCAAACAGCAGGTGCAGGTGCGATCGTAATTCGTGGTACGAGTGATACTGCTATTACTGATGCTGATCGTGTAAATCCTACAACTACAGCACATCATGGTGTATTAATTGGTGCCAATTATGACGATAATGGTGCTTATTTACTTCCATCCCGTAATCTTGCTGATTTAGTGATTGACTCAGATGCTGGTAATGGTAATCCTTTCATTAATGTTGCTGCACAAGTATCGGGTCTAGATATTAAAATTGGCCGAATTGGTGTAACTGCCTCTGGTGCAGATAATCCAGATTCGATTCGCCGAGGCGGTACTGGTGTTGTGAATGACATCATTAGTGGTTTAGAAGTTAAAACGGGTGTAATGAATGCCAATATTCAATTAGGTGCTGCCCCACAAGGGGCAATGATCAAGATGAATACTAAAATGATTGGTGGTTTAGAAATCAATAACCTAGGCATTTTAGATAATTCGACTAAAAATAAAGCGGTGGGGCTTGTAGGCACGACAGCAGTAACTACACGTGAAGCTGGTGAGATTTTTGTCGAAAGTATTAAAATTACAGATGCGGAGTCTAATGATTTAACTATTAGCCAGAACATTTCTGTATTTAACGATGCTTATGTAGGAGCTACTGGCAGTACCTTAGGTAAGGCAGCACATGTTCGTATTGTAAGTAATGATACTGGGGCGAAAGACCAATACATTAAAGGCATTCATTTAGGGAACCGTGAAGCAAGATCATCAATTGGTGATATGGAAGTTCAGGGTTTACAAACTTTCTATTCTCCTGCACAAAATACTTATACTAAAGGCGCAATTATTACTATTTCAGGTCACTAATCTTCATTTAAAAAAAGCGCGTGTTTACACGCGTTTTTTTTATGACTAAATCATTTATCCAAAAAATAAAAAAAATGCTGTATTTTTTTGAAAAAGAAGGTATCTTTCTAGTTACAGGGAAGTAGAGTGAATGCTCTATAAAAAGAAAAATAGGCGCATCATGCCCATTATAAGAAAAGTTAATAATTATGTTAGAGATCGCGTTGGGCTCGGCATTGATGTATTACGCTGCCAAAGAAGCTCTGGATATCAAAAAACAGCCAAATGGTGCTGTTCACTATACTGAAGTTCTTGATTCAAGAAATGACTCTTTTGTACGTATGCACCGTGAAGCTGTAGAAGTAAAACCGGCACTTCTGGATCAGTTTCAGGGCATTGTACGTCAGGCTTATGATTATAGTTGTGGTTCGGCAGCGCTTACGACCCTGCTCAATGGTTATGTCGGTACGCAGCTGGATGAGCAGCAAGTCATGAGTGGGCTGATGAAATTCGGTGAAACGGATAAAATTGTTGAACGCCGTAGTTTTTCTCTGCTTGATATGAAGCGCTTTGTGTCAGCCTTAGGGTTGGAAAGTGGAGGCTATCGAGGGGAGTTCAAAGATTTAGTTAATCAAGATCAGCCCGCCATTGTTCCGATTTCCTATGCAGGATTTAAGCATTTTGTAGTTTATAAAGGTTATAAAAATGGCCGGGTTTATGTTGCAGATCCAGCACTTGGTAATATCAGTTTTGAGGAACGGCGTTTTCAGGATATTTGGGAAAATAACACTTTGTTCCTGATTAATGTACCTGAACAATATCGCAAAAATTTTCTAGCATTAAAAGAATCAGATATGCGCCATGTAGAAGATGCTACGATCAATCGCTATGCCTTGGTTGACATGCAGTATCCACAATTTTATATGGACAAAATTGCTGATAAAGCTTCTACGATCCGTATGGACCGTAATCGTAATACAGAGTCAGAAAAATTTGGGGAATATCAACATAACTTCCTGAGACTGTATTACAAGAATAAATAAAATGAAAAACAGTAATAAAAATTAAAATGGTGAAATGGATATGAACAGTAAATGGATGAACAAGACGTTCTTGGCACTGAGCATTCAAATGGTAATGGGCGTTGCATTTGCTGCAGAAGAACCAGCACTAGGTGAATACGAAACGGTTGATGAGGAAGTTGTCGTTGAAACTGCTGCATCTGTACCGGCTCAAACCGGGCAGGTCGAAACGCAGGCTGCAGAAGAGTCAGAACTAGGTGAATATGAAGCAGTTGAAGAGGCGGTCGTTGAAACAGCATCACCTGTAGAGACTCAGGCTGGCCAAGTCGTAGATGCATCTCAAGCTTTACAGCAACAAGAAGGAGATGCTACTCAGGCAGCTAATCTGGAAGAAGTATTTACGTCAAATGAACGCCAATACTCTCTGATAAAACAAGGCGAAATTTCATCATATTACGATATTGATTATACCTATTATCGAGACACTCAACTTGATATAGAAATGGCTCAGGGCCAATTGTATCAACTACGTGTTCAAGAAAATGCAACACATAGTATGACCAATACTTTCACTTTCCAATATGGCGTGAAAGATAACCTGACCTTGACTGCATCCTTACCTTTAGTGGCCAAAACTGACTTGTTAAAAGATACGTCTACTGCAGGTTTGGGCGATATTAGTTTGGGTGCTCGCTGGGAACCCTTTCCACTAAAAGCGGGTCGTCTGCCTCTGATTTTATTTGCAAATTTGTCGACTAAAACGGGTGATAGTCCTTATGAAATTAATGCCGCGACAGATCTAGCAGCAGGAAAGGGTTATTACTCTGCTGGAGTAGGTGCTAGTACGCGTAAATACATTGATCCAGTCGTGCTGTTTGCATCAGTTTCTGCGAACTATGGTTTTAAAGAATCAGGCCTAAATCAGCGTCGAGGTAGCCGAATTATTGAGGAGTTTGAACCTGGTGTTAGTGGAGGCTTTGCCTTTGGTTTCGCATATTCATTTAACTATGACGTTTCGATGACCATGTCCTATCAGCAAAGCTTTAATACCGGTGCGGAATTTAGCTATAACACGGGTGAAAGTTATTCTGCTGCGGATCAGACCAGTTCTACCTTTGCAATTTCCTTAGGTGTGCGAGTCTCTCCAGAAACCATTGTGAATGGTACCGTTGGCCTAGGGCTGACCGAAGATGCACCGGATGTTTCATTGGGACTGTCATTCCCACTTGATATTTTAGGTTTTGGTAAAAAAATTAGTTAATAGGGGTGTCGTATGAAAAACATTCGACTTAGCCCGTTATTAACAGGAATTATTCTTGCGGGCTGTTCAAGTTATACCTTTGCACAATTGGGAACCAACCTTTCAGTTGATTTACGTGCACTATCCATGGGGAATGCTGTCACTGCAGATCCTCCAGGGGTCAATGCGGTCCACTTTAACCCGGCTGCACTGACTAAAATTAATGGGCTGCAAACCGAACAGCAAATCATTGTGGCTAATTTTGATATCCAGCGTGAGTTTTCAGTACCCGCCGGATATAACGTATTTGGCTATTCTGATGATCCTATTGTCTGTAATGACGGACCTGAAGTTTCATCTGATTTGTGTACCGATTTTAAAGGTCCGGTCAAAGGCGATGTGGAATATGTCAGCCTTTATGTCCCTTTTCTGAAAAAAATGGTGGATTTAGGGGAAGGCCTTCCTTTGACTGCACCGACCATGGGGATTGCATACAATCCACCTGGATCTAAAGCCACTTATGCGACTGCTGTTTATGCTCCTCTCATGGCAGGTTTTGGTCATGAAGATGGTAACCCGGCAAACTTTATGGGGCAGCAGGTTGCTTTAGAGCGGATTACCTATCTGTCACCATCCATCGGTTATGAGGTCAATGACCAACTGTCGATTGGTGCTTCTATCGGGATGTCTTATCAAGCCATCGGGATGAAAACGGACTTGCGTTTCCCGAATGAGTTGATCGGGATGTTGCGTATGATCGACGAAGTTGTGTGTACGCCGTTTAAAGAAAATTCCGACATTATTACAGATATTCTTTTGCTCGGGATCTGTAATGCGGATGAGGGGATGAATCCATTTGGCAAGTTTGGTCAAATGCAACTGGAGCTTGAGCAAAACTTAAGCCCAAGTTATAACCTGGGAATATTGTGGGAACCGCGCGAAGATTTTAGTTTTGGTATGGTCTACCAAAGTTCTGCGAAAATGCGCTTAAAAGGTAAATATCATATTGATAATGCCAAAGCCCCTCAGGAAATGATCAAAGGTTTGATGACCTCGCCAACCGGTCAGATTCTGGCGGCTATTCTTGGCTTTCCAAATTATATACCATCAAGTGAATCAGGTCTGGTGTCGATGGATTTTGAATATCCGGCGCATTTTCAGGCAGGTATCAAATATAAAGTGATGCCAGATTTGCAAGTCAATTTTGATATTGGCTGGACAGACTACAAGGTTTGGGATGAGTTCAAATTCGAATTTGATCGTACCATTTCAGCTCTAAAAATTGCCAAAATTTTGTCCGCCAATGTTACTGACTCAACCTTGGCTTTACCGATGGGATTTGAATCGCCGTGGAACTTCGGTATCGGGATAGAGTATTCCGCTACAGATCGTTTGAAGCTTCGGGCAGGTTATGAGCCACGTACCAGTGCTATTCCGAAAAATAAGCGTAATACCATGGTACCGATCAATGGTGCGCAGTTATTTGGTTTAGGTGTAGGTTACCGATTTGATGCAGACACTGATCTGGATCTATCAATTGGTTTCTTGCGTAGCAAAGATCAGATTCCAGCAAATACCAGTAGTTTAGCCAACCAGACCGGGGTAAATAACCTGTTATTGAACCCATATGCAGGTTTAAACGTAAAAACAGATACCAAAATTACAATTTTAGGTTTGAATTATCGCACTCGTTGGTAAGGGAAAAATGATCAAGACAGGGAACGTTGGATTGACAGCGGTACTGGCATTAAGTCTGGTATCCGTGTCTTTTTATATAAGCGCTAAAGAATTTATTACGATTATTGGTCCGGATGGACGACCATTAGTCGTACCCCGTAATAATGCAGAGAAAAAAACTGAGGACAAATCTCGATTGTCGAAAACAGCAGGAACTGCAGCAGTTCAGTCCACACCTGTAAAGCAAAACTTAGAAAAAGTGCCCGTCGTAGAAAATGGACAAGTTAAACCTAAGCATGGCCATAATATGGTTGTACAACCAGTACAACCAGTACAACCAGTACAACCAGTACAACCAGTACAACCAGTACAACCAGTACAACCAGTACAACCAGTACAACCAGTACAACCAGTACAACCAGTACAACCAGTACAACCAGTACAACCAGTACAACCAGTACAACCGCATATTGCACAAGCACAGATTGAGTCTACACCACAATTAATACCTGAATCTAAAGCTCCTCAAATTTCTGATGCTGAAACTGGATCTTCTGTTGCTACCATACAAAAACCGGGATTTAGCCAGGTTGAAGGCATTGAATATGTGGATAGTGAGTATCTGGAAAATAAAGAATTTAATTTAGAAGGCAAAAAACGTTTCTACAGCATGCTCGAAGGAGTAGTAGATAAAAATATCGGAACTACCCGGATCCAGACAATTGAACGTGAAAAAGGGGTGGGACAATCCGTATTAAAATCCTTGTTTCAAACTCCAGAAGTAGATTCCGGTCCTGTGGTACTGGCCCAAAGTTATTATCGTATTTCACAGTCGGAGACTATCGATAGCTTGGGCATGCAGTGTTTTACTGATAAGAAAATTAAAAAAGCGAAAGAAATCAGCCTTAAAAAAGCAGTTAACCTGTGGCCTCGTGCGCCTCTTAAAGCAGACGAATTTGATTTTGAAGTGGTCAAGCTTCAATTCGATATCCAGAATATTCAGATCAACTCTTATGCCTCTAGCCAGAAAAATCCAACGTATTATTGGCCTTTTGTTGTATTTTTAGACAGTCGTGGCTGTGTGCTTGAAGGAGCGGGCGGTTTTAAAAATCAGGAAGGACAGGCGAATATTATTCAACATGAGCGTATCGAAGGGGTTCTCCAGATTCCTGCACAAACTGAATATGTATTATTGACGCCTTTGGCCTCCGCGATAGATGTTGAAGACAAGATGCTGACAAATCATGGACAACTAAAATTAGTCGCCATTCGATAAGGACTATTCGAGTATAAGAATATGAAAAATAAAATATTATTTCCATTTGCTATAAGTACACTTTTAATGGCACTGAGCGGATGTGGTGGGGAAAGTGCCAATGTTATAAAAGAACCAGGTGATGAAGCTACGGAAAATGGTGCTTGTACCCCCGGTGAAACTAACTGTGTGGAATGGGGGCTGGAATATCCGCTTGATGGTTTAAATTTCAACTGTAGTGGCGATACAGAAAATACGTTTATTACGTTATTTGACAGTAAAAATGGGGTAGCTTCTGGAACCTGCCAAAAGACCGATAATATTGAGTTTTCTATTCAAAGTTTTGGTTCGAATAAGATTAATTTAGGTCAAATAAAACTCAGTGATTATGCCAGTTTTAGTGCCCAGACTCAGCTGCCACGTTTAAGTGTGATTGATATTGCGAGTGGGATTAGCGGACGTCGGGTAAGTAACTTGGAGCCTGGTGATCCTACCGTTCAGGTGGCCATGCGTCTGGTTAAAATTCTGCAAGCTTTGGCACTACAAAAGGGAAGTATTGTTAATCCATCTGATGTGCAACCTTTATATATTACTGAAGACATGCGCAAAAATTTGGCTAAAATCAGTGGAAATATTAGTCTGACTGATACTGATTTGGCGACTAAAATCAAAGATTTTGTTGATATCAGCATAATTTCGGATGAGGTGGCTTTTGCCACCGTTAAAAAACTGGTGACGATTGCTAACGCAGCCGTGTATCAGCCAGAATTTTCATTATTCTCAACTTCAGGCGTAATTGGTAGTAACCTGACGGGTTCAGATGGACTGGTGGGCTGTAATCAAAGTCCTTGTGATATTAAGAATAAGAATAATAAATATTTATTTGGCCATTTTATGCTGATTACCGATCGCCAGGGCTATACCTTTGGCAGCGGCTTACAATGGCGTGATAATGAGTTAATTCTGGCTAAAGAAAATTTATCTTCCTTAGGGGGGATTAATGCTCAACTCATCCGTAAGGTGAAACCGGTACAAATGACCGCTGATCCACAAAGTTCATGGATTCATCCAACCAGTAAAACCATTAACACGCCTTACCGCTTGAATGTTGCAAATAATGCGACTCCGCTTGAGTTGTATCAAGGCAGATTATTGAATGATTATGTGATCGCGGGTAAAGAAGCTTTCTATAAGGTGGTGACTGACAAAAAATCGCTGGATACTTCCGATCAAGCCAACTTGGGGTTGTGGCGTTTGCAGGCCGATGGTGAAAACTATACGGGAAGCGTTGATCTATATAAGATTTTCCCGATTAGTTATCTGGATCGTCAGGTTTTTAAAACAGCGCAGAACGTCGCAGATGGGGAGAAATATATCTTCCCAATGTATGCCAATCTGGAATTTAAATTTACAGATACCACTGTTAATCCAATTACTTTGGGAATCGTAATTGACAGTAATGGTGATGTACGCACCAATATGCAATCTTCCAGCAATTTCGCGACTGATCCGGTGAATGGCTGTAAGGGTGATGTGTTGGCAGATACGTTCTTAGATCATCAAAGCATACAACAATATCGCCTCGGGACTTTGGGACGTGCATTTGTCGCTGATAAAGCGGTTTCCATGCGTCTGATTCTGGCCAATGAAAAGTTTGGTAATATTAATGGCGCATTGGTAGGGGTAGATTCACGCATCCAGTCTTCACCGGATTCTAGGGATTCGATTGTGATCGGTGGTGCGCTGCTCAATTTGTCTAATGTGTTGGATACTAATGTCGGCCAGAATGGGCGTGTAACTTTCCTGAATTCGGCAGGGGATGGGGTACAATGGGCCAATACCTATGCGAGTTTTCAAAAAGTTTATAATAATAACAATGAGGGTGAAACACCGGCAGATATTAGCCTAGCAAAATTAAACGGTGGTTCGGTTGAGTTTAAGCTTGCGGATTGCTATCAAGTCAAAGCCAAATAATATTCTTTAAAAATAAAAAAATCCCATCTTAGTATGGGATTTTTTTATGCCTATTAGATTTAACCGGTATGGTCTAGACGCGTGCCTAAGGTTTCCAGATGCATTGGAAAAATATTATTTTTACGGTCTTCAAAATAATGTCTGAGGGTATGTTCTACACTCGGGAAGGCTAGTTCAGTCCAGGGGATATCTGCTTCATCAAATAAACGCGTTTCGATGGTTTCTTCACCCGCACCAAATTTTCCATCAATCAGATTGGCTTTAAACAACACATAAATTTGACCAATACGCGGAATGTTATACATACAGTAAAGCTGTTCAATGTCTACTTCAGCTTCGGCTTCTTCGCGGGTTTCCCGGGCAGCCCCTTGCTCCATGGTTTCAAACAGTTCCATATAGCCGGCAGGTAAAGTCCATAAGCCATAGCGTGGTTCAATGGCACGACGGCACAACAGTACTTTGTTTTCGAATAAGACTAAAGCGCCACAAATTACTTTCGGATTAATGTAATGAATAGAGCCGCATGAATCACATACGCTGCGAATTTGCTGATCGCCCAAAGGAATTTTAGCAGTGGTTTTATGTCCACAATTCACACAGAAGTTCATATTCATCATCAATGATAAAAGTATGCTCAGGATAACTGAAAAAGCAAAATTTGGCATCATTTCTCTCCCGCCCCGACTAAAATCAGCTATGATGAAATTATGATCATCGTCAGGGTTGAAAGAATGGATGCATGTGAATTGACACAAAGGTTGCAGCAACGCTTACGTTTTTCCAAGCGTATCCGATCTGCGCATGCTGCCGTGTTGATTGCAATTACAGATGAAGCTGACCCCAAAGTATTGCTGACGCGCCGTTCAGCTTATTTGAATAATCATGCTGGAGAAGTCTCATTTCCCGGAGGGAAGCGTGATCCGCAAGATACCAGTAATATTGTGGTGGCTTTAAGAGAGGCCTATGAAGAAACGGCATTGAACCCCTTTGATGTGCATTTAATGGGTGATTTGCCCATGCAAAAAGCCCGAAATGGTATGCTGGTCAAGCCGATTGTGGGACTGATTCCTCCGCAAGTGCAACTGATTCCACAACCAACAGAAATTGACCGGATTTTCTTTGCTTCATTGCAGCATTTGCTTGAAGTGACGCCCACACCCTATGAAGTCCGTTTTGCCCAGCAATCTTTATATTTTCCGAGTATGCGGGTAGAAAATGAAGTGGTTTGGGGCTTGACCGCACGTATGCTGATTTCTTTATTTCAATATGGGCTGGATTATAAAAAAGACTGGCCATTCTTGCTTAATTCTCCAACCTTTAAACGCTCCAAATTTTTTTAACCATTGAACAGGATTTTATCAATGTTGTACAAATTTCAGGGACACTTACCTACCGCTACACATCAGCCCTGGGATGGCTGGGTGGCACCAACGGCAACAGTGATTGGACAAGTTGAGCTTGGACGACAAGTCAGTGTCTGGTTCGGTGCCGTAGTACGTGCAGATAACAGTAAAATCAAATTGGGTGACTTTAGTAATGTGCAGGAAAATGCAGTACTGCATACGGATGCCGGTATCGAGATGAGTATTGGCAATTATGTGACAATTGGGCATCAGGCCATGCTGCATGGTTGTACCATTGGTGATAACAGCCTGATCGGAATTCAGGCAGTCATTCTAAACAATGCCGTGATTGGCAAGAATTGTATTATTGGTGCCAATGCCTTGATTCCGGAAGGCAAGGTGATTCCAGATAATTCTGTGGTGATGGGCTCACCCGGTAAAGTGGTGAAAACGCTGGATGAAGACAGTATTCAAAAATTAACAATGAGCGCTATGCATTATGCCGAGCATTTTCAGAAATTTCAGGATTTGGAAGACGTGCAACTCTAAGGCGCTCTTTTATTGAGTGAATCATAAGCCTAGATTTTCTAGGCATTTTTGTATCTGTTTCGGGAAAATCTCGCGTAGCGGATATGAGTGGAGTATCATATCCGCGTTTTTTATATTCTCTGAATTAAGGTTGTGCATGAAAGTGCTGGCATTGGAGACTGCCAATGAGCAGTGTTCCGTTTCTGTAATCGATGATACTCAAGAACTATTTTTTCAGCTTGATGCGCGCGCCAAGGCACAAACGCAAACGATTCTCCCGATGATTGAACAAGGTCTGCAAGATCTTGGACTGGCCATTGCTGATTTGACCGCGATTGCCTTTAGTCGTGGTCCAGGTTCTTTTAGCGGTGTGCGTATTAATGCTGCCGTGACTCAGGCCTTGGCTTGGTCAAATGATGTGCCGGTAATTCCGGTGTCGACTTTGCAAGCTTTGGCACAAGCAGCCTACCGCTTGCACGGTCTGACTGAAGTGTCTGCGGTATTGGATGCCCGTATGAGCGAAGTCTATATCGCGAGCTATCAACTGGATGCCCAAGGAATTATGCAACCGGTCGATGATGAGCAACTGTTAAGTTATGCAGAAGGTAGCCAAGCTGTGCGCTTTACCCCGGTAGGTTCAGGTGCTGAACTGGTACAAAGTGAAACTTCAATTTATAAAGATGTGCATGCCACCGCACAGGATATCGCCAGCATTGCACGTGCAGCGGCACAAGCAGAAAACTGGGTGAGTGCAGAATTGGCATTACCCGTATATTTACGCGATAACGCGTGGAAAAAAATTCCAGAACAAGGCAAAGCATAATTAATTAGGATAAAGCATGGATCTTTTACTGCTACTCAAAGCGGCCATCATGGGTATTATCGAAGGCATTACTGAGTTTTTGCCTATTTCCAGTACCGGCCATTTGATTTTGGCATCAGAATTAATGAATTTCTGGACCAAGGAAAAGAGTGATGTATTCGTCATCGCGATCCAGATGGGGGCAATTGCTGCCGTTATTTATGAATATTGGGCACGTCTTTGGGGGGCAGCGACCGGGATTGTCAGCGGTGAACCACAAGGTCGCCGTTTAGGCATTGGCCTGATTCTGGCTTCTATTCCGATTATATTGATTGGTCTGACTCTGGGACAAACCGTCAAACAATTACTGTTTAATGATATTGCAATTGCCATTGGTTTGATTGTCGGCGGTTTGATCATTATCTGGATTGAAAAGAATCCACCACAAGTCCGTGTACATGAAGTTGAAGAACTCAGCATTAGAGATGCGATCTGGATTGGCCTGATTCAGGTTTTATCCTTGATACCGGGGACTTCCCGTTCAGGCGCAACCATTATCGGTGCGATGTTCTTGGGTGTGTCCCGTAAAGCAGCGACTGAATTCTCATTTTTTCTGGGTATTCCGGTGATTATTGGTGCTGGCCTGCTAGATCTTTATCAAAGCTATGATGTCTTAAATACCACTGAAGACTGGACCGTGATTGGGGTTGGGCTTCTGGTTTCCTTTATCTCGGCATTGATATTAATCCGTGCGCTGGTCGCTTATGTGGCCAAACGCGACTTTATGATCTTTGCCTGGTATCGTATTGCTTCGGGTCTGCTGATTTTATTATTTGCCTATACAGGTTGGAAATTATGGTAAGCGCGATTCGCTTATATGCCGAATCTGACGATCAAGAGAAAGCACAGCACTTCGAGGCTGTGCTTTCTTCTCGTGGGGTACAGGTCGAGATTGAAACTGTTGAAAAACTCAATGCACGTTTTTTCCGTTTAAATCCTGAACTGGCCCTTTGTGTTGATGCTGACGGACTCTGGTTATGTGCCAACGGCATGAAGATGCAACCGGACTGGCAAGCGGAAACCGGGCGTTTAAAACGCGCATCTTTAAAGTCAGAAATGATTGCACGTGCCTGTAATTTAAGTGAAAAACCAAGCTTAGTTGATGCGACTGCGGGTCTGGGACATGACAGTCTGTTGATGGCACATTTAGGTGCGCAAGTGACCTTGGTTGAACGGCATCCGATTTTGTTCACCTTGCTTGAAGATACCCATACGCGTGCCCAGTCGGATGCATTTCTAAGTCAGGTCGTATCACGGATTCATTTGGTTTTTTCTGATTCAGCCGATTATCTGCAGCAACAGGCCCAGCAGCATCAAATTGTCGATGTAGTTTATCTTGATCCAATGTTCCCACAGCGGGATCAAAATCAGCAGGCAGTCAAAAAGCAGGCACAGGTCAAAAAACAGATGCAGCTGTTGCATATGTTATTGCCTGAAGATGGTGAAATGGATCTGGGTGATAACCTTCTAGAACTGGCGCAGAAAATTGGCAAGCGTGTCGTGGTCAAACGTCCGCGTCTGGCGGTATTTCTGGCCGGAAAAGAGCCAAATCATCAATGGCAAGGCGATGCTTGTCGCTTTGATGCGTATTTTCAGCATGAACTTGTAGCTGAATAGGATAATGGCTTCTTTATTAAGCAAAGATTTGTTATATATTTAAAATTAGCATTGATTAAATGCTTATCAAGCATAAACTTATTCAGCACATTAGCGAGCCACTCATCTCCTTGAAATCCTATGATCGACTTTAAACCCTCCATTAATTTTTGGCACGATTTTAAGAGCAACCAAATTGCCGGGATGTGGTTATTTCTGGGGTCGAGGCGTTCTTTACAACTGGTCCGTCCATCCATCATGCAACTGGTGTTCTGGGGGATCTTAGGGGGCTGCGCCAACAGTTTGTTTAGCTGGCTCAGTTCAGGCCGTATGGGAGATTTTAACTCTCAAGGCCTGATCAGTTATGCGCTTTGGCCTTTCATTGCCCTGATTGTCGGTATTTTTCTTTCGCAACGGGTCAATAATCCACGCTTGATGCTGGTGCCAGCCTTGTTATGGTTGGTGTTAGATACCCATATCATGCTGTTCCAGTGTCTGATTCAGTATCTGGGTGATCTGGATTATCTGCCTTATATCCTTTACGACTATATTCCAACGCTCTTTGTCATGCTGTTTGTCTGGCAAAGTCTGGCAGTGGTCTGGGTGATTTCACGTGAATTAAAATGGCCGTGGTGGGAACGTGCGCTGATTATGCTGGCGACTTTGTTTACGCTAGTAGTTTGGCAGATTTCAGTCAAAGATCAGCCGATCTGGAAAGTCGAAGAAATTCCACCGAGTTTTGCCGAAGATGCTTTCTATGCCCAGCCAACTTTGCTGAATAAAGCGCTGGAAAATATCGAGTATGGTGAATTTGCACAGTCACACTGGTATTTCATGGGAGTAGCTGGAGCGAGCTATCAGGATGTATTCCATTCTGAAGTTGAGCGGATTAAAGAGCAGTTTGATACCCGTTTTGGTACTTTTGGCCGATCGATTGCCTTGGTCAATCACCCAGCGACACGTACCACTATGCCGATTGCTTCCAAAACCAGTATGGAGCTGACATTGCGCCGTATGGGGCAGCAGATGAACCGTGAAAGTGACGTATTATTTTTATATATGACCTCTCACGGTTTGCCGAATGTATTTGAAATGGAAAATGCCCCACTGGATCTGGCGCAGGTTGATCCAAAATGGTTGCGTGAAACACTAGATGCATCAGGCATACGTTGGCGCGTGATCGTAATCTCGGCCTGTTTTTCAGGCAGTTTTGCTTCTGCTTTACAGAATGACAATACCTTGGTGATTACGGCTTCGGCAGCTGACCGTCAGTCTTTTGGCTGTTCGAATGAAGCGGATTATACCTATTTTGGTCGTGCGTTCTTTGATGAAGCCATGCGTGAAAATAGCAGCTTGCAAAGCGCTTTCGCACAGGCCACAGATACCGTAGCAAAATGGGAATCAGCTCAAGGTTTTGAGCCATCAGAACCGCAATGGGTGATTGGTAAGAATATGGAATTGATGTTGCCACAACTGGAGCAACGTTTATTTCCACAGACTAGTACGGCAACACCATCTCCCTAGATCAATGTCATCCACAGACCGGTTGTAATAATAAGGAATAGCCATGGAACTTATACAGAACAATAGAAGCTTTGAAGGTGAACAGCGGATTTATCGTTTTGATTCACGCTATCTTAAAACACCGACTAAATTTGGCATTTTTCTGCCGCCTCAAGCTTTAGAAGGTCACAGCTGTCCGGCATTATTCTATCTGGCAGGTTTGACCTGTACCGAAGAAACCTTTGCCATCAAGGCGCATGCACAGCGTTTGGCGGCGCAACTTGGCTTGATTCTGATTACACCAGATACCTCACCACGTGGTGAAAGCGTGGCAGAAGGCGACAACTGGGATATCGGTCAGGGTGCAGGTTTTTATATTAATGCCACTCAGGCACCATGGGCTGAACATTATCAGATGGAAAGCTTTATTGTCGATGAGCTTTATGCACTGGTCACTGAGGAGTTCGTGATTCATCCCGGCAAGATCGGCATCTTCGGCCACTCTATGGGCGGTCATGGCGCATTGACCTTGGCATATAAATATCCAGAAAAATTTAAATCTGTTTCAGCCTTTGCACCGATTTGTGCACCGAGTCAGTGTCCTTGGGGTGACAAGGCATTCTCGAATTATCTGGGTACTGAGAAAGAGGAATGGCTGAAACATGATGCGACCGCTTTGGTTCAAGAAAAGGGCGCATTATTTAGCGATATCCTGATTGATCAGGGTTTTTCGGATCAGTTCTATAGTCAGCTTAATCCAGCCTTGTTTCAGCAAGCTTGTGATGCCGTCAACCAGCCGCTAACTTTGCGTGAACATCAGGGCTATGATCATGGTTATTACTTTATTCAAAGTTTCGTAGATGACCATTTGCAATTCCATGCCGTGCAGTTAAATCCTTAAAGCAAGACTGCACACATCTAGCAGTACTAAAAAGATTAAAAAACCTCCAAAATGTTTTTACATTTTGGGGTTTTTTCTTTTAATATCAGGTGTATAAAAGTATAAAAAATTGGGGTCGTCATGCAGCAGACAGCAGACAGCAGACGGTATTCGTGTCAGTGAGCCATTATTTCCAGCTGCTTCAAGTTTTTCGACTGAAGCCACGCCTTCAGTCCGCCCCAAATATCAGCGTTATGGATTCAGATTTCATGGCAGTGCATCCGAATATTTTGGTATCTGGATGGTGAATCTGATGTTAACCATTATTACGCTTACTTTGTATAGCCCTTGGGCAAAGGCACGCCGTATGCGTTATTTCTACGGTAATACCCAATTGTTAAAACATCGCTTTGACTTTGTGGCCATGCCGAGCCGGATCCTGCTGGGTCGTCTGTTTGCACTGGAACTATATCTGGTTACCGTCGTGCTGACCAACTATTCAATCCTTGCTAACAGCTCTTTATTGATGGTCGCTGCACTGTGTCTGCCCTGGCTCATTCGGATGACCCTGAAATTCAAGGCCCGAAATAGCAAATATGGCAATGTGCGTTTTTATTTTAATGGCAGCAACCGCGAGGCTTATAGGGTCTTATTTCTGGCCATCCTGATCAATATCTTTACTTTGCTATTGTTTAGTCCGGTGATGATCTGGCTCTACAAACGCTATTACTTTAATCATTTATCGATTGGTCAGTTGCAATTCAAGTTGAATATTAACTGGTCCAAGTTTATGTCTGCCGTTTATCTGCCCTTGAGTCTTTGCCTGCTGGTTGGTATTGGCTGGCTTGCAGCAGTAGTGTACTGGGTGGACCGGATTGGAACCAATTTGTTTAGCCTAGGTTTACTGCTTAGCTATCTGCTTTGCCTGGCGCTGGTCTGGCCGATTATTTATGCACGTTTATACATCATTACCTGGAATCATGTGGAGCTTGGTCAAAGTTACTTCAAAACACGGGTAAGCACCTGGCGTTATAGCTGGATTGTACTGAGCAACTGGATGGTACGTGTTCTTAGTCTGGGCTTAATGACGCCTTGGGCTGCCATCCGTTTATATGAATATCAGTTAAAACACTTAGAACTATATGTGGCAGAAGATGAATCTAATCTTGAGCATATCTTGCAACCTGACCCGAGTGCTTTGGCCGATGAAATCCTGGACGTATTTGATTTCGATGCGTCGCTATAGGAGTAAATGTGATGAAACGACCTGTCGAAGTTAAGTTTTATGATGGAATTCTCGCTGAAGCCCGTCGTGCCTGGATTGTACCGGATCAGCAACAAGGGATTGCCCTGAAACTTGATGAGGATATTCCAGCACAAGTTAGCGCTGCAGATTTTTATTTTGCTTATCCGGACATGGCTTATATTGGGGGTGTCGGTGGTCGTAAACCGATTATTGAGTTACCTGAAGAACGTCGGATTGAGTTTTTAAGCAAAGTGCCGCATTGGCTCAGAATTAAACATAAAGATATTTATCATGCGATCTGGGAGTTTGAACGTTCACCGATCCTGATTTTCTTTTCCATGATCATCGTGATCAGTGCAGTGATTGTTATTTTAAAATGGGGGATTCCTTATAGCGCCAAACAGCTGGCAAAACTCCTTCCGGAGCAGACTCTGGTTGAAGTAGGCAACCGGACAGAGCAGCAGTTAATTGCCCAGACCCAGCCAAGTACACTCCCGGCAGAACAACAGACGCGATTAAAAACTTTGTATGAACAAAAGATTGCTGTAGGAAAACCTGCAAAAATTATTTTCCGTCAAGGTGGATCAAGCATGGGCATGAATGCCGCAGCCATCCCGAATAACAGCATTATTGTGACTGATGAACTGGTGAAAATCAGCGGCACCGATGAAGAAGTCCTTGCAGTACTGGCCCACGAACAAGGCCATCTGGTACAAAAACATAGCATGTAAAAAGTGATTTTTAATCTGGGTGCGGCAGGAATTTTTGCCTTGGTAACTGGAGATTTAAGTGATGTGGTCACCGCATCTGTAGTCGTGTTGACCGATGCCGGATATTCGCAGGCGATTGAACTGGATGCCGATGACTATGCCATGCAGCATTTGCATCAACAGCAGATTTCCAGTATTCACTTGTCTAACTTTTTGCAGCGGGTGGAAAATGCCAGAATACTGGCAGAGGAATCGCAAACCTTAAAAATGAAAAATTTCACTCTCAATATTGATGGAAAAGACCGGCACCTGACAGAAACCGAACTGAAATGGATTCGCCTAATCGGGAAGTTTAAAAAATATCTGGAATCACATCTCGAACTGGATAAAAGAATTGAGCGTATTCATGCCTTTAATGAACAGGCGAATCATCGTATTTAGTTTCTGATCATTGCTATGCCTTGATCATCAAGGCTTTTTAATACCTATCTTTGCCAGTCGGCAGTCAGATGTTCCTGTCCCATACGGATCAGATGATCCAGTACTACATTTTCAAGTTTATTCAGGTCAGTGGATTCATCATTACTTTGAATCGTTACGGTTAGATGATCCTGTTCAGGAGCCAATATCACTTCAGCATTTGGAAAATGAATCAGGAAATTTTGTTCGGTTTCATCAATATTAAATTTATGTTTCCAGTGATTGGCCAGGCGTTTGGCAATTCGTGCTGCTTGTTGCGTCTGGATATGGGCAATACTTTTCATCAGTTTTCTACACTATTCATCATTATCCTGCACTTTAAACCAAGCGGTGATGCCGGCATAAGCCTCAAAGCGTTACACAGCGTTTTAATCTTGCAACATCGAATCACAGTAGCCGGAGCGGATTTGATATAATGGGAAAAATCCAATTTCAACAAGCCAGGTTCTCCCATGTCCAAGCCTTATTTAATTGCCCCTTCTATTTTATCTGCTGACTTTGCCCGTTTAGGTGAAGAAGTCGAGAACGTGTTGGAAGCAGGTGCAGACGTTGTCCATTTTGATGTCATGGATAACCATTATGTGCCGAACCTGACTTTTGGTGCGGGTGTTTGCAAGGCCTTGAAAAATTATGGGATTAAGGCGCCAATTGATGTGCATTTGATGGTTAAGCCGGTAGATCGCATGATCGGAGATTTCCTTGAAGCGGGTGCTGATATCATTACTTTCCATCCGGAAGCGTCTGATCATATTGACCGTTCTTTACAGTTGATCAAATCAGGTGGCGCCAAAGCGGGTCTAGTATTTAACCCAGCAACGCCACTGCATTATCTGGATTATGTACTGGATAAAGTCGATCAAATTCTGCTCATGAGTGTGAACCCGGGCTTTGGTGGACAGAAATTTATTCCAATGACTTTGGATAAATTGCGTCAGGCACGCAAACTGATCGATGCTTCAGGTCGTGATATTCGTCTGGAAGTTGATGGCGGTGTTACGCCAAGCAATATTCGTGAAATTGCCGAAGCGGGTGCCGATATGTTTGTAGCTGGTTCAGCTATTTTTGGTAAGCCGGATTATAAAGCTGTGATTGATGAAATGCGTGCGGAATTAGCGAGAGTAGGGCAGGTTCAACTGTAATCGTTAAAAACTCATAAGTGCATAAATATGTGGATAACTTTATGGATAAGTGTGTAGATATCTATGTTGATAACCATATGGATATGTTGCATAAAATGTAATCATTTGTAGCCTGATTGATTGCGATTTAGACAAAATTTGTATAAAAAGAACTCAAATCGGGTTCTTTTTTATTGCTTATAACCCTTGTGTTTGGTGGTTGTTTATTCACCATAGGTTGATAATGGAACTAGGCAAAAAGTGATCAATGTGTCGTATATTTGTGTTTCATTATGTAATTTCTCCAGACAAAGTTTAAATTTAATTGATGTGTATAACTTAATATTCTGAGTCCATTCTCATGTAATTGTTGTGAATGAATTGCCCGATTATTAGAACTATTTCTGACTTGGCATTTTCAAGATCTATCATAACCAGAGTAGCCATGAATGTCGTGGAGATTTGAGTAAGGCAAAGTTAAGTTGTATCTCGATAAGTCATTTTTTGTAAAAATAGCCAGATTACTGCAATGTGGTTTTATAAAATTTTTACACCTAGGAGGAACGACCTCCCTTGTGAATTGCGTGTCGGAATTTACAGGAAAAATCGTCAGGACGGCCTGATTCTTATATAAAAAGAGGAGGGCTGCATGGCCTGGATAGTACTTATTCTTGCGGGTATTTTTGAAATCGTGTGGGCATATTCGATGAAGCTGTCCGAAGGATTTACTCGTTTAACCCCCAGTATCATTACTATTGTTTTCATGGTACTGAGTTTTGCTTTGCTGGCTTATGCGATGCGTACTTTGCCACTAGGTACAGCCTATACGATCTGGACCGGGATTGGTGCAGTGGGTTCATTTCTCATTGGTATTTGGGTTTTGGGTGAACCCGCTACAGCGTTGCGTATGCTGGCTGCCGTACTCATCATTTCCGGTCTGGTGCTGATGAAAGTATCCTCTTCATAATTTGTTTCTGCCTGTCTCGGTGAACTGGGTTAATATAGAAAATGAACTCCAGCGATTGGGACAGGGCGCCATCATGAACTTAAGTTATATCTATATGGATTCTCCCGTAGGTCAGCTACAACTGGTCGCGAATGAAACCGCGCTGGTGGCCGTGCTTTGGGACTGTGAACAGCCGAATCGGGTGAAACTGGCGACTTTGGTTGAAGATCCGCAGCATCCGGTATTGATTGAAACCAGACGTCAGCTTCAGGAATATTTTGCCGGTCAGCGCAATGTTTTTGACCTGCCTTTGGACTTTGCAGGTACCGATTTTCAGAAAAAAGTCTGGCAGGCGCTACTGAATATTCCCTACGGACAAACGCGAAGCTATCGCGACATTGCTGAACAGGTGGGTAATATCAAGGCAGTACGCGCCGTGGGTGCAGCCAATGGCAAAAACCCGATTTCGATTATTGCACCCTGTCATCGGGTGATTGGTCGCAGTGGCAAGCTGGTAGGATTTGCCGGTGGTTTGGATAAAAAAGAAATCCTGTTAAATATTGAGCGAACGCATTAATATTTAAGCACTTAAAATAAATGAAAATTAGAATATGGAACATTCTACCATACAGCTATTAAGTCCACTCTGGTCCAGTTTAGGGTGGATTCTTCTGCTTTTCTTTGGCGTGATGATTTTTAAATTATTCAAGCCATTTTTAAAAGGGAAATTAGGAGAATTTGCGGTTGCTGCCCATGTCAAACTGTATTTAAAAGATCCTCAATATATTCTGCTCAATGATTTGACTCTTCCAGACGGGACAGGTGCGACCACGCAAATTGATCATCTGTTATTAAGTCCTTACGGAATATTTGTGATTGAGACCAAAAACTATAAAGGCTGGATATTTGGAAACGAGCGACAAAAAACCTGGACCCAGAAAATCTATAAACACAGTTATAAATTTCAGAATCCGATTCATCAAAACTATAAGCACATCAAAGTATTGGAGCAGCTACTGGCAGATATTGTGGAACCAGATCTTTTGCATTCTGTGATTGTATTTATGCCAGATGCCGTGTTTAAAACGCCGATGCCAAATCATGTATTTCGGGGGGCGGGCTGGACCGACTATGTGAAAAGTTTTGATCAACAGATGATTTCTGAAACGAAATTAAAATGGATACAACTGCGGCTAGAAAAAGAAGTTTTAGAAAAATCTTGGAAAACTAATCGGGAGCATGTAGAAAATTTAAAGCATCTTAAGCAGTCATAAGCTTTTACGAGTCCATAAAAAAGCCTTTAAATCATTCAAAGGCTTTTTGGTTTTAAATATTTGAAGCTTTCAGTTTTTCGGTAATCTCGGCCAGAACTTTAATCCGTTTTACTTCATCCCATAATGCTTTGGCTTCAGGATAATGTTTCGACATCATGCCGAGCCATTGCTTGTAACGACCGACCATCCCGATCTCAGTTTTGGCTGGGCCGTTGATAAAACGAATTTGCAGTTGTAGCAGTTCATTCCATTTCATCAAAGGTGCATCCGAGTTTTGACGGATACATTGAGTCAGGTCGGGTGTGGTCACTGCACCACGGCCAATCATCAGGTCTTCGCAGCCAGATTCTAGTCGGCACTGTTTGGCATCGGCATTGTTCCAGATTTCACCATTGGCTATCACATTGATCTTGAGTGCTTCACGAATCGGTTGTAGCTGGTCCCAAAAAGCGGGTGGAGTATAGCCATCGGCTTTGGTGCGTGCATGAACGGTAACCCATGCTGCTCCTGCATCTTCAATGGCATGGGCATTTTCCAGCATGAAATTACGGTCCATATAACCCAGACGCATTTTGGCGGAAACCGGAATATGCGCAGGCACTGCATCACGCACGGCTTTAACCAGCTCATGCACGACTTCGGGTTCATCGAGCAGGACTGAACCACCACGATGACGGTTCACGGTTTTGGCCGGACAGCCAAAATTCATGTCAATTGCCGGTGCGCCCATGGCTGCCACTTTGGCGGCATTCGCTGCTAGCATCTCCGGATTATTTCCTAAGAATTGGACATGTACCGGTGTACCTGCCGCCGTCTTGCCATCATTCAACAGTTCCGGGCAGTAAGTATGATAAATATGATCGGGCAGAAGGGAATCGGTGACACGGATAAACTCGGTCACACACCAGTCAAAGCTACCTACGGATGTCAGCACATCACGCATAATCGGATCGGTTAAGCCTTCCATGGGAGCAAGCACAAGTTTCAACGGTGCACACCTGTAAATTTAAAACGGTGTTATACGTTTTTTTAGGCAGCCTGTCTAGGCTGGATCGGAATTGAATGATGAGTACCTGAAAATTGAACTTTTTGGGCTGATATAAAAAGGCCCTTAATGTGAATTAAAGGCCTTTAAAAGTGAAAATTAAGAAGGTTTAGCAATATCCAGCCATTTTAGTCAGCCAGTTTCTCGACTTTCATACTTTCACGATAATACTGGCAGCCCTTGTACAACAGGAAGAAGCCAATCAATCCGGCAATCGCATTGACGATCGAGATCGAGTTGCCGACCATCAGGGTGTTCTGGAAGTATTTATCCGTAATTAACGCCACAGCGGTGGTTCCGACGCCTAAGGCAATCAGGTTTGAAACCAGCAGGAACTTGGCAGATACTTGTGCGCGTAGCTGGTTTGGTGTCAGCATTTGCGTAGCAGCAGCCGATGCAGGAATCGGGAAAGTGGAGAAGAACATCGCCACAAAAATCAGCGCAAATGAAAGCTGCATATTATCGACCTGAGTAAACAGCACACTCGGAATAATCAGCGCCGCACAGCCAATGGCACCGGTACGAATTGCAGCATCGCTATAGCCACGTTTCGAGAAAAAGTCGATCAGCCAGCCACAGAACAAGGCACCTGAAGTATTCGCGACTAGAATAATCGTACCGAGGATATAACCGGTTTGACTCGCATCCAGACCGAAATTACGCATGTAATAGGCAGGTGCCCAGCCTAGCAGCGAATACAGCATCATGGTGTAAAAAGAAAAGCCAATAAAATGACAGAAAAAGGTCTTTTTATGTGTCTTGATAAAACCGATCGAGTTTTTGAAAGATGCTTTAATGACCTGGCCATCCTGACCGACTTTCATACCCTTACGTGCAGGTTCACGCACCGTCAGCACCATGAGTAGGGCCAGCAATACGCCCGGTAGACCGACAATCATAAAGGTGAGTTGCCAGGTTTTTACTTCACCAATAAGCGGTAAAGCCACGAAGCTGACATCTTTGAGCAGGCCAATCACATAGCCGCCAATCAGGAAAGCTAAGCCCGAACCAATAAAGGCACCAATGGCATATACCCCGAGTGCACGACCTAATTTATCTTTCGGAAATAAATCGGCAACGATCGAATAAAAGGCAGGGGAAAGCGCAGCTTCGCCGGCACCCACACTCAGACGTGCAATAAACATTTGAATAAAGTTTTTACTGAGGCCGCAGGCTGCTGTGGCAAGACTCCAGAAAGCAATCCCGGTCGCAATGATTTTAATCCGGGACTTTTGATCCGCCAGTGCGGCAATGGGCAGGCCCATAATGGCATAAAACAAGGAGAAGGCCAGACCTTGTAATAGGCTGAACTGGGTGTCGCTCAGCATTAAATCGGCTTTAATCGGTTCAATCATGAGCGATAAAATTTGACGGTCTACAAATGACAGAATGTAAGCCCCCATACAAATGACCACCACATACCATTGGTAGGTGCTGCTTTCCGGTGGCGGTTCAATCTGTTCAGACAGCGGCACGGCCGATTCTGCTGGTGTAGGCTCAAAACTTTGATTTGGCGGTTGAATCGTCCTTTCAACCATTTCTAGGTTCAGCGATTTATCATTCATCATGCAACATCCTGTGCTGATCGTTTGAGATATTTATTTGATACTTTTAATTTGATTGTTATTTTTATATTGTATCGCATTTAATTAATCTAGAGGCTAAATGGATAGGCGTCAATCTGTTTTTAAGAATAGATACAAATAATTTTTAAAGACTAAAAAAAGGAATCATAATGATTCCTTTTTTTAGTGTGCATTTTTAGCCACGTTCAACCAGGGTTAAAATATCATAGGTTGCAACCAGTTCATCGCGCTGGTTTTTCACTTTAATATCCCAGACCACCACACCATGTGGCTTCTGTGCCGGATCGCGCAGTGCTTTTGGAGTTTTCTGCTTACAGGTCAGTTCTACCTGAATGGTGTCGCCAATTTTTACTGGCTCCACAAAGCGTAAGTTGTCCATGCCATAGTTGGCAATGACTGGACCCTGAGCGGCATCAACGAATAAACCGGCCGCAGCAGACACCACGAAATAGCCATGGGCAACACGCTCACCAAACAGCGATTCTGCTGCAGCAATCTTGTCCATATGCGCATAGAAATGATCACCGCTCAGGCAGCCGAAATTCACCAGATCTGCTTCGGTCACGCTACGTCGTGCAGTCAGTAAACGTTCACCGATACGCAATTCATCAAATGATTTTTTAAAAGGATGCACTCGGTCTTCAAAGACCTGAGCTCCGGCAGTCCAGCTATGGCCGACTTGGGTCATGGCATTTGGCGAGCCTTGAATCGCAGTACGTTGCATATAATGTTTGACTGCGCGCAAGCCACCGAGTTCTTCACCACCACCGGCACGTCCTGGCCCACCATGCACCAGTAAGGGCAATGGCGAACCATGTCCGGTACTTTCTTTGGCACTTTCAGCATCCAGAATGTGTACACGACCATGCCATGGCGAAATTTTGCTGAGCAGTTGTTCAATATTTTCATCGGTATTGCGTACGATGGATGCCACCAGACTACCTTCGCCACGTGCCACCAGGTCAGCAAGTTGAGCCAGGTCAGTATATGGCATTAAAGTCACTACAGGTCCAAAGGCTTCAATCTTATGGATATTTTCTGCCTGAGCTGGCACTTTGCATACCAAAACTGTCGGTGGATAGCATGCAGACTTTTCAGCGTTTTGTACTTGAATCTTAAAGTCCTGACGCAAGTGGCTACCGAATACGATCTCTGCATCCTGGCTGAGCTGTTCAACTTTTGCCGCGACATCATATTTCTGTTTGACGCTGGCCAAAGCACCCATCGTCACGCCTTCCTGAGCCGGATCACCCACAACGACTTTTTTCAGTTTTTCAATTAGGCGACTCTGTACGGTGTCCAAAAGTTCAGCCGGAATGAATGCACGACGAATTGCGGTACATTTTTGTCCGGCTTTAGAGGTCATTTCACGGAAGACTTCACGGACAAATAAATCAATGCTTTCGTCATTGGCTTGTTCAGTCAAAATCGCGCTGTTGACTGAATCTGCCTCCATCGTGAATGGAATAGAGTAGGCATTGAGGTGCGGATGAGAACGGAGTTTTTGTCCTGTTGATGCTGAACCGGTAAAGGTGACCGTATCTTGAGGATTTAAATGATCAAATAAATCATAAATCTGACCGCAAATCAGCTGAAGTGAACCTTCTGGTAAAAAGCCGCTTTCATGAATAGCTTTGACCACGGCGTGGGTCAGCTCGGCACCTTCTGTTGCCGGTTTGACAATACAGGGTACGCCTGCTAGTAGCGTCGGTGCGATTTTCTCCAGCATGCCCCAGATCGGGAAGTTAAAGGCATTGATATGCACTGCGACACCGGCTTTAGGACTCAGTATATGTTTGGCGCCAAAGTTGCCTTGCTTGGATAGCGGAATCCATGCATCTTCAACCCATGCGGTTTCATCACTCAGTTCGCGACGCACCAAACTCGAATAGGCATATAAGGTCCCAATCCCGCCTTCAATATCAATCCAGGCATCTTTACGGGTACAGCCGGTTGCCTTGGCAAGTTCATAAAAGTCTTCTTTGCGTTCCATCAAATACTGTGCCACTTGCTTCAGTGCATTGGCACGTTGATGAAACGTCCATGTGGCAATAGTCGCACCTTTTTGTTTGGCATACTTCACCACGGCTTGGGTATCGATGCCCTGACTGCCAACTTGATAAACCGCCTCACCGCTAATGGCATGATAAACCGTACGTAAATCGGCTTGCGCTGTGTATTCTTGGCCGTACACCAGTGAAGCTAAGCTTTTGATGGCAATAGGATTATGAGTTGATTCAGTATCTTGATAATCCATTGTGCTTGAGCTGCTGTCTAACTCTAACATTGTAAAAACTCCATTTATGATACGTTTTGAGTGGTATTTTTAATTTTGATGTTTCATAATTTGTGTTGAAAAATTGAAAATGTCAATCATAAATCTGTGTTTAAAAATGAATAACAATAAAATAAAAAATATTAAATGATGTAAAACATATATTTACAAAAAATAAGGGATAAAAATTAAATGATACCAATAAATAGATATTGATTTTAATTACGTATCGTTTTAATTTGGGTGTATCAACACTTGGGATAAGTGAGGGAACAATGAATAACCAACAACAAATCTTCGATCAAAAGATTGAAAAGGATATTTCCATAGAGCCGAAGGACTGGATGCCGGATGCTTATCGTAAGACCTTGATTCGTCAGATCGGTCAGCATGCACACTCTGAAGTGGTGGGCATGTTGCCGGAAGGCAACTGGATTACCCGTGCACCGACCTTGAAGCGTAAAGCTGTGCTGATGGCAAAAGTTCAGGACGAAGCCGGTCATGCTTTGTATCTGTACAGTGCTGCAGAAACCTTGGGTGCGGATCGTGACGACATGATGGATAAACTGATTGCCGGTCGCATGAAATATTCTTCAATTTTCAACTATCCAACCCTGAGCTGGGCCGATGTTGCCGCGATTGGCTGGCTGGTAGATGGTGCAGCAATTGTCAATCAGGTTGCGCTGTGCCGTACATCTTATGGTCCTTATGCCCGCGCTATGGTGCGTGTGTGTAAGGAAGAAAGTTTCCATCAGCGTCAGGGCTTTGAAGCCATGATGGAACTGGCCAATGGTACGCCGGAACAAAAGCAGATGGCACAAGATGCAGTGAACCGTTTCTGGTGGCCGGCCCTAATGATGTTTGGTCCAAGTGACGATAATTCACCGAACAGTGCACAAAGCATGCAGTGGAAAATTAAATTATTCAGTAACGATGAGCTGCGTCAGAAATTTGTCGATAACACCGTGTCGCAAGTTTTGCAGCTGGGTTTAACCGTTCCAGATCCAGACCTCAAATTCAATGAAGCCACCGGACATTACGAATTTGGTGAAATCAATTGGGATGAGTTTTTTGCGATTCTTGCAGGCAAGGGGCCGTGTAACCATGAGCGTATTGAAGCACGCCGCAAAGCTTGGGAAGGCGGCAAGTGGGTACGTGATTCCGCAGCTGTCTATGCTCAAAAACAGCAGCAACAGTCAGCAGCACAAAAAGTCGCTTAAAAAATAGTTTGATCAATATAGGGAATTTTGCTCATGAATAACAAAAACAACTGGTCACTTTATGAAGTGTTTGTCCGGAGTAAACAGGGTCTGAGTCACCGTCATGTCGGCAGCCTACGCGCACCGGATGATGAAGTCGCACTACAAAATGCCCGTGATGTCTATACCCGCCGCAATGAAGGCATCAGTATCTGGGTGGTGAAGTCTGAATTGATTACTTCTTCACAACCAGATGAAAAAGCGGAATTTTTTGAACCTGCTTTGGACAAGGTTTATCGCCATCCGACCTTTTATAACATTCCAGCTGGCATCGAGCACATGTAAGGGAAGGATGAAGATGATGACAAATCAAGTATTGGCAGAATTTCTTTTACATGTGGGTGACAGTCAACTGATCCTGTCACATCGTTTGGCAGAGTGGTGTGGTCATGCACCTGAACTGGAGCTGGATATTGCCTTGGCCAATATCGGACTGGATTTATTGGGTCAGGCACGTACTGCCCTCAGTCTGGCAGGTGAAGTGGAAGAACAGGGCCGTGATGAAGACAGGCTGGCTTATTTCCGAACCGAGCGTGAATACCGCAATTTACTGCTGTGCGAACAGCCGAATGGTGACTTTGCCCAGACTCTGGTGCGCCAGTGGTTGATGGATCACTATCACGCTTTATTGTTTAGCGCCTTAAGTCAAAGTCAGCATGCTGAGTTGGCCGCCTTTGCAGTGAAGTCACTCAAAGAAGTGAAATATCACCAGCGTTTTTCCACCACCTGGATGGAGCGCCTAAGTTTAGGTACAGCAGAAGCCCACGAGAAAACCCAGCAAGGTTTAAACCAGTTATGGCGTTTTACCGAGGAACTTTTTGTCCTGACGGCTGATGAAAGACAGCTAGTCGATAGCGGTGTAATTCCAGATATTGAAAATTTAAAAGCACAGTGGCTGGAAACGATTACAGCCGAGTTAGCGCGATTTGAATTAAGCCTGCCAGAGCTGGGCGCTTATCGCAGTGGGGCTAAACAGGGTTTACATACAGAGCATCTCGGTTTTGTTTTGGCCGAACTGCAATATATGCAGCGCTCATATCCAAACATGAACTGGTAATTCGGCACAATCACAGGGAGTGAGTCGCATGAATCTGATTCGACACGTAGAAGATCAATGTTGGGACGTTTTGCAGCAGGTTTCTGATCCAGAGATTCCAGTATTATCGGTGATTGATCTGGGCATGATTCGTGGCGTCGAGCTGAATCAGCAGGATGAAATTGTGGTGCGACTCACGCCGACCTATAGCGGCTGTCCGGCCACGGATTTATTAAAAGCAGAAATTACCCAGGCTTTCGAGGCGAACGGTTTGACGCCAGTCAAAGTGATTGTCGATCTGTCTGAAGCCTGGACTACGGACTGGATGAGTGAATCGGGCAAACACAAATTACAGCAGTATGGTATTGCCCCGCCGCAAGGCCAGTCACATAGCTGTGGTACGCATGTGGCATTGACCGATGGCATCACCTGTCCACAGTGCTTAAGTCATAACAGCAAATTATTAAGTGAATTCGGTTCAACCGCCTGTAAAGCTTTATATCAATGTCGGGACTGCTTAGAAACTTTTGACTATTTCAAATGTATTTGATTGTAACGATTGCTCGGTGGTCAGGGTAAACCAATAACAAGCCTGAACACCGCCACCTAAAAGAAGGATTTTGCCATGAGCCAATTTATACCGTTAACCATTAAATCGATTCAGCCACAAACCGAGCAGGCGATCTGCATTGCCTTTGATCTCGCGCCTGAACAATTGGATGCTTTCCAATATCAGCCAGGTCAGCATCTCACCATCCGCCATTTAAGCGATGACGGCGAGCTGCGCCGCTGTTACTCCATTTGTAGTGATACTCAGGAAGATATGAGTATTGCAATTAAAAAAATTGATCAGGGTCAGTTCTCGATCTGGGCCAATGATCATTTGAAAGCAGGCGATGTTTTAGAAGTGATGCCGCCGCAAGGGGTGTTCTTTCAAAAAGCAGCCAAGGCAGGCGGTCAACATTATTTAGGTTTTGCAGCAGGCAGTGGCATTACCCCGATCTTATCCATTGTGAAGTCGGTTTTAAACCGTCAGTCGGAAGCCACCTTTACTTTGGTCTATGGCAATCGTTCTTGGAAACAGACCATGTTTTCTGAACAGATTATGGATCTGAAAGATCGTTTTAAAGAGCGTCTGCAACTGGTGAATATTTTTTCCCGTGAATTGAATGATAGCGAGATTTTTAACGGGCGTATCAACGCAGATAAATTGCAGCAGCTGTTTCAGGCCAATCTGATTTCTGCTGAAGCCGATCACTGTTTTGCCTGTGGCCCTGAAGAAATGATGACGGCGGTGGAAACGGTATTACCGACTTGGGGCATTCAGCGCAGCAAGATTCATACCGAACGTTTCAATACCGGGACTGCACCACGAGCAACCGCCCAGCAGATGGAAAGCCGCAGTGAAGAACGCGTCAATATCATCCTCGATGGTCGCGAGCTGATTGTTGAAGTCTCTAAACAGGATGACAGTATTTTAGATGCTGCGCTACGTGCCGGAGCGGACTTACCTTATGCCTGTAAGGGCGGTGTTTGTGCCACCTGTAAATGTAAGGTGCTGGAAGGTCAGGTTGAAATGGCGGTGAATTACAGTCTGGAAGAAGACGAAATCCAGAAAGGTTATGTGCTGAGCTGTCAGGCACGTCCGACCACAGCCAATGTACGTCTGAGTTTTGATGAATAAGTACGGAATCAATTGCTGAGCATAGCAGGAGTTCAAGGATGACTTACATTAAAACCAGCTCACCCAAGCCAGGTGTGGTACTGATTGAGCTGAATCGCCCGGAAAAGCGTAATGCCTTAAACAATGCCACCTTGCAAGACATTGCAGCCTGTTTACAAGACTTGGAAACAGATGCTGCTGTGAAAGCCGTGGTCATCACCGGAAATACACAATGCTTTGCTGCTGGTGCCGATTTAAATGAGCTGGCGCAGTTAGATGTGGTTAGCATCCAGCAGGATCAGCGGCCACTGCTGTGGAAAAAAATTGATGAATTTTCCAAGCCTTTAATCATGGCCGTAAATGGCTATGCTTTTGGTGCAGGTTTCGAATTGGCTTTGCATGGTGACATGGTGCTGACCGGAGAAAATGCCCAGTTTGCCTTGCCTGAAATTGGCTTAGGCATGTTGCCGGGTGCCGGTGGAACACAGCGTCTGGCCCGTCTGGTCGGTCAGCAATTGACGATGCGCTGGGCCATGACCGGTGAAATGATTTCGGCACAGACCGCATTGCAACATGGCATTAGCAGCCAGGTTTGTCCGGCAGAACTGACCGTGCAATACGCACTGGAGCTGGCAGAAAAAATTGCCAAGCAGGCACCGCTGGCTATTCGTGCCATCAAGCAATCCTTAAAGTCGATTCATGAAGTGACTTTAAGTCAGGGATTGAAGCTCGAGCGTCAACATTTTGTCTGGCTGGCGGCGACCCAAGATCGCCAGGAAGGCATCAATGCATTTTTAGAAAAAAGAAAACCAGAATTTAGAGGTGTGTAATGGATTATCAAACAATTATTGTCGAAGAAAAAAATGCAGTGGGCTACCTGACCTTTAACCGTCCAAAACAGCTCAACAGTTTTAATGAAACCATGCATCAGGAAGTGTCCAGTGTCATGAAAGCCTGGGCCAAAGACAGCCAGATTCGTGCAGTGGTGATTTCAGCCGAAGGGCGTGGTTTCTGTGCTGGTCAGGATCTGAATGATCGTGTGGTCGATCCGAATGCCGATGCACCGGACTTAGGCCTGTCAATTGAAAAATATTATAACCCTTTGATCAAACTGATTACCGAGATGCCAAAACCAGTGATCTGTGCGGTGAATGGCGTGGCAGCAGGTGCTGGCGCCAATATCGCCTTGGCTTGTGACATTGTGGTGGCAGCAAAATCGGCTTCTTTTATTCAGGCTTTTTGCCGTCTAGGTTTAGTGCCAGATTCAGGCGGTACCTGGTTCCTGCCGCGTCTGGTCGGGCGTGCCCAGGCGATGGGCTTAGCGATGCTGGGCGATAAAATTCCGGCTGAGCGCGCAGTACAACTGGGCATGATCTGGCAGGTGGTTGAAGATGAGCAACTGCAAGCAGAAGCGAAAAAACTGGCAGAGCATCTGGCGCAGCAACCGACCTATGGTCTGTCGCTGATTAAAAAAGCCATTCATGCCGCAGCTGACAACAATCTGGATGAGCAGCTGATTCTGGAGCGTGACCTGCAACGTCTGGCTGGACGTTCAAGCGATTATAAAGAAGGTGTGCAAGCCTTTATGCAGAAGCGCACCCCTGAATATAAAGGATGCTAAATCATGCAACAGATCAATTTAGAACAAGTCAAAGTTGCTGTGGTGGGTGCTGGGACCATGGGGATTGGTATTGCACAACTGGCAGCCATGCACGGGCATCCGACCTATGTATTTGATCTCGATCGCAGCAAGGTTCAGAGTGCCTTGACTGTTTTAGAGGCGCAGCTCAGCAAGCGCGTACAGAATGGCAAAATGAGCCAGCAACTGCTCGATAGCACTTTGGCCAATCTGATCGTGGCAGAGGACATCCAGCAGCTGGCCGATGCGGGCCTCATTATTGAAGCCATTGTCGAAAAGAAGGAAGTGAAGCAAACCCTGTTTCAGCAGCTGGCTACCATTTGCCCGGAACAGACGATTTTTGCGTCCAATACCTCATCGATTTCCATTACCGCAATTGCCTCGGCTATTCCGCATCCGGAGCGGGTGATTGGACTGCATTTCTTTAATCCGGCACCGGTAATGAAACTGGTCGAGATTATCCGCGGACTGAAAACTTCAGCAGTCCTTGCCGATGCAGTATTTGAGCTGATGAAGGATTGGAACAAAGTCCCGGTACGGGCCAAATCGACCCCCGGCTTTATCGTCAATCGTGTCGCGCGGCCTTATTATGCCGAAGCCTTTCGTGCCTTGCAGGAAAATGCCACCATCCCGGAACAGCTCGATTACATCATGCGCGAATGTGGCCGTTTTGCCATGGGGCCGTGTGAACTTACAGATCTGATTGGGCAGGATGTGAATTTCTCGGTCACACAAAGTGTCTATCAGGAATTTTTCTATGAGCCACGCTACCGCCCGTCCTTGATTCAAAAAGAACTGGTCGATGCCGGTTGTTATGGTCGCAAGTCCGGTCAGGGTTTTTATGATTACGCTCAGGCCAAGCCTACGCCTGTATATGAATTGCCAGTGTGTTATGCCAAGTCGCTGAATAAGCTCAAAGTCACAGTAAAAGGTGAATGGCTACATTCCTCAGTACTGATTGAACGTTTAAAACAGGCCTCTCATGTAGAGCTGAGTTTTCAGGCAGCAGAACAGAATGAAATCCTGATTGGTGACCTTTCTCTGCGATTATCGCTTGGCGAATCAGTTGAACTGGCTTATCCGCATGAGCCTGTGGTGTTGATGGATTGGCATGCAGATTGGGAAAATGCCCAATCGATTCCAGTCGTTGCATCACCAGCATGTAGTGCTGAACAACGCCAGGCAGTGGAGCTATTCCTCATAGGTATGGATATGATACCTATTTGGTCTAAGGATCATCCCGGTCTTTATGTTATACGTAGTATTGCCATGTTGGTGAATGAAGCCTGTGAAGCGGTACTGCATGATATCGCATCAGAACAAGATATTGATTCTGCTATGAAATATGGCGTGAATTATCCTTGTGGTCCATTCGAATGGGCAGATAAAATTGGATATTACACAATTTTACAAATTTTAGAAAATATGTATCGTATTTATGGTGAAGACCGCTATAGAACTAGTATATATTTAGCAAAGAAAGCGGTGCAGGGATATGCACAGAAAACTCAGCAGCAACCATTACGTGTTGCTGGCTAAAAGGAAGAATCATGGAACAGGTTTATATTTTTGATGAAATTCGCACCCCGATCGGACGCTATGCCGGTGGACTGAGCAGCATTCGTGCTGATGATCTGGCAGCGCTACCGGTTCAATATCTGAAAGATCAGCATCCGGCCTTGCCATGGGCAGAACTGGATGAAGTGATCCTAGGCTGTGCCAATCAGGCCGGTGAAGATAACCGCAACGTGGCGCGTATGGCTGCTTTACTCGCAGGGTTGCCTGAATCTGTTTCAGCACTGACCGTAAACCGTTTATGTGCCTCAGGTCTGGATGCCATTGGACTGGCAGCCCGTGCCATCAAATCGGGTGAGGCTCAATTTATTTTGGCGGGTGGCGTAGAATCCATGAGCCGAGCGCCTTTTGTGCAATCCAAACCTACAACTGCCTTTAGCCGTACCCCTGAAATTTATGACACCACCATTGGCTGGCGTTTTATCAACCCAAAATTTAAAGCACAGTTTGGCGTCGATAGCATGCCGGAAACTGCCGAAAACGTCGCTGAAAAGTATCAGATTAGCCGTGCAGACCAAGACCTGTTTGCCTATCACAGCCAGCAGAAAACCGCAGTAGCGCAGCAAAAAGGTATTTTTGCCGAAGAAATTCTGCCAGTCGAGGTTAAAGGTCCGAAGAAAACCACTCTGACCATTTCCCAAGACGAGCACCCGCGTGCAGAAACGACGCTGGATAATCTGGCAGCCTTGAAAACCCCATTTCGTAAAGAAGGCGGTTCAGTCACCGCTGGTAATGCTTCGGGTGTTAATGACGGGGCGGCTTGCGTATTACTCGGCAATCAGCAGTTTGCTGAGCAGTATGGTTTGCGCCCGAAAGCTAAAGTGATTGGAATGGCCAGTGCCGGTGTGGAAGCTAAATATATGGGCATTGGGCCGGTGCCAGCAGTACATAAAGTGCTGAAACAGACTGGACTCAGTCTGGAACAGATGGACGTGATTGAGCTGAATGAAGCTTTTGCTGCGCAGTCACTGGCCGTGATTCGTGAACTCGGCTTGCAAGACGATGATTCCAGAATTAACCCGAATGGCGGTGCCATCGCCTTGGGTCATCCGCTGGGTATGAGTGGCACCCGTCTGGTGATCACGGCCATGAAAGAACTAAAACGCCGTAAAGGCAAATATGC
The DNA here is from genome assembly GCF_029024105.1 of Acinetobacter lwoffii. Classification (NCBI taxonomy): domain Bacteria; kingdom Pseudomonadati; phylum Pseudomonadota; class Gammaproteobacteria; order Moraxellales; family Moraxellaceae; genus Acinetobacter; species Acinetobacter lwoffii. Next base: position 2,522,728 of record NZ_CP118963.1, on the reverse strand, counting down.
ACTCTGCACCATGTGTGTCGGTGTGGGTCAAGGTGTGGCACTGGTTTTAGAAAATATGGATTAAACACATCATTCAATCAATGAATTAAACCGTGGTCAGGAAGACTGCGTCAGGAGTAAGAATATGAATAACAATGCAATGGAAAAAATTGAAAAAGTATCGGTTGATGAGTTACGCAGTGTTCAGCTACAGCGTATGAAAAAGACGTTGCAACATGCTTATCAGAATAGCCCGGTTTATAAAAAGAAATTCGATGATGCTGGCGTGCATCCAGACGATTTTAACTCACTGGAAGATCTGGCCAAATACCCGTTTACCACCAAACAGGATTTACGTGATAACTATCCGTTTGGCATGTTCGCTGTGCCACAGGAACAGATTGTACGTGTGCATGCATCTTCTGGCACCACCGGTCAGCCGACCGTAGTCGGTTATACCCAAAATGATATTAATGTCTGGTCAGATGTAGTGGCGCGTTCATTACGTGCAGCCGGCTTGAGCAGTAAAGATATCATCCAGGTGTCTTATGGTTATGGTCTGTTTACGGGTGGTTTAGGTGCACATTATGGCGTTGAACGCTTGGGTGCAACGGTGATCCCAATGTCTGGCGGACAAACCGATAAACAGGCGCAACTGATTCATGACTTTAAACCGACAGCACTGATGGTTACGCCATCTTACTGCCTGAACATTATTGAAGCGCTTGAGAAGAAATTTGGCACAGCCAAAAACTGTTCGATTAAAACCGGTGTCTTTGGTGCAGAGCCATGGACCAATGAAATGCGTAAAGAAATTGAAGAGCGTCTAGGCATTGATGCGCTGGATATTTATGGTTTATCAGAAGTGATGGGGCCGGGCGTAGCGATGGAATGTCTGGAATCCAAAGATGGTCCAACCATTTGGGAAGATCATTTCTATCCTGAAATCATTCACCCTGAAACTGGTGAAGTGCTGCCAGATGGCGAACTGGGTGAACTGGTATTTACCACCATTACCAAAGAAGGCATGCCGGTAATCCGTTACCGTACCCGCGATCTGACCCGTTTATTGCCAGGCACGGCACGTACCATGCGCCGTATGGACAAAATTGTCGGCCGTAGTGATGACATGATGATTATCCGTGGGGTCAATGTCTTCCCATCACAGATTGAAGAGCAGATTTTACAGATCCAGCAACTCATTCCGAACTATCAGATTCAGATTTGTAAACAGGGACATCTGGATACATTGCATATCCGTACCGAAATGCGTAAAGATAGCAGTGACATTATGGCACACCAGCTGGCAACTCAGCTTAAGGGCCAGATTAAAACTATGGTCGGAATCACCGTGAGTGTCGAAGTGTTGCCTGAAGGGAGCCTGCCACGCTCTGAAGGTAAGGCACAGCGCGTGTTTGATATCCGCAAGTCTGCATGAAGTACTATTAGATGATAGCCAAATGGTCTATCATCCAGTTTCTATAAGGTAAAGTTAAACGCAATGAATCCGAAATTAAAACAAATAATTGATGACTTTATTCAAACTGAAGCACTCAGCGGAACCTCATTAATCATGACCATCTTCGGTGACTGTATTTTTCACCGCGGTGGCATCATCAGTCTGGCCAGTCTAATTCAGCTCATGGATGTCTTCGGATTTAATGAACGATCGGTACGGACTGCCGTATTTCGTCTGGTCCAAAATGGCTGGCTGATGTCTGAGAAAATTGGTCGCACCAGTTATTATCGCGTAACCGAAAGCAGCCGCCAGCGTTTTATTATGGCGGATCAAAAAATTTACAGTTTTCAGCATACCGAATGGGATCAGAAGTGGGATCTGGTGCTGCTCAGTTCAGTGGAACTGGAAAATAAACTGGTTCTGAAAAAAGAACTGGAATGGCTGGGCTTTGCCAATATCGCCACTAATGTCATGGCCTATCCGGGCTGTGATCACCAGAAACTGCAAAACCTGCTGCTGAACCTGAAAATGACCGACCAAGTCGTGGTGTTTAAGGCCGAAACCTTGCAGCTCTGGCAGGAATCCTATCCAACCGTGAAACGCATGGTTGCCACCAACTGGCCGGTGCAGGAACTGCATCAGCGCTATGAAAAATTTATTGCGGATTTCCGGGAATTCTTTCATCTGGTGGAACAGGAAGATGAACTGGATCCGGTTCAGGCTTTTCAGCTGCGAATTTTGCTGATTCATCAATTTCGCCGGATTTTATTAAAAGATCCAAATCTGCCTTTTGAATTATTGCCATCCAACTGGCTTTCCCTGAATGCCCGTAATCTGAGCAGTAATTTATATCAAACCGTGGTTGCGGCAGGGGATGAATTCTTTATGGAGATCGCCCGAACTTCGGAAGGTTCGATGCCGCCGGTACATCCACAATTCTATAAACGCTTTGGCGGTTTGCGACTGGAAGCCGTCAGCTAATCTAATTCTGCATTTTTAAAGGAATAAAATAATGCCGTGTTATGCCATTGATGGTGTGATTCCTGTGGTCAGCCCTCGTGCTTATGTACATCCACAAGCCGTTCTGATCGGGGATGTGGTGATTGAAGAGGGCGTATATATCGGGCCTTTCGCAACTTTAAGAGCCGACTTTGGCGGGATTCACATCCAGAAAAATGCCAATGTTCAGGATTCCTGTACCATTCATGGCTTTCCCGGCAATGTCACGCTGGTCGAAGAATATGGTCATATCGGACACGGCGCGATTTTACATGGCTGTATCATTCGTAAAAATGTATTGGTCGGCATGAACAGCGTGATTCTGGATGAAGCCGAGATTGGTGAAAATACCATTATCGGTGCCAATAGCACGGTTAAAGCCAAAGCTCAGATCCCGGAAAATTCATTGGTGCTCGGTAGTCCAGCGCGGGTTATCCGTCCTTTGGAAGCTAAAGAAATCGCCTGGAAAAGCAAGGGAACGCAGGAATATATTCAGCTGACAGAGCGCTGCTTGTCCTCCATGCAGGAAGTCAATCCTTTAACGGAAGTCTCCGCAGACCGGCTGAGCTACAAAGCCTTCAAGGCAGAGTATCAGATCAAGCAGAATAGCTTGAATGACTAAGTCAAGAACATGATTCTATTCATTGGATGAATTCTGCATTTTAAAAACAGGAAGTGACTGAAACCAAATTCCAACTGCATTCCCTGACTGGCTATTTAGACTGAAATAAAACTGGTCTGGAAAGCATATATGGAAAACAGGGAATTTAAAGATCATTTCTCCCAGCAATCACAGGATTATGCCTTGTTTCGTCCGCATTATCCGGATGCATTGGGAAAGCTATTGGCAGAGCTGTCACCAAGTACTAAATTGGCTGTAGATGTCGGCTGTGGTTCTGGACAGCTTTCAGAAGTTTTGGCGAATTACTTTGATCAGGTGCTTGCTATTGATGCGAGTAGTGAACAGATTGCCCAAGCCAAACCGCATCCAAAAATTCAGTATGGTCAGGCGCTCGCTGAAGAGATCCCGTGTGCTGACCATAGTATTGATCTGATTTCGGTGGCTCAAGCAGCGCATTGGCTGAATCTCGAAAAATTCTACGCAGAAGTCCGTCGTATTGCTAAACCCAATGCCATTCTGGCTTTAATTAGCTATGGCGTGTTCAGTGTGGATGAGCCACATCTGGATCATTATTTTAAGCATTTTTATAAGGTGACACTCGCACTGTACTGGCCACCTGAACGTCGCCATGTAGATGAAGGATATAAAAATCTCCCATTTCCATTTCAGGAAATGGTGATTCAGCCACCGGTATTACAGGTTGAATGGAATTTTTATCAGTTAATTGGTTATATGAGTACTTGGTCAGCCGTGAAAGCAGCCACTCAAGCACTTGGACATAATCCATTAAATGCACTGGCAGATGCCTTATTGCCAGAATGGGAAGATCCAGAATTGCCTAGAGTGATTCGCTGGCCATTGTCAGTGCGTGCGGGGCGTATAATCGTTTAAAGAATATTCAAGCTAAAGCCTGTTTATTGGACAATGAATTGAATATTTCAAGGCTCAGAATTATCGCCCTAGAATCATTTCCAGCACAAATTTAGACCCAATAAAACCCAGTGCCAGCAAGCCAAAACCGAGCAGGGTAAAGCGCACGGCTTTCTGGCCACGCCAGCCAAACTTCCAGTGTCCGATTAATAGGGAACCATAAACCAGCCAGGAAATAATACTGAACGCAGTTTTATGTGCCAGATGCTGGGCGAAGAAATTGTCGATGGTGAAAAAGCCAAAGCCCAAAGCGAGGGTAAGTAAAACAAAACCGGTCATCAGCATATCAAACAGGAGCGATTCCATGTCCTGATAAGAGGGTAGCAAACTGACCCAGACCCGGCGTTTCTGCTTCTTTTTCAGCTCACGATCCTGAAAACGTAAAATTACGGCCTGAATGGTTGCCATGAGCAATACTGCATAAGCAGACAAAGACAAAATAATATGAATATCCAGACCCAAAGAGTTTTGTGCGATGATTTTTGCAGGCTGAGTAAACGCAAAGCCGAGGATCAAACCTGTGGCAGCTACTGGAATTCCGATCAGATTCAGGGCAATAATTGGACGATAAGTACTGTAAATAATGCTGAGTAATAGCATTAGACCGGAGGTAAAAGAAAACAGGGCAAAGACATCATAATTGATGCCTAGCGAGGTATGCATATCGCCATATAAAACCAGTGCATGCAGGCTCAGGCCAAGCAGTGCAGTTAGCGAGACAAACCATTGATTAGGAGCACGTTTAGACATTAAATGAATGAACAGATACCAGAAGGAAGCGGTATAAGCGACTAATGCTAAGATCGTATAAACCAAGGGGAGGCTAACCATGTCAAACCTTTTTAAGGGTGATGAATATTCATTTATATAAATTCGCTGCGAACTACAGTATCCTATAGCATTCTATGCATAAATTTTCTATTTTAAGAAACAATTTTTTGCTCATGGCTATTTTAAGCGGATTTTGCAATGTTTGATACCTTAACAGAACGACTCACGCAGAGTTTAAGAAATGTTACTGGCTCAGGGCAGCTAACCGAAGACAATATTAAAGATACGTTACGTGAAGTGCGTATGGCGCTTCTTGAGGCCGATGTTGCATTACCTGTAACTCGTGAATTCATCGCGAAAGTTAAGGAAGAAGCATTGGGCCAGGAAGTGATGACTCAGTTATCTCCTGGGCAGGCTTTTGTCAAAATCGTTCATGACGAATTGACCAAAATGATGGGCGAGGCCAATGAAAGCCTCGACCTCGCTGCAAAACCACCTGTGGTTGTCCTGCTGGCAGGCCTGCAGGGTGCAGGTAAAACAACAACTGCAGCAAAACTTGCACGCTTCTTACAAGAACGTCAAAAGAAAAAAGTCGCGATGGTCTCTGCCGACGTATATCGTCCGGCTGCGATCAAACAGTTACAGACTGTCGCGGGTGAAGTCGGTGCGATTTTCCTGGAATCCAGCGCAGACGAAAAACCGATTACGATTGTGAATCGTGCGATTGAACAGGCAAAAATCCAGTTTGCCGATGTGCTGATTGTCGATACGGCAGGTCGTTTGCATATCGATGATGACATGATGGGTGAAATCAAAGAGCTGCATGCAGCGATTAACCCGACTGAAACCCTGTTCGTGGTCGATGCCATGACTGGTCAGGATGCGGCAAACACCGCTAAAGCATTCAACGATGCCTTGCCTTTAACTGGTGTGATTCTGACCAAAACTGATGGTGATGCGCGCGGTGGTGCGGCATTGTCAGTGCGTGCGATTACCGGTAAGCCAATCAAATTCTTGGGTATGGGTGAGAAACTCGATGCCTTGGAGCCATTCCATCCTGAGCGTGTCGCACAGCGTATTCTCGGTATGGGTGATGTACTTTCTTTGGTCGAAGAACTTGAACGCAAGGTCGACAAAGAAAAAGCCGAAAAAATGGCGAAAAAACTGCAAAAAGGCGGCAGCTTCAACTTTGAAGACATGCTGATGCAGTTTGAGCAGATGAACAAGATGGGCGGCATGATGGGCTTCCTGGACAAACTTCCTGGCATGAGCAATGCCGGTCTGCAAGATGCGTTGGCGCAAGCCAATCCTGAAAAGCAGGTCAAGAAAATGGAAGCGATTATCCAGTCGATGACTATCAAAGAGCGCCGTAACCCGGACTTGATGAACCCAAGCCGTAAAAAACGTATCGCAGCAGGTTGTGGTATGGAAGTGGCAGAAGTCAACAAGCTGATCAAGCAACATGCCCAAATGGCCAAGATGATGAAAAAATTTGCCAATCCATCGGGTATGGCGAAAATGATGAAATCACTTGGCGGCTTGCAGAAACAGTTTGGCGGCGGCGGTGGTATGGGTCCATTGTTCGGCGGCAACGACAAGAAATAAGTTTTATTTTAAAAAAAGGCGCAATATGCGCCTTTTTTTATTGCGAATAAATGGTCAAACTGGTTTAAACAAAACAACATTTACTTACCCAAAATAAAAATCCAATCAGGCAGACTCGGGAATATCAGCACAAAATAAAGAGAAATTTCAAATGAACCAAGTAATTGTCGTACATGGTTATACTGCAAGCCCGGAAGAAAATTGGTATCCATGGATTCAGGAAAAAGCCCAACAGGAAAATGTCAGTTTAAAAGTACTCCGGCTGGATCCATCGCCTACACCGACACTGGACACCTGGGATCAGCAAATGCGTGAACAGATTGATGCAATTGACGAGGACAGTATCTTTATCGCACATAGCTTGGGAACTGTGGCCGCATTGCATTACTTATCCAGAGAATTAAAACAGCAGAAAATTCAGCAACTGGTACTGATCGCGGGATTTAATGGTCGATTGGGTCGCCTGGATGAAGTAAATCCTTTTATTGATGCTGCTGAGATCGATTTTGATTTACTCAAACAGCAGATTGCAGAGCGTGTAGTGATCTATTCTGAAGGCGATGATCGGGTTGCGCCTGAATTTAGTCTGGAACAGGCGGACAGTCTGGATGCCATTGTGGTGAATGCCAAGCACCATGGGCATTTTATTGATTCTCAAGGTTGTACTGATCTGCCGGAACTCTGGAAAGTGATCAAGCCTTATCTGATTAAATCCGAAGTTTAAGCATGTTGTTGTATTCGCTAAATTTTAAAGTTTAACATGAGATGGTGTTCAAAAAGGCACTTGAATTCCATCTCCAGACTGGTTAAAACTAATTTTTTGTCGACGCAATTTGCGTTCAATGATAATAAGTAAATCACTATGAAAAATATAATAAAAAAAGTCTATATCGTCCCTGATTATCAGGCGAACTCCAATGATCACTGGTATCCTTGGCTGAGTCGCCAGCTTAAAAATGCCGGTTTTGAGTCCAAGCGGATTATGCTGGCCAACCCCTTTCAGCCTGATTTAGAAGAGTGGCAGCAGAATCTGAAACTGCACATTCCGCACATGGATGAACATACCTTTTTAGTTGCACATGGCCTGAGTTGCGTCAGTGTTTTAAAATTTTTACAGGAACATTATATTCAGCAGCAACACAAGATCGGCGGCATCATTCTGGTCTCGGCCTTTGATACACCGCTGGTGGCCTGGTCAGAACTGAATAAAATACTGCAGGCTGTGCGACTCGATCTGAAAAACTTGCCGTATAGCTATAAACGTGCGGTGATGCTGATCTCCAGTAATGATCCCTATGTGCCTGCACCGATTTCCTTGCGTTTAGCACATAGCTTGAATGCACAAATTTTTGAGATCAAAAAAGCCGGGCATTTCAACAAGTCCGATGGCTTTGCCGATTTTCCGCAATTGCTGGACATTATCAAACAGTGTCTGGCAAATGAGCTGCAAAATGCTGCAGGCCTTTAAGCAAAAGATCCGGTTCAATCCGGGGCTGATACTGAGCGAGATGTTGCGCAAACAGCGGCGCATCTCCACCAGTTAAAACCAACTGTGCAGGGAAATCACGCAATACTTTTTCGATGATACTCAGCAGACCAAGTAGGATGCCATGATGTACCGCATCGATGGTATTGCGTCCAGGATTGAGTTCAGAAAAAGCGGCATCCGGAATTTTAATGCCTTTGGTATTCTGAATTAGGGAGTCACGCTGCAAGTATAGATTTGGCAGAATAAATCCACCCAAATGTTGTTGTCCTTGCGCCAGATCAATGGTCAGCGCCGTACCGCAACTAATCACACAATAATTTTCATGCGTTTGCGTCGCCACTGCAAGTACCTGTAACCAGCGGTCAATCCCCAGTTGCGAAGGTTCATCATAGCCACAGATCAGACCGGCATATTCTGCCTGTACTTGAGCAAAAATCACTGGAATATGCAGGCTTTCTAAAATGCTGAGAATGCGCTCATTATTGATTTTATCTTGGACAGAGGATAGACCTACCTGATGCAAGCCCAGCGCTTTGAAATGCTGGATCAGGCCAAGTAACAAATCAGCAGGGGACTGTAAATGTAATTCTGCTGCCTGTTCAATAATCTGATCATGCTCGGTAATCCAGTATTTAAGCCGGGTATTGCCGATATCCAACCATAATTTTTTCATTGCTGTATGCCTGTTCATCCACCGTGTTGAAGGCGGAGCTGTCCCTGATAAAAGGTCTGGATTCCCTGATCGGTCAAAATCTTGACTGCACCATCATCCTGAATCCCGAGAAAAGTACCGGAATATTGCCCTTGCACGTCAGTAAATTCAACCGTTTGTTGCATAAATGCAGCCGATCGATTGAAACGCGCCGCCAGGTTTTGACTGCCATAATTAAACCATTGCCCGGCTTGCTGAATCGCCAGATATAACTGGGCAATCAGCTCGACTCTTGAGGTATGTGATAATCCCAACTCGTTCAAGGAGCTAACCTGCTGATCTGGAAGGTCAGTGAGCAGAGGATCGATATTTAAACCTACACCGACCACCACCTGTGTAGATGAAATCGGCTCGACCAGAATGCCGCCCCATTTTCCGTGCAGGCTATACAGGTCATTCGGCCATTTCACCTGTAATTCCAGGCCTTTTAGACTGGGCATTTGCAGGATATTTAACGCAATTTCTAGCGCCAGACGACCATCGATGGGTTTTTGTGTATGCAGCAATGTGCTTAAATAGATGTTCCCTTCAGGTGAAATCCACTGACGTTGACGCTGTCCACGGCCTTGGGTCTGCACATGACTGCACACCAGAACCTGCTGCACCCCCTTCGTTGCCAATTCGCGTACATCATCATTGGTCGATGTGGTAATCGGTTTGATGAGTAATACTTCCGGGAGTTGGCCTGCATCGCTTAATCGTTGTTGCAGTTCACGAGTTTCTACATCCATTTGAATCTAAACGTGGTAAATATCGTTATGGAGTTAATCATATATTTATTGATTGGTGCAATTGCCGGATTCACCGCAGGCCTGTTTGGGGTCGGTGGTGGTTTGATTATTGTGCCGATCCTGTACATTGTTTTTACCCAGCTTCAGTACGATCCCAGCGTGATTATGCATATGGCGGTGGGCACTTCCTTGGCAACGATTATTGTGACTTCTATCAGTTCGGTGATGGCGCATCATCAGCGAGGGGCAGTACTATGGCCTGTGTTTCGTAATCTGGCGCCAGGTCTGATTATCGGTTCTTTCCTAGGTGCGGGGATTGCCGATTATTTATCTGGTCAGGGTTTGCAGTTAATGATTGGCTTCTTTGCGGTCTGGGTGGCATTTAGAATGTTCAAGGGAGCGCATATCCAGATTGATCCGAATCAAAAATTGCCTTCAACCCCGGTACAAATTGCTGCAGGTGGTGGAATCGGTGTGGCATCGGCGATCTTTGGGATTGGCGGGGGAAGTCTGACCGTCCCATTTCTGAATCGCTGCGGAATCGTGATGCAAAAAGCCGTAGCGACCTCTGCGGCTTGTGGATTGCCAATTGCAGTCGCAGGTGCGCTGGGTTTTATCTGGTTTGGTAAACAGGCGCAGGTTACCGTACCAAATACCATTGGCTATATTCATATTTATGCCTTTATCGGGATCAGCATGATGAGTTTTTTCACGGTCAAGCTGGGGGCAAAAGTGGCACATCTGCTTTCACCGGCCGTATTAAAAAAATGTTTTGCTGCACTACTGACCACCGTCGGCCTGTATTTTATTTATCAAGGGTTTATGGCCTGATTTAAACCTTTTCGGTTGGACTGATGTACCGTATAAGGAGAATAGCTCACTATTCTCCTTTTTTATGGGCCTAAGTTGGCTATATAGACATAAGATTGTCTGACAATGTCAAAGTATTTATGGATAAAAACCCGTTTAATAGCAACATAGTCCAAATAAAGGGCTAAACCAGTATCCATAAAAATAAAGACAGGAACGGTATGCCATTAGAACAAGCGCACAGTTTGTCTGAGCAGATTGCCAAGCACATTAGCGAACAGATTATTCGCGGTGAACTGGTCGAAGGCGAACGTATACAGGAACTCAGGATTGCCTCAGAGCTTGATGTCAGTCGGGGTTCGGTTCGTGAAGCCCTGCTTTTGCTGGAACGCACCCAGCTGATTGAAATTTTCCCGCGCCGTGGGGCGATTGTCTCGGAAATGTCGGCCTTGCAGGTGCGTGCCTTATTTGACATGACCTCATTATTGCTCGGGCAAATGGTGTATCGCATGGCGGAAACCTGGCGGGTGCATGAAGCTGAGCGCATTCAGCTATTATTAGAGCAATTGGAAGCAGAAACTCGCCAAGGACACACTGAAAAGTTTTATGATCTGATCTTTCAGGGCATGGCCCAGCAGCATGAGATGGTGGGGAATCCTTATCTGATGCGCTACTATCAGGAACTGCTGCCATCTTTACGTCGGAGCTATTTTCTGACCCTGAATATTTCCAGACGCGAGTTACAGGAATCTTTTGACTTATTTAAACTGGTCACTGAAGCAATTTTGATACGAAAAAGCCATCAGGCCACTTTATTTATGGAAGATTTTTGTCGACACTTGCGCAACCTTGTGTTGGAATCTCTGACACGGATGAAACAAATTGAACTCGCGTGGGCCAGACGCTCACGACGTTAAATCAGGACATTATGCGTTTAAGCAGTTTAAAACTTTCAGGCTTTAAATCTTTTGCCGACAGTACCACTTTGCATTTTAAAGATAATCGTACTGCGGTCGTGGGACCGAATGGTTGTGGTAAATCTAACGTCATTGATGCCATACGCTGGGTCATGGGCGAGTCCAGTGCGCGCCAGCTGCGTGGTGGCAGCATGCAGGACGTCATCTTTACCGGAACTGCGAAACGTAAACCGGTGGGCATGGCCAGTGTAGAACTGCGCTTTGACAATACCTATGGCAAGCTGGGCGGTGCTTATAATGCCTATAATGAACTGGCAGTACGCCGTCAGGTCAACCGCGATGGCAAGTCCGAATATTTCCTGAATGGCAGCAAATGCCGTCGTCGTGATATTACCGATATTTTCCTTGGTACCGGTCTTGGGCCACGTTCTTATGCGATTATCGAGCAGGGCATGATCAACCGTCTGGTCGATGCCAAGCCAGATGAAATGCGGGTTTATATTGAAGAAGCCGCGGGTGTATCACGCTATCAGGCGCGTCGCCGTGAAACGATGCTGCATCTGGATCACACCACACAAAACCTGTCGCGTCTGGAAGATATCGCCTCCGAACTGAAATCCCAGCTAAAAACCCTGAAACGTCAGTCGGAAAGTGCGATTCAATATAAAGAACTGGAAGGACAGATCCGTACCATCAAGATCGAAATTCTGTCTTTTCAATGTGAGCAAAGCCAGCGTTTACAGGAAGAATATACCCTTGAGATGAATACGCTCGGGGAAAACTTTAAGCTGGTACGTTCCGAACTGACCACCGTTGAACATGATTTGGGCAGCACCAGTGAACTGTTCCAGCGTCTGATTCAGCAATCCACTCCTTTGCAAAGCGAATGGCAACAGGCCGAGAAAAAACTGGCTGAACTGGAAATGACCCTGCAACAAAAGCAGTCTTTGCTGGAGCAGAATTCCACCAGTCTGATCAAGTTGGAACAGCAAAAAGTCCAAACCAAAGAGCGTTTGCAGTTGATTGAACTGCAACTCGAAACCTTGCAGCAGCAACTTGAAGATCAGCAGGCACAATTGCAGCAGCAAGATGGCCAGAGTCAGGCGCAAAGCCAAAACTTGACTGAGCTCAAAGCTCAACATAGCACTGTGGCAGCGCAATTTACCCAGATCAAAACCCAGGTCGAACAGCAGCAACAGCGTAAATTACAGATGTTGGCTCAAAGCGAGCAACTGGCAAAGAATATTGAGCGGATTGAACAGCAGAAACAGACGCTCCAACAGCAAAGTGCACAGATTCAGCAACAGGCGCAGCAAGATGAGCTGGATCAGTATCAGGCAGACAAAGCCCAAGCTGAACAGCAAATCGTTGGCTATGAAATTCAATTAACAGATTTAAGAACTCAATTCGAGCAGATGCAGGCAGAGCAGGCGAACCATCAGCAGCGCTTGATGCAGCTCAAATCTGAAATTCAGGTGCTTCATTCAGAAAAGAAAAACCTGAGCCAATTACTGACCAAAGCCAATCCAAATGCTAAAAACGATGCGGTCCAGCTGATGCATGTACTTAAGCTCAATGATGCAGGCAAAGGACATGCCAGCCTGATCGAAAAGTTTTTGGCCAAGTGGCTGTCTGCCCAGATTCTGGCAGAGGGTGAGTACTTCCTTGAAGATTGTGCGCGTCAGTTAAAGCAACAGGCTGTTCAGAATAAAATTCAGATTGCCAATACGATGTGTCTGGCCGACTGGATTGAATCTCCGCATTATTCACTGTGGCAACAAGTCGCGGTCGTAGATACATTAGCACAAGCATTACCGCTTCAAACTGACCTATTACAAGGCCAGTCAATCCTAAGTCTGGATGGCTATCATGTTGGGTCAGACTGGGTCATTGCGCTGGACTATGATGAAGCCAGTCAGGCCGGACAAGGCGCATTGAGTCATCGAATCCGTCTGGATGAAATCGAGCAGCAGCTTGCGGAACTTGAACCCAAGCTTATGCAGCTGGAGCAGCAGTTACCTGAATTCGCCGATCAGGTTAAAGCTTTGCAAAATCAGATTCAGAGTATCAGCGAGCAGCACAAGCATACCCAAAAGCAGCTGCAGCAACTCGATGTCAATATTGCTAAAGTACAAAGTAGTGCGCAGGCTTTTGCATTGCAAAAGCAGCAATTACAGCATCAGTTACAACAACTGGATGAGCAGCTTGAAGAAGATGCCATGCAGAAAGATGATCTGGAAATTGATCTGCATGCCTTGAATATCAAACTGGAACAGGCGCTACCAAATTATAAAACCCTGCAATTCCAGCTGGAAGAATTGAGTACTCAGCTGGATGACTCACAGCAGCTCAGTCAGCAAGCGCAGCAGGAATTAGAAGTGCTGCGTAGGCAAAATGTGCAAAGCCAGCAGCAAATTGAATTGCTGGAAAAAGATCAGGTATTCCTAAAAGAACAGTCTCAACAAATTACTGCACAAATCGAGCAGGCCAAGAAATTTGTTGATCCGGTACAGCTGGAATTACCTGCTTTACAGAGCCAGTTTAATGAACAGGCGCAGATCACTGAAAAGCTGCAAAAGACCTGGGCCGACTGGCAGATTGAATTAAATCAGGTGCAGAGCAAACAGCAGCAGCTGACCGAACAGCGTCACAGCTTCCAGCAGCAGGATGAAAAACTCCGCAGTACACTGGAAGAAAAACGTCTGGCCTGGCAGGCAGCCAAATCTGATTTGCAGCATTATTCTGAACAGCTGAAAGAATTGAATAGTGAAGTAATTTCCGGACTGAATATTGACCTTAAAGCACATCAGGCGAAACTGGAAAAAGCTCAGGCTCAGTTCGATAAACTTGGTGCAGTCAATCTGGCGGCTTCTGAAGAATATGAAGAAGTGTCAAAACGTTATGAGGAACTGAGTCACCAGATGCAGGATCTGGAAAATACGGTTGAACAGCTACAGGCCGCGATGAAGAGTATTGATCAGGAAACCCGTAAACTGTTTATGCACACGTTTGATCAGGTCAATGCTGAACTGCAAAACCTGTTCCCGAAAGTGTTTGAAGGCGGTGAGGCGAGTTTAAGCCTTGAAGATGGCTGGCAGTCGGGTGTAAAACTGATGGCCCGACCACCGGGTAAACGAAACAGCTCATTGGCCTTACTCTCTGGTGGAGAAAAGGCCTTAACCGCATTAGCATTGGTATTCGCGATTTTTCGCTTAAATCCGGCACCATTTTGTGTACTGGATGAAGTCGATGCACCGCTGGATGATGCCAATGTGGGACGCTTTTGTAATTTAGTTAAAGAGCTTTCTGAACACGTGCAATTTATTTATATTACCCATAACAAACTTGCAATGATGATGGCGACTGATCTTTTAGGTGTAACCATGCCTGAACCGGGAACATCAAAATTAGTGACAGTTAATTTGGAACAGGCAAAAGAATACGGCCTAGCTGCGGAGGTATAATATGGAAATCACCACCATTATCGGGATTGTTATCGCAATTGTGATTATGCTGTTTGGTATAAGAATGCTGTTCAAAAAACCTGTAGAGGCTGTACCTTCACTGGATGCCAACCTGCATATCGACCCGGATAGCCAGACCCCGATCATTCCAAGGCATGTACGTTCTCAGTTGGCACAACAGGATGTCGAATCTGATCGTATCGAGCCAAGCTTGGGTATAGATGAACCGGCTCCTGAAAAGCCTTCCGCCTTTCGCAAGGCTGAATCAACTCCGGTTGAGCCAAAAGCAGTCGAAACTCCTGTAGCTGCCCCGTCAACAGAAGCTGAAGTAGTGGAAAAGTCGGTAGTCACGGCAGCGGATGTTCAACAGGTAGAAGCGGAACAGAAGAATAGCCAGATTGAAACCAAGGAAGAAATGCCTGAATTCAGCCTGAACAGCAACATCGAAAAAGCAGAAATTTCTGAATTTAATGATGAAAGCAGTATTCTGGATGCACATCTGCATGAGCAAAAAATAGTGGATGAAGAAAGTGCTTTGTCCAATGCTGAAACCATTATTTCTTTGCATATCTATCCACAAGGCCGTGTACTTTCGGGTGATAAAACCTTGAAGGTTTTATTGAAATATGGCCTGCGTTATGGCGAACTGGCCTGTTTCCACCGCTATAGTGAAGATGATTCAAAACTGCTGTTTTCGGTACTGCAAATGACGGATACCGGCATGGAAGGTTTTGATCTGGAAACTCTCTCGACTCAGGAAGTCAAAGGTCTGGCCTTCTTCCTGGCTTTGCCGCATAGCGATGTACAAAATGCCTTTGATACCATGGACAGTATTTCACGTCTGATTGCCCGTGAAGTGGATGGTCTGGTCTACGATCAGAACCAGCAGGAATTTACACCACAATTACGTGAATTCTGGCGCCATCAGGCGATTGATTATCGCGCGGGTCAACCTACAGAAGTTTAAGCGGTTTTGTTCGATCTGCAAGTTGAATCTGTGGACTGCAATTTTTATAATAGCCAAAAGCTGAATATTCTACAGGGCGGATTTTCCGCCCTTTTTTATGGTGAAATTATGACCCAAGATGCCACTGTCATTGCGCAAATGCGTCAACTGATTCAACTGCTTGCCAAGCATAATCATGCTTATTATGTGATGGATCAACCGAGCATTGAAGACAGTGAATATGATCAGCTCTTTCATCAGCTCAAAGCTTTAGAACAACAATATCCCGATCTGATCCAGCCGGATAGCCCGACCGATAAAGTGGGTGGGCAGGCGCTTTCAAAATTTGTGACCGTAACACACGCCGTGCCGATGCTGTCATTAGGCAATGTCTTTAATCAGGAAGATCTGCTGGCTTTTGCCCGCCGTATTGAAGAACGTTTGCCGAATCAAAAAATTGAATATGATGTTGAACTGAAATTTGATGGTCTGGCCATTTCACTCTGGTATGAGCATGGCGTACTGACGCGTGGGGTGACGCGCGGCGATGGGGAAACCGGTGAAGACATCACCCAGAATGTCAGAACTATTCGCAACCTGCCGAAACTTCTATCTCCAGTGAATGGCATCATTCCCGATTTGTTGGAAGTCCGCGGCGAAGTGTTGATGCCGAAATCCGGTTTTGAAAAATTGAATGCTGCCAATGCCGCCAAAGGTGAAAAGACCTTTGCTAATCCGCGTAATGCTGCGGCAGGAAGTTTGCGTCAGCTGGACCCGAATATTGCTGCCTCGCGGCCATTGGCTTTTTATGCTTATGGGATTGCTCAGTGCGTGCCGCATCATGGACAAACCACTATGTCCGCCAGTCTGGAATGGTTACATCAGTTCGGTTTTGCGGTTGGCGAGCGTCACTTTATCTGTGACAGTATTCAGGACGTGCAAAAGGTCTACGAACAGATCATTGATGAGCGTGCCAGTCTCAGTGTCGAAATCGATGGTATGGTGATCAAGGTCAATGACCTGAAACAGCAACAACAGCTTGGTTTCCTGAGCCGTGAACCGCGTTGGGCCACCGCCTATAAATTTCCGGCAGTTGCAGCACTGACCACAGTAGAAAATATTAACTGGCAAGTGGGTCGTACTGGAACATTGACGCCGGTTGCGCGTTTGAATCCGGTCGCTGTTGGTGGAGTAACAGTCTCCAATGTGACGCTGCATAATATTGGGGAAATTCACCGTCTGGATGTGCGTATTGGCGATACGGTCAGTGTTTATCGTAGTGGCGATGTAATTCCTAAGGTGGAAAAAGTCTGGCCGGAATTCCGCCCAGTCGATGCAGTAGAAGTGCATTTACCTGAACAATGTCCAGTATGTGATTCACCAGTAGTGATGCCGGAAGGTGAAGCATTGGCCCGCTGCTCTGGCGAACTCTATTGTGCTGCGCAGCGAATCGAAACCATTCGTCATTTTGTGTCGCGTAAGGCCATGGATATAGAAGGGCTGGGTGATCGCTGGGTAGAGTCACTGCTACATTTAAATCTTCTGAAAGATGTATCAGATATTTACCATCTGCATGAGCACCGTGAGCAATTACTCCAGATTGAAAAAATGGGGGAAAAATCGGTCCAGAATTTAGTTGATTCTATCGAGAACAGCAAGAAAACCACACTGGCAGCTTTCATCTATGCACTCGGTATTCGTGGAGTAGGAGAAACTACGGCACGTATGCTGGCCAATACTTTCCAGACACTGGATGCCTTACGTGAGGCAGATCTGGAAGCATTAAAGAAAACTCCAGATGTAGGTGATATCACTGCGGAATGGATTCTGGATTTCTTCCAGGCACCACATAACCTGGAAGTTCTGGATCGTTTACTGGCTGCCGGTATTCACTGGGATGCACCGATTGCACCGACCCGTCAGCCGTTAAACGGCGAAAGCTGGGTGGTCACCGGGACTTTAAGCAGTATGGGACGAGATGATGCAACCCAGTTATTGCAAGCCTTAGGTGCACGAGTCAGTGGCAGTGTGTCCAGTAAAACCAAATGTGTGGTTGCGGGTGAAAAAGCGGGTTCTAAGCTCGATAAAGCAGAAAAACTCGGTGTACCTGTGATCAATGAAGCGCAATTTATTGCTTTGATGAAAGAGCATGGGCAAATCGAAGACTAATCAGTTCTAAACAATGACTCAAATAAAAAAGACACCGAGGATGATGAATCTTCAGGTGTCTTTTTTATTGCTAGTTCAAAACTATAGGTGAATGAGAGGGGGAGGATAGACAAATACAAGGACAGGTTCGGCAATGTGAGTTGAATTCACGTACAATATCGATTCATTTGCAGGTATAGATCCTGCCTTATTGATTCTGTTCTCCCGTTGATGATTGGCATACACATGGCTCAAGCAAAGAAATCTTTTCCGCAACAAAAATCGGAATTACATGCACGAAATCTGCATCGTAGTCGTTACGATTTTCCTCAGTTAATCCAGAGTTGTCCGGAACTTGCCCCTTTTGTCATCCCGAATCAATATAACGATCTTTCAGTCAACTTTTCTGATCCTCAAGCTGTGAAAATGCTCAATAAAGCATTGCTCAAGCATTTTTATGGTATTCAATATTGGGATATTCCTCAAGATTATCTTTGCCCACCTATTCCGGGTAGAGCCGACTATATTCACTATTTAGCGGACTTGTTGAGTGATAGCAATAAAGGTCAGATTCCAACAGGACACGCCGTTCACGTATTAGATATTGGGGTGGGCGCGAACTGTATTTATCCGATTATTGGTCATCGTAGTTATGGTTGGAAATTTGTTGGCTCAGACATTCATCCTGCATCGGTAAAAAGTGCTCAATTTATTGTGGAGGCAAATCCAAATCTCAGGAAGGGGATTCAGATTCGATTGCAAAAGACACCGAGCAATATTTTCAAAGGTGTGATTAAACCTTCAGATCGTTTTGATTTGACCCTGTGTAACCCACCATTTCATGCTTCGCAAGATGAAGCAAATGCCACAGCAACGCAAAAAATACGCAAACTTGGTAAACCGGTTGATCGGTCTAAAGTGGTGTTAAACTTTGGCGGACAAAAGAACGAGCTGTGGTGTGACGGTGGAGAAGAACGCTTTGTTTGCCAGATGGTACAAGAGAGCACACAGTTTGCTGAGCAATGTCTTTGGTTTAGTACACTGGTTTCTAAGAAAACCACATTGCCTATGCTGTTAAATACCTTGCGTAAGTGCGGTGCAGTGGAGGTAAAAACCATTAAAATGACGCAGGGGCAAAAAGAGAGTCGTTTTGTGGCTTGGACTTTTCTAGATGCAAAGCAACAGCAAGCGTGGAAAAATGCGCGTTGGACTTCTGCTTAGCTTGTTTTTAGGCAGGAATAGTGAGCTTGTGGGCGTATAAGTCGGTGTAGTAGCTCAAATTTAATCTGACAGACACAATAAAAAAATCGGTAACTGTCAGATCAGGTTTGAGCAAGTACGATTAAGGAATATATTTTTTCACCACACCATCATCTAGTAATTGCTGGAAGTGCTCGACCAGACTCTCTTTCACCGGACGATATTCCAGACCGAGTTCATCCTTACTTTTTTGTGCATTAAAGAAAATTGGATAACCCATATTCAGTTCTACAAATTTGCGGCTAAAACCTGCTACAGGCCCGAACAGTTTAAAGGCTGCTTTGGGCAGTTGATTGCGTGGGAACGGAAACTTATTGCCGAAATGTGCCCGTAGAATTTGGCCCATTTCCAGCAGACTTAAGCTTTCACTACAAATGATATAACGGCCATGCGCTTGCGGATTAAATGCAGCACGGATATGCGCTTCAGCGACATCCTGAACATCGACCACGCCATTCCACATCGGTGGAACGCCAAGCAGGGTCATGCCATTGGCAAACTGTTGCAGGACTTCTACGCTGCCAGACTGGGTATTTGGTGTTAAGGATTGACCAAAAACCAGTGCCGGATTGATACAGACCAGATCCCAGCGATCCTGTGCTTCAGCCATTTCCCAGGCTTTACGCTCTGCCATGACTTTGGAATAAGGATAAGGCTGATGCGTGGCCGAACTGGTGGTATTCCAGCATGATTCATCAAAACTGTTATTTTCAGTTTGTAGAATATCAATGGCATCGCCATAGGTAGATGCAATACTCGATGTCACGATCACGCGTTTCACTGCTTCAGTCTGATTGACACTATTCAGTACATTTTCAGTGCCTAATACCGCAGGTTCGATAATATCTTTGACTGCATCTTTATAGTTGGTGACCACAAAAGGTGAGGCCATATGAAAGACAATTTCACAACCTTGCATCGCCTGATCAAAAGAACCCGGGCTTAATAAATTGGCCTGAAATAACTTGAGAGTTCCCGGTGTGCTGTCGGCAATTTTTTCTAAATGGGCAAAGCTTTTACTTTTATTTAGGTCACGTACCGTGGCATGTACAGTATAGCCTTGCGTGAGTAATTTCTGGATGACCCAGCTGGCAATATAACCCGATGCACCGGTAACCAGAACAGGCGCTGTTGTTTGTGGATGTGTCATATCGGAACCGTTGTTGTTTTAAATTTGTGTGAATGATAAGCGAAATTTAAGCATGAAGTACGCCAATGCAGTGATGTTTATACAAAAAGAATGAATCTGTCTGGTCAAAATTAAGATTTACAAATTTTAACGCATGTGTTTATTTGCCGGTTTTAGGTTATTGGCAAGCGTAATGAAAATGCAAAGTGTTGTTTTATAAATGGGATTTCATTAAGAACGAAGTGTAAATGCAAGTACTTCTCATTTTAATTATATAAAAATCAAATATTTAACCATGGTTAAGCTTTGCAAATTCAATTGCTTTTCGCCATAATAGCAAAATACAGGTAGGGAGTTATTCAAATGCGCGGAAATCCAGAAGTCGTAGATTATTTAAATATGTTGATCGGTGGCGAACTGGCTGCTCGTGACCAATACTTGATTCACTCTCGTATGTATGAAGATTGGGGATTGACCAAAATCTTTGAACGTATCGATCACGAAATGCAGGAAGAGTCCCAGCATGCGGATGCAATTATCCGTCGTGTTCTGTTCCTGGAAGGAACGCCAAACATGCAGCGCGATGACGTTGAGATTGGCGACGATGTGGTGAGCTGCCTGAAAGCCGATCTAAAACTTGAATACCACGTGCGGGAAAAACTGGCGCAGGGCATCAAGTTATGCGAAGAAAAAGGTGACTATATCAGCCGTGATATGTTACGCCAGCAAATGTCGGATACCGAAGAAGACCATACTTACTGGTTAGAAAAACAATTGCGCTTAATCGAACTGATTGGTCTGCAAAATTATATTCAGTCACAGATGTAAAACCGGATGAATAAAAAACCCAGCACATGCTGGGTTTTTTATATCTTGAAAATACTTAGTTGTTATTACTCATAATGCCAATTTTTTTGACCTCCAGCCTTTGAGCTGCCGCCATGACCATAGCGATATGTTTATATTCAGTGGCACGATCCGCCTTGATTTTAATCTGATCCTGATCCGCTTTTTGCGCTACTGTCTTGAATAAGTTTTCCAGAGCTTGGGTATTTGCTACCGGCTGTTCATTCCAGAAAATCTTACCTTGTGCATCCAGACGTAATTCCACCAGCTCAGGCGGTTTTTCATCGGTTACAGGAGGCGTTCCATTCGGTAGATCGATATTAATCGAGTTATTCGGCAAAGGAATTGTGATAATAAACATAATCAGCAAGACCAGCATGACATCAATCAATGGGGTCATGTTGACATCTAACATCACATCATCGTCTTGATTTGAACCAACATTCATACCCATAAACTTAATCCTTCTTTGTGCTTAAGGTGTAGCGGGCGGAGTGGTGACAAAAGCAATTTTGCCAATACCCGCTTGCTGGGTCGTACTAATCACCTGATCAATTGCTTCATAAGGTGTTAACTGATCACCACGAATATGCACTTCAGGCTGCGGACGTTTCTGTGCTTCTGCCTGTAAACGGCTCAGTAAAACTGTTTTATCTGCAATATTAATTTCGTTCCAGAAAATATCGCCAGTTTTATTGACAGCCAGCTGAACATTTTCTGGCTTGGTTTCATACAGTACATTTCTTTCTTCGGGCAGATCGACAGGTACGGTATGAATGGCAACCGGTACAGTAATCAGGAAGATAATGAGCAGAACCAGCATAATATCAACCAAAGGTGTGGTATTAATGGTTCCAATTACCTCATCATCGCTGTCGTTTGAATTGACCATCATTCCCATGGCTGATGCCTCACTCTTACTTCACGTCACGATTGACAGGATTATTGGTCGTAATTTCGCCGCTGAGTAATACTGCGTGTAAATCAGAACCAAAGGTACGTACTTCTTCCATGACCGCTTTATTACGGCGAGTCAACCAGTTGTAGCCGAGTACCGCAGGAACTGCGACCGCAAGACCGATTGCAGTCATGATCAGTGCTTCACCAACCGGGCCGGCAACTTTATCAATGGATGCTTGCCCTGAAACACCAATGGCAGTCAATGCATGGTAAATCCCCCAAACGGTTCCGAAAAGTCCAACGAAAGGTGCGGTAGACCCGACTGTCGCAAGGAAGGCCAGGCCACCACTCAGATGGTTCTGGATTTTGTCGATCGCACGGGAAATTGAGATAGTGACCCAGGTATTGAAATCAATACGCTCAAGTAGTGTACCGCCATGATTTTTAGTTGATTTAATCCCTTTTTCCGCAATAAAACGGTAGACGCTGGCTTCGTCCAGATTCTCGGTTGCATTATCCAGAGAAGAAGATTCCCAGAAAGTATTTTCAGCTTGCTTAGCCTGTTTGCGAATCTTGCCTTGTTGCAGGCATTTGCTGATCATGATGTACCAGGTACCGATCGACATGACCACCAGAATAAACAAAGTGATTTTAGAAACAATATCACCTTCTTTCCACATGGCTTCTAGGCCATAAGGATTGTATCCAGCTTTTTCATCGCTAGCTTCAGCAGGCAGTGGTGGCGGGGTCGGTGTAGCCGCTGTTGCAGGTGTTGTTACCACTGTTTCAGTGACAGCACTGGTATTGGGGGTAGCGGACTGTTCTGCAAAAACTGTTTGCAGAGGTAATAAAGTGCTCATGGCAATTACACCAGCAGCAGTCATATTTTTTAAAGGTTTTAGTGATTTTTTCATCATGGATCTCCTGATTTTTTTCTTTATCTGTTGTATCTGTTAGTCAAGGACAAATTCATATGGAATGTCATACCAAGATTCTTGCGGTTCGCCATTTTTCATTGCCGGCTTGAAAGTACATAAGCTGAAGGCCTTGGATGCTGCACGATCCAGCGCACGACTACCGCTCGACTTTTTCACTTTGGCATCCTGGACCTTGCCGGTGGTATTTACATATACAGAGATCAAGACTTCACCTTGTTCTTCATTCATCAGTGCATCACGTGGATAGTCTGGGCGTTTACAACCTGCTTCACCTTGTGAAACACCACGAGTTACGCCAGCGGGTGGAGGAGCTGGGGCTGGAGCGGCTGCGACTACTGGAGCCGGTGCTGCTACCGGACTTGGTGAAGGACTCGCTGCAACGGGAGTAGGTACTGCAACAGTTGTCGGTTGGGTTGGTGTTGGAAGTGTTTTCTGTACAGGAACGACTTTTTCAACCGGTTTCACCTCAGGCACTTGTGCTACTTTTTCCACGATTTTTGGTGGTTCAGGTGGTGTTTCTTTTGGTGGCTCAGGTTCAGGCGGCTTAATATCTTGAATAATCATTAGCTCAACTGGCTGTTCCGTTGGTTTAATAATGTCTTTTGCCATACCAGCCATGAGTACCAGGCCAACCAGGATATGCAAAAAAACAACGACCCCAATACCAGTCAGTTTTTTGGCGGAGTTTTTTTCTAAGTCTTCAAACTTTGTGCCCATCATGACTCCTAGAATTTAAGACAAACAGGAAATAGTGCACTGATGAGAAAATTTTTTTAGTTACAGGCAGCATTATTTTTTGTTTGGCTAAAATTAAACGGGGAAAACCGCAAACACCGCTTGGCAGCAGTGTTTGCGAAGTAATTAATTAAAAGAATTTATAAGTACCACGTAGGAAGTAGGTACGGCCCATTGGATCACCGTGACGAGGGTCATAGCCATATTGAGCATTGTTGGTTGCATCAGAAGCAGGTGGTTCTGCATCAAACATGTTGCGAATACCTGCAGTTAGCTCTAAATTCTTGAATCCGCTATAGGTGCCTGCAAAGTTATAAAGCGTATAGGCACTTACATCACGTTCTTGAGAAAAGTCTTCATAACCACGGATATATTGTTGTTCTAGTCTCATTTTCCAGTCTTCATAAGACCAGTTGATATTGGCAATATGTCTCCAGCGGACGACTGCAGGATCATCATAGATGCCGACGAGCCCTTCCCATTCACCGTTTGGTTCTTCTTGCTCATCCATTTTGATGACATAGGTACCATCAATCCCAAAACCAAAACGGCCTGTTGCTGTCATTGGGCTTAAGTAGTTCAGGCTGAGGTCAATCCCTTCAGTTTTTAATCCACCCATATTTTGTAGAGTTGTATTTAAATACTGGATACGACCATCTGGAGCGTAAACGATCAGATTGCCATAGCGATCAAGGTCATTAAAAATGTCATTAGGAGTAACTGAGCTGACTAAACCTTCAATGTCAATATTGTAGTAATCAGCGGTGAATACCAGATTCTTGATTGGTTCATATACGAATCCGGCTGTAAAAGAGGTTGATTCTTCTGGCTGTAAGTCTGGGTTACCACCTTGTTTACGCTTGAACTGCATACCACATTGGTCTGCAAATTGGGTGCTGGTCGGTTGACCGTTAGCATCACAAAAACGTGGGTTATTGAAGTTAGTGCTAGTATTGGTTTCACTTTGTAAAGAGTTGATTTCCCACATACTTGGGGCACGGAATCCAGTACTATAAGAACTACGGAACATTAACTCTTTAACCGGTTCCCAACGTAGGGATACTTTTGGATTGAAAGTATCACCAAAGTCACTATAGTCATCATAACGTGCCGCAAGTTGAGCTTCTAGAGTCGGCAAGATCGGTACATGTAATTCAGTAAACACCGAAGTAATATCACGGTCACCTGAACTTGACGGTTTATTTGGATCAATACCAGAACCTGGAACCTGGCGAACAAGATCGGCATTCACCTTGGCTTCCCAGTCCTGAGTGGTGTAGCTACCACCCAAGGCAAATCCAACTTCACCTGCAGGTAGTTCATAGATTGGACGGCTGACGGTGAAATCTATAGTGGTAGAATCCAGACTTGCCATATTTGTTGGGCCTGCCACATCAAAAGTAGACCATTTCCCAGCATCTGCAGCGGCCTGAGGACCAAATGGGTTTAAGGTGCCATCATTAAGTGCGGCTTGAACCAAACTTTGATTCAGGTAACCACTGACGAAATTATCAGTTGCTTCACTTTTGGCATAAGTAACGCCACCATTTACATCCCAACCGTAGACTTCACCTTCAATCCCTGCAAAAAAGCGGTTTGATTCATTTTCTGATTGAGAAACACGGTTACCTGATTGTGAACGTAAATAAAGTGCTGCTCTTGGATCTACCAGACCAGCGATGTCTGGTGTAATGCCGTTGCCTGGATAATATTTGCTGGTATTTGGAATAGAAAGACTACCTCCCCATACATCAGGTGCTATCGAGGTTTTTACTTTACTTTCAGTATAAATATATTCAGCAACCGCATTTAATGAATCGGTTAATTTGAAGGTACCTTTACCTAGAGCTGAAAAAGTTTCTTCTTCTGGAGTAATACCAATGAGTGCTTGAGTGTTTAACAGGCAACGTGTACCAGATACAAACATATTTGGTGCATTATTACAGTTTTGATTGATATAAGGGTTAACTACACCTACACCTGAATCTAAAAGGTTGGCAGGGAAGCCGGCACTTGAACCGATCGCCATGTTCAACTCTGGAATTAAACCACCACGACGGCTGACTTTACGATCTTTGGCCATGATCATGTCAGAAGTACGATAATCTACTACACCGTAAACGTTGAAACCTTGTTCATCCAGATCACCATAACCACCGAAAATAGAGACATCATATTTGTCGCCATTCTTTTCTTCAGGTGCTTGCAGTCCACCAGAAATACCGAAACCTTGGTATTCCTTTTTGATAATAAAGTTAATTACGCCGGCAATTGCATCTGCACCATATACTGCAGAAGCACCATCACGCAGAATCTCGATTCGCTCAACCATCGCGAGCGGAATAATATTCAGGTTAACTTCAGAAGTACTAAATGGGCTGTTAGCCAAACGACGCCCATTTAATAAAACTAAGGTCTTATCAGTACCAATCCCACGCAGGTTGGCAGAAGAACCTGAAGTATTACTTTTACCAATATTTTGAGAAACAGCAAAACCAGCTTGGTTAGCACTTACTTTATTAATGGCTTCTTCAACCGTGGTGACCCCCTGATTCACCAGATCTTCAACTTTAAGCACAGTAATAGGAGATGCACTTTGTGCAGCTACTCCTTTAATAGATGAACCTGTCACTGTCACTTTTTGAACCTTGGTAGGTTGAGCGGCAGAGTTTTCTGGTTCATCGGCTGCATGTGCCAAAGACAAGCACATCATACTTAAGGTAAGCGTACTTAACTTGAGTATTGTCTTGCCAACTGTTGGAGCCCCCATAGATCCGACCAATTTGTTTTTTTTCATCGTAATTTTCACCCTTTTGTTATGTGAAGTAGTGCTGGGAGGACTTAAGCAAAGCGAATGCCAACTTATAAATTATTAACTTTAAAAAACATTAAGTGATTGAAAGAATTATATTTAATTTGGTTTTTTTAGAGATTTACTAAATTCTGATGAAGAAATATTAAGAGAGTAGGGTTTAAAATCTGAAGAAAGTCTCTATAGGAAACCATGAGAAAGTAAAAAATAAATATTTAATGAATAAGAAAGGAATCTAAAACTGAAAGAGAAATTGAATAAAGTTTAATCATGGTGCATAATTTTTACATAAAATATATAATATTTTTTTAAAATAAATTATTTATAATACAAGTACTTGTGTTTATTTATTGTTTACCTAAAGGTATACAATAGTGCAATAAGATGAAACAGGGTTGAGTTATTTTTGTGCGAAATGAACTTCAGTAAGAATTTTGAGGATAAAAATTTAATTAATGATTCATGGAAAATATTATGTTATTGATAATGTTTTAAATGATTAATAAAAATAAGCTTTTTTGAGTTAATAACAGGAAAAAAACGTTATTTTTTGAGGATGGCATGAAATTCGCTTTGTTCAGTTTATTCCATCTGTCCAGCTTTGACCCATCCATTGAAGCAAATATGGGATGATGTGTTAAAGACTTCCTATAGCAATAAAACTTCAAGATCAAGAATAGGTACAAATTTGAAATCAGCATTTTTCAGTATGACAATTTTGGCCTTGGCCATGACTACGGGGCAAGCCTCCTGGGCAAAATCATCTGCACATCCGGATAAAGTTTTAAACTTGGCTTTCGAAGCACCTGATGATGGTTTTGATATGGTCAAAACCTATAATTTTTATAGTGGTAGCGTTGCTGAAGCTATTTTTGAGCCTTTGTTGCGTTATGACTATCTGGCCCGGCCTGCAATTTTGGCCCCAAATACCGCCGAGTCTTTACCCGTGGTTGAACAGGATGGCAAAGTTTATACTTTTAAAATCAAGCCAGGAATTTATTTCAGTCCGGATCCGGCCTTTCAGGGCAAGAAGCGTGAACTGGTCGCCCGGGATTATATTTATTCCATGCAAAGGGTGATGGATCCAAAAAATCATTCACCTTCTTTTTCCTTTATTGAAGGCAAAATTCTTGGCGCAGATCAGGTCATCCAGCAGGCTAAAAAAACGGGTAAATTTAACTATGATGCTCCGATTGCCGGTTTAAAAGCTCTAGATAAATATACCTTACAAATTACCTTGACCCGTTCAGACCTGAATTTTCCTTACATTCTGGCCTATGTTGCTTTTAGTGGTACCGCACGGGAAGCGATCGAACATTATGGTCATCGGGCAGGTCAGCATCCGGTTGGAACAGGGGCGTATCAGTTACACAAATATGTGCCGCGTAGCCGTATTGAACTGACTGCCAACCCGAATTATCGCGGTTTTGTCTGGAACTTTAAGGGCGATGGTTCCGAATGGGATCAACGTATTGTCAAAGCCATGCAAGGCAAGCAGATGCCGCAAATTGGCAAGGTCAAAATCAGTATTATTGAAGAGGAACAGTCTCGCTGGCTGGCTTTAAAGTCTGGACAACTGGACTATGACAAACTCACTGCGAGCGGTGCCGAACAGGCACTGGAAAATAAGCAGCTGAAAAGTGAATACAAGAAAAAAGGCATCCTGCATTATCCGAATAAAGAACCGGAAATTACCTATACCATCATGAATATGCGTGATCCGTTAATTGGTGGAAATTCACTGGAAAAAATTGCCTTACGTCGTGCTCTTGCCTTGTCCTATAACCAGAAAGAAGCTATCCAGCAGCTGTACAAAGGTCATGCCGATAAAGCTGAAATGATTTTGCCAGAGGGAGTAGGTGGACATGACCCGACGTATAAAAGCAGTATTGCTTATAACCCATTACTGGCCAATAAACTGCTTGACCGCTTTGGTTATAAGAAAGGCGCTAATGGTTACCGTAGCTTGCCTGATGGCAAGCCTCTGATACTAAAAATGAATTCAACCAGCTCAAGCTCTTCGGTGATTTCTGCAGAATTATGGAAAAAAAATCTGGATGCGATCGGGGTGCGAATTGAGTTCAAGGTCAGTAATTTTGCTGACAATTTAAAAGAAGCCACCCAATGCAAGCATATGATGTGGGGTGGAGCCTGGATTGCGGACTATCCGGAAGGGGAAAACTTTGCCCAGTTACTGTATGGGCCAAATGCGCAGCAAGGCAACCTGAGTTGCTATACCTCCAAAACTTATGATGCACTGTACCAGACCGCGATGAAACTGCCGCCGCAGCAGCGGGCGCCATATTATGAGCAGATGAACCGTCAGATGGAGGCCGATAATCCATGGATTCTGCACAATACTCGTATACGTAACTGGTTGATTCATCCGCATGTACAGGGTTTTAAGGCCCATCCGGTGACCAGAGCAGTTTGGCAATATATGGATATTGAACCTGTTAAAAAATAACTTGAGAAGATTAAGAACCAGTATGAATGTGAATAAAAATACTTTAAAAAAACTGGCCAGTGGGGTGCTAATGGCTGGTTTGATGATGGCAGGGGGCGCGTCCACATGGGCTAGCAATCCTGCCAACCCGAATAAGGTTTTAAAAACAGTATTTCTGGCAGCTGAAACCGGTTTTGATCCGGGTTATATCCAGGACCGTTATTCAGCCAAAATTAATGCCGCGATTTTTGAAACCTTATTTACCTATGATTATCTGGCCTCGCCAGCAAAATTAGTGCCATTGACTGCGGTCAGTCTGCCTCAAGTGAGTGCGGATGGCCTGACTTATACCATCAAAATCAAAAAGGGTATTTATTTTGCCGATGATCCGGTCTTTGGCGGTAAAAAACGTGAACTGACTTCGTATGACTATGCTTATAGCTTGAAACGTCTACTGGACCCAAAGCTGCATTCACCGAACAGCTGGTTGCTGGATGGCCGAATTAAAGGGCTGGACGCATGGATGGCCCTAACCAAAAAGAATGGCAAAGCCTATGAAAATCCGTTTGAAGGTATTCAGACCCCAGACCGCTATACCTTGGTATTAAAGCTGAATAATCCGGATCAGAACTTTCCGATGTTGCTGGCACATGGGCCGGCCGCTGCAGTAGCTCGTGAAGTGATTGAAAAATATAAAGACAAGGCGGGTTGGGTCATGAATAGGCCAGTGGGAACTGGTCCTTATGTGCTCAGCCGCTGGACACCAGGCTCACGGATTATCTTAAAACCAAATCCAGCTTATCGTGGTTTTGTCTGGGACTTTAAAGCCAGTGGTGCAGAAGATCAGGCCATTGTAAAAGCCATGCAGGGCAAAAAAATGCCTCAAATCGGCACTATTGATGTGCGTGTTATTGAAGAAGCGCAATCCCGGATGCTGGCATTTAAGAAAAATGAACTGGACCTGCTCGAAATTGAGGGCGATATCGTCGTACAGGCCCTTGATGGCGATAAATTAAAGCCTGAGCTGGCACAGCAGGGGGTGAAGCTGTCACGTATTTTAGAGCCCTCCATTAGTTACCATTACTGGAATATGCAAAACCCGGTCGTGGGTGGTTTCGCGCCAGAAAAAATTGCCTTACGTCGTGCCATGGCGATGGCATTTTCTGTAGAAAACATGATCAATGTATTACTTAAGGGAGATGGAGCAAAACTGCACATGCCTATTCCCCCAGGAGTAGCAGGTTATTCACCGTCCTATAAAAGCAGTATTCCCTATTCAGTCAAAGCAGCCAACATGTTGCTCGACCGCTATAACTACAAGATCGGTGCAGATGGCTGGCGAAAGACGCCTGAAGGTAAACCTCTGGTGATTGAACTGATTACTGGGAATACCAGTCGGGGCCAGCAGCAGGGTGAATTCTGGAAAAAGACCCTGGACAGTATCCATATTCAGCTGACCAGTAAGGCCATGCCATTCGCTGAAGGCATCAAGCTGGAAAAGCAATGTAAAACCATGTTTAAGAGTTCTGCATGGATTGCCGATTATCCGGATGCTGACAACTTTATGCAGTTGTTCTATGGCAAGAATATCAATGTCACCAACAATGCCTGTTTCAAGCATCCTGAATTCGACCGTCTATACGAACAAACCCAGAGCATGCCGCCTGGACCGGAGCGTGATCTGCTCTACCGCAAAATGACCCGGATTCTGGAAGTCAACATGCCGACCTTGATGCTCTATAGCACCTACCGTAACGCTTTGACCCAACCCCAAATTATTGGACATAAGTCCCATCCGATTCTGTCTTCAGAATGGATGTATATCGATATTAATACGAAAAAGTAAGAAAAAATCTGGAGATGAATATGAAATCAAAATCTTTAAAATTAAGTACCTTATGTTTAATGATGATGGGGGGATATCAAGGTGTAGCGGCAGATACCCAAGTACAGCTGCTGCCATTATTCAAGGCTGCAGAAATTCCGTCTTTATGTGATGCCAGTCTGGCCTCGATGCAAAAAGATATCCAGATATTTGAAAATAAGAAAATTAAAAATAAAGCCAAGGCAGGGCCTTATCTGGCTGAATGGGATGAATTGCATGCCAAAGCCCGTGATTTCGGTGCAGCAGTGGGACTATATAGTAATGTCGATCCGGATCCTGCATTGCGTCAGGCAGCCGATGACTGTGAACTTAAAATCAGCAAATACCAGACCACCCTGTATCAGAATCCGAAACTGTATGGACAGTTCAAAAAACTGAAAGCCAGCGATCCGATTGATCAGAAATTTTTAGAAGATATTCTGGAGCAGTTTGAGAACACCGGGGTACAACTCAGTGCAGAAAAACAGAAACGACTGAAAGAAATTATTGAAGAAAGTACCAAACTGGGACAGGATTTTTCCAAAAATGTGCGGGATAACCCTGAAAAAGTTGAATTTACTCCAGCTGAAATGAAAGGCCTGCCAGAAAGTTACATCGCAAATTTAAAGAAAAATGAAAAGGGCAATTATCTGCTTGGCTTTGATTATCCGGAATATCAGCCTTTTATGGAGCTGGCAGAAAGTGATGAAGCACGCAAACGTTACCAGACCGCTTACACGCGTCGCGGGACTGAACAAAACCTGCAATTCATGAAAAAGGCCATTGATCTGCGTTATGAAATGGCACAACTTTTTGACAAGGAAAGCTATGCCCATTCTGCGCTTGAATTCCGCATGGCCAAAACTCCGGAAGCAGTGAACGGTTTTCTGGATGAGGTTTATGCCAAAGTTGCACCTCTAGAAAAGCAGGATGTAGAACAATTACGCCAGTTCAAGGCTGAAACTTTAAAAGTTCCACTAGAGAAAGCAGAAATTACACGCTGGAATCAGGGTTACTGGAGTGAAAAACTGCGTCAGGCCAAATACAAGGTAGACCAGGAAAAATTGCGGGATTATTTCCCGACAGAAGCATCGCAAAAATGGTTATTCGCTATTTCTTCGGAACTCTATGGCATTGAGTTCAAGCCGGTGAAAGTCAAGGCCTGGCATGATGAAGTGGAATATTATGCGGTACATGACAAGGCTACGGGCGAATTCCTGGGCGGATTATATGTTGATAAATACCCGCGTGAAGGCAAATATGGGCATGCAGCTGTCTGGGGAGCTTATGGCGGCAGTACCCTGAATCAGCGTCGTCCGGTATCGGTACTGGTGACCAATTTTAACCGTAAGGGCTTGAACAGCAATGAACTGGAAACCTTTGTGCATGAAATGGGTCATGCCTTGCACGGGATTCTTTCGAAGACCCGCTATACAGAACAGTCTGGTACCTCGGTAGAGCGTGACTTTGTAGAAGCACCATCACAGATGTATGAAGAGTGGGCACGCCGTCTGGAAACCTTGTCAAAAGTAGCAGATTACTGTGAGCCGGCATGTCCTCGGGTGGATGCTGCCATGACCGAGCGCTTAAAGAATGTGAAGAATTACGGCCGAGGCCTGCATTATGCCCGTCAGGCTTTATATGCCCAATATGATATGGCCTTGCATGGTAAAGATGCAAAAAACATTGAGCCTTTAAAACTCTGGCAGGATATGGAAGGTAAAACTGCCTTGGGTTATGTTAACGGTCAGCAGTTCCCGGGACAGTTCGGGCATCTGATGGGCGGCTATCAGGCAGGTTACTACAGCTATATGTGGTCTGAGGTCATTGCCCTGGATATGCTTTCCTCCTTTGGCGATCAGCTGATGGACAAGAAAGTCGGTGCGCATTATCGCAATACGGTCCTGGCTCAAGGTGGTCAAAAGCATGGCGAGCAAATGGTGAAAGACTTCTTGGGTCGTGATCCGGACAGCAAAGCTTTCTTTAATGAAATCTCTGGAAAAAATTAAGGAAGGCAAGCGATGCTGGCATATATTATTCGACGGCTTTGGCAAATGATCCCGACCATGCTCGGGGTGATTTTGCTGATTTTCCTGCTGTTTAACTGGGTAGGCGGAGACCCTGCCTATATTCTGGCCGGTAAAATGGCCAATGCGGAACAGATTGAAAACATCCGTCAGCAACTGGGTGTGGATCAACCGTATTACGTACAACTCTGGATCTTTATCAAGCAGATTTTAACCTTTGATTATGGGGTGAGCTGGAGTACCGGAGAATCGGTGGCACAGATTATCACCACCCGTTTGGGGCCCTCACTGACCATTCTGATTCCACTGACCATTCTGCAAACTATTATTTCTATCATTTTGGCTTTGGGTGTGGCTTCGGTTCGTGGTTCTTTGACAGATCGCATGATCATGATGCTGTGTACGATCGGTATGTCGATCAGTATTCTGGTTTACATCATCGTGTTCCAGTATTTCATGGCTTATGAACTGAGCTGGTTCCCGGTACAGGGTTGGAGTGATAATTTCGCTGACAACCTTTTCAAATATGCCTTGTTACCTGTGCTGATTATGTTGGTGGTCAGTATTGCACCAACACTACGCCTGTATCGTAGTTTTGTACTGGATGAAGTCAATCAGGACTATGTACGTACTGCGCGTGCCAAAGGCTTGGGTGAAAACCGTATCATGGGCGTGCATGTCTTGCGCAATGCCTCGATTCCGATTATTACCGATGTGATGGCAGGACTTCCGGCACTGCTGATCGGTGCTTTCCTGATCGAACGTTTTTTTGGTATTCCGGGAATTGGCCGTGAAGTTATTATTGCGGTAGAACGTTCCGATTTTCCTGTGATTAAAGCCATTACGGTCTATGTCGCTGCTGCGACCATGATATTCAACCTGATTGCCGATCTGATCTATAAATGGGTCGATCCGCGTGTACAGT
The DNA here is from genome assembly GCF_029024105.1 of Acinetobacter lwoffii. Classification (NCBI taxonomy): domain Bacteria; kingdom Pseudomonadati; phylum Pseudomonadota; class Gammaproteobacteria; order Moraxellales; family Moraxellaceae; genus Acinetobacter; species Acinetobacter lwoffii. The sequence continues at coordinate 2,489,264 of NZ_CP118963.1, read as the reverse complement.
TGAAGTAGGTGAATTATGCTGAGTGCGATATTTAAAAAAGAACAAGCGGCTGAAGCAGCACCTGAATCGGCTTCAACAGGATTATGGCAACTGGCCATGCGCCGTTTGAAACGTGACCGGATTGCCATGTTTTCCCTGTATGTGGTGCTGTTTTATCTGCTGCTGCTGGTACTGTCAATGAGCGGCCTGATTGCCAAAGACTGGAATAAAGAAGTGGCGGTCAGCTATGCACCGCCGAGTTTTATCAGTGCAGCGCCAGTTCCGGCTGTATCTGATACAGAGCAGGGCGCAGAATCTGTACCTCTACCAGTCAATCCAGTTGATCCTTTAAAAGATGTCATTGCTGAATTGAATGCTGAAATTGCTGCTGAGCAGGGTGCTGGTGCAGGCATCGATTATTATGGAGTGGTCGATCCGCTGGCAGAAGACATGAAGGCCATTAATCAGGAGCTCGGCGGCCAGCTGATGGATGAAAGTGGGGAACTCAAGCAAAGTCTGGTCTTCGGCGCCGATAAATGGGGACAGGATGTTTTACAGAAAACCATCAAGGGGGCTGAAACCTCGATTCTGGTTGGACTGATTGCAGCCTTTGTCGCTGTACTGATTGGAACTGCACTGGGTGCAATAGCAGGTTACTTTGGTGGCTGGGTCGATGATCTTCTCAACTGGTTTTATAATATCTTTACTTCGATTCCCTATCTGTTGCTGGTTTTGGCGATTGCCGCAGTGTTACAACAAAAAGGTATTTTATCAATCATCCTGATTTTAGGTCTGACTGGCTGGACCGGGGTCTTCCGTTTGGTTCGTGCCGAATACATGAAACATACGGCACGTGAATATGTGCTGGCTGCCAAGGCGATTGGCGTGAGCAATATGCGTCGTATGTTTGTCCATATTTTTCCCAATGTCAGCCATATTGCCCTAGTACAGATGTCTATTTTGGTGGTGGCATTTATCAAGTCTGAAGTCATTTTGAGCTTTCTTGGTTTCGGTGTGCCTATCGGGGTAGTGTCATGGGGCAGTATGCTAAATGAAGCGCAAAGCGAGCTGATTTTGGGTAAATGGTGGCAACTGGCGGCAGCCTCAATCGCCATGGCGGTATTGGTGACTGCTTTCTCGATGTTTACCGATGCACTCCGTGATGCATTAGATCCAAAACTGAAATAGGAGCGCAACGATGTCTGAAATCAATCCAAGCACAGCACCTGCGTTACTTCGCGTAGAAAATCTGCGAGTCAGTTTTAAAGGTGAAAATAAAGAATATATTGAGACCGTAAAAGGGGTTTCTTTCGAGATTCCGGCCAATACCACGGTTGCACTGGTAGGTGAATCGGGGAGTGGCAAGTCGGTTACTTCCCTCGCCACTATGGGCCTGCTTCCGGCAGAAAGCGCACGTATTTCAGAAGATAGCCAGATCATCTTTGAAGGGAAAAACCTGCTCAAGCTTAAAACCCGTGAAATGCGCCAGATGTGCGGCAAAGACATTGCCATGATTTTTCAGGAGCCGATGTCTTCGCTAAATCCGGTATTTACGGTAGGCATGCAGATTGCAGAAATCCTGCAACTACATTTGGGCATGAATAAAAAACAGGCACGTCAACGTACTCTGGAACTGCTCAAAGAAGTGGGTATCCCTACGCCAGAAACTAAAATCGATGCCTATCCGGGGCAGCTTTCCGGTGGACAGCAACAACGGGTCATGATTGCCATGGCCATTGCCTGTGAACCTAAACTGTTGATTGCAGATGAACCGACCACAGCTCTGGATGTGACTATTCAAAAGCAGATTCTGGACTTGCTGGAATCGCTGCGGCAACGTCGCCAGATGTCGATGCTGTTTATTACCCATGATTTAGCATTGGTTGGTGAAATTGCCGATCAGGTTATTGTGATGCGCCATGGGGAAATCCGTGAACAGGGTCCGGTTCGGGAGGTGCTGGACCGGCCTCAGGACATGTATACCAAAGCCTTGTTGCACTGCCGCCCGCAACTCTCGCAACGTCCGCTACGTTTGCCGATGATTAGTGATTTTATGAAACAGGATGGCTCAACCTGGCTGGAAGATATCCGCCTGAATACTCAGCTTCCGCAACGTTCACGTGGACTAAAAGGCGGAGAGGAAATTATTCTGGATGTACGGGATCTGAAAAAATCTTTTTATAGTCGTAAAGGACTGTTTGGCAAAGATGAGTTTCAAGCAGTAAAAGGAATTTCTTTCCAACTGGCCAAAGGCAAGACCTTGGGGCTGGTCGGGGAATCTGGTTCGGGTAAAACCACCATCGGTTTATTGCTGATGCGTCTGCAACAGGCTACGGGCGGTAAAGCACTGTTTCAGGGTCGGGATATTTTGGACATGTCGGAACAGGAATTTACGCAGTATCAACGTAAAATCCAGATCATTTTCCAGAATCCCTATGCTTCTCTAAATCCACGTTTTACTGTTGGACAAATCCTGATGGAACCGATGCAGATTCATAAAATTGGTCAGGATGATGCAGAGCGCAAACAAATGGCCTTGGATCTGTTGGAGCGGGTCAGCTTGCCTGCACAGGCTTTTTATCGTTACCCGCATGAGTTTTCAGGTGGTCAGCGTCAGCGAATTGCGATTGCACGTTGCCTGACCTTAAAACCCGAGATTTTGATCTGCGATGAATCGGTCTCGGCATTGGATGTCTCAGTACAGGCGCAGGTGCTGAATTTACTGCAAGATTTGCAGGATGAATTCGGACTCAGCTATATCTTTATTTCACATGATTTGTCGGTAGTGAAATATATTTCAGATCAGATCATGGTGCTGAATCATGGTGAATTGGTGGAAATCGCCAATTCAGATGAGTTGTATCAATCGCCACAGCATGAATATACCAAGCGTTTACTCGGTGCTATCCCGCAAGGGATTCCACAAAGTGCCTGATGCATAAGGCATAAAAAAAGTCAGGCAATGTGCCTGACTTTTTTTATTTATCTTAATTAAAACTTTTTAAAGCCTTTGTTGATACCATATGGACGACGCGGCGCATTTTCATCACGCTCTTCACGACGACCAAAGCCTTGATCCGGACGGTTTTCACGACGCACAAACTGAGTGCCATTCTGGTTTTCAGCTCTGTCACGACGACCATAAGCATTGTCATCACGACGCTCACGGCCAGTATTATTTTGTGGTTGCTCATCACTGTCACGACGTTGCTGACGCAAGAAACCGCCACGGCGTGCAGCCATCGGCTTGTCCTGCATACGTTCATTACGGCGTTTCGCCATACCAAACAAACCAGTACCTTGACGTGGTTTCAATTCCACAGCTTTGGTCAGGTTGTCGATATCGTTTTTATCCAGTTCAATCCAGCGACCGGTACGCAGTTCGCGTGGCAAAATCACAGTACCATAACGGGTACGCAGTAGACGGCTGACTTTCAGGCCTTGTGATTCAAAGATACGACGTACTTCACGGTTACGACCTTCTTTTACTACCACCTGGAACCAACGGTTGATCCCGTCACCACCGAGTTCAGAGAAAGATTCGAATTTTGCCGGACCATCGTCTAGCACCACGCCTTTGAGCATGTTGTTACGAATTTGTGGTGTAACTTCACCCATGACACGAACTGCATATTCACGTTCGATTTCATTCGATGGGTGCATCAAGCGATTCGCAAGTTCACCATCATTTGTGAATAAAAGCAGACCGGTCGAGTTAATATCCAGACGACCCACCATTACCCAGCGATCGCCCGGAATAGCAGGCAGCTGTTCAAATACAGTCGGACGGTTTTCAGGATCGCTACGTGAGCAGATCTCGCCTTCAGGCTTGTAGTAAATAATGACACGACGACGGATTTCGTCTTCAATCTGGAAGGCAACTTTACGACCATCGATGCGAAGCTCATCACCTGGTTCGATTCGTTCACCCACTTGGGCAATTTGCCCGTTGACACTTACACGACCCGCGGCAATGACTTCTTCCATATAACGGCGAGAACCCAAACCAACGCGTGCAAGCACCTTTTGCAACTTTTCACTCATGACAGCATAACCTTAGAAATAATTATCAACAGTTCACCTATTTATGACTTCGGTGCATTCGCATCGAGGGCCATAAAAGCTTCCTTGGCATCCTGCAGGGGAGGCAATTGGCCCAAACTATTCAGGCCAAACGCATTTAAAAATTGTGGCGTTGTCATTAACAACGCAGGTCTTCCAGGGAGTTCACGAAATCCAGACTCTTTAATCCAGTTCCAGTCAAACAGCGTACGCAAGTTTTGACTGTTATTCGTGACACCACGAATCTGTTCAATATCCGCTCGAGTCACTGGCTGGTGATAAGCAATCACAGCAAGTGTCTCCAGTAATGAAGGCGACAAGCGAGCCGGTCGCTCAGGCCAGGTCTGTGCAATAATATTACGATATTTTGCACGCACTTGAAAACGATAACCTTGTGCTGTTTCAATCAGTTCAATTGAACGGCCATGCATCAGCATGGAAAGTTGTTGTAAATACTGGCGTAATTCCTGCTTGCTATAGCGATCCTGAAAAGTTTCTTTCAGATGAGCCAATGAAACCGCGGAGTCGCTGGCAAAAATAATGGCTTCAAGCTGCATCAATACTTCATGCAGATTATCTTCTGCAGATAACAGCGTATTTTGATCGAGTGTCATTGACTGGCTCCTTGAATCGCGAGCGGGGCTTCAATACCTGTAGCAATAATCTGAATTTTTTGTTGTCGGGTCAGTTCCAGCACCGCCATAAAGGTTACCACCATACCCATACGGCCTTGGCTCGGTTTTAACAAGTCCTTAAAGCTGAGTATTGCGCCAGTTTCAATACAACTTTCAATATAGGCAATACGTTCTTCCAGCAGTACCGGTTCCTGTTGCACCTGATGAATCACCGGTTCAGGACGGTTAAATATACAAAGCAAGGCATCACGCAATAAATCGCTTGAATAGCCTTCATTCGGCTGCTGGATTTCGCCCAAACTGACGTTGGTGGTGAAAGTGTCACGTTCCAGAATCGGCATCTGGCCCAGACGTTCTGCTGCCTGTTTAATTCTTAAATAATTTTCTAAACGGTCAATCAGTTCTTGTTTTGGATCCTGTTCAATCGCAGTCAGGCTTTTCGGTTTCGGCAAAAGCAAACGTGATTTCAGATCTGCCAGTAAGGCCGCCATCACCATATAGTCGGCCGTCAGCTCGATATTCAGGGATTTCATCGCGTCCATATAAGACAAATACTGCGCTGCAATCGGCGCGATATCGACCTGTAACAGATCAAAACCGTTTTTTTGAATCAGGTAAATTAAAAAGTCGAGTGGGCCTTCAAAATGTTCTAATAAGATTTCAAATGCCGCTGGAGGAATGTACAGATCCTCTGGAATTGTATCCTGCCATTCATCCAGAACCCGAATGTGCGGAGCAGATTCCATAGTGTTATGGATAATTTGAGTCATTACAATTATAGGCCACGCGAATTTTCAAAGGCATGCAAAGGCTTGATTTTCGGTATCTGATCGAAAGAAAAGCACAGGATTAAGCATTGTCATTGTACTGGAAAAGTAACTTTAAATAAATTAAATAAGCCGTCAAAGCCATAAAAACTTAAAAAAATAATGGAATTTCTCTGCGATTTAAAAATAGTAACGAGAAGAATGGCAGAACCGGGCAGGAAATGATGTAGTGATTTTTACGTTAAATTGATTCTCATAATTAAGCATATCTGGTAGATGATGCCAGTTGACTCACTTAAAAACCCGATCAATACAGTGATTCTCATCAAAAGAAGAAATAAGCTAGCTGGCAGATATTGAATGATTTTTAAACGGATTTCCCATTAAAAAACATAAAATTAATAAGTATTAATAAAATATTTCCCTATGATTTTTGGTCAAAAATCTCGCTATACTCTCGAAGAATAGTCAAGAATCACAAAAATCAATAAAAAGGTGAAGAAAGCATGCCACTTATTCTGGTTGTTATTGGGATGATCGCATTCGGGGGATTTTGGGCTTATCCCAAATATCAGATTATGCAGCTTGAAGATGAAGCACGCACAGGACTGAAATCAGGCGGATTTTCAGCTTTTGCAGAACAGGCCCGACCTGTCATGCAGGCCATGAAAATGGATTTTAGTGTGCTGGACCAATATCCCAATATTCGTTTTTACATGCGGCATATGGCCTATGAGGGCGACCAGCTGGATGAGCGGATTAAACTGGATATGCAAGCCATGTCTTGTGAGTCGATCAATTCCTTTAAAGTCATGGAACCCAAAGCACGTACGGCGATGCTGAATGTACTGGAAGATGATCAGATCATTTTTCATGTGTATCTGAAAAATAAGCTGGGCGAGGAACTCATGCACCATGAACAGAAGCTATCGCAATGCCCAAATTTCATTGCAGTTCGTCATTATGAACGTAGTTCAGATTCCTAAACTGGTTTTGGCAACCATTGCATACCTGTCGAATTGAAAAGAATAGAACTGCAACCTCTCACCCTATGCTTTTTTAGATTTTCATGGTGAGGAATGATTGTATTCCTTGGTCGCAAATTCAATGATACGTTGGCAAGTCTCTGCCAGGCATACATTTTGGTTTGAATAGATCTGCAACAACTGTCTCGCTACAGCCAACGTCAGGAAAAATTGGTACTCAGTATGATCAATATTTACAGTGGGATGGGAAGGAAAATGTGCTTCGACCATGACTGCCTTGGATTGCAGTGTCCAAGGCAGTTCTGCATAGATTAAATCCTGTGCAGAAAATTCATGCTGATTTAGCAGGAGATAAAATAAATCCATTCATTTTGACTCCTTCAATGTTTGTAGGAAATTCTCAGACCTCATTTATTCAAAGGCGCTGACATCTCCCATACCACGACGAATCACTTCTGGATGATCACCAGATAAATCTACAATAGAGGTCGTGCTCAACGTGCCTAAACCACTATCTACAAAAACATCAATGCGTTTGCCCAGTTGCATTTCAATATCATAAGGATCATCGAGTGGGTCAGTCTGACCCGGTAAAATCAGGGTAGAGGTCAACAACGGTTCACCGAGTTCTTTCAGTAACATCTGACACACCGGATTATTCGGAATGCGTAGACCAATGGTTTTCTTTTTAGGATGCATCAAACGACGTGGAACTTCGCTGGTCGCAGGTAAAATAAAGGTGGTGATGGCCGGTGTATTATTTTTCAGCAAACGGTACATGGCATTGTCCACCTTGGCATAAGTGGCAATATCGGACAAATCACAGCACAGAATCGCATATTGATGCTTTGGGCCCAGACCACGAATTTGCGCAATCCGCTCCATGGCACTCTTGTTCCCAATCTGGCAACCAATCGCATAGGCAGCATCAGTGGGATAGACCACCACATCACCCGCACGGATACGTTCCACTGCCTGACTGATTAAGCGGGGTTGCGGATTGTCTGGGTGTACGCGTAAATGCAGCATAGAGACTACTCCAAGCTTGGGCTGATGGCTTATTATGTGGCGCTCAGGCAAGACCTGGCAATCATAAAAAAGGTAGATTTGTGTAGGGTCTGTTGACATTTACTGTTCATAATTAACCCTATAAAGGTAGCCATAAAAATATACAGGCTAAAGCAACAGAACTTTGATAATTTCTTTTGAGCTTGTCATATCGAGTAGCTATTCCTCTAAATTGCTTTAATCTACAAAACATATTTTCAACTAAATGCTTGATTTTATATAAATACCAGTCCATATGGTCATTGTTCGATTGGCTATTTGTTTTCTTTGGTATATTCGCTTTAGTCCCTGTTTTCCTGATCTGTTCACGCAGTGGTTCTGAATCATAGCCTTTATCTGCACATACCACTTTTGTCTCTTTTAAATCTAATGTTGATATTAAATCAGGTGCAACTTTAACATCATGTGTGGTTCCATCGGTAATCATGAAATCAATAGGATTGCCATGTGCATCAACAATCAAATGTATTTTTGAGGAGTTTCCTCCTACACTTTTAGAAATAGATTGATTCGCTATGCCGGCAGAATGTTGATGAGCACGTACATGAGAGCCATCAATAAAAATCCACTCCATATCGGGGCATGAGGCTAGTAATTTGAATAATCTAAGTAACTTACCGCTGCTTGACCAACGATTAAAACGTTTGAAAATAGAGTTTGAATGACCAAAACAGCAAGGAATATCTCGCCACGGACAGCCTGTTCTAATTCTATAGAGAATAGCTTCAATAAAATTGCGTAAATTTGAGTTGTGGTGAATGGATAAATTACGCAGAATAACTTTCAACTTTTGCCAGTGTTGATCTGTCAGCATGGTACGAGGCATAGCGAATAGTAAAATTGGGTTTGGCGATTTGATTTTACTACTTCGCTATTTTTTTAAGCTAAAAGTGTCAACACACCCTAATTTAATCAAGCATTTCACGTATAAATTCATCAGATTGTAAACTTTTGCCACCTCTGATGTAGATACAGATACATTGGATAAAGCGCGCTGCATCACGTGGAAGTTTGGCTGTACCATTAAAATAAGCCTGTACTTGAGCGTAGACATTATCTTTAAAGCTGGCGCCATCACCGCCGTCGCCAGTCAGATTGTCCAAAGAAACCCGGAATTTACGGCCAAAAGCCTGGGCAAACATCCATTCAATTGCCTGTGGCTTGATTTCGACCTGTTCAAACAAAGCCTGCTGTTCGCGGGTACGGCCATCCGGTGCATACCAGTAACCCAGATCAGGTAGCAGGCGGCGTTTGTCTCCGGCAATGGTCCAGTGGCTGATTTCATGCAGAGCACTATTAAAGAAACCATGCGCAAACTGGATCCGGGCAGGACAGTCTACGCTGGCAGGGAAATATTCTGGTTCAAATTCGCCGCGCACTAAAGTGACATTTAAATGGGAAAACCAGTGATTAAAGTGTAAGATGAGCCAGTCCACCTGCTGCGCTTCTGACGATAAATTCGCCCATGGCGAGAGTTGCACTTGTTGTGTTGAACTGTCAGAATCAAGGCTTGGAATTGTGCTAACGAGTGATGAAACATTCACTTCTGTTTGCGGCTGCAACAGATGCATGACTTGAGTTACCCAAATGGTCTGTCGAAATAAGTACAAAATTGTATCTTAATCTTTGACAGAGTACTGATGAATTTGTAGAATTGCCGCCTTAATTATGTCAGCAAATACCTTTCCGGCACAGATTGAGCCGTTTAAATGGGCTGAACAGGGCTTTAAATGGTCAGGTCAACTGCCTTTATCCCGCTTTGTTCGTATCGCTCGTGAAGCTGTTGGATCAATTGATGATCAATTGATTAACATAGACTGTAAGCTATCAATGGATGCCTATCATCGTATTGCATGGCTAGATGGTCACGTTGAAACAAAAGTTCCTATGGAATGCCAGCGTTGTCTGGAAACTGTAGAAATTGAACTGGTTTCATCGTTCCATTTAGCACTTGTGGATGATGAGTCACTGATAGAGCGCTTGGATGAGGATGCTGATTTCATCGTCCTAGGTGAAAGTGAAGCAACGACCAAAGGTGATTATGATGCACCGGCGACCGCTGATTTGCTCGCGCTGATAGAAGATGAACTGTTATTGTTGATGCCGTTGTCGCCTAAACATGAGTTTTGTGAACATAAGCATCAACCTGCCGTAGAAGAAGTGGCTGAAGAAAAACGGGACAACCCGTTTGAAGTTTTGGCTGCTTTGAAGGGTAAACTTAACTAATTTTTGTGTTATACTCTTGTGTATAAGACAATCGAATTTGTTCTGATCCATTTTTTCGATCTTTGTAAGGAGCCATCATGGCCGTTCAGCAAAACCGTAAAAGTCGCTCTCGCCGTGACATGCGCCGTTCACATGACGCTTTAACCGAGAATGCATTAACTGTAGACCAAGCTACTGGCGAGACTCACCGTCGTCACCACGTATCTAAAGATGGTATCTACCGTGGTCGTCAATTATTCGCTAAAGCATCTGCTGAATAATTGGTGATGTATTAAGCGTCAAGCTTAGTAGAAAAAATGGGAGCATTTAGCTCCCTTTTTTTTGTCTTTGATTTTTAGGTGTATCGGTTTTTTGTTGTATTTGGCAATTACCGCCAGCAAAATTACATGCTAAATTGCGCTCCACAATGATTTAGGTGGTCTTATTGGTCAGTCTTCTTGTTAGGATTGAAGAAGCACACCTCTTGAATGAAAGGATTTTATTATGTCTGCTACACCACTCGAACAAGCAGTGCCAGCAACAAAAACTGCATTTGTGTTTCCGGGTCAGGGTTCACAAAAAGCTGGTATGCTGGCTGAGCTTGCAGAACAGTTTGCAAGTATTCGCGAGACATTTGCAGAAGCATCTGAAGCCGTCGGTTTTGATCTGTGGCAGATTGCGCAAACTGGCGAAGGTCTGGATCAAACTGAATTTACCCAGCCGGTATTGCTGACTGCAAGTATTGCCTTATGGCGCGTGTGGTTAGAATCTGGCGGTGTAGCACCGAAATATCTGGCAGGCCATTCACTGGGTGAATACAGCGCACTGGTTGCATCAGGTGCTTTAAGCCTGGGTGATGCTGCGAAGCTAGTGAACTTGCGTGGCAAACTCATGCAGACTGCTGTACCTCAGGGTGTGGGTGCGATGGCTGCCATTTTGGGTCTGGACGATGCCAAAGTGATTGAGCTGTGTGCACAAGCAACTGCAGCAGGCGAAGGTTCTGTCGAAGCGGCGAACTACAATGCGCAAGGGCAGGTTGTCGTTGCAGGCAATAAAGATCGCGTTGAAGCAGTGATGGCATTGGCCAAAGAAAACGGCGGAAAAGCCATTGCATTGCCAGTATCGGTTCCATCGCATTGTTCATTAATGAAACCTGCTGCTGAACAGTTTGCTCCGGCATTGGAACAAACCGCCATTGAGCTACCACGCATTCCTGTATTACAAAATGTAGGCGCGCAAGCGGCAACCAGTGTAGATGAATTGCGTCAGGCGTTGACCGCGCAACTTTATGAGTCGGTACAATGGACTAAAACCTTACAATTCCTTCAAGATGAAGGTGTTGAGTACATCGTAGAATGTGGTCCGGGTAATGTATTGACCAACTTGGCGAAACGCTTGCCGAATATTCAAAAAGCACTTCCACTGGACAGTCAATCTCGTCTGGAAGATGCATTAAACACCGTATTGGCGGCAGAAGGGAAAAGTGCATGACACAGGAACGTAAAGTTGCTCTGGTAACAGGTGCAAGTCGTGGTATTGGTGCTGCGATCGCACAGCAATTGATTCAAGACGGTTATTTTGTCGTAGGTACTGCAACGTCTGAAGCAGGTGCGGAAAAATTATCGGCAGAATTTGCTGAAAATGGCGCTGGAAAAGTACTAGATGTACGTGATGGTGCTGCGATTGATGCGCTGGTAACGGACATCGAACAGAACTATGGTCCAGTCCTTGCGTTGGTCAATAATGCAGGTATTACCAAAGACAATTTGCTGCTGCGTATGTCTGAAGATGACTGGGATGATATTTTAAATATTCACCTGAAAGCAGTTTACCGTCTGTCTAAGCGTGTACTCAAAGGCATGACCAAGGCGCGTTTCGGCCGCATCATCAATATCAGTTCTGTGGTGGCACACTTTGCCAACCCAGGTCAGGCCAACTATTCTGCTGCCAAAGCAGGTATTGAAGCATTTAGCCGCAGCTTGGCCAAAGAAATGGGTAGCCGTCAAATTACCGTAAACTCGGTCGCACCAGGTTTTATTGCGACTGAGATGACTGAACAGTTAAGCGAAGAAATTCGTAAAAAAATGACTGAGCAAGTGGCATTAAACCGTTTAGGTGATCCACAGGATATCGCAAATGCCGTAAGTTTCTTGGCTTCAGATAAAGCCAGTTACATTACTGGTACAGTTATGCATGTAAATGGGGGCTTATACATGAGCTAAGCTCAAGTATAAACTTTCCAAATTTTTTAGATTCAATTAAACTAACGGCATTAAAAACGCCACAAGCAATGAGGAGAATTCCTGTGAGCGATATCGAACAACGTGTTAAGCAAGCAGTTGCAGAACAACTTGGTATCAAAATCGAAGAGATTAAAAACGAAGCATCTTTCATGGATGACTTAGGTGCAGATTCTCTAGATCTAGTTGAACTTGTTATGTCTTTCGAAAATGATTTCGACATCACGATTCCTGATGAAGATTCTAACGAAATCACAACTGTTCAATCTGCAATTGACTACGTTTCTAAGAAACTAGGTTAATCGCCGATTTCAGCTTTGCTGAACATAAAGACCACCCTAGAGGTGGTTTTTTTGTGTCTGCTTTTCACATGAATGGAGGTTTTACAATTCATTACCTTTCTGTCACCAATGACTAACTATCTCTCTAGAGTTTTCATTATAAAAATAAGAGTGATGTGACATTAACAACAAGAATGGAGTCCGCTATGGGTCTTTTTGATTTTGTAAAAGGTATCGGTAAGAAGAATACAGCTGCTGCGGAACCACAGGCTGCACCTACAACGACAACGCCGGCTGCAGCACAACCTGCGGAGCCTTCTGCTCAGGAAGTGGCAAATAAATTACTCGGCCATGTGAAAAGTCTGGGCCTTCCGATCACTGGTTTATCCATCAGTTATAATTCAGCCTCAGATCTGGCGACGGTCAGAGGTCAGGTACAAAGTCAGGCCGATCGTGAAAAGATTGTTCTGGCCGTGGGTAATATTGATCATGTGGCCAAAGTGGATGATCAGCTTACAGTGAGTAGTCCTGAGCCGGAAAGTAAGTTCTACACGGTGAAATCAGGTGACAGTTTGTCAAAAATCTCAAAAGAGTTTTATGGTGATGCCAATCAGTATAATAAAATTTTTGAAGCCAACCGTCCGTTGCTCAAAGATGCAGATGATATTTTTCCGGGACAGGTGCTCCGCATTCCTGCTTGATTTTTAATAAGTCCAATCAATGTTCGATCTCAAAGCCCCGTTTGGGGCTTTGTTGTTTTTGCCAGTAGCTTTAAAAAGCCATCATTACTAAATACCCAAGTCCAGATATAAACTTTCTTTGACTTCTTCCATCACCACATAGCTGTGCGAGGAGGCAGAGGCGGGTAGTTTTTTCAGTAAATCTCCCAGTAGACGGCGATAAGCACTCATTTCTTTTAAACGTGCTTTGACCAGATAATCAAAATCACCGGAAATTAAATGGCATTCCAGGACTTCCGGGATTTCGGTTAGGTTACGTGCCACCTGATCAAAGACATCACCTGATTTGGCAGAGAGTTTGATTTCCAGAAAAACCAGCAGGTTGCGCTCCAGCATTTCCGGATTTAAACGGGCGTAATAGCCCATGATAATGCCTTCGCGCTCTAGCCGTTTTACCCGTTCTGAACAGGGCGTGGTCGATAGATTGACGCGTGCTGCAAGTTCGCTAATGGCAATCCGGCCATCGCGTTGCAGGATATCCAGAATCATGCGGTCAATGCGGTCTAATTTGCGCATCAATATTTCCCTCTTTTTTTTAATTCTGCCCGAAAAAATATTTATTCCACTGAATATACAGTCTGAATATAGTGAATTTAACTATTAAAGCAAAAATATACTAGTGAAATAAACTGAAAAGATGTTTGAGGGTTAAGGTAATGCGCGTATTAGTTTTGGGTAGTGGTGTGATTGGTGTGGCAAGCGCTTACTATCTGGCGCAGCAGGGAGCAACTGTGACTGTGCTGGATCGTCAGGCAGGTCCGGCGCAAGAAACCAGCTTCGGTAATGCCGGGCAGATTTCCCCAGGATACTCGACCCCTTGGGCTGCACCAGGTATTCCGTTTAAGGCAGTCAAATGGATGTTTCAGCATCATGCACCGTTGGCGATTAATGTCGATGGCAGCTTGTGGCAATTGCAGTGGATGGCACAAATGCTGAAAAACTGTAATGCGCAGCATTATGCAGTCAATAAAGAACGGATGGTGCGTGTGGCTGAATATAGCCGTGACTGTTTGCGTAATTTGCGCCGTGATATTGGCATCTCTTATGAAAACCGTTCAAAAGGCACTTTGCAGATTTTCCGTAAAGATGCGCAGCTGGATGCGGTGCAGCGCGATATTGAAGTTCTGAAAGAAACCGGAGTTGAATTTGAACTACTGGACCGCGATGGATTGGCGCGTGTAGAACCGGCATTGGCACAGGCAAAAGACAAACTGGTAGGCGGTCTGCATTTACCCAATGATGAAACAGGTGACTGCTATCTGTTTACCAATGCCCTGGCAGAACATGCCAAAGGGATGGGTGTAGAGTTTAAGTTCAATCAAAACGTTGAAAAGCTGATTGTAGAAGGTGACCAGATCAAAGGTGTTCTGGTGAATGGTCAGGTACTCACGGCAGATAAATATGTGCTGGCCTTTGGTAGTTATTCACGTGATTTCCTCAAACCGCTTGAACTGAATTTACCGGTCTATCCGGTGAAAGGTTATTCACTGACCATTCCGATTTTAGATCCGGCCTATGCACCACAATCTACAGTACTGGATGAAACCTATAAAATTGCGATTACCCGTTTCGACCAGCGCATCCGCGTAGGGGGAATGGCTGAACTGAGCGGTTTTAATTTGGGTCTGAATGAAGATCGTCGCGGCACGCTGGAAATGGTGACCCGTGATTTATTCCCTGGAGGAGACATGAATCAGGCCAGTTTCTGGACAGGACTGCGTCCAATGACCCCGGACAGTACGCCAATTATTGGGAAAACCCGTTTTAAAAACCTGTTCCTGAATACTGGACATGGCACGCTGGGTTGGACCATGGCCTGCGGTTCAGGAAAATTAATCAGCGATCTGGTTTTGGCACGTGATCCTGAAATTAGTACCGAAGGTCTGTCATTGGCGCGCTATCACCAGGCGGCTTAAGACTATCTGAGGCGGAATATTCAAGGAGGAATGTATGCCACGTCCCATTACTGCAATTATCCATCAACAGGCGCTTGCGCATAATTTAAGTGTGGCGCGCCAATGTATGCCCAATAGTCAGGTATTTGCCGTGGTCAAGGCCAATGCCTATGGGCACGGGATTGAACGTGTCTATGCTGGACTTGAAGGTGCAGACGGTTTTGCCTTTCTGGATATTGAAGAGGGCGCGCGGCTACGTGCGCTGGGATGCAAGAAGCCGCTAATGTTGCTCGAAGGTATTTTCGCTTTTGAGGATTTATTTGCATGTGTGAAGCATGAAATGAGCTTTGCCATTCATTCCCGGCATCAAGTGCAATGGCTAAAACAGTTTGCTGAAATAGCACCGGATGCACATTTTGATGTGTTCTTGAAAATGAACAGCGGCATGAACCGTCTGGGTTTCGAGCCGCAGCAATATGCAGAGATCTGGCAGGAACTGCATCAGCTGAATAATGTGCGTTCAATCACGCATATGACCCATTTCTCCGATGCAGATGGCCAGCGTTTTGGACAGGATGGGATTCAGTATCAAAACCTGATTTTTAGCCAGGCCATTCAGGGGTTTGAGGGTAAAATCTCACTCAGTAACAGTGCGGCCATTCTGCGTCATCATCAAACCCTTCATTCCGATATTGTACGTAGCGGCATCATGCTGTATGGCAGTTCACCAGATTATCCAACCCACACGATTCAAGACTGGAATCTGCAACCGAGCATGAGCTTGCGCAGTGAAATTATCGCCATTCAGATGATCCAGACAGGTGAGAGCATTGGCTATGGTTCCAAATTTATCGCCACGCAGAATATGCGGATCGGGATTGTGGCCTGTGGTTATGCGGATGGTTATCAACGGTTATCGGCGACCGGTACGCCCGTGCTGGTCGATTCAATCAAAACACAGACATTGGGTCGAATCAGTATGGATATGCTGGCGGTAGATCTGACTGCGCTGCCGCAGGCGAATGTGGGGAGTGAAGTGGTACTTTGGGGACGATCTTCCCAAGGTGTGGCTTTGCCGATTGATGAGGTGGCGGCCAGTTCAGGCACCATCGGCTATGAGCTGATGTGTGCGGTGACCGCCCGGGTTCATTTCCAGATTGACGCTTAAATTTTTAATTTAAATTTTATTTAAATATCCCAAATAAGGAAGATTAGCATGACACAGGACAATACAGCCATTCAGCGACTCAACAGCAATCAAATCATGAGTGCGGTGACGATTCATCATCAAACTGTGTATCTATCAGGTCAGGTGCCAAATAGCACGGATCTGGATGTACGCGGCCAAACACTGGAAGTCTTTGCAAAAATTGAAGAATTGCTTGCACTGGCAAATACCGATAAAAGCCAGCTGCTTTCTGCACAATTATTTGTCAAGCATCTGGATGATTTTCAAACCGTGAATCAGCTTTGGGTGGAATGGTTACAAGGACATGGTACGCCGGCACGTGCTACGATTCAGGCAGATTTGGTCAATCCGGACTGGCTGATTGAAATTGCAGTCATTGCAGCTCAAGCTTAATTGAATTTTTGATATTGAAATCTCCCATGCAATGATTTAAGTCGTTTTAGTGCAGTAAATCTCACTGAACAGCGCAGTAAAAAGTATGAAAATGTCATAATAAGCGTTCGAGGACTGAACGTTGTAAATTCAGCTTGATGCTGTTGTAAAGATTAAAAAGGATGTAAACATGAAAACCACCCCGGGCACAGAAGACGTAAAATCGTCGCCGCATGAGTTGCAACGAAAACTCTCTAACCGACATTTGCAGTTAATCGCCATTGGTGGCTGTATCGGTACTGGCCTGTTTATGGGATCGGGAAAAACCATCTCCCTGGCAGGCCCTTCAATTTTGATCATTTATATGATCATTGGTGGCATGTTCTTCTTTCTGATGCGTGCGTTGGGTGAAATGCTGTTGTCCAATCTGCATTACAAATCTTTTATTGATATGGCCCATGACCTGATCGGGCCGGGTGCTGGCTATTATATTGGCTGGTCGTACTGGCTGGGTTGGGTGCTGGTAGGGATTGCCGATCTCGCGGCGATTATTAACTATTTGAGTTTCTGGCTGCCCGAAGGCATGGCCTTTACCCCGATGGGGCAGGCGATGATTAGTATTGGCTGTGTGCTGTTTATTCTCGCGATTAACCTAGTCACGGTCAAACTGTTTGGTGAGATTGAATTCTGGTTCGCACTAATCAAGATTTTAGCCATTCTTGGTTTGATCTTTGTCGGTGGTTATATGGTGTTTAGCGGTTTTCAGGCACCGAGTGGCGCCGTCGCCAGTTTTAGTAATGTCTGGGCGCATGGTGGCTTATTTCCCAAAGGCTTTACTGGTTTTCTGGCAGGCTTCCAGATTGCCATGTTTGCCTTTGTCGGGGTGGAACTGCTCGGTACGATGGCGGCAGAAACCAAAGATCCGGAAAAGAATTTACCCAAAGCGGTCAACGCCATTCCTACGCGGATCATTCTGTTCTATGTATTGTCATTGCTGATGATCATGTCAGTTACACCATGGCATTTGATTCCTGCGGATCAAAGTCCATTTGTGAGTTTGTTCCTGTATGCCGGTATTCCAACTTCAGCCATTATCATGAACCTGGTGGTATTGTCGTCAGTGATGTCCTCTATGAACAGTGGGGTATTCTCGACCAGTCGTATGTTGTTTGGTTTGGCACGTGATGGACAGGCGCCTCAAGCTTTAGCGCGGTTATCTAGTCGGGCAGTACCAGCCACAGGGTTATTTTTCTCCTGTGCTTTTATTATGTTGGGGGCAGCATTTCAGTATTTTGTACCAAACACCATGGAAGCTTTTACTCTGGCAAGTTCGCTGTGTGTGATCCTGTTTATTAGTATCTGGAGCATCATCATGGTGTGCTACATCCGTTACCGTAAGCAGCAACCGCAAAAACATGTGGCTTCGACCTTTAAAATGCCGGGTGGGGTATGGATGTCTTATGTGGTATTAGCATTCTTGTTGTTCGCCTTGATTATTCTAAGCTTGGAACCTGATACTCTAAAAGCTCTGATGATCAGTCCTTTATGGTTGATTATTCTGGCAGTGACCTATCGTTTGCTGTATAAGCCGCGTATGCGTCAGCGTGGTAATCCTTAAATATTCAGACATAAAAAATCCCCGACTGATCGGGGATTTTTTTATTGCGCAGGTGAATTAGAAAGTAGGTTTAACCACGACTAAAATCACCACTGCAAATAAGATCAGGGTTGGCATCTCATTAAAATAACGCCAAAACTTGTGTGACTTGTAGTGTGCATTACCAATCAGCTTCTTGCGGTAATAACCACACACCAGATGGTAAATCACCAATAAGCCGACCAGGCCGACTTTAAGGTAAAACCATAAGGCTTCATGATAGTGACGCGTTGCATCACCCCAATCCACCAAAAAGTGCGCCGTAATCAAGGTAGCCAACATGGCTGGCCACATGATGCCACGGTACAGCTTACGTTCCATGACTTCAAAGCGTTGATGACTGACGGCATCTTCGCTCATGGCATGGTAAACATACAGCCGTGGCAAGTAGAACAAAGCCGCGAACCAGCAAACTACTGCAATAATATGTAATGCTTTTACCCACAAGAAAGCATCAGAAGGAGCATCCATCAAGTCACCCTAAACTGGGCAGCTTAGCCTTCCCATTTTTTGAAAATGAGACAAGCATTTACGCCGCCGAAACCGAAACTGTTACTCATGACAGTATTCAATTTTGCGTCACGTTTTTCAAGCACGATATCAAACGGTTTCGCGCCTTCATCCAGCTCGGTCACGTTGATGTTTGGAGCAATAAAGTCATTCTGCATCATCAGAACTGAATAAATCGCTTCTTGAACACCAGCAGCACCAAGACTGTGACCTGTCATTGACTTGGTTGAGCTGAGTGGAGGAACCTGACCTTCACCAAAAGCACGTTCCATTGCTTTAAGTTCTGTGATGTCACCTGCTGGAGTAGAAGTACCATGCGTATTTACATAGTCAATTTTATCGACACCGTGTTGTTTTGCTTCTTCTAAAGCCATTAGTACGCAACGCGTTGCACCTTCACCAGATGGTGCAACCATGTCGGCACCATCCGAGTTGGCTGCATAGCCTACGACTTCGGCAAGAATGTTGGCACCACGCGCTTGCGCATGTTCCAAAGACTCAAGAATCACGAAACCACCACCACCGGCAATCACGAAACCGTCACGGTCTGCAGAATAAGGGCGTGATGCTGTTTCAGGGCTGTCATTGTATTTAGAGCAAAGTGCGCCCATCGCATCAAACAACAAGCTTTGTGACCAGTGATCTTCTTCACCGCCACCTGCCAGCATTAAATCTTGTTTACCGAGTTGAATCAGGTTGTAGGCATAACCGATGGCATCGGCAGAGGTTGCACATGCACTGGTAATGGTATGCGCCACGCCTTGTAATTTGAATGCAACGCCAACGTTAGCCGTAATGGTGTTAGTCATATTACGTGGTACAAAGAAAGGACCGATTTTACGCGCACCTTTGGTTTGCAATAATTCGTTCATTTCAATAACAGAAGCAGTTGAACCGCCACCTGAACCACCCGCGATACCATAGCGTGGGTTGCCAGCTAGATCTTCAACCTTTAAACCTGCATGTTCAACTGCAGCAAGAGCTGAGTTGTACGCATACATCGCACATACACCCATAAAGCGTTTCAGTTTGCGGTCGATCCCATCGAAATCCTGCTCGGCTGCAGCACTGACATGACTTTTGAAATTGAGTTCAGCATAAGTCGGATTAAAACGTGTTCCTGAAATCCCGTTTTGTAAAGAATGGTTTACATCCTCTAATGTATTACCAATACACGAGTTAATACCCATGCCAGTGATGACAACACGTTTCATCTACAGATCCTTATAGTTTGCTCTATGCTCAGCGCAGATATCTGGGTTTTAAAATCGCCCAATCCAGCGCTTAGCCTTATTTCATGATGGGGAAC
This sequence comes from Acinetobacter lwoffii, assembly GCF_029024105.1. Classification (NCBI taxonomy): domain Bacteria; kingdom Pseudomonadati; phylum Pseudomonadota; class Gammaproteobacteria; order Moraxellales; family Moraxellaceae; genus Acinetobacter; species Acinetobacter lwoffii. The sequence continues at coordinate 2,469,369 of NZ_CP118963.1, read as the reverse complement.
ATGATAGCAGAAAGACTTTTGAAATCTTATGGCAAATGTTATGCCGTGTGACAGTCGGTTGAGTTTGTGAGTCGGCGTGTAGGGGTTTTACTAAATGAAACAGAATAAAGTTGAGATAAACGCTGACTACACCTAGTATTTATACCAAATACAAGCACATGAATGCTGAGGTAAAAAATGGTAAATGCTAATAATAAACAATCTAATGGTCTGATTTCGAATGCCTTTGGAGTGGCGAAAAAGTTCAGTTCAACTGGATTGGATTTATTGAATCATGTTGCGCCGGATTCGGTGACTAAAGCGCTGAAGCCTTCCAGCTCCGATCAGGTGATTGACGGTTCGGCGAAGACGAAAAGCGCTTTTTCAGCTAAAAAATATGACAATCCTCAGCAAATGCTTCGCGAGCATCTTCCAAATGTCTCTCGTCAACTTCTCGGGCGCCGCTTTAATACCGTGAATAATGTCGCGCATTTTGTTTCTCCCGATCTGACCGAAAAAGTGTCTAACTACTTTTATGACCGTCTCAATCAATTCAGTAATCAAACCAGTTCAGTTGATGCCATTCTGAATGAGGCAGGAGCGAAAGATTTAGAGGAATTGACTCAGGACGTCGATCGATCCAAGCGAATTTCACAGGCTTTGGGTGAACAAAACAAATGGATTGCAACGGTGCAGGGTGCAGTGAGTGGTGCTTCAGGGATGCTTGGCACCGCGATTGATATTCCCGCTTCTTTACTGATGGCGTTGCGTACCATTTATCAAGTCGGTCGCTCTTATGGTTTTGACCTGAGCAAAGAAGATGATCAGGAAATCGTCCAGCATATCTTTAGACAGATCGACCTGAGCCTGATTGCAGAAAAGCAAACCTTGTTATTGGGTTTAAAAGCGTTAAGTAATACCCTTAAAACTCATGATATCTCCCAGCTACAAGCCATGCTAGGTTCTGATAATGATGTCAGCGCTATCAAACAATGGCTAAGTCGTCATGAGGGAGAGGCTAAATGGGAATGGATAAATCATCTGCCAAAAATTTCGATTCTGGAGCGATTAACCAAACTGACGCCTCTGGCGAGTGCTGGTATTGGTGCTGTATATAGTCATCGTTTTGTCGAGGATGTAAATCAGAAAGCTCAGGAAGCATTCTCGCATGCACGCCAATACCTGATTCAGCATCAGGATTCGCAATTGTCTCCTTATGCTGCTTATGAAAAAGCAGTTAGTTTGTTGCAACAGGCAACTCCGAAACTCTTAAATGGTGCCTCTCACGAAGTTGAGCCTGCGAAAGATAATCTGATCATGGATAAAGATATTGCGATTGAAGGCAATAACACGATTACCCAAGTCAAGCTGGTCAAAAAAGAGCAGAATGATCTAAGCTCTGAAGAAGCAGAAGTGAAGAAAGATGAAAAAGTGAGTGAAGGGCTGGAGGCGCTCAACGATGAGTTGGTTGAACCCGCGGCAGACAAGCAGTCGCAACAACCGGCTTTAACCAAAACTTCATTTGACCCGGAAATCGAAGCTGAACTGCATCCAGAAGCTGCTGACGAGGCAGAAGCTGCTACAGAGACTTCACAGCAGGGTGCAGAGGATCAAGAAAATTCGGAAACTGAATCTGAAGCTCAAGACGTGAGCAAAAAAGCCGGTAAAAATTCAAAAAAATAAGCGAATTTTGAAGGTAAATAAAAGCAGGCAAATGTCGTGAGAAACGGTATTTGCTTGGCTTGAGTAGGTTGACCAATTTTGCATCTTGAATTACAATTGCATGCCCTCAAAAAGTAGTAGTTTTTTGGGGCTTTTTATTAACGGGAGAATTGCCAAATGGCAACAACAAATCAGTTGATCCGCAAGGGTCGTACGACTTTAGTTGAAAAATCTAAAGTTCCTGCGTTGAAGGCTTGTCCACAGCGCCGTGGTGTTTGTACACGTGTTTACACAACTACACCTAAAAAACCTAACTCAGCAATGCGTAAAGTTTGCCGTGTTCGCTTAACTTCAGGTTTCGAAGTTTCTAGCTACATCGGTGGTGAAGGCCATAACCTACAAGAGCACAGTGTTGTTCTTATCCGTGGTGGTCGTGTTAAAGACTTACCAGGTGTACGTTACCATACCGTTCGTGGTTCTTTAGACTGTGCTGGTGTTAAAGATCGTAACCAGTCTCGTTCTAAATACGGTACTAAACGTCCTAAGAAATAATTCGTTAAGAATTAAATTTTAAGAACGTAGAACCGCAATCCTTTATCGTCTCGCTTGTCTGATTTCTGCATTAATTTTGTGAAAATTCCAAGCGACGTATAGTAAGGCCAGCGAGTAGTACATGACACTTTGTACTCATGCTGGATAAACCTGAAGTGTCATCTTTATAGGTAGTTTAAAATGCCAAGACGTCGCGTAGTCGCTGCTCGTGAAATCCTTCCGGATCCTAAGTTCAGCAGCCAAACAATCGCTAAATTCATGAACCACGTAATGCAAGATGGTAAAAAATCTATTGCTGAAAGTATCGTTTACGGTGCTTTAGACCGCGTTCAAGAAAAATCTAAAGTAGACCCAGTTGAATTTTTCGAGACTACTCTTGAAAAAGTTCGTCCTATGGTCGAAGTAAAAGCACGCCGTGTTGGTGGTGCTACATACCAAGTTCCTATGGAAGTACGCCCATCCCGTCGTACTGCTCTAGCGATGCGTTGGTTAGTAGATGCTGCTGCTAAGCGTTCTGAAAAAACTATGGCTTTACGTCTTGCTGGCGAGTTGCTTGATGCATCTGAAGGCAAAGGCGCTGCGGTTAAGAAACGTGAAGATGTGCACCGTATGGCTGAAGCCAACAAAGCATTCTCTCACTACCGTTTCTAAGCAGATAAAACAGGCCCTATTCAGGAGGGTGATAAGACCGTCATGGTTTTGTCACCAAAGCGCTTTAAGTTGCTATGCAGCTTAAAGCGTCCTGTTTTAAACAACAAAATTTAGGAATGCTAGAAATCATGGCACGTCAAACCCCAATTTCTCGTTATCGTAACATTGGTATTTCTGCGCACATTGATGCGGGTAAAACCACAACTACAGAACGTATTCTGTTCTACACAGGTGTATCTCACAAAATTGGTGAAGTACACGATGGTGCAGCAACAATGGACTGGATGGAGCAAGAGCAAGAACGTGGTATTACCATTACTTCTGCTGCTACGACTACATTCTGGTCAGGTATGTCTAAACAGTTCCCTGAACACCGTATCAACGTAATTGATACACCGGGACACGTTGACTTCACAATTGAAGTTGAACGTTCTATGCGTGTTCTTGATGGTGCGTGTATGGTTTACTGTGCTGTAGGTGGTGTACAACCTCAGTCTGAAACTGTATGGCGTCAAGCGAACAAATACCAAGTGCCTCGTTTAGCATTCGTGAACAAGATGGACCGTACTGGTGCCAACTTCTTCCGTGTTGTTGAACAAATGAAAACACGTTTAGGTGCATCTCCAGTACCTGTAGTAATCCCTGTTGGCGCTGAAGAAAACTTCCAAGGCGTAATCGACTTGATCGAAATGAAAGCGATCATTTGGGACGAAGCTTCACAAGGTATGAAGTTTGAATACGGTGAAATCCCGGCTGAACTTCAAGAAACTGCTGAAGAATGGCGTACAAACATGGTTGAAGCTGCTGCTGAAGCTTCTGAAGAGTTAATGGATGAATACCTGAACAATGGCGATTTGACTAAAGAACAAATCGTTGCTGGTCTACGTGTCCAAACTTTGGCTTGTCAAATTCAACCAATGCTTTGTGGTACAGCATTCAAAAACAAAGGTGTTCAACGTATGTTGGACGCAGTAATTGAATTCTTACCGTCGCCTACAGAAGTTAAAGCGATTGAAGGTGTTCTTGACGATAAGGCTGAAACTAAAGCGATTCGTGAAGCATCTGACGAAGCTCCGTTCTCTGCACTTGCGTTCAAAATCATGAACGACAAATTCGTAGGTAACTTAACTTTCGTACGTGTTTACTCTGGTGTTCTTAAACAAGGTGATTCTGTTTATAACCCAGTTAAATCTAAACGTGAACGTATCGGCCGTATCGTGCAAATGCACGCGAACGATCGTCAAGACGTTGAAGAAATTCGTGCGGGTGATATCGCTGCGTGTGTAGGTCTTAAAGACGTAACTACAGGTGATACACTTTGTGATGAGAAAAATGTCATCACACTTGAGCGTATGGAATTCCCAGAGCCAGTAATTGCATTGGCTGTTGAACCAAAAACTAAAGCTGACCAAGAAAAAATGTCAATTGCTTTAGGTCGTTTGGCTAAGGAAGATCCATCATTCCGCGTTCGTACTGATGAAGAGTCAGGTCAAACAATCATCGCTGGTATGGGTGAACTTCACCTTGACATTATTGTTGACCGTATGAAGCGTGAATTCGGTGTTGAAGCAAACATTGGTAAACCAATGGTTTCTTACCGTGAAACGATCAAAAAGTCAGTTGAGCAAGAAGGTAAATTCGTTCGTCAAACTGGTGGTAAAGGTAAATTTGGTCACGTATACGTACGTTTAGAGCCAATGGATGCTGATGCTGGTAAAGACTACGAGTTCGTTGAAGAAGTTGTTGGTGGTGTAGTTCCTAAAGAATTCTTCGGTGCTGTGGATAAAGGTATCCAAGAGCGTATGAAGAATGGTGTCCTTGCTGGTTACCCAGTAGTTGGCATTAAAGCTACATTGTTTGACGGTTCTTACCATGATGTCGATTCGGACGAATTATCGTTCAAGATGGCTGGTTCTTATGCCTTCCGTGACGGTTTCATGAAAGCAGATCCTGTTCTTCTTGAACCTATCATGAAAGTTGAAGTAGAAACTCCAGAAGACTACATGGGCGATATCATGGGTGACTTAAACCGTCGTCGTGGTATGGTTCAAGGTATGGATGACTTGCCTGGTGGTACTAAAGCAATTAAAGCTGAGGTTCCACTTGCTGAGATGTTTGGTTACGCGACTCAAATGCGTTCTATGTCTCAAGGCCGTGCAACATACTCTATGGAATTTGCTAAATATGCTGAAACTCCACGTAACGTGGCTGAAGGCATCATTTCTAAATTCCAGTCTGGCGGTAAAAAAGGTGACGACGAGTAATCTTTCGATTACTATAAGCCCAAACTAATTCATAGTTAAAAACCAAGTGCTCATGCAGTGATCCTGCATGAGTAGTTTAAAAAGGAAGATCTCATGGCTAAGGCTAAGTTTGAACGTAATAAGCCACACGTTAACGTGGGCACAATTGGTCACGTTGACCATGGTAAAACAACTTTAACAGCTGCAATTGCAACTGTATGTGCGAAGAAATTCGGTGGCGAAGCGAAAGACTACGCTGCAATCGACTCTGCACCAGAAGAAAAAGCACGTGGTATTACAATTAATACTTCACACGTAGAATACGATTCTCCAACTCGTCACTACGCTCACGTAGACTGCCCGGGCCACGCCGATTATGTTAAAAACATGATTACTGGTGCTGCTCAGATGGACGGCGCGATCCTTGTATGTGCTGCGACTGATGGTCCTATGCCACAGACTCGTGAACACATCCTGCTTTCTCGTCAGGTAGGTGTACCTTACATCGTTGTATTCTTGAACAAATGCGACCTTGTAGACGACGAAGAGCTTCTTGAGCTAGTTGAAATGGAAGTTCGTGAACTTCTTTCTACTTACGACTTCCCGGGTGATGACACTCCAGTAATTCGTGGTTCTGCTCTTCTTGCGCTTAACGGTGATGACAGCCAATACGGCGAGCCAGCTGTAGTTGCGCTTGTTGAAGCACTTGACTCTTACATTCCAGAGCCAGAGCGTGCGATCGACCTTCCATTCCTTATGCCAATTGAAGACGTATTCTCAATCTCTGGTCGTGGTACAGTAGTAACTGGCCGTGTAGAGACTGGTATCGTTAAAGTAGGTGAGTCTGTAGAAATCGTTGGTATCCGTGATACTCAAACTACTACAGTAACTGGCGTAGAAATGTTCCGTAAACTTCTTGACGAAGGTCGTGCGGGCGAGAACTGTGGTGTTCTTCTTCGCGGTACTAAGCGTGAAGACGTACAACGTGGTCAAGTATTGACTAAACCAGGTGCGATCAAGCCGCACACTAAATTCGATGCGGAAGTATACGTACTTTCTAAAGAAGAAGGTGGTCGTCACACTCCATTCCTTAACGGTTACCGTCCACAGTTCTACTTCCGTACTACGGACGTAACTGGTGCGATCGCGCTTAAAGAAGGCGTGGAAATGGTTATGCCTGGTGACAACGTTGAGATGTCAGTAGAGCTAATCCACCCGATCGCAATGGACCCAGGTCTACGTTTTGCGATCCGTGAAGGCGGTCGTACAGTTGGTGCTGGTGTAGTTGCTAAAGTAACTGCATAATCGCTGATTGTGTAAGAAAAGCGCCTCTTTGAGGCGCTTTTTTTTGATTCAAACTTTTATAAAACTAAAAATAAATTGTCTGACAATGATTTCAAAAGCTGTCCTTATCTGATATCGGCTTGACCTAAACTGCACTTATGTAAAAAAAATTACCACGTAATATACAGATAAGAATATGAATATTACATTTTTGGGCCTGGGTTGGCCTGATGGGAGTGGTCACATGAATGCGAAAGTAAATATTACCAATCGTGCGGGTGCTAGTTTTCCGGTTCGTCGCATGAACTTTGATTTTGATGCTGTACCGGAATATTGGATGAATGGTTCAGCAGGTCTCACTCATTTTATGACCGCATTATCTGCGCTATTTCCAGCAGGTGAAAAGTTTTTTATAGATTCAGTCCGCGCGGTACGTAACCATCCTGCAATTGCCAATAATGAAGCATTACAAAAAGAAATTTCTGCTTTTATTGGTCAGGAAGCCATGCATACTCACGAGCATATCGGCTTTAATGCTTCTGCGCAAAAACATGGGCATGATGTCGAGACGCTTGATCGTTATACCGATAAAGTCATTCAAACGACACGTAAAGTCATGGCTAAACTGGGTAAGCCTGTGGGAATTACCCAAGAAATGGTAGATTTGACTGCAACTACGGCACTTGAGCATTTCACTGCAACCATTGCCTCACAGCTTTTGACCAATAGCCACATTCAGGAATTGATGACAGATGAAACCATGAAAACCATGTGGTTATGGCATGCTATCGAGGAAAATGAACATAAGGCAGTTGCACATGATGTCTTTGAAGGAGTTTTTGGCAAAGGCCTAAAAGCCTATGCACTGCGTACTTCATCCTTGGTCATCGCAATGGCAACCTTATTTGTGGTGCAAAGCTATTTCCTCGCCCGTTTGCTTAAACAGGATCAGCAGTTTAATCTTGAGTCCTTAAAAGCCATTTATACCTATGCCTATAGTCCTTCTAAAGGTGTCATTACCGGTATGGCGAAAGAAATGCTGATGTATTTTAAACCGGGATTCCATCCGAATGATCATTATACAGATCAACTGTTGGCGACTTGGAAAGCTAAATTGGGTTTGTGACAGAACTGAAGATTGGAAAGCGACTAAAATCGCTCTTTTTTTTGCTCGATTTTTTGGATGAACTTTCTATAATGCGGAGGTTGATTCTATATAAGATGAACGAAGATGATTCGTTTAATGCAAGCAGCGGATGTAGAAGTCGTTGCAAAGATTGAAAAATCAGTTCAATCACATCCCTGGACTTTAAAACAGTTCGAAGATGCTGTAACAGCTTATCAAAGTACCGTGATTGAAGTAAAAGGGCAGGTGGTCGGATTTTGTATTTTACAACCGGTGCTGGATGAAGCCAATTTATTGCTCATGGCGATTGATCCGGCACAGCAAGGTCAGGGCTTGGGCTATCAGTTGCTGGAGGCTTCAGTGGCGATGCTAAAAAATAATCCGGTGCAGATTTTCCTGGAAGTGCGCGAGAGTAATCTGGCTGCGATCAAGCTGTATGAAAAATCAGGCTTTCATCAGATTGATCTGCGCAAGAATTATTATCCTAACAGTAACGGAAGCCGTGAACATGCCATCATTATGGTAAAAGCATGTACGGATGATTTTGCTAGTCTATTTAAATAATACAAACTGACGACCTTATTTAATAATCTGGTGATTCCATCCGCTGGGTAAGGTCGTCATTAATGAGTTTCCCAATTGCTGAATCTCCGTGGCACTCAATGCATGATTTAAACGTCGCCATTGTCCATCGATCAAGAGTTCCAGTGGCAGATACTGAGATTTGTAATTCATTTTGCTAGAATGCGGCACCCAATAACCCAGATAGATAAATTGCAAGCCCAGCTTTTGTGCATGTTCAATCTGTTTCAAGATTGCAAAAGCACCGAGTGAACGACGATTTTCATCTGGGTCAAAGAAGGTATAGACGGCAGAAATGCCATCATCCAGCAAGTCACAGGTTGAAACACTGATTAGACGCTCATCTTGCCATAATTCTAGAAAGAAGCTGTCGGCACAGCTTTGTAATAAAAATTTTTCGAACTGATCCCGAGTGGGTGGGAACATGTCGCCATCTGAGTGGCGTTCATTAATATAGCGTTCATACAGCGCATAATGTAGATCACCGGCGTGCTCTGGACTGGTAATTTTCATCACCAGGTCCTGATTCCGTTTCCAGGCTTTTTTTTGTGAACTGTTCATGCGGAATTCAGCAACGGGTACACGCGAAGACAGACATTGACGACACAGATGACATTCGGGTCGATAGACGAAATCACCACTGCGGCGGAAACCGGTACGTGACAGTTCCGATAAAGTGACTACATCAATTCGATGTGCAGGATCCAGAAAAACCATGCGCGCCGACTTGTTGGGCAAATAGCTACAATCATGCGGCGGCGTAATATAATACTGTAAATCGTTCAGTAGGGCCTTTGGCTGATAAGAGTTCATAACAACTACCCTCTGTTATTTTCATTCACTTAAGCGCGCGTTTTGCGCTATTGTTTTACTTGAAAATACACCTTCCTGATACTTTTTCCAATCGATAGCAGGCTTTTTTACAATATCTTGTAAAGAATTAAGATAAGCTTGGCGAGAAATTGTGCAGGCACCCAGGCTTAACAGATGATCGTTGACCAGTTGGCAGTCGATCCAGGATAGTTTATTTTCCTGTCCAATCAGCATTAAAGTATAGAAAGCCATTTTAGAAACATCGGTTTGCGTACTAAACATGGATTCACCAAAACAGCCTTGACCGATGGTCACACCATAAAGTCCACCGACGACGCGATCTTCATCCCAGACCTCAATGCTATAGCCATATCCTGCGTCAAACATGTCGCAATAGCCTGCGATAATATCTTCACTGATCCAGGTGTCGTCTGCATAAGCACGAGGCAATGAACAGGAACGAATCACTCTTTCAAAAGCATGATTGACCGTAATCTTATAGTCCTGCTTTTTCATATTACGTAGCAGGGATTTGCTAGGATGATAATCTTCGGGGCGAATAATGCAGCGTGGTTCCGGACTCCACCAGCAAATCGGATCACCTTCTGAAAACCATGGAAATAATCCATGCATATAGGCTTCATAAAGTGTGGAAGGGGAGAGGTCTGCACCAATACAAATCAGTCCTTCACCTTCAGGATCAACCTCGACCGGATTGGGAAAAATGAATTCTGAGGGAGGAAGTAAAGACATGGCAGACCCGACATAAATCTATAGATAAATCATCATCTCATTCTAGCAATAAAAAAGCCGTCCATAATGGACGGCTTTTTTATTCTTGCTGCTTAGTCTAGTTTGCCCATCGCATCAAGATATTTTTCTGCATCAAGCGCAGCCATACAGCCTGAACCGGCAGAAGTAATGGCCTGACGGTAAATGCTGTCCGCAATATCACCGGCTGCAAATACACCCGGTACCGAAGTTTGGGTTGCATTACCTGCAGTACCGCTTTGTACCTGGATATAACCGTCACGAAGCTCTAACTGGCCTTCAAACATGGTGCTATTTGGCTTGTGACCAATCGCCACAAACATACCCGTCACATCGACGTTTTGAGTAGAGTCATCTTGAGTTGATTTAAGACGAACCGAGGTCACGCCAGATTGTGCGTCACCGAGTACTTCATCGACTTGATGGTTCCAGATAATGCTGATCTTGCCTTCTTTTTCTTTGGCAAATAAATGATCTTGCAAGATTTTTTCAGAACGTAGTGAATCACGACGGTGAACCAGAGTCACGTGAGACGCAATATTGGATAAGTACAACGCTTCTTCAACAGCGGTATTACCACCACCTACAACCATGACTTTCTGGTTTTTATAGAAGAAACCATCACAGGTTGCGCAAGCACTGACACCTTGACCCATATAGGCTGCTTCAGATTCCAGACCGAGGTATTGGGCAGTTGCACCGGTACAGATAATCAGGGCATCACAGGTGAATTCTTCCATATCGCCTTTTAACACGAAGGGGCGCTGGCTAAGATCCACTTCATTGATATGGTCATACACGATTTCAGTGCCAAAACGCTCTGCATGTGCCTGCATACGTTCCATCAATGCTGGACCAGTCAAACCTTCGGGATCACCCGGCCAGTTATCGACGTCAGTCGTCGTGGTCAGCTGACCGCCCAGTTGCAAGCCTGCAATCAGGGTAGGTTTCAAGTTTGCACGCGCTGCATATACTGCTGCGCTATAGCCTGCAGGGCCAGAACCTAAAATAATCAGTCGTGAGTGACGTGCGCTCATCAGCTGTATCCTTTTTTATTTAGAAATTTATTGAATTATACGTGAAACTGTATAACAGTGGTGTGAGATTAAAGTCGATATTATTGATCATTGAAATCGATTTGGGCTATATAGCATAAGTAACATTGTGCTTGCACAATAGTGCATCTTTTTTCACAGAACAGGTGCATAATATGTATTTTATTGCGTCGCTTTTTTCAAGCATTGAAGCAAAAGAATATTCATGAAGAATTGGTTACAGGACAGTATATGACAGCGGTGTCGAGTGCCTATGCACAGCGCTTAGTAATGACATTATTTTTAGTCTCATTTGGGATTTATCTGTTTCTTGCAACAGTGACCTATACGCCATTTGATCCGGGGTGGATGCATATCTCCAGTGATACGCAGACGGTTTCGAATGCCAGTGGGGTAGCGGGTGCCTGGATTGCAGACCTTTTGTTTGGCTTCCTTGGTTGGGCAAGTCTGCTGATCCCTGTCTATCTGTTTATGGAAGCGATTCAGGTCTGGTGGCCGCGTAGCTTCCTGAACCGGCCATTTCGCTATGCTGCGCAATTCTTCCTGTTGCTGACCACCTCAGCGCTGTTGTTTTTATTTTGGCAAGTCCCTGCTGATACGCTGGATAATTCTTCCGGCGGTATTATTGGCTATGAATTAGGCCAGAGTCTGGAACAACTGCTGACAGTATACGGTGCAGCATTCTTCCTGCTGGTGCTTTGGGTGGTGCTATTTACCTTGGCGTTTGGGGTGAAATGGAACAAGACCTGGAGCAGCCTCAAAGCAACCCCTGCTTATTTACAAGACCTATTCTACCGCAATGTGCCTGAAGGCATGTCTGATTTTGACCGGACTGCACCTGTCGCCAAAAAAGAGCCAGTCATTAGTGCAAAAAAAGTAGCGGTTGCAGTAACACCTGCGCCTGAGCATCAACTGGTAGAAATAGATCCGGTGGTGCGCGATCAGGTGGCTGAACGCTTATTTGATGATTTTGCCGATAAAGAATCACAACAACCGCAGTTTTATGAGGATATTCCTGAGGCTGAGCAGCAGGCTCCTGAGCCAGTCGAGACATTTAAGCAAGTACAGCAAGTGCCTCAACAGCCGGATCGTGTGGTAGCGACAGGCGAGGTGTGGCGTGCCTTACATTCAAATGAAGATCAGCGCCATAAACAGGATATTGATGCCTTACTCAAAGCAGCCGAAGAAGAACAGCTTAATTCTCCAGTCTCACATATAACCGCTCCTCAACCTGTTGCAGCACAGACTCATGCTCATACCAGAACCGCATCGGCTCCGCATACAGGCCTGGACTGGGATGATGATGAAATCTTTGATGAACTTCTGGCTGCAGTTCCGCAAGGCAAAACTGCGACCGATGTGCATAGTCCATTCAATACAGCGCCAGCCGAAAAGACGGCAAGAATTGTAGAAGACATGACCAATGTTGCACCTGTCATGGCGTCTATGACAACGGCACATGTCGTGAAAAATAGCGCATTACAGGCCGATCTGGATGACCTGGGTGATTTACTGATTGAAGAAGATGAGCCAAGCCAACCAGTACGTGCATCAAGCTATGCCCAATCTTCTGCTTTTGTTCAGGCACCAATTCAGCATCAGGGTATAGAGCAACCAGTATCTCCTCCTTCTGCAACTCATGCAGCAGTACGCGAGGCTTTATCTAAAGAAGAATTTGTAGAAGCCTGGCAAGAAACGGCTGGTAAACCACAAGATGAAGACGAGTTTGATTTTGATGCTCCTTTAACTGATGCTTCAGGCCGTCCGATGTCACGTGCCATGCAGGTGGTGGAGCGCCGAAAAGATTTATCACCGCTTCCAGGTCTGGATTTACTGGATGAAGTCGATCCGAATAAAAAAGTGAATTTTACTGAAGAGCAGCTGGCACGTTTATCTGAATTGCTTGAAATCAAGTTGCAAGAATTCAACGTCAAAGCCAAAGTGGTAGAAGCACAGCCAGGCCCAGTCGTGACACGTTTTGAACTGGATCTGGCGCCAGGGGTAAAAGCCTCTAAAGTGACGAATATTTCGCGTGATTTGGCACGTTCGATGTCGATGGCATCGGTGCGTGTGGTTGAAGTCATTCCGGGCAAACCGTATATCGGAATTGAAGTACCAAACAGTACCCGTGAAATGGTCCGTTTGATCGAACTTTTGACCATTCCAGCCTTTACTGATCCGAATAGCATCCTCTCCATGGCAATGGGTAAGGATATTTCCGGTAATCCGGTGATTGCTGATCTGGGTAAAGCGCCGCATATGCTGGTGGCAGGAACCACAGGTTCCGGTAAATCGGTGGCGGTCAACTCGATGATTCTATCGATGTTGCTGAAATATACACCGGATGAATTGCGTCTTATTCTGATCGATCCGAAGCAGCTGGAACTGGCGAACTATAACGATATTCCACATTTATTGACGCCTGTAGTTACCGATATGAAAGATGCGGTCAGCGCATTGAACTGGTGTGTCAATGAAATGGAACGTCGTTATAAACTGATGTCTTTCCTGAAAATCCGTAAACTAAGCGACTATAACCGCAAGGTGGAAGAGGCGATTGCCAATGGTGAAGACCTGATCGATCCAACCTGGAAAGCCAGCGATTCTGTTGTGGGTGAACGTGCGCCGCGTTTGACGCCATTGCCTTCCATTGTGATTGTCGCGGATGAGTTCGCGGATATGATCATGCAGGTCGGTAAGAAAGCTGAAGAGATGATTACCCGTCTGGCACAAAAATCACGTGCTGCCGGTATTCACCTGTTGCTTGCGACCCAACGTCCATCGGTGGACGTGATCACCGGTTTGATCAAAGCCAATATTCCAACACGTGTCGCGCTACGGGTTAACTCCAAGATCGACTCGCGTACTATTCTGGATGCGGGTGGTGCAGAGGACTTGCTCGGTCACGGTGACATGCTATTCCTCGGCCCGGGTAAAATCGAACCTGAGCGTGTACATGGTGCCTTTATTGCCGATGACGAAGTCAACCGGATCTGCGATGCATGGCGTGAACGTGGTTCACCAAATTATGTCGACGAGATCCTGACACCATTTGATGAAGAACCATCCAGCCGTGGTTTTGAAGATGGTGGTGAGGGCAGTTCAGACCGTGATGCACTGTATGACCAGTGTGTAGCTTTTGTTTTGGAAACCCGTAAGGCTTCTACTTCATCCTTGCAACGTAAATTCAGTCTGGGCTATAACCGTGCTGCACGGATCATTGACCAGATGGAAGAAAACGGCATTGTCAGCGGTATGGGTGCCAATGGTAAACGCGAGATTCTGGTTTAATTTCAGTCTACCTACAATAAAAAAGCCTGCTTTCAAAGCAGGCTTTTTTATGTATTTTGACTCAGGCAAATTTTGCCAATACATCCAGAAACTCGGCACTTTGACGCGGGAAAGTGGCAATCACGTCATGAATCCGTTGTCCTTCCGGATTGGTTGCATTGACATCACGGCCATCAGCGACAAATTTCGTCAACAGGCGTTCATAATCAAATGGACGCATATGCTTGAAAGCATGATAGAGCACGTGAAAATCAGCATTAACACCTGCAGGAGGAAGCTGATTCAAGTAGGCAAATACACGCTCATCTGACCATTCTTCGTTAAAGGTCGCTGGTTGAGATAATGCCATCGCAATTTCCTTGATCTAATGTAGTTTTTTCGGCATGAAAAAAGGCAAAATATGAGTACGCAAGTGACAATGTCCTTAAAACGACATTGTCTAGGCGAAGTCTCGCTACTCGTCTTATGACTAGGTAGCGTAGAGTTACTAGCCTATTGGAAGCCTAGCTTCTCGTCTTCTGGGTAAAGCAGTATTTTACGACCAGCCCACTCGAAGCATAGCTTCTCATCTTGCGGCCGGGTAAAGCAATGCTTTACTAATCCGGCCTCATATTTTGCCTTGAATCAATTTACTTGACCAATCAAAAATCAGATTATCGTTCTTCAGGTAAATTGATATTCATTTCAAGCATTTCAATATTGGCTTCAGAACGGACCTGCATTTGAATATGCTGTTCATCGACACCGCGAACATAACGATTGACCACTTGCATGATTTCAGTCTTCATCTGGTCAATTTTGTCCTGGCTCAAGCGACGACCCAAGCCTTGTTCGGATGCAACGATCACCTTCAAACGGTCTTTAGCAGTCCGTGCGCTTGATGGTTTATCCTCGCCACTAAAAAGTTTACTCCAGAATCCTGCCATGTCTACGCTCCAAATAGTCGTGCTAACCAGCCCTTAGGTTTTACCTCGATATGACGGTAAGGACGCTCTTCGCCAAGGAAACGCGCAACCAGATCATCATAGGCCTGACCTGCAGAAGCTTCAGTGAAAAGAATCACCGGCTTACCTTCATTCGATGCCTGTAAAACGCTTGGACACTCAGGAATAACGCCCAAGGTCGGTACACGTAAAATATCCTTAGAAATATCATCAATCGTTAGCATTTCCTGTTTATCGGCACGTTCCGGATTGAAACGGGTAATACACAGATGCTTACGAATGCGACCTTCGTTTTGTTCTACTTTTTTTGTTTTGCTATCGAGCATACCAATGATACGGTCAGAGTCACGGACTGAAGAAATTTCAGGGTTGGTCACAATGATCGCTTCATCCGCATGGTACATGGCCAGAATGGCACCACGCTCGATACCGGCAGGTGAATCACAAATAATATAGTCAAATTCCTGCGAAAGCTCATCCATTACACGTGCTACACCCTCATCGGTTAAGGCATCTTTATCACGTGTTTGGGAAGCAGGTAAAATATATAAATTCTCAATATCTTTATCGCGAATCAGTGCTTGTTGTAATCGTGCTTCGTTATTTAAAACATTCACAAAATCATAAACTACACGGCGTTCACAGCCCATAATCAAATCAAGGTTACGTAAACCTACATCAAAATCAATAACAACAGTTTTGTGACCACGTAGGGCTAAACCTGTTGCAAAAGATGCACTTGTTGTAGTTTTACCTACACCACCTTTGCCTGATGTTACGACAACAATTTTCGCCACCGAATCCACTCCTGTTATGGTTCAAATCCCCTGTTTAAAATGGGGTTTTTGGTGTTTATTTATACATTAAAATTGTAGAGCTTCAAATACAAGCTCTTGTTGATCATTCAAGTAAATATGCACTGATTTTTTGACCACATGCGGAGGAATGTCATCCGCTACGCAATAGGTTCCTGCAATCGAAATCAGTTCTGCTTCGAGGCTATGACAGAAAATACGTGCTGCAGTATTACCACCCGCACCTGCAATGACACGGCCACGCGCGCTGCCATAGACATGAATATTGCCCGAAGCAATCACTTCTGAACCACTATTGATGCCGGCATTAATAATAATGTCGCCATTATGTTGCACGATACATTGGCCGGTACGCAGGATTTCATCATGATATGAGGTGATATGCGCGACGATCGGGGCAGCAGGGGCCTGATCATCATTCACCGCTGTAGGTTCTGGTTTAACTTCCACGACCTGTTCTTTGGTGGCTTTAATTTCTTCTAACTGGCGATCAGGTGGCAGTACCGGGAACTGAATGGCGCGCGCCTGATCTCCAAGTAAGCCTTCAGTAACAGCCATAGGCTGTACATCCAGACTGATTAACAGTTGAATCAGCGCAATGAGTTCCTGTTCAACTGAACTTTCAATGACTGCCAAAGTGCCGGGTGGAAATGCTGCTTGTAATTTTGGGCTAAGTTGCTGGCGGATTGCATCATGATCATTGGTATCTAGGCTAATGCGTATCGCATTGACCATTCTGCCTTTTATCCGTATATCAGCCATAATTCTTCCTTAAATACTTCTGACGTGCTGGTTTTGTGTCGAAGCAATGTTGTAAATAGTGCAAATCCTAGAACAAATTGCAGTAATTCTCTAGCGATCTCAGTTATTTTTTTATGCGAACAGGACCGGACGGATTAGTCTGATTCTGTACTTTAAACTTTACTTATCTATTGAGCTCTGATTTTGCTCATGTTCTTCTAAAATCTGTTGCCACTGTTTGACTTTTACCTGTTTTCGGATTGCTTCAAGTGTTTCAAAAACAGCCGATTCGACCAATTTATCAATATGTGGATTATGTTCAATCTGAATCTGGCTGATTTTATCTGAAATTAGGGTAAAAGTCGGATTTTCTTTTTGGCCTGTGTGGGTAAATGGTTCAATCAGTCCTTGCGTGATATTTTCTCCGAGGCGTTGACCAATACTTTGAATTTGCTGTTCGATCCGGCTACCTACGATTGGAATCAAACGTAATAATTGGGTCAGTTCCGGAGTATCTTCAATCGCCTGATTCACTACTTGCCCTACATTTTTAGCGATCATGGAACGTTGTGACTGTAATTCCCTACCCAAAGACTCCTGCAAGATATCTGCCAAGGCAATGGCCAGTAATTTACGGTGATGTTCCACTAAATCATCAATTAACTGTTTATGTGATGTACTTGTGGTCAGTTCACGCTTGATGCCGTCCAGTACGGTCAGTACCACCCGGCTGGAAAGCTCTTCCATCAGCATGTTGTAATAAAAGTTGCCTTGGCGATACCAACGATTGGGAATTACTTTATAACCATGGCTATGCAGGTTGTAGCCAATCGCAACCGCACGCAGCAGACGTAGGAAACGTAGCTGAGGGATAATAGATAAAATTTCATACCAGTGCACAAAAGGGAAGAACCACCAGCGTCGATGATGACGCAGGACAATCGCGATGACCCAGCGTGCCAGTAATTCACAGACCAAGAAGGTGGTAAACCAGCCCTCGGTAATGATGACCCAAGGGCGTAAATCACTTTTATAAAACTGCAAGATTTCCGGTAAACGAATGAAGTCAAACAACCACTGCCCAAAATCGCTCATTAAAATGGCGTTAGCACTGAGACAGAACAGATTGATGATGATCAGAACCATCATGAAAATATCGTAAATCAGTGCAATTTTCCAGCCCCAGGTTCCTTTACGAACAAATTTAAATGAGCTGGACGTAATGTCCGGGTTGTCTTTCTTCATAATTACTCGGTTACAGATCCGACCGGGGCTTGGGCAAAGTTCTGCTGCATTTGTGCGATGAGCTGATCTTTTTCAGTCCAGATTTGATCAATCCATTTTTGAAAACGTGCACGATATTCAGCATCATCTTCATAATTGCCGCCCAGTACCCAGTCTGGAATATCAATTTTTCTTAAATTTACCGCAATACGTGGCACTTCACCTAACCAAAATTCACCATAGCCCGGAATACCGTCAGGATAAACAATGGTCATGTCGACCAGCGCATCAATTTTATCGCCGAGAATACTGAGCGCCAATGCCAGACCACCGGCTTTAGGTTTCAGTAAATGTGTGTAGGAAGACTGCTGCTGATCATGCTTTTCCTGGGTAAAGCGGGTGCCTTCCAGATAATTTAACAGGGTAAAAGGCTGACTGATCAGCTGTTCACAAGATTTGCGTGCTTCTTCCATATCCCGGTATTTCAGTGCAGGATTTTTGGCAATCTGTTCCTTGCTATGCCGCTTCATCATCGGGAAGCCCAAAATTTTAAAGGCCTGTCCAACAAAAGGAATAAAAATAAGTTCCCATTTGGTAAAGAAACGCGTCAGGGGCATACGGGTCAGACCGAAGTACTGGTTGACGGTGGTATCGACCCAGCTTTGATGATTACAGGTCATCAAATAACGGCCCTGCATATTCAAATCCAGTGATTCATCTACGCTGATTTGCCATTGCGTGTTTTTCAGCACATGCTCAATCAGCCAATTATTGACCCCTAACCAGCTGTTGGTAATCTTGATATTGGTTTCATCCACTTTTGCGGATTTTTTAAAAAGTTTGGTTAAACCCAAGGCCAGCACCGGGGGACCATGAAAAAAAGTACTGCCCGTCATGACGGATGTGACCGTCAGGCCACGCGCCAGTTTTTTTAAAGTCGGTTGCTTGTTGCTATTCGATGACATATCCAAACAGTCCCCAGAGATTAATCACTTAAATTTTTTCATATTTTGAGTAATATAGAGACAGTTAGGCAAATAAAAAAGCCTAAACAGGAAACTATGAAGATATTGTGACGAACTACTTGGTTTTAGTTACATATAAACATTACAAAATATTACTAAACGATTTATTATTAACAAAAATTCAATGGTTAGCCCATTCAATTTAAATCATTATCTCGCTTAACAACAAAGCATACAACAAGGAGTCATGCGATGCGTGCACTAGTCATTTCAGCAGCTGTAGCAGGGGCCGTAGCACTTACAGGTTGTCAATCAACTGGTAATAACATCGGTGGTGTGGAATATGATAAAGCTGCTCTAGGTACTTTAATTGGTGCTGCAGCAGGTTACGGTGTTTCTAAAGGCAATGCGAATACCAGCCGTCAAAATAACCGTGCAGCAGCGATTGGTGCTGTTGTTGGTGGTGCAGCGGGTGTGTATCTTGATAACAAAGAGAAAAAATTACGTCAAGCAACAGCGGGTACGGGCGTAGACGTTAACCGTAATGCAGATGGTTCGATTAACCTTGTGATGCCAGGCAGCATTACATTTGATACCAACAAATCAAATATCAAACCAAACTTCTATGGCACTTTAAACAAAGTGGCGCAAGTATTAACTGAAGATAACAAGAGCGGTATCCTTGTAACTGGTTATACCGACAGCACGGGTAATGACTCAATTAACTTGCCATTGTCTCAAGCACGCGCAAACTCTGTAGCGACTTACTTGGCAGGCCAAGGTGTTTCACGTACACGTATTAATGCTCAAGGTTTAGGTTCAGCGAACCCAATTGCAGACAATACAACTGCCGCAGGTAAAGAGCAAAACCGTCGTGTAGAAATCGCGGTATATGCAGTTCAATAATTCTTGAACGCTTAAGAAAAAACCACCTTCGGGTGGTTTTTTTATATCTGAATATTGATCTGATTAATCGTATTTTAAATTAGGCAACTGACGCAGAGATGACTATAATCGGAGCCGAATCTAGAAGAGGAAGCCATATGTCACTCGCCAGTCAGTTAAATGACAAGCAACTTGAAGCCATGAAATACACTCAAGGACCCTTGTTAGTACTTGCAGGAGCGGGTTCAGGCAAGACTTCAGTGATCACGCGAAAAATCGCGTATTTAGTCAAGCATTGCGGGATTCCCGCACATCGTATTACTGCGATGACTTTTACCAACAAGGCAGCACGTGAGATGAAAGAGCGTGTCAGCAAATTGTTGACACGTGAAGAAAGTAAAGGCGTTTCAGTTTCAACCTTCCATACTTTTGGCCTGAATATGCTGCGCCTGGAGTTGAAACATACCCCACTGAAAAATAATTTCTCAATTCTGGATGCTGACGACTGTAAACGCATTCTGATGGATCTGATGCAACGTGACAATTTATCCGGTGCAGAAAGCAAAGAACTGATCGCCAAAGCCATGAAAATGATCTCGGACTGGAAAAATGATCTCATTCCACCTGAGCAAGCCCACACCACCTGTGAAACTGCCGAAGATGTGCAGTTTGCGCATTTGTATCAGCTTTATGAACGTAATTTACGCGCCTATAACGCCGTGGATTTTGATGATCTGATTGTAATGCCAACGCGCTTGCTGCAGGAAAATGCAGAAGTCCGTGACAAATGGCAAAACCGCGTGCGTTATTTGCTGGTCGATGAATATCAGGATACCAACACCGCACAGTATATTCTGGTGAAATTGCTGGTTGGCGTGATGGGACAGTTCACCGCCGTAGGCGATGATGATCAGTCAATCTATGCCTGGCGTGGGGCTAAACCGGAAAATATGGCCTTGCTGCAGCAGGATTTTCCTAATTTAAAAGTGATTAAACTGGAACAGAACTATCGTTCGACCAGTCGTATTCTCAAGGCAGCCAACACTGTCATTGGCAATAATCCGCATATTTTTGATAAAAAACTTTGGTCAGACAAAGGCCATGGTGAAGTAATCCGTGTGATTACCTGCCGCAATGATGATGATGAAGCAGAGCGTGTTGTTAAAGACCTGATCACGCATAAATTAATGAACGGTAAAAGCTGGAAAGATTATGCGGTGTTATATCGCGGCAATTTCCAGGCGCGTATTTTAGAAACCCATCTACGTCAGATGCAGATTCCGTATAAATTGTCTGGCGGACAGTCCTTCTTCGCACGTGCCGAAATCAAGGACATGATGAGTTATTTGCGCCTGATCATTAACCCTGAAGACGACAGCGCATTCCTGCGAATTATCAATACGCCAAAACGGGCGATTGGTCCGGTAACGCTGGAAAAACTTGGATTATTTGCTCAGGAAAACAACCTGTCCTTGCTGGCTGCAGCAGCGGATCAACGTCTGACCATGGCGATTCCGAAAAAGGCCACGACTCAATTGGCCGAATTTGCCGATTTTATTGAGGGCTTTACCCGCAATTTACTGGATGATGATGAACCAGTACCGATCATCCGCCAGATGATGATTGAGGCCGGTTATATCGATTACATCAAGGAAACTGCAGCCACGCCAGCACAGGAAAAAACCAAGCTTGACAATATCGAGGTGCTCTACAGCAGCATTCAGAGCCTGATTAACCGCGCTGAAGATGTCGACGAAAAAAATATTGAAAGTGTGATTCGTAAAATGGTGCTGCTGGACATGCTGGAGCAGCAACAGGAAGAAGAGGACACCGATAAAGTCAACTTATTGACTTTGCATGCGTCTAAAGGTCTGGAATTTCCTTATGTCTATTTGATTGGTCTGGAAGAAGAAATTCTGCCGCATAAAAACTCGATTGCTGCAGAAACCGTCGAAGAGGAACGCCGTCTGATGTATGTGGGCATTACCCGTGCACGTCAGGGCTTGACCATTACTTTGGCAGCGCAGCGCAAGGCCGGTGGGCAGATGAAGCAGATGACCCCAAGCCGTTTTCTGGATGAATTACCAGAAGATGAGTTGGAATGGTTAGGTCGTAAGAAAAAGCTGGCAGGCAACATCGATCCGAAATTACAAGCCCAACATTATCTTGATAATTTGCGTAACCTTATCAAACGATAAGGCGCAAGGCTTGCTCTTATTTTAAATGAAACAACAGGAATGAATACATGAAAGTTCAGGTGAAAGTCCTTGACTCGCGTCTCGGTCAGGAATGGCCATTACCGACTTATGCTACGACAGGTTCAGCGGGGCTGGATTTGCGTGCGTGTGTTGCAGAAACCACAATCATTGAACCAGGCCAAACGGTTTTGGTAAAAACTGGTTTAGCAATCTATATTGAAGATCCTGCATTTGCTGGTCTGATCTTGCCACGTTCGGGTTTGGGCCATAAACATGGGATCGTGTTGGGTAACCTGGTAGGTTTAATTGATTCTGATTATCAGGGTGAATTGATGGTATCCGTTTGGAACCGTAGTCAGACGGCATTCAGCTTAGAGCCAGGTGAACGTTTGGCGCAGTATGTGTTGGTTCCTGTGGTACAAGCTGAATTCGATCTGGTGAATGAATTCGAAGCGACTGAACGCGGTGCTGGCGGTTTTGGTCATACGGGTAAAAACTAAGTTTTAATAATGGCTTACATTCATTAACTGGATGTAAGCCATTTTTAGTTGATTAGATTAAATATTAAAAAAAATGAGTTGGTTGAAATATATTTAAAAAATAAAACCTTATTTTTTCGGCCAAGTAGAATTATTTAAATCCAAAATTGATGTAATTATCAAATGTCTAATTAGATGAAACTCAAAATAAATATAATTGAATAATCATTGTTTAATTACAAGAACCCTATAATTCTAAAGTTGTAGATTATATTTTTATAATTGATTGTTACATTGAAATCGTTTAAAAATAGCAGGTCTTAAAACAAAAACAAATGTTTAAAGTCATTATGATGAAATCATCATTTTAAATCTCCTTATTTTAACGAATAGTGAAAAGACAGTTTTATGGGATCTATGAATCATCCATTCCCCATGCATATCTTTCGTGCCTATGACATACGCGGTAAAGTCAGTCTATTAGGTGCCGGGATCATTGATGCAATTGCCCACGGTTTAGCCCAGCAGTATCAGGCTGCGGGACAGACACGTGTCGCCATTGGTTATGATGCACGCATCAGTAGTCCGGCTTTTGCCGACATCATTGCCCGTATTTTTAAAGACTATTCGCTGGAAGCCACTATTATAGGCTGTTGTTCCAGCCCGATGCTGTATTTCACCGCACGCCAGTTTGATGGCAATGGCATTATGGTCACCGCCAGTCATAATCCTAAAGAAGATAATGGGATTAAATGGATTATTGATGGTGAACCACCTTGTCCTGAGATGATTCAACAGGTGGCCCAACTGGCAAAGTCACATTGCGATAGCCAGCTAATTACTTTAGCTGAACTGCCGCATCAGATTATTCCAGAGTTTTGCATGCAGTATCAGCAGGGAATATTAGAAGATATTCAATTAAAGCGCTCATTTAAAGTGATTCTGGATGGTCTGCATGGCTCAGCCGGACGTTGTGCTGACTTGGTACTCAGAAAAATGGGCTGTGAAGTGATTGCTTTACGTTGTGAGGCCAATGGATATTTTCCGGATCATGCGCCGGATCCTTCGCAGGACAAACATCTTGAGACTTTACGCCAAACTGTCATGCAACAGCAGGCTGATCTCGGTATTGCTTTGGACGGTGATGGCGATCGCCTGGTTCTGGTTGATGAACATGGTCAGATTATTACAGCCGATCAGTTATTATGCCTGTTTGCCGAAATTTGTCTCACTGATTCAACGCCACGCCAATTTGTTTATGATGTGAAATGTTCAACTCTAGTTCGCGATACAGTGCAACGTCTGGGCGGTGAACCGGTGATGATTCGTACCGGCAGTTCATTTCTCAGAACCTATCTGAACCAGTCTCAGCAGCAAGCCATTTTTGGTGGGGAATATGCCGGACATTATGTCTTTAATGATGGCCGCGGCTGGGGCTATGATGATGGCCTCTATGCAGCACTCCGAGTCATGGAATATTTAGATCAAACGGGGCAAACTCTCGCGCAGGCCTTGGCAGCTTATCCAAAACGGTATGGTACTGAAGATCTTTATATTTCAACGCGTCAAGTACGTCCAGTTGAGCTTTTAAACTTCGTTGAACAACAATCCGCAAGAATTAATGCGCAAATCAGTAAAATTGATGGGATACGTCTTGATTTTGAGGATGGTTTTGGCATCATTCGAGCATCCAATACAGGTGAGTATTTCACAGTGCGCTTTGATGCCAATAATGCCCAAGGTCTGAATGAAATTCGTCACTTGTTTGTAGCCATGTTGCGTGACCGTTATCCAGAGATCGCTCAAGACATTTTAGATGCTCAATAAGGAGAGGCGAATGCCAAATCAACAAACAGGCATCGACAAAGCACAGATTTTGACAGAAGCTTTGCCGTATATTCAACGCTTTGCGGGTAAAACCCTGGTGGTAAAATACGGCGGTAACGCGATGACCGATCCTGAGCTGGAAAGTTCATTTGCACGTGATATCGTATTATTAAAAACCGTCGGTATTAATCCGATCGTGGTGCATGGCGGTGGTCCGCAAGTCGATTCCATGCTGAAACAGCTAGGCCGTGAATCAGACCGTATCGACGGCATGCGCGTGACTGATCCTGCGACTATGGAAGTGGTCGAGATGGTGCTTGGCGGTAGCGTTAACAAATCTATCGTGAATTTGATCAACCAGCATGGTGGCCGTGCGATTGGTCTTACCGGTAAAGACGGCAACCTGATTCGTGCGCAAAAGCTGCTGATGGAAAAAGTGGCTGAAGATGGTTCAGTTGAGCAAATTGATCTGGGTCTGGTCGGTGAAGTCGTTGGCGTGAAAACTGATGTTCTGGAAATGTTTACCAATAGTGACTTTATTCCAGTCATTGCCCCGCTAGGTGTCGATGAAGAAGGCAATACCTATAATATCAATGCTGATTTGGTCGCTGGTAAAGTCGCTGAAGCCCTAGGTGCAGAAAAACTGATTCTACTCACCAATATCACCGGTGTCTTGGATGAAAATAAAAACCTGTTGACTGGTTTGACCACTCAAGAAGTCGATCGTCTGATCGAAACTGGCGTGATTTATGGCGGCATGATTCCAAAGGTCGGTTGTGCGCTGGATGCGGTAAAAGGCGGCGTCGTAAGTGCACATATCGTGGATGGCCGTGTACCTCATGCCAGCTTACTAGAAATTTTCACCGATCATGGTGTGGGCACCCTCATTACCAATCGTGCCAATCCGCATCGTTCTTAAGCCAATTTTTGCAAAAAAGAGTCTCAATAGAGACTCTTTTTTATTTGGATTTCTTATAGCCACCTATTTGAAATGACTAGGACAGTCATGCACAATAAGCTTCTAAGTAAATAGAGAGCTGAAACCAGACCATGTGCCAACTGCTCGGAATGAATTGTGCCACCCCGACGGATATTACTTTTTCTTTTCGCGGGTTTTCCCAGCGGGCGGGCATTACCTCTGATCATGCGGATGGCTTCGGGATTGCTTTCTTTGAAGATAAAGCCTGCCGTCTGTTCGTTGATAACCAGTCTGCGGTTGAGTCGCCGATTGCCGAGCTAGTGCGTAACTATCCGATCAAATCACGTAATGTGATTGCCCATATCCGTAAAGCCACTCAAGGCAAAATTAATCTGGAAAACTCGCATCCTTTTAGCCGTGAACTTTGGGGGCGGCAATGGATTTTTGCCCATAATGGCGATTTATATGATTATTTTCCTGAACTGTCAGGGCGCTTTACCCCAGTCGGAAATACCGACAGTGAGCGTGCCTTCTGTTACCTGCTGGATCAACTGGTGAAACGCTTTGGCTATCATGAGCCGAAACTGGATCAGGTTTTCGATCTTCTAGCTGAAATTTCACCTGCAATCGCGGAGCATGGCACCTTTAATTTCTGCCTGTCGAATGGTCAGGCGCTGTTTAGCTATGCGATTACTAAACTCCACTGGCTGGTACGTGAATACCCGTTTAGACCGGCTCAGCTGATTGATATTGATGTCGAAGTGGACTTTAGTCAGGTCACGACCCCTGAAGATCGCGTCGCAGTGATTACCACTGAACCATTGACCCAGAATGAAGAATGGACTGCCTTCCAGCCCGGTGAAATGATCCTGTTTCAGCATGGGGCGAAAGTACGTTCTCAGTTGACGCATGTTGAACGTCTGGAACGTGAACGTCTTGATCCTTCCTTAAAACGCGTCACGCGAGCTGATCAATATTGAAATGCGATTAAAGACGGAGTTTAAACGTAAGCGTCCGCTGAACACACCTTCTGAATTCATCCTATAAGCCTTAATTTAGTCCCCACTTAGAAACAAGTGGGGACTAAAATTTATGACTACAAATCACCAGACATCCATCGCATCTCTTGCGAAAAAACGAAGAACATACAGTGCTGAATTTAAACAGCAGATCGTTCAGGCTTGTAAAGCACCAGACGTTTCAATTGCTTCAGTCGCTTTGCAACATGGATTGAATACAAATCTTGTATCCAAATGGATTCGCTTAATTGATGCTAAGCCAGGGAATGATCGCTCACCACTACCGAATAAACCTGCATTTATTGCCTTATCTTGCTCTGCACCATTAGATCCTACTCCTACTGACATGTTAAAGGTTCAAATTACTTTACCCCACTCAAAAGCAGAAATTGGCTTGAAATGGCAAGTATCAGAAATATCTGCTTTAGCAGAATTACTCAAGGCACTTGCAACATGATCCGTATCGATGAAATCTGGTTGTCTACCCAGCCCATGGACATGCGTGCGGGTATGGATACGGCCATGGCGCAGATTATGAAATCCTTTGGTTCAATCAAACCGCATTGTGCTTACCTGTTCTGTAATAAACGTGGCCATCGTATGAAAGTACTGGTACATGATGGATTGGGCATCTGGCTGTGTGCCCGGCGGCTGGAACAGGGCAAATTTCACTGGGCTCAAGTTCACCAAGGTGAAACCGTGGCCCTCAGCCCGGAACAGTTACAGGCACTGATCCAAGGTTTGCCCTGGCAGCGCATTGGACGACAGCAGGTGGTGACGATGCTTTAAACCAGGCTGTTCCATTCTGCTATTCTCCAAACGTTCTATTTCATTCTTCTCATGACCTCAGGCATACTGCGGTCATGAATACGCTGCCAGACTTAAGCCAACTGACCCATGAACAACTGCTGGAATTCACCAGGCAGTTGGCGTTGCAGCATCAGTCTCTGGCACAATCAAAGCAAGAATTAGAAAAATCAAACCAGCAATTGGATGCCAAAGTTCAGCATCTTGAAGCATGCAACCAACATCTTTCCATTCTCAATCAAAAATACGAGCATGAACTGGCGCTGTTTAAACAGCACAAATTCGGCAGTAAAAACGAACATCTCACCGCAAAACAAATCCATCTCTGGGATGAAGCGGTCGAAGAAGATATTGCAGCCGTTGATTTGGAACTGGAACGGCTGAATGCAGATAAAACCGATGCAGCGACACACAAAGCCAAAGCAAATAAACCTAAACGTCGACTGCTGCCCGATCATCTACACACCATCCGTATTGAGCATGAACCTGCATCAACCCAATGCAGTTGTGGCTGCCAGTTACGTCGTATCGGCGAAGATATCAGTGAAAAACTGCATTTCAGACCGGCACAGTTCTATAAGGAACAGCATGTGCGTGGTAAATGGGTCTGTGATCAGTGTGACACCCTGACTCAGCAAGCGATGCCTGCCTATGTAATTGATAAAGGCATTGCTTCACCTGAATTGCTCAGCCATGTGCTGGTATCGAAATATGCCGATCATTTGCCGCTGTACCGTCAACGCCTGATCTATCAGCGGGCGGGAATCGAACTTTCTAGATCAACGTTATCTGACTGGATAGGTCGCTGCGGAGTAGAACTCGAACCTCTGGCCAATGCCTTAAAAGAGGTGGTACTACAACAGCAGATGCTGCATGCCGATGAAACGCCGGTCACCATCATGCGGATGGGTGATGATGAGAAAAAACCGAAAAAAGGTTATGTCTGGGCCTATGCCACTACACAGTACAATCCAGTTCAGGCGGTGATCTATGACTTTCAGGATAGTCGTTCAGGCCAGCATGCTGAAGCGTTCTTGAAAGGCTGGCAGGGCTATCTAGTCTGTGATGATTACAGTGGTTATAAAGCACGCTTTAAATCAGGCCAGGTCATTGAGGTGGGCTGCATGGCCCATGCACGTCGTAAATTCCATGAACTGCATGTGACCGGGAAAAGTCAGGTCGCTGAACAGGCATTGGTGCTGATTCAGAAACTGTATGCGATAGAAGCAGAGCTCAGGAAAAAGACCGATGGTACAGCGGAAGACCGCCGCGAATACCGACAACAGCATAGTCAACCAGTGATGCAACAACTATATGAATGGCTCAACCAACATCATCTGACAGTGCCATCGAGTTCTCCCACCGCCAAGGCCATCAATTACAGTCTGAAGCGTTGGCCAGCCTTAAGCCGCTATCTGGATGATGGCAATCTACCTATTTGCAATAATTGGGTCGAGAATCAGATGCGTCCCTGGGCGTTGGGGCGCAAGAACTGGCTGTTTGCTGGCTCGCTGCGCAGTGGTCAGCGAGCGGCAAACATCATGACGTTAATCCAGTCAGCAAAGCTGAATGGGCTGGATCCGTATGCCTATTTAAGTGATGTGCTGAAAAGGTTACCGACACATAAAGTGACCCAGATTGAAGAGTTACTGCCACACTGCTGGAAACCTAAATTGAATTAAAAATTGGTATGGGATTCAGCGGACGCTTACGTTTAAACTCCGTTTTTTTATATTTAAAAAATAAGAAAAAATCTAAGAATAAATAAAGGCTTATTGTGGATTTTGGTTAATTAATATCTTAGCCTTTTACTCAGGATAAATTATTTTTAATTATATATAACAGAAACTTAAAATGAAAAAGCCGGATTTAGGCGGAAAGCCGACTAATTTGCTTCATTTTTATTTGAATCAATACGCTATATGCTCATTTTCACGTTATAAGTCCTTAATATTTATAGGTGGTCGTAATGAAAATGAAATGGGTTCCAGATTATAATACTGGTATCGATGTGATTGACGATCAGCACAAACGAATTCTCGATTATATCAACGAAATTGATGGAATTGATGCCAATACCGAGCGTGCCCGTATTAAACAGATTCTTGATAATATTATTGATTATACCCAGTCGCATTTCACCTTTGAGGAATCTCTTCAGGAAGAAGCCGGCTATAAATATCGGGTGCCGCATAAACGTGTGCATGACCTGTTTATTAAGAAAATTGAATCTTATCGTGACCGTTTTGAACTGGGGCAGTCGATTGAACATGAACTGCACGAAGTATTATCGAAATGGCTGATTAACCATATTCAGCACGATGACGCCGATTATGTCGGTGCCGTGAAAGAAAATATGATGGGCATCATCAAGGAAAAAGAAAAGAAAACCGGTAAAAACTGGTTCGCTCGGTTTTTCTCATAATAAAATATCTAAAGAGATAACAAGAATTACAATTTAATTATAATTTTGGCGCAGCAAATCACCGTTAAGGTGGTTTGCTTTTTGTTTTTGATTTTCACCGCTTCACAAGGCAAAATAGCGCTAGATTTTTATAGGAATGCATCATGCAGGACAATGCTATGTCAAAATGGTTATCGCCGCTGATGGCTTTCTGTTTATCGTTTATTATCATCGCGACGCTCGCACCGATAACCGGTATACAGATTGATCGTCAGCTGGATTTCTGGATGCTCTGGTTAGCCACCATGCTGATTCTGGCACTTCCAGTCTGCTACTTGGAAATTGCTTTGGCCAAGCGCTCTAGAACAACGCCATTACAGGCGCTGTCAACGCTGACCCGTGAAGCTGATGCGTCACAGAAATGGCGTATTGTCGGCTGGTTAAGTGTGATTTTTATTCCGTTTCTGGCAGGTGCAATGCTGAACAATGCCAGTAATGTTCTGGCGGTTGCTGCACTTGATCTTGCACCGAACCTTTTGTTGATCGGATTGACAATAGTAGCGTTGGCCCTGTCACTGCTACCGCGTCAAATTTTATTGGCTGTTACAACGATTGGGGTGCTCGCATCTCTGGTTCTGGCCAATGTAATGGGAACTGCACTACCTGCATGGCAAGTCACGCCAGTCGAATTCTCGGAATGGGGCAATGCCACCGTATTAGCGCTGGTGGCAAGTGGTCTGGGCATGGGCTTGTACTGGCAGTCTAGCCTAAGCGCTGTACAACAACAGGATGTCGCCAGCAAGACGGTATTGCCGATCTGGATTGCGCAGCTCGTTGCTGTCATTGCATTTGCTTTCTTTGCTGTGCAAGCGCAAATCCCTGCATTCACCTTGGTCGCAGCGATGGTGGCAGCTGCCGCATTAATTTTGCAAATGGCACGTGAACAGTTACAGCAACGTCAGCTTCATCCTGCGATTCAATGGGCGATTGTGGCGGCGGTTACGCTGATCTGGGCTATTCCAAATCTAAGCCCAATTTTCAATGTGGTCTTGCTCGTCTGGGGCTTATTGATTTGTTTGATCTATGCATTATTTGCCGGCTGGATCATGAAGATCAGTCATTTGCGTAAATCAATGAATTTTAGCTCTGAAGCGTTTTATAACATCTGGCGTATTGCAGTACGTGTGGTGTTGCCGGTCGGGATTATTCTGGCAATCATTGCTGTCTTAGGACAATTCGTCTGATGAGTGAGGCGATGATCTGGGTAGCGTATGCGACGTCAGAAAAACAATTTCATCTAGCCGTGCCATTTCAGCCCGGCATGACGGCACTGGATGCGATTGAGCAGAGTGGAATCCGTGAGCAGGTCGACTTGCCTGAACCGTTATCTCTGGGCATCTTTGGGGTGCGTTTGCAAGATCATCAGCAGCCACTGGCAGCAGGGGATCGGGTAGAAATTTACCGAGCACTGACCATCAATCCTAAAGACATCCGACGTAAACGCGCCGAGAAAAATCCTGTGGGTCGTTATGCCAGAGGCAATCTTTTAAGAAAGCTGAAACCATCTTCCGAATAGAAAGCGGCTTGAATGAGCAGTAGCCTCAATGATCTGCTCAATCAATCAGCTTAATTAAAAAAGCCCCTAATGATTCAGGGGCTTTTTCATGTGAAACCGACTATAGTGGGGGAGCATTTAAAATCGCTTCTTTTGATCCTGGTAAGCCGGGTTGAGATTCTGGAATCGTCTCCAGACCTTCAACACGTTCCACGATACCAGACTGGTTAAAGTAGATTTTCAAATGCTGGCCTTGGGCTGCCGGGATCTTGGCTTTTTTAGCGTAGGTTCCTGGGGTATAGTTATAGATGTAGTCCCAACGTAAAGGATTCAGTGGATCGCTTACTGTTGGACTGCCCAGTAAGAAACGCACCTGTTGATGGCTCATTCCCACCTGAATTTTAGCGGCTTGTGCTTGGGTTAAAGGGGTTCCTTGTGGAATATCTACTTTATAAACACCTAATGTCGAACAGCCGACGAGCAATGAAGTGACGAATAACGTCAACATGATTTTTTGCATTTTGCTAAACTATCCCAAATTAATTATGATGCATTTGATCCAAGGATAGATCATACTGCATCTAAACTTTGTTGCATATTCCAACTTTGATTTTGTTGAGAGACCTTTTTACATGACTATTTCAAACCAAGATTTACGAAAAGCTGGACTGAAAGTTACCCTTCCACGAATTAAAATATTAGAATTACTAGAAAATTCAAAACAACATCATTTAAGTGCGGAAGATATTTACAAGACTTTACTCGATCAGGGCGAAGATGTAGGTTTAGCAACTGTGTATCGTGTGTTAACGCAATTTGAAGCAGCGGGCATCATCGAACGTCATAATTTTGAAAATAATCATTCAGTTTTTGAAATTATGCAGGAAGATCACCACGATCACCTGGTATGTTTAAATTGCAGCAAAGTTGTTGAATTTATTAATGACACGATTGAAAAAGAGCAGCATGACGTTGCTGAGAAATTTGGTTTTGAATTAACCGGTCACTCACTGAATCTGTATGGCTACTGCGATGCGACTGCATGTCAGGAAGTGTTCCGTAAAAAATAATTTGAGCTCTGGTTCAAACAAAAAAAACAGGCTTCATGGGAAGCCTGTTTTTTTATGCGCTCAATCCGATCAGGACTGACCGTCAAAGGTGATATTGGAATGTGCACGCAATAAATGGCTGCCACCTTCTTCTGACAGTTTGATTTGCAAACGCAGGTCGTTGGGTGAATCCGCATGTTTCAGTGCATCTTTATAGCTGATCTGTTTGGCTTTATACAGATCATACAGCGCCTGATCGAAGGTCTGCATGCCCAGTTCACGGGAACGCTTCATCAGATCCTTGATCTCATGCACATCACCTTTACGAATCAAGTCGGCAATCAGTGGCGAGTTAATTAGAATCTCAATGGCAGCGCGGCGACCATTGCCATCGATGGTTGGAATCAGTTGCTGTGCCACAATCGCTTTCATGTTTAGGGACAAGTCCATAAACAGCTGATTATGCCGGTCTGCTTCGAAGAAATGGATAATCCGGTCAATCGCCTGGTTAGCGTTGTTAGCGTGCAGGGTAGCAAAGACCAGATGACCGGTTTCGGCAAAGGCAATCGCATAATCCATGGTTTCACGTGAACGGATCTCACCAATCAGAATTACATCCGGTGCCTGACGCAAGGTGTTTTTCAGAGCGATTTCAAATGAATCTGTATCAATGCCGACTTCGCGCTGGGTGATAATACAGCCCTTATGCTGGTGAATAAATTCGATCGGATCTTCAATGGTAATGATATGACCTTTGGAATTTTCATTGCGATAACCGACCAAAGACGCCAGCGAGGTTGATTTACCGGTACCCGTTGCCCCGACAAAAATAATGATGCCACGTTTGGTCATCGCCAGTTCTTTTAAAATTGGCGGTAACTTGAGTTCATCCATAGTTGGAATAACAGTTTCAATCCGACGCAAAACCATCCCCGGTTGATCGCGTTGCTGAAAGGCACTGACACGGAAGCGGGCACTTTTGTCCGGTGTGCTGATGGCAAAGTTACATTCACGACTGTCAGCAAATTCTTTACGCTGCTTTTCAGTCATGATGGAATTGAGCAGTTGTCCTACTGCCGCACCCGGTAATTTTACTGAGCCAATCGGTAAAATCTGACCATTAATCTTGATGGATGGTTCGACATCGGCAGTAATGAACAGATCCGATGCTTTTTTCTCCACCATATAATCGAGTAAGCCGTTAAAATCCATGTATATAAACCCCAATACAATTCAATTTTCTTATAAAAATGCTTCTGGCTGTTTGGCTGCAGTACGTGCAACTTGCGGGCTGATCAAACCTTTGGACACCAGTGTTTTCAGGGTCTGGTCCAGTGTGGTCATGCCATAGTTGGCACCGGTCTGAATTGCTGAGTACATTTGTGCGACTTTGTTTTCACGAATTAGGTTACGAATCGCCGGAATACCAATCATGATTTCATGCGCCGCCACACGCCCACCGCCATTTTTCTTCAGCAGAGCCTGTGAAACTACGGCTTGTAGGGATTCAGACAACATGGCACGTACCATGTCTTTTTCTTCAGCAGGGAATACGTCGATCACACGGTCAATGGTTTTGGCCGCTGAGGTGGTATGCAGGGTGCCGAAAACAAGGTGACCCGTTTCTGCCGCAGTTAAAGCCAGACGAATGGTTTCAAGGTCACGCATCTCACCGACCAGAATAATATCCGGATCTTCACGTAATGCAGAACGTAATGCTTCATTAAAGCCATGCGTATCACGATGCACTTCACGCTGGTTAATCAAACATTTCTTGGACTGATGCACAAATTCGATCGGATCTTCGACGGTCAGAATATGGTCATAGCGGTTGTCATTAATATAATCCAGCATCGCCGCCAAGGTAGTTGATTTACCCGAACCGGTTGGACCTGTGACTAGTACCAGACCACGTGGATATTCACAGATATCTTTAAAAATCTGTCCCATGCCCAGATCTTCAAGGGTCAGTACTTTAGAGGGAATGGTACGGAATACCGCACCGGCACCGCGGTTCTGGTTAAATGCGTTGACACGGAAACGTGCCACGCCAGGCACTTCAAAAGAAAAGTCAGTTTCCAGATTTTCTTCAAAATCACGGCGCTGTTTATCGTTCATGATGTCATAAACGAGTTTATGCACTTCTTTGTGTTCTAATGCTGGCAGGTTGATGCGACGAACTTCCCCATCGACACGAATCATTGGCGGTAAGCCCGCAGACAAGTGTAAATCCGACGCACCATTTTTAGCAGAAAATGCCAACAATTCTGTGATATCCATAAGGTCCCCGAGTTCATTAAAATGTTAATTATTTTGATAGAATAATAAGGCTTTCCCACAGCTTAACCAACACTTAGTTCATGGGCAAGGGAAAAAAAGATGAATGAAATGAGAACCCCATCAATGAATATGTTGCAACAGTCACGAAATCAGGTCTTAGTGCAAATTGAAACTGCCTGTATTCAGGCCGGCCGCGAAGCAGATGCGGTGCAACTGCTTGCCGTTTCCAAGACCCAGCCGAGTAGCGTGCTGGCAGATATGTATCAGGCAGGGCAACGTGCTTTTGGTGAAAATTACTTGCAGGAAGCGCTGGAAAAAATCACGGCCCTGAAAGAGCTGGACATTGAATGGCATTTTATTGGACATGTGCAGCGTAACAAGACCAAGCATCTGGCAGAAAATTTTGCCTGGGTGCATGGGGTGGATCGTCTGATTATTGCCGAGCGCTTATCCAATCAGCGTGGAGATGATCAGCCTGCACTAAATATCTGTATTCAGGTGAATATTGATGGTCAGGATACCAAAGATGGTTGCCAGCCGGCAGAAGTTGCAGATTTAGTGGCACAGATCAGCCAACTACCGAATGTGCGTTTACGTGGCCTGATGGTGATTCCAGCACCGAATAATCCTCAATCCTTTGGTGATGCCAAAGTTTTATTTGATGCAGTCAAAGTTCAGCATGCACATCCTGAAGATTGGGATACTTTAAGTATGGGCATGTCTGCGGATATGACCGAAGCGATTGCTGCGGGTTCTACCATGGTTCGTGTTGGCACAGCCCTATTTGGTGCACGGCCTAAAAAAGATGTATAAACTACTAATGTCAGTTTTTTGCAGCAAAACGTTATCGCAGGGTATTGGATAACGCTTTTTTTCTGGCTGGTTCGAGCCATTTAGCCATCAGCCAGGCAAAGACTATTATGCCGAACATGCTCGTAAGCAAGGCTAAAACTGCTCCACCCAGACCATAGCCTAAAGTTGCCGGAATACAGCCCAAAATAAATAAAAGTAAGGGGAAATGGGTGACATACAAGGTAT
Organism: Acinetobacter lwoffii; assembly: GCF_029024105.1. Classification (NCBI taxonomy): domain Bacteria; kingdom Pseudomonadati; phylum Pseudomonadota; class Gammaproteobacteria; order Moraxellales; family Moraxellaceae; genus Acinetobacter; species Acinetobacter lwoffii. The sequence goes on along the minus strand of NZ_CP118963.1, from coordinate 2,434,211 downwards.
AGGAAAAGTCTGCGGATTGAACCCAGACCGCATGATAATGACTGCGTTGATACTGGAGCTGTACCAGCCAGCAGCTAAAGGCCAGACCCACACAGAAATTAAAAGGGGTGAAATTCGCAGCGCGGTATTGCTGGGTTTCATCGATCATCTGAAACTGGTAAGCATCAAAACAGGCAATTAGAAATGCCAAGCCGAATAGGGCTAATTTGACCGATTGTAAGCGGTTTAAAAAACGTAGCTGGATATATTGAAATGAACAGGCAAAGGCACTAAGCCAGACCAGAAAATAAATAAAAAACTGGATGTTCAGTAATGACAGTATAGCCAGAACTATAAAAAATCCGATTTTGGCGATTTCCGAATTTTTTAAAAAAGGTAGGAATCCGGCCAGCACATAAAACCACACTTCATAGCTCAGGCTCCAGAGCGCAGCATTGGCTGAAACCGTTGGTGTTACAAAGCCATTCAAAAATAGCAGCGAACCAATAAATTCCATCATGTCTACACTATAGTCAGTCCGGATCATCATGCCAAAACTGTGTTGAAAAGCATGAGTATGACTGGCAAATAATAGTGGAGCAAGCAGATATAAAAGCAGCGTCAACCCCATGGCAAACAGAAAGGGTGGTAAAATTCTGCTGCAACGCTGTCGGGCATAACGGTGCAGATTGAACTGACCATGCTGATGAATGTTGTGCTGAATCGAATAGCCGATCAGATAGCCACTTAAGGCAAAGAAAATCATGACTGCAGCCTGCCCAAGCAGGCGTATCCATGAATAAATGCTGGTATCGAAAGGCGCAATAAATGCCTGAAAGCAGTGACTGAATAACACCACAATGGCACTGATACCCCGTAGGCTCTCAAGCTGTAGGCTGAAATAGTGCGAGAGCGTATTCGGGGCAGTGTTCATGATCCTTAGCCTATAATCTGAATGGTACTTGCACCTGCACCAACCGGTTTGACCTGAATCTGTACCGGAATACGTTCATGCATTTCCTGCACATGCGAGATTAATACAACTTTACGACCCTGACTTTGTAAATGATCCAGTGCATTCATCACCATATGTAACGAAGCAGGATCTAGCGTACCAAAACCTTCATCAATAAACAGTGATTCCAGTTTCATGGAGCCGGAGGCCATATTGGCAATCGCCAAAGCCAAAGCCAATGAAACCAGGAAGGTTTCACCACCCGATAGGGACAGCACAGGGCGGACTTCACTATTCATGTCCAGATCAATAATCGCCAGACTCAGGCTATCCGGAATACGGTGTAACTGATAGCGGGGTGCCAACGGTTGCAACTGCTGATTTGCATATTCCACCAGAATATCCAGATGATGTTCCTGGGCAATTTTCTGGAATTTGGTACCTTCCTTATGTCCGATCAGGTCGTAAATACGACCCCAACGGTATTCTTCGGCTTTGATCTGCTCAATTTGCTGCTGATATTTGGCATAGGTGTTTTGATTATTGGCATTCATACGCAGTTTGGCATCAGTTTCATTGAGCACTTCCTGCTGCATTATTTTTTCCTGATGCAGCATGCCAAGTTTTTGTTCAATTTCCTCAAATTCATGTTCTGGCTGTAGTTTTAAATGGGCCTGATATTGTTCTTCAAGTAATTGCCAGGCTGTTCTGGCATTTTCGAGTGCCTGTTTCTGGTTGGCCAGATTCTGACGAATGTGTTGATGGTTGCTCAGATCAATACTGAGCCATTGTTCAATTTGAGCTGCCGTCACTTGCGGATGTGCTGCTTGCCATGCCTGAATATCTTGCTGATATTGAGCCAATTGCTGATCGATCTGCTGAAGTTGGCTGATAAATTCTTGCAGTTTTAAGTGGGTTTGATGCCACTGTTTTTCGGCCTGCGCCGTGCATTGACGCTGTTGTTCTAAAGTCTGCTCTAAGGTCTTGGCTTGTAGCTCTAGTGCATCGCGCCATTCTGCAGCGACACGGTAGACTTGTCCTGCATGTTCTTGGGTCAGTTCAGCCAGTTGTTGACGCAGGTCTTTGCCTTGCTGAATCAACTGCTCTACAGACTGACTCAATTGAGCAAAATTTTGCTGTTCCAATTGTAGTTGATACTGGCTCTTTTCCAATATCTGCTGCTGTTGATGCAGGTCAGATTCCAGCTGCTTTTGTACTGCCAAGTGCTGCATGCGGTGCTCTACTTGTCGTTGCAACTGAGGTAAGCAGAGCATAGGTGGCTGCGACTGGTACTGCTTGGGCAGTATGCTTAAAACTGGGTGTATCAGCTGGTCGAGTTGCTGACGTTGCTGTAGAGCCAGTTGTAATTGGTGCAATTGCTGTTGTTGTTGACGCCATTGTTGTAATTGTTGCTGGAGCTGTTGTTCCTGCTGTTGTGATAGTTCTAGCTGCTGGACCAGACTTTGAGTGTGATTCGCCAGTAACTGGATGAATGTAGGAAGATCATTGTGCTGCTCGGTAACCACTTCCAGTTTAAGTAGTTGAGATTTACAGTCAGCAGAGGATTGTTGAATCTGGTTTTGCAGGATCTGGCAACGCTGTTGCTGTTGCTCAATTACTGTTTGTGCTTTAGACATTTCAATGCGTTGCTGCTGCTGAGATTGCAGTTGCTGATCGAGCTGCTGTTTTGCCTGCCGTAACTGTTGCTCCTGTAGCTGGTTCAGGCTCTGTTCCAGATGTTCATGGACGGCATCGACAAAAGGATGGGCTGGGCTTCCACAGACCATGCATGGCTCATCCGGTTTTAACTGGCCACGAAGATCCTGCACACTTTGCGCATGCAATAAACGTTGCTGGGCAAGTATTTGTTCCAGGTGTTCATAGGCCTGTTGTTCAGCCTGAATCTGCTGATGTAGTGCCTGTTCGGCCTCTTGCTGCATTTTTAGTTGCTGCTGTTGGCTATTTACAGCAGATTGCAGTTGTTCAAATTCTTGTGATTGTTGAACGATTTGTTGTACCTGCTGTTGCAGCAGGTCGAGCTGACGCTGTTCCGCTTGGCGTTGCTGACGCATTTCCTGAATGGTTTTGAGATGCTCTTCTAGCTGTTCCAGACTATGATGCTGTTGTATCCACTGGTTCAGATTTCCTGAAAGTACTGTAACGGTTTTTTCCAGTTCAGGTAAAGGCTGCTTCAGGCTGTCCGGATTCTGTTGCTGCAGTTGCTGATACTGACGCATAAAGTCTTGTATGCGTTGCAAGGTACTTTGCGGCTCCAGATCGAACACATTTAAAAAGCCAGATTCAGCCAATTGTTGTGCAACCTTTTCTTGCCGAGCTTGTAGCTGATTCAAAGTCTGTTGTTGCTGTCGCAGTTGTTCTTCTAAAGGCTGTAGACGAAGGGTTTGAAACTGGCTTTGCTCTGCATGCAGTTTTTTGTACCGCTCTGATACCGTATCAATTGCATGATCCAGCCTTAAACCTGCCTCCAGATGCGGTTTCAGGTTTGCCAAGTGTTGCTGAAACTGGTGCTGCTGTTGTTGTAAGGCTGTAAGTTTGGCTTCTTCTGCTACAAAGCTCTGTTTGAGCGTTTCAAATTCCAGCGTAAATTGGGTGTGCTGGTGCTGAATCTGCTCTTTTTGAGGGGCTAGACGGGTACGACTCACAAACTGATCCCGAATCGACTGGAATTCATCCAGCTGCTCCAGTAGCTGTTGCTGTCCTGCAGATTTATTTACTGCATCTTGCTGTACTTCGTAGACTTCTTTTTTGGCATGGACTTCTGCATAGAGTTTATGTCGGTCCAGATGCCATTGTTTCTCATTTTCTAGCAGTTTTTCTGATTGCTGCAAATTCTGAAGTTGCAAAGACAAAGAGTTCTGCTGCTGTTGTAAAGCGCTGATGTCTTCTTCAGACAGAATTTCAATATGCCCGATCAGCTTTTCCAGATCGTTGCGCTTGTTTTTGACTTCGCTGAATTTCTCTGCAGCTTTCTGACTAACTAGACTGAAAATCTGCGAATTGGTGAGATATTCCAGCAAGTCTGCGCGTTCATTATCTTTGGCTTTAAGAAAGGCACCGACTTCCGACTGTGCCAATAACACCGCGCGGGTAAACTGCTCAAAATTTAAGCCTACCAGTTTTTCAATGAGGGGGGTGACTTCCGATATTTTTTGCGTCAGTGTGGTGTCATCATCCAGACATTTGACGTAGCGGTCTACTTTTAGATTGCCATCGACTTTCTGGCGTGCCCGTTTAATTTCCCAGCGTGCTATATAGCGTTTGCTATCGAGTGCAATAAATTCCAGTTCGGCAAAACCATGCACGCAGCCACGGCGCAGAATATTCTTGGAATCCTTGATGGACACATCCTGACCGCCAGCATCTTTCAGGCTGCCTGTCGCACCTTTTAGGCGGGGGATTTCATTGTATAGCGCCAGACACATGGCATCGAGCAGGGTGGATTTTCCTGCACCGGTTTTTCCAGTAATCGCAATCAATCCGGCATGAGCCAGTGGGCTGGATTCAAAATCAATATGATGAGTGCCAGTGAGAGATGCCAGGTTATTCAGGCTTAGACGTAAAATTTTCATGGCCAATCCTAGGCTTGTTGTTTTTGTGCAAGTTCGTGCTGGGCTTCAATCAATAATTCCTGAAAATCCCGTTGTACCGAATGATCCTGCTCATAGCCCATTTTTTTCCAGATATTGAAAAATAGCGATTCCGGGGTAGGGGGTGCCAGATCAATTTTAGACTGGCTTGAACTAAGGTCGACCTGTTGCTGGTAAATCCGGCTGATGCGGAGCAGTCGGTAACGGTTAGCAGGGAGGGCCTGTTCTATTTGCTGACGCAGGTCTACCGGAGGCGGCGCATCGGTCGTGTATTCCACTTCCAGAAAATGCCGTGCAGAAAGCTGCTCGATTTCTCCGGCGGGCAGCGCCTGAATTTGAGTAATTAAATTTTCCAGCTTTTCACGAACGCGGAACAGCTCGACAGTACGCGGAATGCTTAAGGCATCGTACTGAAAGCGGTTTTCCGGGTTTTGTTCAGGATCAATCCGGACTTCAACCACCTGATGCTGGTAATGGATTTCACTAAATGATAGCGGAATCGGGGAGCCACTATAGCGAATATGCGGCTGACCGACTTTTTGTGGTTTATGCAAATGCCCGAGCGCGACATAATCAATCACATCATCAAACAGCGCCGTCGACAGGGCTTCTTCATTGCCGACGATAATCGGACGTTCAGAGTCCGAGGTCTCACCACCTTGCATGTGCGCATGTGACATTAAAATTAGTGCCTGATGTGGCTGTTTGCGGGCTCTGGCTTCGGCAATCAGTTGTTGATGCAGATAACTGATCGCGTTCTGGTTATTGCTGGTATGTTCATTCAGTCCGGTAATTTCGGCACTGCGTAAATAGGGTAGGGTCAGACACCAGGCGATGATATTTTTATCCCGATCATAAATAGGAATAAGTAGACGATCCAGGTTCAGGGTATTTTCTGCAGTGCGGCCTACGATTCCCACAGCTTTGGCATTGAATTTGGCCAGCAAGGGTTCAACCTGTTCAATCCGATAACCGGAATCATGATTGCCTGCAATCATCAGGGTCTGCATATGTGGCGCCAGGTCGTGGGCGTCGGCCAGAAACTGGTATAGTTGTCTTTGCGCACTGGAAGCTGGATTGATCACATCAAAAATATCGCCGGCAATCAGCAGAGCATGCGGCTGCTTTGTTTTAATTTGCTCAAGTAGCCAAGTCAAAAACTGTGCATGTTCAAATTCACGGTCATGGTTATGGAAAAATTGTCCCAGATGCCAATCGGAAGTGTGAAGAAAATGAACTGCCATGTAATGAACCCCAAGATATCTGCCTTGCTACTATAGGAAAAAGCACAGGTAAAAATCTACTTGTAAAACGATATTTCAGCGAATTGTTGGTGATGTTTAAGCTGAATTTATTTTGATCAGTATGGAAATTACTGGATGATCGCATCCAAATCATCAGACATCGAAAAGTCATGCAATCCATCAGGCTTTTAAAAAAATAGGAATTTTAAAAAATAAAAACCGACGATTCGAGTGATGATGAAATCGTCGGTCAAATTTGTGTTACATGAAGATTTTGGCTGCTATTCAAAATTTCCCTGTACACTGGACTTATTGCTTTAGCTCTAAAGGTCAGCAAAAATTCGTGGATGCCAGTCCAAATTTTTGTACCTTGTACCCTATATAACGTCACCCTATAGTGGATGGTTGACAATAAAATGAAAAAAAACCTGATTTTTTTTATACTAGCTTGTTGAAGATCACTGAGTCATGCATATGTTGCCGCTAAGTCGTTATTTTATCTGGTTTTTCGTTATATGTTTTATTTTTACTTGTATTTGCGGTGTACTGGCAGCCTTGCTGCCGATGGGCATGGGTGCAGTCTTGACGATTGTTCCGTATCTGGTGGCCATGATTTGGGTGCTTTTTAAATTTCTAAAACAGCAAAAACGTGCGCCGACCCAGGCAGAGCGTAAAAAATTCACCCTCGGTTTTAGCCTGATTTACTGGGGCTATAATTTATTATTTCTGTTGCTCGGTATTGTCATCGCCACCCGTTCCAATCCGAATGCCTGGCAGGACTTCTTGCTGTATCTACAGCAGCCACAATTTATGAGTATTGTGCTGATCATGTTCCTGATGATCGCAATTCCACTATATCTACTGACGTACTGGTTTTATGGCAAGCAGGCCCAGCGTATGGCAGAGAAAATGTTTGGCCATTCGCCTCAGTGAATATAGATGAATCATTTTGTGACCCGATCTTCATAAATTAATTGAATGATGAAAGATACAAATTCTCCACTACAAAGATCTTCTTGGTTTAAAAAGCTGAAGATGAGTGGCGTATAATTTAAACCAAGAAAATAATAAGGCGAAGAATGACGAATGTATAAACCTGTAGTGCTGGTGACGGGAGCGAGTGGTTTTATTGGCAGTCATCTCGTGCATTTTTTACTGGAACGGGATTATCGGGTGATTGGTCTGACCCGTCAGAAAAATAAACGTGAACCACATCCGGACTTCCACTGGATTAACCAGCTGGAAGAATTAAAACAGCATCAGATTGATTATGTGGTCAATCTGGCTGGCGAAAGCATCGGTCAAGGCCGTTGGACGGCAGCGCGTAAAAAGAAATTGCTGGATAGCCGTTTAGATAGCACCAAACGGTTATTTGATTATTTAGAAAAAAATCAGCTTAGACCGAAACGGATTATTTCAACATCGGCCGTCGGCTATTATGGCATTGATCCGACAGAGCGCTGGGATCAGGTCTGCACGGAGCAAAGTCCGCCACAAGATATTTTTATGTCCGAACTCTGTGCGAAGTGGGAGCAGCTGGCCTTGTCCTATACTAACCAGAACACCAAGATTGTTCGCTTTGCGGTGGTGTTTGGCAAAGGTGGTGGGATTCTTCCGCAGATGCTATTGCCGATTAAGCTGAATCTGTTTGGGCGGATTGGTCATGGACGTCAGCCAGTGACCTGGGTGCATCTAGAGGATGTGCTGCGTGCGATTGAATTCTTGATACTTGAGGATACAGCCGAGCAGATCTTTAATGTGGTCGCGCCAGAAAAAAGTAGTCAGGCCCAGTTTGCACGAACTACGGCCCAGATTCTGAAACGCAAACCCTTACTTCCACTACCCGCATGCAGTCTGAAAATGATGCTGGGAGAACAGTCACAACTGGTATTGAACGGTCAGTATGTACAGCCCAAAGCCTTGCAGGAGGCTGGATTCCAGTTTCATTATCCAACTCTGAAAGAAGCGCTGGATAATATCCTAAAGCACTAAATGACTGGACTCTAATAAACAGACTGGATCATAAGGAACTGGATCAACGATTGGCGTTTGTTCAAGGATAAGTTGAGCGAGTAGTTTGCCTGATGCCGGCCCCATACATAAACCATTACGGAAATGTCCGAAATTGGCCCAGGCATTGTGTAGCTTGGGAATTCTGCCTATATAGGGAATGCCATCGGGTGAGCTGGGTCTTAATCCGGCCCATTGCTTGACCAGCGGAAAATCTGCCAGTTCCGGTACCATCTCGATGCACGCCTGTAAAATATCCTGCCGAATTTCGGCAGAAGGCGAGGTGTCAAAACCGACCTGACGCATACTGGAACCACATAAAATATGTCCGTCTGGTCGTGGAATCAGGTACATCACCTTGTTCATGCACATGGTCGGCAGCCAGTTTTCTGGCGTTTTAAACAGCAGCATCTGACCTTGCACCGGTTGTACCGGAATTTCCAAACCAAGTTGCTGTGACCAGTATTGTGACCATGCTCCGGTTGTGAACACATATTGATCTGCCTGAAAAACCTGGCTATGTTCATCTGAGATACTTTTTACACAGCCTTGCTGAATATTGAGCCGAGTGATTTTACAGTCTTCTTGCCAGGTGACACGAGGATGCTGCTTCAAATAGTGAATGATCGACTGTAATAACCGTGGATTACGGATATTCGCCAGTTCAGGGAAATAAATCGCCTGCTTGAATTTGCTCTGATTAATTCTTGGATTGATCTGTTGCAGTTTAGCCTGATCAAGCAATTCTGCCTGTTGCTGCGGATCCTGATGTGTTTTGGCATAACTTAAACCGATTTCAAAATCGGATTCATCAAAAATCAGCATACCTGTTTCATGAATCTGGAAATCGATGCCAGTGAAAGGTTGCAGTTTTTGATTCCAGTCCTGATACATGGGTTTGGCATGTCGAGCCAGAGCATTTACAGCAGCGGGATAACGCCACGGATACATCGGGGAAAGGATTCCTCCTCCAGCCCAGGATGCAGCCTGTCCGGCGGCCTGTTGATCAAAAAGGGTAACAGAACATCCCTGTTCAAGCAGTTCCAGCGCCGACATCAAACCGGTGATGCCAGCGCCGACAATGGCAATATGCATTGCGCCGAAATCCTTTTACTTCATGTCTTTCAGTTTAAGCGCAGCTTCTTCAGCAAAATAGGTCCAGATACCATCTGCACCGGCACGACGACAGCTCATCAATGATTCTAAAATGACGCTATCAGATAACCAGCCATTTTGAATTGCCGCAGCCAGCATCGCGTATTCGCCACTGACCTGATAGACAAAGGTTGGTACGCCAAAAGTGTCTTTGACTTCGCGGACGATATCCAGATAAGGCATGCCCGGTTTAACAATCACCATGTCTGCACCTTCCTGAATATCCAGCGCAATTTCATGCAGGGCTTCAGCACGGTTACCGACATCCATCTGGTAATTGTATTTATTGCCGCCTTTTAAGTTGCTGGCAGAACCGACTGCATCACGGAACGGGCCATAGAAACTTGATGCATATTTGGCTGAATAGGCCATGATCGAAGTATAGATATGACCATTTTGCTCAAAGGCCTGACGAATCGCACCGATCCGGCCATCCATCATGTCACTTGGAGCAAATACATCTGCACCGGCTTCGGCATGGCTCAAGCCCTGTTTAATCAGGCACTCGACCGTTTCATCATTTAAGACATAACCGTTCTCATCAATAATGCCATCCTGACCATGTGTGGTATACGGGTCTAATGCGCCGTCAGTAATCAGCACCATTTCTGGCAGTTCTTTTTTCAATAAACGCAAGGTGTTTTGTACCAGACCATCTTCACGCCACGCAGCTTCTGCAGTCAGGCTTTTATCTTCTTGTGGGGTGACCGGAAATAGCGCCAGTTTATTGACACCGAGTTCCAGTAGACGTTCTGATTTTTTTAACAACAAGTCCGCTGACAGACGCTGGATATTCGGCATACTTGGAATATCTTGGGTCTGGTTTTGTCCTGGCAGGACAAATACTGGATAAATGAGATGATCTGCCGCGAGATGGGTTTCACGAACCATCGAACGTAAATGTTCATTTTTACGAATACGACGCATGCGAGTTGCAGGAAACGCGGGACGATTGAACGTATAAGTCATAAAAATCTCAGTAATCAGTATTAAACTAGGCCTCTATTGTAGCCCTAACTCAAATTTTTGGGCATAAATTAGCGGTTTTTTATTGTGGTGGATTCGGGCAAAGTGATGAGTAAGACAGAGAGAAACTGGACCGGTAATATACATCTGGGCTCGAAAGTGGATATTGATGTAGTCCTGAACCAGCTGGTACATGCTTTTAATAGCTCTCCTTTTTTTAAGCATAACGGCATGACCATGCGGGTGGTCGAGGGCCAGATTGAGGCCTATGTAGAAATGCAGGATTTCATGATTGGTAATGTGGCTTTCCAGATTCTGCATGGCGGTCTGGCTGCAACTGTACTGGATAGTGTCGGTGGTATTGTGGCCATGGGCGAACTGTATAAAAAAGCTGAACCGGAAACGATTGCAGATACCATTAAAAAAGTATCGCGTCTGGCGACGGTCGATATGCGGGTAGATTATCTGGCGCCTGGACGTGGCAAATATTTTATTGCACGTGCAGAAACCTTACGTTTGGGGCGTAAGGGCTGCACCATGCGCATGACCATGGTCAATGATGAAGATAAGGCGATTGCAACTGCAATTGCGTCTTATGCCTATTAATAAAATCGTGAAATGAGGAAATTAAAAAGCACTGTTTAACAGTGCTTTTTTTATAATGATCAAATATGAACCTAGAGGATTTAGAGATCAGATTTAGCCCGTTTCAAGGCATTTTGCCATTTGGCTAAATGCATTTCTCTTTCGTCATTTTGCATTTTGGGTTCAAAAGCACGGTTCAGCTGCCAGGACTGGGAAATTTCATCCAGGTTTGAAAATACGCCAGCTTTTAATCCGGCCATAGCGGCTGCGCCCCAGGCAGTAGCTTCTAGCATTTTCGGACGCAGTACCGGTACATTCAGAATATCGGCCTGAAATTGCATTAGCATGTCATTGCTGCTGGCACCACCATCAACCCGCAGTTCTTTAAGTGGATGTGCAATATCAGACTGCATCGCACTGAGCACATCCGATACCTGAAAGGCAATAGATTCAAGGGCTGCACGAGCGATATGCGCTTTGGTCGTACCGCGTGACATGCCACAGAGTAGGGCACGTGCTTCACTATCCCAATGCGGCGCGCCCAGTCCGGTAAATGCCGGAACCAGAACCACGCCGTCACTATGCTCGACCTGATGCGCCAGTTTTTCCACATCACTGCTTTTTTGAATAATTCCGAGGCCATCACGTAACCATTGCACTACAGCACCAGCCATAAATACGCTGCCTTCGAGCGCATAGGTAGTTTGGTCCTGGGCTTGCCAGGCAAGAGTAGAAAGCAGCTTGTTCTGGCTAAGCTGAATATTATGTCCGGTATTGAACAGCATAAAGCAGCCAGTACCATAGGTGTTTTTAGCACTGCCCACCTCAAAACAGGACTGGCCAAACAGGGCAGACTGCTGATCCCCCAAAATTCCGGTAATGGGAATATTGGCCCCCAGTAAGCCAGAAGCAGTGTCAGCGACATAACAATCAGAAGAAATAATTTTCGGTAAGACCGAAGCAGGGATATTAAACAGCTCGAGTAGCTCTTCATCCCACGACTGTTGCTGCAGATTCATCAACATGGTACGAGAAGCGTTACTGGCTTCAATGACGTGCTCTGCGCCTTGGGTCAGATTCCAGATCAGCCAGCTATCGATCGTACCAAATGCCACATGGCCTTGTTCAGCGAGTGCCCGTACTCCCTCGACATACTCTAAAAACCAGACCAATTTTCCCGCACTAAAATAAGGATCAATCCGTAGGCCGGTTTTTTGCTGAATTTTGGACATCAGGCCTTGTTCAATCAGCCGGTTACACCAATCAGACGTACGACGGTCCTGCCAGACGATTGCCGGGGCGAGCGGTTTGCCGTTTCGACGATCCCAGACTACAGTGGTTTCACGCTGGTTAGTCAGGCCAAGGGCTCTAATATCTTTTGCCAGAATACCTGCAGTCGCTAAAGCTTGCTGTACCACCGCAATCTGTGAGCTCCAGATTTCCTGTGCATCCTGTTCCACCCAGCCTGAATGTGCGGTGTGGATATGTGTTTCACGTTGAGCCGTTGCCTGAACTTGTCCATGTTCATTAAAAATAATGGCCCGACTTGACGTAGTTCCCTGATCCAGGGCCAGAAGGTAGCTCATAATTTTTCTGTTATTCGGCTTGAAAAGTAAAATATTAGCGCAATAATGTAATTAAGCGCATCAAGTTGTGTAAATGTTCAGAAAATACATCGTAATTTTTGACATTTATGCTATGATTGCCTTGTACTTTGGGGGTGTTTCTGGCTTCGACGCTGGTGATGAAACTCATAGATGCATGCCGAGAGCGCATTTTCTCTCGTAAATCAAATTTGCATTTTTTAGTCGCAAACGACGAATCATACGCTCTAGCTGCCTAAGGGCAGCTTGTCCGCCTCTCCGAATACTTGTGGTTAGAGAGTCCGACTGAAGCGCACGCACACAAGTCCGTATAAAGCCAAGCCTCGGGGCTTTGTACTAAATTAAGAGGATCGCGATTTGTACCCTGTTCGTCGGGTCACAAAGAGTTAAAACAATAGACGATATCTAAGCATGTAGTATTCTCGAGCGTAGTGCTGGCGGACGCGGGTTCAACTCCCGCCACCTCCACCAAAATTCTTTCCGAAGTAATCCATCGGAATCTAAAAAAGCCTTTAAACTCAATGTTTAAAGGCTTTTTTTTATGCCTGTTTGTCCGATAGCGTCTGATCCCATTTGACCCCATATTTGCTCTTTGTGGGTAAATATTGGGAAAATTTACCCAGAAATTAATACATCAATTATGGGTAATCGATATGCCACTTACAGATACTGAATGTAGAAAAGCACAGCCGAAAGACAAACAGTATCGTCTTTCGGATTCACATGGTTTATCCCTCATCATTACCACCAAAGGTCAAAAATATTGGAATGTACGCGTCACTGTCCATGGTGAGCGTAAGTCTGAATCGCTTGGTCCATATCCAGATTTAAGCTTAAAAAAGGCAAGGGAGCTTGCATATGAGCTTAAGCATCGATTCTCACGTTCAGTGCTGCATGAAGAATTAAAGCCATATTTCAAAGAAGTTGCAGAAGATTGGTTCAATAATCAAAAAGAAACCTGGTCATCCAAACATATTAGTAATGTTAGAGCTTCATTGGATGAGCTTTATATTGCTCTTGCTAATAAGCGTATTAACCAGATTCAGGCTCCTGAGATTCTGCAGATTATTAAGAAGATTGAAGCTAGAGGCTCGCTTGAAATTGCAAAACGTACCTTATCTCGTTGCGGCATGGTCATGAAGTATGCCATTGCGCATGGCTATCGTTATGATAATCCGGCAGGTGATCTGGTTTATGCTCTCAAGAATAAAAGAGTCAAAAATTTGGCTTCGCTTACTGCCTCTGAAATGCCTGAATTTTTAAGAAAGGTAAGAGCTTACCCAAGTGATGCTCAAACACATCATGCCATTATTCTGATCATGCTGACAGGTGTTCGGGTTAGTGAATTGCTGCAAGCACGCTGGGAAGAATTTGACCTGGAAGGGCGTAAGTGGGATATCCCTGAAGAGCGGATGAAGAACCGTCTTCCACATCGTGTACCGTTGACGGACATGATGATTGCCGAGCTTCAGGCTTTGAGACTTACCCATAATCAGGAACTGTTATTTCCACATCGTTTAAATAACAAAGAACCTATGCGTAGCGAATCTATTTTGGCCGTGATCAAGCGTTCGGGCTATGCAGGTCGGATGACCACACATGGTTTTAGATCGCTATTCAGTACAGTCGTAAACGAATCAAATCTGTTTAATCCAGATGCCATTGAGCGCCAGCTTGCTCATGTGCCTCAAAATAGAATTCGCTCGGCCTATAACCGAGCACAATACTGGGATGAGCGGGTAAGGTTGATGGCGTGGTATGGGGAGAAGATTAAGGAGTGGATGGCTCAGTAAAGAGCCTTTCCTTTTTTGATCACTTATATTCTCTATATTCTTCATATGCCTTATTAATCAATTCTTCTAGAACATTACTTTCAGACATATTTTTTAAATGTGCTAATTTCTCTAAATGGTTTTTTGTCTTTTTCTTTAATGGTAAGTGAAAATATTTTTTAGGGTTTTCTTTATTTTTTTCTCTAAAAATATTTTGCTGCCATGATTTTTTAAGTTTATTTATTTCAATACAATATTTTTGTAGGTCATTAATATAGAGAAAGTCCCAATATCCTAAAAGTTTCTCCAGTTGGTCATTAGAGTTAGTAGGGGTGAAATTAGGAAAAGTAATTATGCGATTTTTTCTTTCTGTATATTTTAAAGCCCAATCTATAAATTCAGGATTTTCTATATATTTACTTAGAAATACTACTGGATTGTCCTTATTGCTTATTTGTTTTAAATAATGTCTTAATTCATCAACTTGTATATTAAAATTAAATAATTCAATATGTATTAAAAAGATAAGAGAGAAATAAGGATTTCTGAAATTATATCTTCTTGGTATATCTTCTTTATATTTGTATTTAAGATTATTGATAATTGCCCAGCATAATCGACTATCTTTTTCTAAAAATTTTAGATCTTCATTCAGAATATATTTATGTTTATTTTCATAACAATTTTCTAAAAAAATCTCTAAATTCTTGGGTGTGGAATTTTTGAACTCAATTTCTAAATAATCAGCTATTTCTTTAAAATTATGTCTGTCATTAATAAGTTTAAGAACACCCATTTTACTCATATCATTTTTATCAGCCCAACGATCTACTATCCAGATTAAGGATTCATCCTTAAATTCTTTAAAAATTTTTATAGTAAGTTCATAGTTAGGATGATCTTTATCAATAGTGTTTAACATAAGATTTTTACATAAATATTTGTAGTGATTACTGTAGTATTTATAGTAGTTTTTTTCAATACTAAAACTATACTGGACTCCTCGAAATCATAGTTTATACACGTTTTTTGGTAGTCATCACTATGCTTTTGCTTAATTCTAGCTTTTTTAAGGCTAGAGACTAAGTGTAAAGCAGGGAGGAAATATGCTTAATGTGGGGATTAGATGCTGTACCACAGGTGAAGTTTGGACTCTCTAGAGCTTTGGTTATATATATTATCTTTTATTAGCTAACATGCTATTGAGAAGTAAACGTATAAATATACTGAATTCCCTATCTCTTATGTAACTATCACATACATAGGTTTAAACATGAGAGATTCAATTAACCAAGCACAACTTACACTTGAGATTGAGAACTTCTTAAAATGTCTAAAAAGAAGAAGTAGGGAATGGGATGAATTCTATTCGCAGCTTACTAATCTATTATTCGACTTTGATGATATTTATGATCCTGATGATCAATACATAGGTTATCTTCAATTCTTTGTAATTCTGAGATATGACTTGCAGAGAATAAACTCCGATTATTTTGATCTTATGGATGAGCTAAAGATAATTGGGTATAGAGAGATGAGATCATGGTTTTTAGATTTATCTGAGGATTTTGAAAAAGATTATAAGATTATCGAAAAACAGAAAGATGAAAATAAAATTGAAGTGCAGAAATATTGTAGATCAATACTTAATAAATGTAGTCGAATATTAGTCTCTCGTGTGGACTTGGGTTATTTGCAAGAACATTCTAGTCGAATCAGAGTTGAAGATATTTATAAGGACTTAGATATACTGCTTAATCGTATCCAAAATAAAGATGGCATATTTAAACATGTGATCGGGTATATATGGGGAGTAGAGCAAGGTGGTAAAAGTAAAGGTTTTCATTGCCATTTAGCAATCATTTATGATACTGCCTTTCGTGATGGAAGCGCAGCATATTGGGGGAATAAAATTATCGCGCTTTGGAGTGAGATTACTCGAGATTATGGTCAAGGCTATAATTGTTGGAACCGCGAACGCGTAAAGGAGCTCCGAGGTAGAGATGAGCTGGGGATCGGTTTGATTTATCGTCGCGATTCAACCCAAGTGACAAATTTCATTGAGGCAATGGAATACCTTACTGATCATCACAAACGTACCCTTCAATACTTACGAGTTAAACCGAGAGGGCGAAGAGTATTTGGCAAAGGTCAGTTAATAACGCAATATGATAGACGCTAAATGAAAATAATCTCAGATATACATTATCTAGATGAAAACGAGTTTTTTAACTTTGCAAGGCTTACCAATCGGTGAGCCTTTGTCATTTCTAGAGGTATATATTATGAGTTTAAATTGTCCTTATTGTTTGTCGGATCAGGTCATTCAGGTTGTTAATCATCAGGTGAGTGGTTCTAATTCCACAGGTCTAGCAGCATCAACTTCGTTCGCAACCATCGGTGCATCCATTTCAAAGGGTTTACCTTTGCCTGTATCACCACTGCTTGGCGGGCTTGCAGGTGCGGTCATTGGTGGTTTATTTAGCAGCGTGTTTAATGAGCCTAAAAAGCCAATCACTATGACCTACTACCACTGTAATCAATGTCAGCAGAACTTCCGCTAATAACCTAGGAGATAAGAACGATGGCACATCAAATCGAACAAATCGCCTATGTTGGCGAAACCCCTTGGCATGGTTTAGGTAACCAGCTGAGTCCGAAACAACCACTGGAAGTCTGGGCACAGCAAGCCGGAATGGACTGGCGGATTGAATCCTCGAACGTCAGCTATATGGCCCAGAATGAACGTGGTCAGAGCATCATCATGCCGTTTGAAGAGCAGCGTGTCTTGTATCGCTCAGATACACATGCGCCTTTATCTGTGGTCAGTCAGCGTTACCAGGAAGTTCAACCCAAAGAGATTCTGGAGTTCTACCGGGATCTGACTGAGCAATCAGGTTTTGAGCTAGAAACCGCAGGGGTTTTGAAAGGCGGGAAGAAGTTCTGGGCATTAGCGCGTACTGGGCAAAGCACTGCATTAAAGTCTAAGGATGTTAGTAATGGTTATATTCTGCTGGCTACTGCATGTGATGGTACTTTGGCAACTACAGCGCAGTTCACCAGTATCCGGGTGGTTTGTAACAACACTTTAGCAATTGCTCTACGTGGGCAGAGCAGTAGTGCTGGTGTAGTGAAAGTTCCACATAGCACCAAGTTTGATGCCGAGAAAGTGAAACAGCAATTGGGTATTTCAGTTCGTGCTTGGGATGAACACATGTATGAAATGAAACAGCTCACACAGCGTAAGGTGAGTCAGCAAGAAGCCAAAGCCTACTTTGATGCGGTGTTTAATAACAGCACCATGGCAATTTCTGATCCTGAAGAAAACATCATTCAGTTCTACCGTAATGTCGCTCAGCAGGCTCAGGAGAAAAAGCCTGAACCAAATGGTCGTGCCATGAATAAGGCCTTGGACATGTTCAATGGTCAAGGTCGTGGTGCTGACTTGTCATCAGCAAAAGACACTGCTTATGGATTACTTTGTTCGATCACAGAATTTGTGGATCATGAACGACGTGCCATGAGTACAGATCACCGAATTGATTCAGCTTGGTTTGGTGCAGGTGCGGGTGTGAAACAACGAGGACTGGAGCAAGCGCTTGCTTTGATCGCCTGAAATTAATCGACTCACTTATGTTGCAATCAAGTCACCCCAAACAAATGCTCATCAGAGCACTCATGTAACCCCTCTCAATTAAAACAGCAAACAAATCGCCATACCCGACCTCGTGTCGGGTATGGCTTTTTTATGCATTTCTTTTATAGAGATCAGAATTTATAAGGATAAATCCATGAATCAAATTGCATCTATTACCCATCAGCCTACGACTGTAGGATCAAAGATTGTAGTCAATCCAACCATCACCACCAAACGCTCAACAGCAGCCAAGCGACTGGTCAACACCAAAGGGATGGAATATCAGGACTGGCTCGAAGTTCGTAAGCAAGGCATTGGCAGCAGTGATGCCGCGACTGCCTGTGGTCTCAATCCCTATATGTCGATGCTGGAACTCTGGCTGATCAAAACAGGACGACAGGCTCCATCCATAGAAGATGAAAGCTCAGGTGTAGCACCGCTGTATTGGGGCAAGCAGCTGGAACCTTTGGTGGCAGAGTTCTATAGCATGCACACCAATAACAAGGTGCGACGGATCAATGCGGTACTTCAGCATCCTGATCCCGATAAACACTTTATGTTAGCCAATCTGGATTACAGCGTGGTCGGCAGTGATGATGTTCAGATCTTGGAGTGTAAAACAGCAGGTGAGCATGGTGCTAAGTTGTGGCGTGATGGTGTGCCTTTGTACGTGCTGTGTCAGGTGCAACATCAACTGGCGGTGACAGGCAAGCAGGCAGCACATGTTTGTGTCTTGATCTGTGGACATGAAACCAAGATCTTCAAAGTGACACGGTCTGAATCAGTGATTGAGCATATTGTCAAAGCAGAACGATATTTCTGGGAGTGTGTGGAAAAGGACATCCCTCCATCAGTGGATGCCAGTGAATCGGCAGCCAAAGCTATTCAGCAGCTCTATCCAGCGCATATACCCTTGACTGTAGAGGATCTCTCGCAAAATGAAAATGCCAATTTGATGTTCGACAAGCTCATCAAAATGAAGGAAGAGATTCAGCATCAGCAGGAACGCTTTGACCAACTTAAACATGAAATTCAGATGATGATGCAAGACAAAGAAAGGGCTGTCTTTGCACATGGCTCAGTGGTCTGGAAGAAAGCCAAGGACTCCATCAGC
Source organism: Acinetobacter lwoffii (assembly GCF_029024105.1). Classification (NCBI taxonomy): domain Bacteria; kingdom Pseudomonadati; phylum Pseudomonadota; class Gammaproteobacteria; order Moraxellales; family Moraxellaceae; genus Acinetobacter; species Acinetobacter lwoffii. The sequence goes on along the minus strand of NZ_CP118963.1, from coordinate 2,415,582 downwards.
CTCAATACCAAGGCACTGCTTCAGTATCAGCCTGAGCTTATTGAGCTTTATCCACTTGAAAAGCAGGGCAGTCGTCGATTCAACATCTATACCGACTAAGCCCTATCTACAGCACCAAATCAAAAATTCACAAAAATCGCTCCCCGCTCTCTACCCTTCGGTAGAGAGCAAATCGGTCGCGATCTCTGTAGCACTTTATCTGGCTCTACATTCTTTGGGTAACTTATTTGGTCCTTGTTCCGACCTACATAGATAGACCCAAATTTGTAACGTAATACATTAAGGAATATCAACATGATTAAAGGTTTAGCAATTACCCCTCCAATCTTGGGGCGTATCAGTATCGGTCGGATGATCGAAAAGAATGGCAAGCGTCTACCGGAAAAAGATGACCAGTTCACTATTACTTCCCAGATTCAAAGCAAAGAGGGATGGGTGAAACATCCATTAGATGATCAGCTTCGAGCTAATACTCCCAATCAAAAGCTACGCTCAATCCCCGTCAGAATGATCTTTAATGATCCTGATCTGAACTTACGCGCTGAATACACCTTATTTGACCGACAGACCGGACGGCCAGTGTGCGTCGGTAATGGAGAAGCCTGCCAACGTTTAACCAATCAAGGGGTCGAGCAACAACCCTGTCCATCTCCTGACTTATGTCCTCTGGCTCAAGGTGGCAACTGCAAACCTTATGGACGTTTACATGTCAATTTAGATGAGTCGGATGAATTTGGCACATTCATCTTTAGAACCACGGGCTTTAATAGTATTCGGACTTTGGCTGCACGACTGAGTTATTACCATGCAGCATCAAATGGTTTGTTGTCTTGCCTCCCATTGCAGCTGATATTGCGAGGCAAGAGTACGACACAGAGTTATCGTCAACCGGTCTATTACGTGGATTTGACTTTAAGGGAAGGGATTAGTCTCAATGAGGCTATTATTCAGGCGAAGCAAATTGATGAACAGAGCAAACAGGCAGGGTTTTATCAGGAGGCTTTGGACTTTACCGCGAGAAAGGGGTTTGGGAATGGAAGGATGGACGTGGATATGGAGGAAGGCTTGGATGTGGTTGAGGAGTTTTATCAGCCTGTTGAGGGACAGCAGATCGAGGAGGCTCAGACTGCATTTAATATCCAGCAGGGATTAAAAGGATCTGTGACGGCTCTGAATTAGAACGGACAGGGTAAAACCTTACGGGATTGCCGTATCTCATGAGCGAGTTGCTCGAAATCATGAGATAGGAGTAAACATCATGAATGCCTTTGTAGGTCAGACTTTTCAGATGAACCAATTTATTAGCATCAAACAAGTTGTAACGTTTGTTGGTGTGGGGCGTTCCACCATCTATGAAATGATGGATGAGAACTCACCTTATTATGATCCTACTTTTCCGAAGAAAGTAAAAATCACCAAGAACCGTATCGGCTGGTCAGCTTATGAGATCCATCAATGGATGGAAAATAAGTTGGCGAGCCGTGAATAGAAAGGGAGCAAAAGCTCCCTTATTTTTTTGTTTTCTTGTAGACTAAAAATGTCTTTTAGCCTAAGTGTCTGTAATGAAAACAATAGACTACTACAATAAGCATGCAGAAGAATTTACAGCTTCAACTTTCAAGGTCGAAATGGAAAGCCTTTACGCACCATTTTTAAGGTATTTACCGGAACAAGCGTCTATTTTGGATTTGGGCTGTGGTTCGGGGCGTGATTCCTTCGCTTTTAAAAATAAAGGTTATCAAGTTGAGGCAATAGATTATTCTGCCGAGCTGGTTAAAAAGGCCAAGGAGTTGACCGGCATTGAAGTACGTCAACAAAGTTTCTATGAATTAAATGAGAGTGAGAAGTACGATGGTATTTGGGCCTGTGCTTCTCTTTTACACTGTGACAGAGATTGTTTGCCTGAAGTGATGGGGCACATATTTAAAGCACTAAAGCCAAATGGTGTGTGTTACATGTCTTTTAAATATGGTAATACAGACCGTGAGAAAGACGGGCGTAGCTTTACTGATCTAAATGAGCAGCAAGCGCATGACTTACTTAAGCAGATCGATCAAGCTTTACTGTTACAACAATGGATTACGATAGATAAACGTCCAGATCGTGATGAAAAGTGGTTAAATCTACTTTGGAAAAAGCATGCCTGATTTTATTCCTACAGCGCAGGAGCAGCTTAAGTTCCTTAAAAATATTCAGCTGATTTTACAGTCAGGTAGTTTTAGCAGTACCTATAAATTTGCGTTACTGATTAGCCTTAGCCGATTGGCTATTGAAAAAGGTGAAGACTCAGGCAAAAGCCTATCACTTGAGTATACAGAGATTGCTGAAAAGTTTATTGAGTTGTATTGGAAGCAGGCTGTGCCATATACCTTTAATGATCAAGGACAGCTGATCTTGAATCAAAACAATGGTAAGCAGGCAGCTATTGTGAAGCGGATAATTGAACATAGAAAAAATTATTCATCACTTGGGGTGTTAAGGCGAGATTCATTGGTATGGTTGGCGCTACTTAATGAGGTAAAAATCATTGTTAGAAAAATGCCTGTAACTTTCTTACAGAATATTAATGGTCAAGATTTTGAGTTTTTATATCAACTAGATCAGTGTGGGAATCAGCTCATTCTTTTACCTCAAGTCATGTATTGCTTAAGGCAGTTCAGTGAGATTATTGAAGAGCTGTGTCAGAAACGTTGGATTGACTACATCCGGAAGAACAGTAGCAATGCACCAATCTTGAATCAGTTACCGAACCTTGAACAATTCATGTTTGAGCCGAATAGAAACCAGTTAAATGCAGTAGCAAATGTATTAGTGGATCTACAAGACTGTAAATGCTTCTACTGTAATAAGCCAATGCGTAAAGGCAATTATGTAGTTGATCATTTTATTCCTTGGTCAATGTATCCATCGGACACAGGGCATAACTTTGTATTGGCTGATTCAAGCTGTAATTCTAAGAAGAGTAATTTGCTTGCATCAGATGAATTTTTGCATAAGTGGCAAGAACGTAATGAAGAACAGGATTTGCTGATTGTGGATCGAATTTCCGTACTGGGTTTTTTAACGGATAAAGAGCGTTCGTATAAAGTGGCTGACTGGGCATATGCTCAGGCAATAGAAAATAATTATTCTATTTGGTCTATAGGTAAGTGAAAACAATATGTAAAAGAAGAAGAAACTTATATGATTTAATACTTCAGATAAAAATTTATATATGCATTAAGAACAGTGGGTGATTTAGGAATGGCTTCATTATATCTAAACAGATTGAGCGTAAATGAAAGAGAAAAATTAATTAATGATCTTCATTTAACACAAAAAGGTCAGTGCTTTATTTGTGAAAAGCCAATAGATTTAGTCATTCACTCTGACAGTATTGATATCGATCATGTGATTCCATCTGCTCATAATGGCAAAGATGATCCTAGTAATTTTGCAGTAACACATGCGAGTTGCAATAGGTCAAAACAGGCAAGTAATCTTGAAGTTGCTCGGATATTGCAACGCTTTAAACAATTAAAAGAAGACTTACAGCAGGATAATAAAGTTCCGAATTTAGCGCATATTCTAGATAAGGCTAATGGTGGGAAACATGAAATTAGTTTTAAAATTGAAGGTGACACCATTCAGTTCAGCTTATCTAGTATAGGTGATGAAAAAATTTATCAATTACCTCTCTATCAGGATGATCTAAGTGCGTTTAAATATTTCTTCGCAAAAATGCCAATAGAATATCTACATCATGATCAACGAATTAATCCAAGATCAATTGGTCCTAATATTGGTAAGTTAGTTGAAGAGTTTTATCAAAAGAGACCGCAACTGCATATTCCTTTAGCATGGATGAAGAGTGAGCATAATAAGTCGGGTATCTTTATATTTGATGGTCAACATAAAGCAGCTGCACAAATCATGTTAGGCGTGCGTTCTTTACCTGTAAGGGTTTTTGTTGATGTAGATGCTGACGTGTTGATTACGACAAATTTCAACGCTGGCACCACATTAAAACAAGTAGCATTTGATAAATCTGTACAACGACATTTAGGTAGTACGTTATATCAAGATAAGTTGCAGCGTTACCGTACAGATACGGCACGTGACGTAAATGATTTCACCTTTTCAGAAAAGGATTTAGCATCTCACTTTAAAGGCCAAGCTCGTGAGATTAAACGCTACGTTTTGGATGCAGTTCGTAATGCAGTAATTACCAGCCAAGACAATAAATTGCGTGACTATATTGATATGGCAGGTAAGGCAACTGAAAAACCAATTTCATACAGCAGCATAGAAAGGACGTTCTATTCATTTTTTATTCATTCAGATCTATTAGAAACACGCTTGGATTATAAAACTGATATAGGGGAAAATCCTCGAGAGCTTGAGGTTAGTCAGTTGGTTCAGTTGATGAATATCATTGCTGAAGAGTTCTATATCGGGAAATATAACTTTGATATTGGAACAGGCCAGATCGAAAGTAAAATTCAAAAAGGGCAGGTCATTCCGCTCGAACACTTAAAAGCTTTTCGCTTGAGTAAAGAAGAGATTGTTTATAATTGGCTATCGTTCGTACGAGATTTAATTAGTAATTATTATAGTACGGTAGGTGGTGCCTACTATCCTAATAAGCCATTTCAAACAAAATTCCCTGATCAGCTATGGATTAATATCCGCAATTTTCTAAGAAATTTTGCGGCTCTTCCATTTCTAGTGAATACACAACTGTCATCCACGATTTTCAGTGGAAAACGTTCTACTGATTACTGGCAGACGATTTTGAAAACTGGTGAAAGTAATGATGGTATTAAAGTGATGCCTCATGGGATTATTCTTATTCAAATGCAGCAACCTAATTAAAGGCATACCCTTTGCAGCTTTATGACTGCAAAGGGAAATATTTAGAATTTAGTAATACCACTAATATTTTTTAGAGCAGTCGCTTCAATGGTGGTCACTTTTTTTAAGCCAGGCCTTTTGGTTAGAAATTTTTGATGGATTAACTGCCAATCTTCATTTGATTTATCCAATTCTAACGGTAAGGTTAGTAAGGATTTTTTGCCTTTATAGGCATACAAAAAATCATCTGAGACTATAGCAGGCGGTGTTGCTTTTGCATGAACGGTAAAACAATCAACTAATGTATATCGGGTTTCTTTATTACTTATTTTTTCGCCCTGAATCATCCAAATAATATCACCTGCATTAAGGCGAAATTCTTCTTTCGAGTAGACAATAGATTGCTCAAGAGCAGCGTAAGGGAAGGGATTTTCTTCAGAATGCGCTTGATGATAAGCAAGCCAATGTTGCTGCATTTTATTAAGACCTTTGATGTTGCATTACAATATTAAGCTATCCATTATAATCGACTTAAATAACGAAAAATTATTCAATTTTTCATCTTAATTTTATTAGTTGAATGAGTGTGTAAATAACTCAAAATAACAGTTGTCCTATATGCTCAAATTACCGAGAATATGGGCAATTGATTGGTCTGTATTGACAGGCTATAACCTCTTTTAAGCATCTACGAATGCTCTAATATTTGATTAAATGTAGACCACCTATGAACAAGCAACAACTCGCTTCCAAAATTTGGGATTCCGCAAACAAAATGCGCTCAAAGATTGAGGCAAATGAATACAAAGACTATATCCTAGGTTTCATGTTCTACAAGTTCTTGTCTGATAAAGAATTAAGCTTTTTAGAAGCCAATGATTTTGCACAATCAGATATTGAAGCACTGACAGAAGAAGATGCTGAAACAGTAGAATTTATTAAAAATGGTATCGGTTATTTCATCGCTCATGATGACCTATTCTCAACATGGCTCAATAAAGGCTTAGACTTTACCGTTGCTGATGTTCGTGATGCCCTTTCCGCTTTTTCACGCCACATTCATAGCTCTCACAAAAAAGTGTTTGATGGTATTTTCAAAACCTTAGAAACAGGTCTTAGCAAGCTTGGCGATAACTCAAATAGCCAGACCAAAGCGATCAGTGACTTGTTGCAACTGATTAAAGTCATCCCAATGAATAGCAAGCAAGACTATGACGTGCTTGGTTTCATTTATGAATACTTAATTGGCTCTTTTGCTGCGAATGCAGGTAAAAAAGCAGGTGAGTTCTATACACCGCATGAAGTTTCAGTTCTTATGTCTGAAATCATTGCACATCATTTAAAAGACCAGCCTGAAATTAAAATTTACGATCCAACAAGTGGCTCAGGGTCATTGCTGATTAATATTGGTAGCTCGGTGGCTAAGCATGTCAATGATGCCAATAAAATCAAATACTACGCACAAGAGTTAAAAGAGAATACTTATAACTTAACCCGTATGAACTTGGTGATGCGTGGTATTTTGCCTGCCAATATTGTGGCAAGAAATGCCGATACTTTAGAAGATGATTGGCCATTTTTTGAAGACAATGATCCAATTAATACTTACGAACCGCTTTATGTAGATGCAGTGGTATCTAATCCACCATATTCACAAGCTTGGGATCCAGCAAATAAAGATGCAGATCCTCGATACAAAGAATTTGGTTTAGCTCCTAAAACCAAGGCGGATTATGCGTTCCTGTTGCATGATTTATATCATTTAAAACCAAAAGGTATTATGGCCATTGTCTTACCACATGGCGTGTTGTTCCGTGGTGGTGAAGAAGAGCGTATCCGTACTAATTTAATTAAGAAAAACCATATTGATGCCATTATTGGTTTACCTGCCAATATTTTCTTTGGTACGGGTATTCCAACGGTCATTATTATTTTAAAACAACAACGCCCAACCACAGACGTATTGATTGTTGATGCATCTAAAGGGTTCGTGAAGCTCGGTAAGAACAACCATCTACAAGCATCGAATATTAAGAAAATTGTCGATACCGTGATTGAACGTAAAGACGTTGAGCAGTTCTCACGTCTAGTAACGCAAAAAGAAATTCAGGATCAGGGCTATAACCTCAATATTCCTCGTTATGTAGATTCTTCAGCAACGGCTGAAACATGGGATATTTATGCCACCATGTTTGGCGGTATTCCTAAAAAAGAAATTGATGCACATGCAGCATATTGGGCAGCATTCCCACAGTTACGCCAAGACTTATTTACAAAAAGCGATACCCCTTACGTGAATTTGGCGGTGACTGAAATTAGCCAAGCGATTCAAGGCCATCAAGATGTAAAAGGCTTTGTTGGTCAATTTAATACCGCATTTGCTGATTTTAAGGATTACTTAAAAGGCGAACTCATTGGCAAAATGCAAAGCTTGCACATTGCCCAGCAAGAGGATGTTTTAAGTAAAGACATCTTTAAGCGTTTAGCTGATATTCCATTGGTGGATAAATATCAGGCGTACCAAGCTTTAGATGACCAATGGCAAGGTATTGCAGGTGATTTGGAGATTATTCAATCTGAAGGTTTGAATGCTGCCAAAATCGTTAATCCAAATATCGTGATTAAAAAGAAAGATGGTAAAGAGCATGAAGTACAAGAAGGTTGGCTAGGCTATGTATTGCCATTTGATCTAGTACAGCAGCGTTTATTGTCTAAAGAGTTGGAAGCATTAAAAGCCAAAGAGCGTGAACTTGCAGAAGCCAGTGCAGAGATTGAGTCTTTGATGGAGTCTTTATCTGAAGAAGATAAAGAGCAGTTGTTAAATGAAGCCAATGATGCTTTTGTGCCTGCCGAAATTGCTAAAGCCTTAAAGCAAGCTTATGCGGAAATTGAAACGCCTGAAATTGTTGCACTCAATGAGTATCTTGAGTTTTTAGGTACAGACCCTAAACCGAAAAAGCCTCAAAAAGAGCAGTTTGTAAAAGACCATACAGAAGTGCAATGGTCAAACATTGAAGCAAATAAAGATGGCACTTATGCAGCCCCAAAAGTTAAAGCGTATTTAAAGCAATTACGTTCAGGCTTTAGTTTTGAAGAAGGCAGTTTAGAGGCAACTTTGGTGCAGGTGGATGAGTTACTTGCACAAGAAAAAGAGTTAAAAGCACAGATTAGTAAAGACGAAGCTGTACTGCATCTTTTAACCAAAACCACGATAGAAGCTTTAGAAGAAGCGCAAGTGAAAGCGTTGCTAGAAGCGAAGTGGGTTGAACCGATTGTTTCTGCGATTTTGGCATTGCCGAATGAAGTGATTGAGCATTTGACCGATACGGTACAGGCTTTAGCAGATAAGTATGCAGTGACCTATACGGAAACCACGCAAAAGCTGACTGAAGCAGAGCATAGCCTTGCAGACTTGATTGATGACTTAACTGGTGATGAGTTTGATATGCAAGGTTTGGCACAGTTTCAAGCATTGTTAAAAGGGGTGTAATGTGGAAAAGCAAAAGTGCCCTGAAGTGAGATTTAATCAATTTAATGGGTCTTGGTTTGAAAAAAATCTTTCTAATGAAGTTAGTTTTTATTCAGGTTTAACTTATTCTCCAAATGATATTACTAGGGTCTGTTGACATTTCAAGTATAGAATTTACCCGATAAAGGTAGCCAAATAAATATACAAGCTAATGCAACTGCCCCCTCATAGCTACACTTTAGCTTATCATATCGTGTTGCTATTCCTCTGAACTGCTTTAACCTACAAAATGCATTCTCAACTAAGTGTCTGATTTTATATAAATACCAATCCATATGATCATTATTTGACTGAGTATTTGATTTTCTTGGAATATTCGCTTTAGTTTTTTTCGCAGATATTTGTTCTCTTAATGATTCAGAGTCATATCCTTTGTCTGCACAACATACTTCCGTTTCACTCAAATCAAGTTTTTCAATCATTTTGGGAGCAATCTTGACATCATGTATCGTTCCATCGGAGATAATAATTTCGATTGGATTGCCATCCGCATCAACAGCTAAGTGTATTTTAGAACTATTTCCACCAATGCTTTTAGAAATATCCTGATCTTTTATTCCAGCAGAATGTTGGTGTGCCCGAACATGACTACCATCAATAAAAACCCATTCCATATCAGCACTTGAAGAAATTAATTTAAATATTTTCATTAACTTATCATTTTTACACCAACGATTATATTTTTTAAAGATTGAGTTATACGAACCAAATTCTTTAGGCAAATCACGCCATGGGCAGCCTGTTCTTATTCTATAAAGTATTGCTTCGACAAAATTTCTCAAATTAGATTTGAAATAGATATCAAAATTTCGGAAAATAGAAAGTAACTTAGACCAGTGTTGATCATTCAGCATTGTACGAGGCATAGCGAGAAGTAAATTTAGTTTGGCGATTAAATTTTACTTTCTCGCTATTTTTTTGAACAGTAAATGTCAACAGACCCTAATAAAAATGGAACATTAGTTTTACGTTCTTCTAATGTACAGAATGGAGAAATTTCACTCTTAGATAATGTATATGTTCGTTCGGAGGTTGCATACTCCCAAAATGTTGATGAAGGAGACATTATTGTTGTTGTCCGAAATGGTTCAAGAAGCTTAATTGGCAAACATGCAACTATCAAGAATAAGATGATAAATACAGTCATTGGTGCATTCATGACTGGCGTAAAATCATCTCAACCTGATTTTATCAATGCTTTATTTGATTCGAATAATTTCACAAATCAAGTTAATAGAAATTTAGGTGCTACTATCAATCAAATTACGATTGGTGCTTTCAAGGAAATGAATTTTTATTTTCCTCAAGAAGAGGAAAAAGTTCAGATTGGTGAGTTTTTCCAAAACCTTGACCAATCCATTGCTTTACATGAAAAGAAATTGGCTCAAACGCAAAACTTTAAAAAAGCGATGTTGGAAAAAATGTTTCCAAAACAGGGCATCCTGTGTCCTGAAATTCGTTTAAAAGGTTTTAGTGGTGATTGGGAAGAAAGGCAGTTAAAGGATATTTCTTTCAAAGTTCTTGAAAAGAATAGTGAGCATTTGTATTCAGAAACTTTTACGAACTCTGCACAGTTTGGTGTAATTTCTCAACGTGATTTTTTTGATAAAGATATTTCAAATACAAATAATATCGGAGGATATTACGTTGTAAAAGATAATGATTTTATCTATAACCCACGTATCTCAAACTTTGCTCCAGTTGGTCCGGTTAAGAGAAATAAGCTTGGTCGTACAGGTGTTGTCTCTCCACTATATTTTGTTTTTAGAACACATGACGTTGATCATCAATTCTTAGAAACTTATTTCGAAACATCTGTTTGGCATAAGTTTATGTTTCTGAATGGTGATACAGGGGCACGTTCAGATCGTTTAGCAATAAAAGATACGATTTTTATGGAAATGCCAATTTATTGTCCTTCTTTTGAGGAACAACAGAAAGTTGGTCAGTTCTTTAAACAATTAGATGAAACAATCAAGTTACAACAGCAACAGCTCCAAACTGTAAAAAATCTGAAACAAGCATTGTTAGAAAAAATGTTTGTTTAATCATTGCTATATCCCCCTTTATTTAAAGGGGGATTTTAAAATCTAAATACTGACTTGATAAAACCTAAATTGATATGACCTTTAAAAGCGAAACAGCATTTGAACAAGCACTCATTGACCTCCTTTTAAAAAAAGGTTGGCAAGATGTCATTAAAAATCCAACAGAACAGGATCTCATTAATAACTGGGCAGAGATTCTTTTCCAAAACAACCGAGAAATTGATCGACTGAATAATCAGCCGTTAACCCAAGGGGAAATGGCTCAGATTATTGAACAGATCAATACACTCCGCACGCCTTTTGCCCTCAATGGATTTATTAACGGTAAAACGGTATCCATTAAACGAGACAATCCAAATGACAAACTACATTTGGACAAAGAAGTCAGCTTAACCATTTACGACCGTCAAGAAATTGCCGCAGGTAAAAGCCGTTATCAAATTGCGCAACAACCGAAATTCCCAACCAAATCTAAAATCTTAAATGACCGTCGTGGCGACATTATGCTGCTTATTAATGGTATGCCACTCTTTCATATTGAATTGAAACGCTCAGGTGTACCCGTCAGCCAAGCGTCACATCAAATCGAAAATTATGCACGTTCAGGCATTTTTACAGGTTTGTTTTCCTTGGTGCAGATATTTGTTGCCATGAACCCAGAGGAAACTTGGTACTTTGCCAACCCTGGCCCTGATGGAAAATTTAACTCAGACTTTTATTTCAACTGGGCAGATTTTAATAACGAGCCGATTAATAATTGGAAAGAGATTGCAGGAACGCTGTTGTCCATTCCAATGGCGCATCAGCTCATAGGCTTTTATACCATTGCAGATAAAACTGATGGTATTTTAAAAGTCATGCGTAGCTATCAATACTTTGCGGTACGTGCTATTTCAGATCGTGTGGCACGTATTGAATGGGATGGGCGTGATCGCTTAGGTGGCTTTGTTTGGCATACCACTGGCTCAGGTAAAACCATGACCAGCTTTAAAGCAGCTCATCTCATTGCGACCTCCAAAGATGCAGATAAAGTCATCTTTTTGATGGATCGTATTGAACTAGGTGTACAGTCACTAGAGCAATATAACAACTTTTCAGAGATCGAAGACTTTGTCCAAGCGACTGAAGACACGCATGCATTAGTCAGTAAGCTAAAAAGTAAAAACCCAAATGAAGTCTTGATTGTGAGCTCAATCCAAAAAATGAGTAATATCAAAAATGAAGATGGCGGTTTAAATGCACATGACATTGAACTGATCAATAAAAAACGCATTGTCATCATTGTAGATGAAGCACATCGCTCTACATTTGGTGAAATGTTGATGACCATTAAAGAAACCTTCCCACAAGCTGTATTCTTTGGTTTTACAGGTACACCGATTCAAGAAGAAAATGAAAAAAATATGAATACCACGGCAACGGTATTCGGGAATGAATTGCACCGTTACAGTATTGCAGACGGTATTCGAGATAAAAACGTTTTAGGCTTTGACCCTTATTTAGTTTCAACCTATAAAGATGCTAAGTTGCGTGAAGCAGTTGCACTTGATGAGGCTAAAGCCAATACGGTAAAAGAAGCCTTAGATGATCCTGAGAAAAAAGCAGTCTATCAGCGATTTATGGATAGCAAGCAAGTTGCAATGGAAGGACATACGGATAAGACGGGTAAATACATCAAAGGGATTGAGGATTATCTGCCAACGTCACAGTATCATCGTACAGAGCATCGCAATAAAGTTGTCGAAGATATCAAAGACAATTGGGTGCAGTACAGCCAAAATAATAAATTCCATGCCATGTTTGCGACCAGTAGTATTCCTGAAGCAATTGAGTACTATCGACTGATTAAAAAGGCGATGCCAGAGCTCAAAGTCACAGCCTTGTTTGATCCAAATATCGATAACACAGGCAATGCAGCTTTTAAAGAGGAAGGTCTGGTCGAAATTATTGAGGATTACAATGCACTTTATGGTATGGAATTTACTTTAGCCAACCATGCCAAAATGAAAACCGATATAGCGGATCGTTTGTCACATAAAGAAGCTTATAAGCGTATTGAACATACGCCAGAAAAACAGCTTGATCTGTTAATTGTAGTGGATCAAATGCTGACAGGTTTTGACTCAAAATGGGTTAATACACTGTATTTAGATAAAGTATTGGAATATGCAAATCTAATCCAAGCATTCTCACGTACCAATCGTTTGTTTGGTAAAGATAAGCCTTTTGGTATTATTCGTTATTATCGTCGACCGCACACCATGAAACGTAATATCGATGCGGCGGTAAAATTATATTCGGGTGATAAGCCATTGGCTTTATTTGTTGATAAATTGCCAAGCAATTTAAAAAACATCAATGACATCTTTGAAAAAATTGATGACCTATTTAAAAATGCCCATGTGTCTAATTTTGATAAGTTACCGGAAGATGATCAGTCATGTGCTTTATTTGCAAAATTGTTTAAACAACTCAACGAATATCTTGAAGCAGCTAAAATTCAGGGCTTTAAATGGGATAAGTTGAGTTATGAGTTTATAGATGAGCAGAAAAAGAAATTTACCATTCAATTAAAGTTAGATGAGCAAACATTCTTAGTTCTGGCACTGCGTTATAAAGAACTGTTCTCGAATGGTGGCAATGGTGGAGGATCAGGTGGCGGTAACATACCTTTTGAAGTGGAAGGCTATTTAACAGAAATCGATACGGATAAAATCGATTCAGATTACATGAACAGTCGTTTTGATAAATATCTGAAAGCACTGCATAACGGCGATTTAGAGCTTTCTGTTGAAGATGCGTTAAATGAATTGCATAAGAGTTTTGCAATGCTCAGTGCCGAGGAACAGAAGTTTGCCAACATCTTCTTGCATGATGTACAGCGAGGGGATGTAGAGCTGATCGCTGGTAAGTCATTTAGAGATTACATTACTGAATATCAAGTTCAAGCGAAAGAGGATGATATACATCATCTTGCAAATGCATTAGGACTTGATGAAACGAAGTTAAGACAACTCATGAATGCTCAAGTCACTGAAAACAATATCAATGAGTTTGGGCGTTTTGATGAGCTTCTAGCCTCAGTAGATAAAGTCAAAGCGAAACAATATTTAGAAGCTAAAGATGGAACTGCCATTCCTCCATTCAAAGTTAATATTCGAGTGAATGCAATGCTAAGGAAATTTATATTGAGCAATGGTAAAGAATTAGCATAGTGAAATAAGACAAGGCCAGATGGCCTTGTCTTATTTTGATTCTATTTTTATTGCTTCAGCTTCTAATAGGTATAACTCATTGATCAATAAAAACTCACGATATTGATGAATTAAGTTTTCATCTTTTTCTCGATGTGCACGAGCATTTCGAAAAGCCATATACGCACCCGTGAATAAATTTACTCGACCTTTAATCTCTGCGCTGTCTGGTACGTCCCAAGTGAGAATGGTATCTTCACCTTGAAAGACTTGTGCAAATAGCTTGGTGCTATGCTCATTAATACCTGTACGTGTACGAACAATATCTTCAAGTCGTTTATATGCTTTTGTTAGTGCGGAGTCGGGATCCTGCTTAAACAGTAAAGCTAAGTCAAAAATTCTTTCATCAATAATCGAGTACGGCAGCTCTAGTGGATAATAACGCTTTAACTTAAAAGTTTGGGCTATTTCATTTTCAAATGGATAAATATAGTCATGCAGACGGATCGGGCGAATGATTTTTTGTTGAAAAATAAAATCGATATCCTGGTCACTCAATGATGAGCTATTCAATCTATTGAGGAGCTTTGTGGACACTAGGATTTCTTCAGTTTCAATTCGATGCTTTCTTAAAGTAGTCAGGGCTTTTGCTAGACCTTTTGGTCCTTCGCCTGAATAACCTGATGTGAATCCACCACGGATGATGTAATAATTTTCGTTTAGATCTTTAAGTATAAAGGCATGAGATTGTTCATTTGTGAGCAATAGTGCATAACTTAGATCTGCATGAGTTTGGATTAAATTGTGTAGGCTAAAGAGACATGTTTCTGTGATTCCAGCGTCACCTAAATAATCGACATGATAGTAGTTTTCTGTTTTGAACATTTTTATAAAAATAAAGAGTCGTTGTTTGAAAAGATGATGGGGTAAATTGGGGTAAAAATCTAGCGCTTTAATTTTTTTAATGATTAGATTTCATTAGGGATTTTAGGTGAGTTAAACTGTCACCATCTCAATCTTGCTCTTATCAACTTATTGACTTTTATTAAGAGAAATACAATTAAAAAAAGTCCTTAAGATATTCAGTTTGTTAGATGATGGATATTCCTAAGGTGAGTTGTGAATCCGAGAAGATGCTTTAGCTTATTTTTTAATGATCTTTATGCACCTATACAGCTGAGAAATTTCAATTATTAAAAGTTGGCGCGCAGGTTTTAATATAAGCTAATGAAATACAAAAGGCTCCGACAAACCCGGTACGATTCAATTTTCAAATGAAGAAGCCTACACACAAAATCTACCGCACTACCAATTGGCCCGCATATAACCGAGCACTCATGAGTCGCGGAAATATTGCCCTTTGGTTGGATCCTGCTACGCAATGGTATGCTCCATCAAAAGGCAAACAAGGGCGAAATCAAATCTACTCCGACGTAGCCATCCAATGCTGCTTAATGATTAAATCCTTATTCCGTCTGTCTTTACGTATGGTTACTGGCTTTGTGCAAAGTCTGATTAAGCTTTGCGGCTGAGCAGCCCCGAATATCAGTGATATTCGTATTCCACCATTTGTAGAAAACAAAAGCATATTGATATTGCAAGCAGCTACCAAAAAAGTAGCGATGGGCTGCATCTACTCGTAGACTCTACAGGCATGAAGCTTCTAGGTGAGGGCGAATGGAAACGCAAGAAACATGGACCTGAATATCGTCGCCAATGGCGTAAACTACATATTGGCATAGATGCTAAAACCCTACAAATACGAGCAGTTCAGCTTACAACCAATAATCTCAGTGATTCACAGGTGCTTGGTGATTTACTTAATCAGATTCCACAAGATGAGCAGATTGACTCTGTTTATACCGATGCAGCTTATGACACCAAGCAATGCCGTCAGGCCATTGCAGATCGGCAAGCGCATGCGGTGATTCCACCTAGAAAAAAATGCGAAACCATGGAAAGATAAAAAGAGTAGCTC